>CAYVTY010000032.1:0-24310 GCA_964454995.1 uncultured Methanoregula sp.
TCACTTTGATTTGGAGTGAGTGTTAATAAAATTTATTAATCCTGCAGGATTTATTCTGTAATGATTTTTACCCGCCCCGGAATCAGGGTGGTTTTGTTGTGCCGGACGAGAGCCCCTGCGATCTCTTTTGGAGCCGGAATCTCCTTGCCCGAAACACCCCCTCTCCCTCCCCGGTGATGGTAACGAAGGGAACTTTTGCGGCCTTCATGGTTCATCCTGCCAGACCGAAACAGTAAACACCCCCCGCCTCT
Organism: uncultured Methanoregula sp.; assembly: GCA_964454995.1. Lineage (GTDB taxonomy): Archaea > Halobacteriota > Methanomicrobia > Methanomicrobiales > Methanospirillaceae > Methanoregula. The sequence continues at coordinate 252 of CAYVTY010000032.1, forward strand.
ATCGTACAATAATGGCAGACGAAAAGTACAAGATAGTCGTTTTTGGTGCATTCGGGGCGGGGAAATCCACGCTGATCCAGACGCTCGACCCGCAGGCAAAGCACATCGAGGCCGAGTGTTCGGGTGGCACCACGACCATCGCCCTCGACTACGGCCGGGTGCAGCTCGGCGAAAAAAGAGTCTACCTGTACGGGACCCCCGGGCAGGAGCGTTTCGAGTTTGCCCGGGAGATCATCGGGAAAGGCATGGACGGGGCAATCCTGCTCGTGGATGCAACATCCCCCGTCGATGAGTTCGTGGAGCACCTCTATACTTCGATTGGTGCCGAGAAGATCCCGTTTGTTGTCTTCCTCAACAAGTGCGATGCGGTCGGTGCAAAACCCGATGAGGCAAAAGTGCATTTCCCCGGCGCCGGGTGTGCGGCCGTCTCATCAAAGGACCGCAAACAGGCACTCACTGCTGTCGAGAATTTCATCGGCACGCTCCGTCCCCACGTCACCGGCAGCCCATCGGCATAAGGGGTGAGATCCCCCGGCACTCTTCATCGGCGCCGCTTTTTTTGACCCGGGGCGATCCGGTGGTCGCTGCTATCCCCCTTTGTATAGGGTACGAATTTTGCGCCCTGCATCCGGATCCCGGAGACAATCGCCTGCCCTGCTGCATGTGCCCCTTCTGTTGTCACCGCTATCACGTCTACCGCGTCCGCAAGCGGCCCGGCCCGAACCTTGGGTGCGAGGATCTCCTGCACCTGGAAGATCCCGGCCGAACTGGACATGTGGATCAGAAGGCCGATGGGCTTTTCCGCTCCTTTTTTGATCTCGACTTTTTCGATGGCAAGCGCTGAGACCGAGTGGATCGTGATGCTTCCCGATTCAAACGCGACCCGGCCCCGTCCCTTGGTCATATCGGTCGAGTCTGCGATGCAGACGAGTGCCGCCTCGATGGTGATCGGCCGCGGCACCCCGTGATGGGTGTACATGGCAGAGAGGATGAACGACCGGATCGCGGTGCGCTGTGCCGGATCTTTATAGATCTGTGGCAGGAGCCGGTCGAGGATGGGCATCACGAGCACTAAACCGAGGTCCGCGTGGTCCTCGCGGTGCACCATGTTCCCGAGGTCGTGGCAGAGCATCGCGGTCAGCACCACGAGCGCCGCGTCGTCCCGGTCCCCGAATTTGCCGGTGATGATGTCGGGCATAAACGGCGAACCGTCCAGCAGGTCAAGCATGGTGAGCGCTGATGCGGTGGCGACCGTGACATGGGTCCTGCCGTGGTCGTTCATCCCCAGTTTCGTCGCAGCGACATAGTTTGCCATCCGCCAGCTGGCCTGCACCTCAGGATCCCCGGTCAGGAGTTCCCACATTTTTTTTGCCCGGGGCCGGTGGGCGAGATGGTGATCGATGATCCCCGTGGAATGGTCTTCGAGATCAGGATCTTCTTTGACGGGTATTTTTTTCATGCTCGCTTCCTTCGTGTATACTCTCTCCGGCCCGGCACATAGGTGTTGCTTTGGGCCCTCTCCGGGCAGAGTATTGTCCACACGGGGAATCAAAAAGGGGAAACCAGCACCCACTCATTTATATTCCCCGTCAGTTAATTACCGAATAGGAGCCGGGGCACTGGATGTATCACGTTATCTATGTCGATGATGAACCGACCCTCCTTGACGTTGCAAAAATTTTCCTGGAGGCCACCGGAGAATTTTCCATCGATACAAAAACATCTGCACAGGATGGGCTTGACGCCCTGCGGGACCATGTGTACGATGCCGTGGTATCAGATTTCCAGATGCCGGGAATGGACGGCATCGGATTTCTCAAAGCTGTCCGGGCGGGGTTTGGCAGCATCCCTTTCATCCTTTTTACCGGCCGGGGCCGTGAGGAAGTGGTCATTGAAGCCATCAACAACGGCACGGACTTTTATATCCAGAAAGGGGGTGATCCAAGGGCGCAGTTCGCCGAGCTCGCCCACAAGATCCGGCAGGCAGTAGCCTGGCGTACTGCTGAACGTTCCCTTATCGAATCGGAGAAGAGACTCTCTGATATCATCAACTTCCTTCCCGATGCTACGTTTGCCATCGACAAGGCTGGAACTGTCATCGCGTGGAACCATGCCCTTGAGGAGATGACCGGTATTGCGGCGTCCGACATGATGGGAAAGGGTAATTACGAGTATGCAGTTCCGTTTTATGGGGAACCAAGGCCGATGCTGATCGACCTGGTCTTCTCGCCACCCGGGGAACTGAGCACCGGATATTCCCATATTGTCCGGGACGGTACGATGCTTGCTGCGGAGACGGTGCTTCCCCGCCCTCGGGGAGAACCGCGGACACTCTGGGGAAAGGCGAGCCTGCTCTACGACAAGAACGGGCAGATCTCCGGCTCGATCGAGTCCATCCGGGACATCACCGTGAGGAAAAAAGCAGAAGAGATTGTGGCAAAACAGTACAGGCTCCTCGCAGAGAGCGAGTTCCGGTTAAAGCGGGCGGAAGTGGTGGCCCATGTCGGCCACTGGGAATACCACCTTGACACCGGAATGATGCTGGCTTCAGAGAATGCCGCTGCCATATATGGTGTAACAGAGATTGAGATGCCGATTATCGCGGTCCAGAAGATCCCCCTGCCGGAGTACCGGCGGGTATTGGACGATGCGCTGGCCTCCGTCATCAGGACTGGCGAGCCCTATGATCTGGACTTCAGGATCCGGCGGCCTTCCGACGGGGCACTGCGGGATATCCATTCCATCGCCACGTATAACCCGGAAAAGCGGGTGGTCTTTGGCATCATTCACGATATTACCGAACGCAAGCAGACCGAGACCGAGCTTGCGGCAACAAATGAACAGCTCACTGCCGCCGAAGAGAAACTGCGGGGGCAGTACGACTCCCTTGCTGCCAACCAGAAAGCGCTCGCCGCATCCGAGGAAAAATACCGGGCGATCCTTGAAAATATCCAGGATGTCTATTACCGCACGGACATACACGGGACCCTCGTGATGATCAGCCCCTCCGGGGCCGGGCTCCTCGGATACGCGGATGCAGGAGAGATGACCGGCCGGCCGGCCACGGAATATTATGCGGATCCGGCACAGCGGGAAGATCTCATTGCTGCATTAAAAAAAGGCGGCGCCGTCTTTAACCGGGAGACCCTGCTGAAACGGAAGGATGGTGCTCTCGTTACGGTCTCTACGAGCAGCCATGTCTATTATGATGCGAATGGGGACTATGCCGGGATTGAGGGCATATTCAGGGATATAACGAAGGTCTGGAATGCAAAACGAGAACTCCGGGCTGCGTATGAACAGATCACCGCTGCCGAAGAGGAACTGCGCGGGCAGTACAACGAGCTCGCCCAAAGTGAACGCCAGCTCCGGGAGAATGAAGAGAATTTTCAGAAAATGGTTGAATCCGCACCTGATGCCATTTATATTTCCATCGCTGAGCAGTTTGTCTATGCCAACCCGGCCATGGTCAGGCTGATGGGAGCCACATCGGCTGACCAGCTGCTCGGGACACCGCTCTATGACCGGATTGACCCGAAGTACCTTGCAGCGGTGCATGAACGGGCCCGGATTGTGATAAAAGAGCACAAACCGGTCGGGCTCGGAGAGACTGTATACCTGAGGATGGATGGTACACCGGTTCCGGTTGAATCTACGGTTGCTCTCATCCGGTACAACAACAAGCCCGGCGGCCTTGTTATCCTCCGCGATGTCTCGGAACGCAAGGGAGCAGAAGATGCGCTCAAAGAAAGCGAGAAACGGTACCGGGACCTCTTTGAGATCAACAATATCGTCATGTTCATTGTTGACCCGGAGACCGGCAGGCTTGTGGATGCAAATGCCGCTGCCAGTCGTTACTATGGGTACAGCAGGGAAGAATTTTCCGGGCTCAATATCACGGAGATCAACATCCAGGATCCTGACGTTACCCTCAGGGATATGGCTCACGCGAGGGTGGATGAGGGAGCAGTGTTCCAGTTCCGGCACCGGAAAAAAAGCGGGGAGATCCGGGACGTCGAAGTCTTCAGCGCTCCCATCATACAGGAAGGCCACCGGTACCTTCATTCAATCATCCAGGACGTGACCGAACAGCGGCGGGCACAGGAGGCACTCAAAGCGAGCGAACAGAAGTTCCGCGATATCTTCAATAATTCCACCGATGCGATCTATCTCCACGAAATTCAGAAAGACGGCACTCCCGGCAGGTTCTCCGATGTGAACGATGTCGCCTGCCGGATGCTTGGGTATACCAGGGAAGAGTTTCTGGGAAAATCCCCTCTTGATATTGCCACGGAATACCACAACCCCCCACGGGAAAAAGTCTTTGAAGACCAGCGGACACTGGGGGTGGCGAGATTCGAGACGGAACAAAAGACAAAGAGCGGGACCCTCATACCGGTGGAAGTCAACACCCATGTCGTCACTATCCAGGGAAGAAATGTGATCCTTGCCGTTGTCCGGGATATAAGCGCACGAAAAAAGGCGGAGGAAGTGATAAGGCTCGCCAATAAAAAGTTAAATCTTCTCTCCGGCATCACCCGCCACGATATCAAAAACCAGCTCACGGCGCTGCTTGAGTATATTGACCTCTCAAAGATGACCGTGCAGGACCCGGATCTGAAAAAAATCATCGATAAGGAAGAAGTGGTTGCACACAATATCCAGCGCCAGATCGAGTTTACGAAGGAGTATGAGGACCTGGGGGTGAGCGCCCCGTCCTGGCAGGATGTAAAGAATTGCGTGACGCTCGGCGTCACAGGCCTGGACCTTTCCGGCACAGCACTGGACGTTACCGGTCTTAGCAATGTTGAAATTATTGCCGACCCCCTGCTCCAGAAAGTGTTTTTCAACCTTGTTGACAATGCCCTGCGGTATGGCGGGAAGGCAATGAAGACCATCCGGATCTCGTCCCGTGAGACCGGAAACGAGCTCGTCATCGTATGCGAAGACGATGGATCCGGGATCCCGGTGCATGAAAAAATGCTCATCTTCGAACGCGGGTATGGGAAGAATACCGGCTTTGGCTTGTTTTTGATCCGGGAGATTCTTGCCACCACGGGCATTACGATTAAAGAGACGGGTGAACCGGGCAAAGGCGCACGGTTTGAGATGGTCGTGCCGAACGGCGGGTACCGGTTTACCCCGGTCCCATAATACTTTTGAGGAACCGGTAGGCCGGGTAAAACGGGAAAAACCAAAATTTTTGTTTTACCTGTTATAACGCTATTCCTTTATTTTTTTTTAATTTTTGAGATAAAACAGTGAGATCGTTATCTTCGCCATCAGTTACGATGAGTGCCGCCGCCCCCGAAGGGACGCCCCCGCGGCGGATCAATTACCAAAAAAAACTAAAAATCCCAATACCCCTCCGTGCCATAAGGGGCCCTGAGGCGGAGACTCCTCGCATTTTTCAGGGTTTTAAGTGTCCGGGTGTGAGTGAATATGTTTAAAACCGGTTTTCAGAGTATAAGTTCCGGCATTTTTTCCTGAAGTGATTATCTCTTCCGGTTAACTGCAAATGAGTTCGCAACCTGTCGATGAGCCAGTGATAAAACCCATAAAAAAAAGAATACTGCCGGACCTTTTTTCCGGACCACTTACTCTACGACCGCGTGGAGGATCGTGACTTTCTCTTTTGGACGGTCTTCCATGTCGGTCTTTGTCTTTCCGATCTTGTCCACGACATCCATCCCTTCGACAACTTTCCCGAAGACCGGGTGTTTGCCGTCAAGGAAGTTGTTGTTGACAAGGTTGATGAAGAACTGCGAACCTCCGGTGTTCGGGCCTGCATTTGCCATCGAGAGGGTACCCCGGTCGTTTTTATTGTGGGCCGTAAACTCGTCTTTGATCACGTAGCCCGGGCCGCCCCTGCCGGTGCCGGTCGGGTCGCCGCCCTGGAGCATGAACCCGGCGATCACGCGGTGGAAGATGACGCCGTCATAGTATCCTTTCTTTGCGAGAGTTTCAAAGTTGCCTGCGGTGATCGGCATGTCGGGATCAAGAGCGATCGTGATGGTGCCCATGTTCGTTTCGAGCCGTACCCGTTTACCGGGTTCCTGTGCTGGTATCATGGTTACAAGGGAAGTATTGCATGTGAGAGATATTCTTTGTTGTGCGAAAAGTGGGGGAAGGCTCCCGGTGCGGGGATCTCCCGCCCGGCCCACAACGCCCTCCAACAAAAATGCCAGTTCGCGTCCGGTGACAACCTCTTTACACCATCTCTGCGTGCAGGATCGTCACGTTTGTTTCCGGCCGGTTGTTTTCATCGGTGGTGACGTTCCCGATTGCATCTGCCACATCCATCCCGTCGGTCACGGTCCCAAAGACCGGGTAACCTGTATCGAGGCGGGTGTTATCCACGAGATTGATGAAGAACTGCGAACCCCCGGTGTTGGGGCCTGCATTTGCCATTGCGACCGTGCCCCTGAGATTGTGGTTGTGGGTCGTGAATTCATCGGGAATAGTGTAGCCGGGCCCGCCTCTGCCAGTACCGGTCGGGTCGCCTGCCTGGATCATGAACCCGGCGATTACGCGGTGGAAGATGACGCCGTCATAGAACCCGCTTTTGGTGAGGTTTTCGAAGTTGCCGGCAGTGACTGGCATATCGGGATCGAGAGCGATCGTGATGTTGCCCATCGTTGTTTCGAGCCGTACTTTGTCCCATGTGGCAAGGGTTGTGACCTGTGCCGTTGCCGGAGAACCGGCGCCCGGTGTCGTCACGGTTGCCGATGGGGCAGCAGATGTCCCGGCCGTCTGCGTGCATCCGGTAGAGAAGATCAGGGCACACGCAAGAACCGCGAGGATCACGGATGATTGTTTCAGTATCATGCCGTATCCGGTCTGCCCAGCGCGAAAAAAAGGTTGTGTAAAAAAAGATCCGATCAGGGAGTCTTTGGCGCATCTTCAGGTTTGCGGCCAAAGACGCAGAGTGCACCGAGCACGATGACAATGGAGACCACGCCGGTCACGATGATCCATGTACCCTGCGTGGTCGAGGCCACGTAGTCGCTCTCGGCCACATCGATCCCGAGGACCGCAACAGTGTTGCCGTTTGAGTCATTAAGGGAGTCATCGATCGGGGCGTAGGCGGACATGAACGATCCCCACGAATCGGAGTACGGTTGCGGCGATACGGTCGGGCCTGAGAGCGCGGCGAAGATCTGCATCTTGTCTGGCGAGATATCTGCCTGGCCGATCCGTGCAGAACCTGACGGGTCCAGCGGGTACAGGTCATCGACAAGGAACGTGGCCGACTTGTCGGTCGTGTTCACCGTGATGATATAGGCGTTGATAATGTGGTCGTTCATGCTGCGCATCGTGCGCAGTTTCTGTGCGATGGCAAGGTACTGTGTCGAGTTTTCATCGCCTGGTTTAATGCCCGCGATCTCGCTTGCATTGATCTGCGTTGCCATAACGCCGGCAGTCGATTTAAGACCGAACTGTGCGGTACTTTTGAGCGCTGCATCCGAACTGGTGTACGCAAGCGTTGTCAGCCCGGCAATAATGATAACAGCAACAAGTACCGTTACCCAGAGTTTTGTTGAACGTGAACATGCCTGTGCCATATCAGGATCGCCTCCTCATATGCCCTTCAATCAGAAGGGCAGCTGCGAGCACGCCGACGACAAGCACCGGTGCAGGGGCCGGGGAACTGGTCGATGTCGGTGTGGGAGCCACTGTGAGCGTGACTGCAAGCGGTGCGGTCTGCCCTGAAGTTACGGTTGTCGTCGTGGTATAGTCAAGGTAGCCATCGGAGGAGAGGCGGACCACGTGATCGCCCGGTACAAGATCTGTCACGGTGAGCGGGGTGTTCCCCCGGGGCAGGTTGTCAACAGAGACCGCCGCATTTGCGGGAGACGAAGCGATCGCAAGGCCGCCGGTCGGCTGGACCGGCGTCGGGCTGGAGCCCTTGGGTGTCAGGGATGCCGAGATCGAGGTTACGGTGCTTGCCTCGATGTAAACCGTGTTCAGCCAGTCATTGTACCCGGACGCGGTTACCTTGAAGAGGTGGTTGCCCGATGTGATGCCGGTCTGCCGGAAGTTCCCTGCGGAGTTTGTGGTACCCACTACAGCGCTGTCCATGTACACTGTTGCTCCCGGCACTGATGTGAGGGTGAACGACCCGAAGTTCGCAGTCGACAGCGTGACCGGCAGGTTCTGGGACTGGCCGGCCGTGACCCCGACATATGTCGTGTAATCGTTATAGCCCGCGAGGCTGATTGCGATCTTGTGACTGCCCGGGTACAGGGAAAGGGTCAGGGGCGTCTTCCCGTAATATGTTCCATCGACGCTCACCGATGCATAATTCGGGTTCGAGGTCACGTAGACCGTGCCGGTCTGCCGGGGCTGGGGTGACAGGCTGAGGACCGGGTAATAGGTCGCTGTCTGCCCGGCATACACGTTGATGATCGCGGTATCCGGGGTGTACCCGCTCAGGGTGGCTTTCATCGAGTAGGTGCCCGGGTACAGGTCCGGGATACTTAAGGGAGCATATCCCTGGAAGTTCCCGTTCAGGTAGATCGCTGCACCGTTCGGGTTTGACTGGGCATAGATCGACCCGGTTGTTACCGGCGGGATGGTTGTCGGGATCGTGGTCAGCGGGTTGATGGTCGCGTAGACTGGGACATGCTCGTTTGCCGATGGCATGTGGGAGAGTCCGCCCGACCATTGTGTGTAGCCGGATTTTGAAACGGTTATGGTTTGTATCGGGGTGCCCATGCTCGCAACTGCCACCGACAGGATACCCCCGGTGATCGTGCCTTTGGCGCTGCCGTCAAAATACACGGTGGCGCCGTCGACATTACCGTATACATCGATCCAGCCTTTTTCGCTCCCCACCGGGTCAGTCGGGATCGTGATGGTTTCTTCAGTCGTTGGCTCCGTGGTCGGCATGAGCGTCGGTGCCGTGGTATCCGTGGTGGTGTCGATGATCACCGGGCCCGGTTCCAGCGGAATGGTACCGGACGAGCCGGCACCCGCCGCGAGCGGGGCAGCGACGATCATGCAGAGCGCCAGTACCAGCACAAGTATAAGGAGTTTCTTTGTCACACTATCTCTTCCTGTAATAGTAGTTCTGGCAGATGATGCATAAATAAAAGAGGGATTTAAAGGTTATTCCTGAAAATGCGGGGCAAAATACAGACTGGCCGTGTTTCCCGCACAGGGCTGCCGTTATATCCGGGAAAGTCCGTTTATAACCCCGGCAAGCCGGTGCATGCCCTCATTGATCTGGTCCTCACCGGCATTGGAGAAGTTGAGACGGATCGTATCTTCACCGCCGCCGTCCACGAAAAACGGCATCCCGGGGAGCACCGCGACCTTGCATCCGATCCCTTCGCGGAAAACCTGCATGGCGGAAAGTCCCGGGGGAAGAGTTGCGGTAAGGAACATCCCCCCCTCGGGTGTCGTGTGGGAAAGCCGGGGCATCAGGTCGTCGAAGAGGTCGCACATGAGCCGGCACTGCCTGCTGTAGACCGAAACGATCTTTTTTATGTGGCGGTCGAGGTCGTTTGTCTGGAGGTACCGGGCAAGGATCTGCTGGCAGAGGAAGTTTGAGTGAAGGTCGGCTGCCTGTTTTGCGGTGTTGAACGCTGCGAGGATCTCCTTTGGGGCATACATCCACCCGATCCGCATGCCCGGGGCGGTGATCTTTGAGAAGGACCCGGAGATGACCGACTGGCCGGGGAGGTACCGCTTGACCGGCAGCCGGGGTTTCCCGTCAAAGAAGAGTTCCCCGAACGCGTCGTCCTCGTAAAATACGGTGTCCGTACCTTCGAGTATCTCTGCGATCTCCTTTCTCCGGTCTTCGGAGTACGTGCAGCCCGAAGGGTTCTGGGAGTTGGGGATGCCGTAGAAGAATTTTACCGGTGTCTCCTTTGTCATCTTTGTAAAAGCCCCGGGGTCCGGCCCGTCATGGTCGAACGCCACGGCCGCAAAAGTCGGCTCGTAGAGCGAGAACGCCTCGATCGCCCCGAGGTATCCCGGCCGCTCCATGCCCACCCGGTCGCCGGGGTTCAAGAAGATCTTCGCGAAGAGATCGAGGCACTGCTGCGACCCGTTCACGATCTGGATCTCGTCTGCAGTCGCGGGGATGCCGAGCCGCCGCCGGTACCGCTCCGCGATGTACTCCCGCAGCGGGAGGTAGCCGTCGGTTGTCGAGTACTGCAGGGCAGACCGGGGATCGGCAGTAAAGACATCCCGTGCTGCGGCTGCAATGCCCTCCGTATCGATCAGCGCAGATGACGGGAGCCCGCCGGCAAACGAGATGATCGAGGGATCGGCAGAGACCCTGAAAAGTTCCCCGAGAAACGAGGCCGGGGCATGCTGGATCCTCCGGGCAAAGGTAAAGGCCATGGTACTTCCTTGCGCACAAAAGCGCGGCTGGATGGTACAGTGTTAGCCGCTCCACAAAAAAAGGTAGATCCCGCCCTGCCGCAGGCCACCGTTTCAGGAACCCCGTTGATGCCTGACTCACCAATACGCCTATCGCCTTCAAGCGACAACCCCGGTAGTATGACTCTGACACGGGCTGACGAGGCGGCAGCCATTTTTAAGAACGGGTATTCCTGTTCGCAGGCAGTCTGCGCTGCATTTGCCGGGGACTTCGGTATCGATCGCGACACTGCGCTTAAGCTCTCCTGCGGGCTTGGCGGCGGGATGGCGCACACGGGGAACACCTGCGGGGCGGTCTCCGGTGCGCTCATGGTGATCGGGATGAAATACGGCCGGACTGAGATCGATGACCTTCGCGGCAAAGAGAAGACCTACGCGGTGGCAAACCAGTTCATCACCGAGTTCCTGCGCCGGAACCACTCGGTTAACTGTACTGATCTGATCGGATGCAACCTTGCCGATCCAAAAGAACTTGCCGCTGCACGGGAAAAAGATCTCTTCCACACAAAATGTTCACTCCTTGTGCGGGACGCAGGGGAAATTCTCGAAAAAATTTTATAAATTTTTGTGGGGGAAATCCCCCTTTTGTGCGAAAACTTGGGTTACGCGGCTTCGGCGACGTCGATCCTGATGATCTCGGACGAAAGAGACTGGATCGTGCGGTGCAGGTCGGCCTGCTGGGCCTGCTGCACCTGCCCGATGGCCTCTTTGAGCCGGGCGAGCGCTTCACCTTTGTTTGCACCCTGGCAAACAGTCCCCGGGATCTCAACGCAGCGGGCGGCAAATCCGCCGCACTCGTTGGGTTCGAGGACAATTGTGTATTGCATGATCTATTATATTTCCCGGGTGGGTATACAGCCTTTGTTGTCGGCAAAGGGTGCCGCTGACGTTCTTTTTTGAAGGGGAAGAAAAATCCCCTTATTTTACCTGACCGGACAATCGTTCGGGTACGTGGTCTAACCCATGGGTTCAATGGCCCTACTCCGGGCATCCTGGAAATATATACCGCCGGGCCGGCAACATCAGAGACAGATGCGTTCCTGGATAGGACGGGGACCATCATACGCATACAATACCCAGGTGAAAAATGAAACACACACAGATTATCCTTGTCGGCAGCCTCTGCCTGATCTGCCTCGTTCTTGGCGTCATGCCGGTTGCAGCCGCCCCCGTGAACGGGACCTCGTGGAATACCAACCCTGAACACATCACCGCGATGCAGGCCCACGTGGCATATGCCGGGGCAAAAGGACAGGCACAGATGGACGGTGCGATCAGCTACATCGGTACGATCAGCAATGGTGCCGGGACAAGCGACCTCTCATCCATCGAATCGCAGTTCACCGGCACCGTCTCATCGGTGCAGTCGATGACCACCGCTGACCAGATCCAGGCAGCTGAAACGCAGATGAAGACGGACCGCACGAGCTTCATGACCGCAGCAAAGGGCGATCTCAAAGAGTACAACGGTACCGGAAAAGCCCTTGCTGCGAGCATCAACTCCTCGGTCATGGCACAGGCAGCGACGCTCCAGACCCTTGAGAACACCTGGTGGACAGACCGCCAGACTGCCCGCATGGACGAGTTTGCGACAAACGACCAGCGCCGGAACGGCGTGCTTTCGAACCTGACCGCAAAAGGCATCGATGTCTCGCAGGCACAGGCAGTCGAAACCCAGATCCAGCAGGAAGGCACAGCGCTGAACGCGGCGCTCACCAGCCGTGATGAGAGTGCGATCAAGGCCGCAAACGAGGACCTCGCGACGCTCAACAAGCAGTTCGCTGAGATCGTGAAGGGCTACCGGACAGCTGCGCACGCCCACCGGGCCACCGCAACCACAACGGTTACTCCCGCTGCAGTCGTATAATCATCAGCACAAACTATTTTTTTAATCCCCCGCGATGGGCAGGGGGCTTTTCATGGAATCCTTGTAAACTCCTGAAAAAACGTTATGAAAAATCACGCGGCGGAAAGCCGGTAGGCCCCTTTCGGGACCAGGATCTCAAACCGTGCACCGGTACCGGGTGTCCCGGTCGCTTTTATGGTGATCCCGGTTGTCGCGAGAATCTCCCGGATCAAAAACAGGCCAAGGCCGGAATTACTCCCATGTCCCCGGAGGAAGATGTTCTCTTTTTCCCCTTGTGGAATCCCGATGCCGTCATCGGAACAGCTGATCACAAGGCCTTTTTCCGATTCGTCTGCGGCAAACGTAATCTTTGTGACATGCCCGCCGTGCCGGATCGAGTTTTCCATCAGGTTATAATAGACTTTGTTGATCAACGGGTCTGCGTAGATCGAAACCCCTGCTAGCCCCGGGTCAAGGGTAATGCCCTGCAGGGACAACTGGCTCGCCATGTCCAGAACGCCCTTCTGCACCTCGTACCATCCTGCATTCACTGTTCCCAGCTCCTCGTAATACCGGGTGAACACGATCTGCCGTTCGATGGCATCGCAGCATTCCCCCAGTTTCGTGATATGCTCACGGAGGGGCGGGTCGTCGGGCACTTCGTTACTGACGAGCTGCAGGTAACCGACAAGGCCCGTCAGCTTGTTCTTGATGTCATGCCGGGTGATCGTCGAGAGCATCGAAAGTTTTTTGTTTGTTTTCTGGAGGGCGTCCTCCGCCATCTTGAGATCGTTGATATCCGTGAATATCGGAAGGAAATAGAGAGGGACGCCCTCTTCATCGCGGATGAGGCTGACAGACTGGCGGACCCAGACCTTCGTCCCATCCTTCCGGACCAGCTGCATATCGCGTTCATCCAGATCGATCGCACCGCGTTTGAGATCCTCAGCGCAGCTCATAATCCCGGTCTTTTCAGCGGGAGCAACGATGGATGAGAAGGGCAGGGCCTGGAACTCATCCGGTGTGTATCCCGTGATTGCGCACAGGGCCGGATTCACCTGGATAAACCGGAGATCGGGAGAGATGATCGCGGCCCCCACCGGGGACTGGTCAAAGGTTCTTACCAGGCGCTTCTCGCGCTCCCGCAATTCCATCTCCACGTGATGGCGTTGTTCCACCTCGGTGTGAAGCCGGGTGTTCCTGTCATAGTAGGCCTTGAGGGGGAAATAGGCAATGATGACGGAAAGTCCGCTTGTAAAGAGGCTTGTTATAATGTTCGAGCGCCAGTCGGGCGGGTAGGGATAGAGGAATTCGCTCGCAAATTCAAACGCCGTCATCGTCGCAAACGTAACGATGAAGATCAAAAAGAGTCTCTGGTCAAAGGGTGTCGGCTCGGCTCGCGCATCCATTAATGTATAATTATAATTAAAGCCGTTAATACCTTCGATTCGTTCCGGAATTTGCCGTGATCATGTCCGTCACCTGTCCCATCAATCAAAATGCAGCAGCGTCCCCGATCTCAACCTTAATGTGATCACGGGTGCAGGTAACAAGCAATGAACGCCCCTTCGTACCGTGTGATCGCACTCGCCATCGCGGTCGTACTCATTGTTCTTGGCGTAATTTTCCTGATCCCGGTGTTCCGGTCCGGCTCGTCTTCAGGTACGACCACCAGCCTCGCTGCCGTTGAAGTCCGGACCTACCAGGGCCAGGACCTCTCATCCATCAGTGATGTCAGCGAGAATGCCATCATCGGCACCCAGTACGTGAACGAGTCCGATTACCAGCTCACGGTCACCGGCCTTACCCTGAAGACGGAAAATCTGACGTACCGTGAAATCCTCGACAACCACCAGCATTACTCCAAGGTTGTCACGCTCGACTGTGTCGAAGGCTGGTCTGCGAAGATCCTCTGGGAAGGTGTGCTTGTCCGGGATCTCATCAATGAAGCGGGTGCCGACCCTCGGGCAAATACGGTGATCTTCCATGCCACCGATGGGTATACGACATCATTCCCGCTCAGCTACGTCATGGACAATGACATCATCATCGCGTACAAGATGAACAATGTGACCCTTCCTGCCGCAAACGGCTTTCCGTTCCGGCTCGTGGCCGAGGACAAATGGGGATATAAGTGGATCAAGTGGATCGATGAGATTGAACTCTCCGACAATCCCAACTACCAGGGCTACTGGGAGCAGCGGGGATATTCAGAGTCGGGTAACCTGAACGAAAGCCAGTACGGTTAATCATATTTTGACAGCAAGGCCGGGTCCGGGATCTCCGGGTTTGTCAGGAACAACAGGGTAACGGTGAACATATGCAGATCATTGAGATAAAAAACCTGACAAAGAAATTTGGCAAACTTACCGCTGTTGATTCCCTTGACCTGACGATCGAAAAGGGGGAGGTCTTCGGTCTCCTTGGCCCAAACGGTGCCGGAAAATCGACAACCCTCCTGATGCTGACCACCTTAATACCGCCGACTTCGGGCACTGCGCTCGTGAATAATTTTGATATCATACGCGAGCCCGACCGGGTCCGGAAATCTATCGGCATCGTCTTCCAGGACCCGAGTTCAGATGAGATGCTGACCGGCTACGAGAACCTGAAGCTCCACGGCCTCCTCTACGATATGGATGCTGCATTACGAGAGGAACGAATCGCGGAGGTTCTCCGGCTCGTTGACCTTACCGGCAGGAAAGACGACATGGTCAAGAAATATTCCGGAGGGATGCGGAGAAGGCTTGAGATAGCCCGCGGCCTGATGCATCACCCTGAAATTTTATTCCTGGATGAGCCGACGCTCGGCCTCGACCCCCAGACCCGGGAGCACATCTGGGAATATATCAGGAAACTGGCGACAGAGAAGAATATCACCATCATCATTACCACGCACTATATGGACGAGGCAGACCGGCTCTGCAACAGGCTCGCGATCATCGATCGCGGGAAGATCGCTGTGCTTGGTTCCCCTGACCAGCTGAAAAAAGATCTTGGCGGCGACATCATCCGCATACGGATCAAAAACTTCAACCGGGAATCGCTTGCGGGGCTGGACTATGTCAAAGATATTCAAAAGGATGACGAGGGCGCGAGCGTGACGGTCAGGGATGCGAGCCTTCACCTTCAGGATGTCCTTAGCCGTACTGGCCCGGTGGAATCTGTCGAGGTCCGCCCGCTGACCCTTGAGGACGTGTTTATCCACTATACCGGCAGGGCGATCCGGGAAGGGGCACCTGAAGGTGGCTGGGCTGAGAAAGCAATGCAGGCGAGACTGAGAAAATGAGCGACCTCAAAGGGATCTATGCACTCTGGTACCGCGAATTCAAGGTTTTCCAGCGTGAGAGATCCCGGATCGTTGCGTCCATTATCAACCCTATACTCTGGCTCCTGATTATCGGCGGAGGCCTGGGGTCCGTGTTATCGTTTGGGGGAGTAGATTACTTGACGTTCCTGTACCCGGGAATCCTTGTCCAGTCGCTCTTGTTCTCGGCGGTTTTTTTCGGCGTGTATATTGTCTGGGATAAAAAAATCGATTTCTTAAAAGAAGTCCTGGTATCCCCGATGTCCAGGACATCCATTTTTATCGGCAAGATTCTCGGGGGCTCCACGGATACGCTCCTGCAGTCGGCCATCCTGCTCTTGATCGGCTACGCATTCTCGGTGACCGGTGTGCTTGCCGGGATCACGTTCTCTGTTGTTTCGGTCGTCATCGCGTGTATTTTTTTATTCGTGACAACGGTCGGACTTGTCAGCATCGGTCTTATCATCGGCTCGCAGATGGAGAGCCCTGAAGGGTTCCAGCTCATCAGCAGCTTCCTGATATTCCCGATGTTCTTCCTCTCCGGGGCTCTCTTTCCCATCGAAAATCTTCCGGGATGGCTTACCCCTTTCGTGTTGCTCAACCCTGCAACCTATTCTGTGGACGGATTGCGGGGGACGCTCATCGGGTTGCACCGGTTCAACCTCGGCGTCGATCTTCTCGTCATCAGCATATTTTCCCTTGCGATGATCCTCATCGGGACGTATGCATTCCGGAAAATAAAACTGTGAACGCAGTGATGGAGTGAGTGATGGAGTGGCGGGCTCCAGTTGCTCCCAGACCGGAAACCCTGTCCTGGGTGTATTTCCCCCCACATCCCACCAGTCCCCCTGACCCAATCCGGGCTCAATTTGAGCCCCGATAACCCCCCGACCCGCCAAAAAGAAGCCCGTATCGGGCTCCGTTTCAGAATCTCCTCAAATCGGGCTTATTTTCGAAAACGGACAAATTAAAACGGACTCGATAACGGGGTTGTAGTGGCAAATCTCATACCTGATGGGCACTTTTACTATCCGAAAAATGATCGCTGCCAGAACGCGAATACGGGGCAGCAAAGGGCATTATATGGGGCTCAAAATGGGCGTATTTTTTGAAATGGTGGGTTTTAATGGTCTGGATTTAAGGGGGCTGTGAAACCGGGGGAATTTCCGGCTGCCGGAAGGTAGTTTTTCCGGAATTTTCCGTAACCTTCGCGGACTTTTTTTGAAAAGACCGGTAATGTCATTAAAATTTTTTTAAAATTTTCACCAACCTTACCGGACTTTTTTACAAAAACGTGACAACCCTGCTGAACTTTTTTGAGAAAGTCCGGCAACCTTGCCGGATTTTTTTACAAAAGTTCGATAACTTCATCGGACTTTTTTGGAAATCTCCAGCTGCTGAGCCGAACATTTTCCGGAATCCTCAACTCATGATCGAAACTTTTCCGGGAAAGTACGGCAGGGCCGGGACGGAGCATCCGGATTTTGGGACAGGGATCATAAAGATGGGGGCTGATGCCCCCATACCCCCACGAGCGAGGAGTGCCGCCGCCCCCGGCAGGAAGCCCCCGCGGCGGATCAGGGATGGGAGAACCGCACTCGCCCCGCCGTGCCCCGTGAGGGGCCCTGAGGTGGGAGGGCATCGTAATTTTTTGCGTGTTTGGAAAATTAGTCGGCGAATTTTAGGATTTCCCGCCAACTTATTCCCGCCGTCCCTCATCCGCGATCCGTTGCATCGCTATCTCGCAGTAATGCGGGTCGATCTCGATCCCGATCGCTTTGCGGTTGCACTGCGCAGCGGCAACAAGCGTGCTCCCGCTGCCCATGAAGGGATCGAGCACGGTATCGCCGACAAATGAAAAGAGTTTCATGCACCGCAGCGGCAGCTCGACCGGGAAGGGAGCGGGATGGCCGATCCTTGACTTCCTCTCGCCGTTGAATGTCCAGAGCCCGTTTGTCCATGCGAGAAATTCATCCCGCGTGATATCGGACTGGTGCGAGCCGCTGGTCTTCTTCCAAGAATTACGGTACAGCACCACGATCAGTTCCACGGGAGCGATCACGTACGGCGCAGACGCGCTCGCCCACGAACCCCATGCGGTCCGGCGCGAGATATTCCCCTCGTTCCAGATGATCGTGGAATGGTAGGCAAAGCCGCACTCCTTTGCGATCGTGGTGAGATCGGCACCCACGCTCTGCTGGCCTCCCTTGTTCTTGTCGAGCGGGATGTTGAGGCAGAACCGGCCGTCGTCCCTGAGCCAGCGGTAACAGCGCTTCATCCAGCGCTTCGAAAAATCAAGGTACTCCGCATAGGTCACATGGTCATCATGGGTGTTGTACTTGATGTCCACGTTGTATGGCGGCGACGTGACCACGAGATCGATGTTTTTTGCCGGGACTTTTTTTGTGGCAAAGATATCCTCGTTGATGATCGCAAGATCATCTGTCTTGAAAAATGCTCCCCGTCCCATGCCGCCGTCCCTTTAGGAGCGTTGTCCGTTATACCTAAAGTAGTTCCCGGCCCGGTGACCACCGGGATTTTTTACCCGGAAGCCCGGAATAGTAATTCATGCACGATGCGACCGGCCCGGCCTTTTCTTACACACCGATCGGCACGATCCATTCGCCGTACACGGATATTGCCGGTATGCCCATCCAGCCGGTTGGGGCCCGGGGGGTCAGGGGCACGATCGAACTCAGGAGCGACCTCTGTGGAGGTCTTGCAGATCTCGACGGGTTCTCCCACATTATCCTGCTCTACGCCCTGCACCGGTGCACGGGATACAGCCTGACGGTCACCCCGTTCCTCGACCCCGCACCCCACGGTGTCTTTGCGACGAGGTCGCCCAAACGCCCGAACGCGATCGGCCTCTCTGTCGTCCGGCTCGTTGGCATTGAAGGGTGCGTGATCACGATCGAGGATGTTGACATCCTTGACGGCACGCCGCTCCTGGACATCAAGCCCTATATCCCGGCGTTCGATTCGTATCCCAATACCCGCTGCGGGTGGTTTACGCATGTGGCAAAGAACGCACGGGATACGCGATCCGACGATCGGTTCCGGTAAAAATCCGGCTGTTGGCCGGACCGGTTCGGAATTCTTAATACGCTTTTGCGCCGGATTGTTGATCCATGGAAGAACAAGAGGCCCTTCGCGGCATCCCCGGCATCCTGCGCCCGTATAAAGAGTACATCAAAAGCCTCAACCTCAAAGAGGGCGACCAGGTCGTCTACTACGGGTGCGTGGGGACCTGCACGCCGTTTGTCGAGTTACTGGCCGTCGCCATCCGCGGCCTCCATCTCCGACAGGTCTTCGTACCGCTGCTGGACGAGAGCAAGGCCCGGGCGATCCGGGACGTTCCCGATGTGGGGATGCAAGCCTCGGGCGAGCACGTCGCGATCTCGCCAAAGGTGATTGTGATCATGGGCGGGCTTGCGATGCCGCTGATGCCGACGACAAAGGAAATGGTGCGGGACCTTGCAGGACGCCACCCGGAAGCAAAAGTGGCCGGTGTCTGCTTCCAGGACATGTTCGAGCGGGCCGGGTGGATCGGTGTCGTACCGTTTGACTTTACCATCAGCGCGATGATCGAGCCGATAACCGTCGCCCGTGCGGAAAAATAAGTTTTTGTTCATGCATCGGGGGGGTGCCCGGCAGGATTCCTGCACGGGGTAACCTTTCTCCCTGCCGGGACGGTACGTATTTTCTTCTTTTACGGTACACCAGTACGCATGGCTTCTTTTGTCCACCGCATAGAAGTTCACTATAAAAAAGATCCCCGCCTGAAAATCCGTACGGATCGGATCCGGACGCTCGGGTTTCTGGTCGACGAGCTGCAGCTGGTCGATGTGTACACGATAGCAACCGGCTCCCGGGATTTCACCCGCGATGAACTCCATGAGATCGGTGCCCGGTTGTCAAACCCGGTGGTCCAGGAATTTGTGGTGGACGAAGCGACAACGGCATTTTTCGATTACGCGATCGAGGTCGGGTTTTTGCCGGGCGTAACCGACAACGTGGGAACCACGGCAAGCCAGACGATCGAGGATTATTGCCGGGTGAAATTCTCACAAGGTGATGCAGTCTATTCATCGCAGCTCTATTTTGTCCGTGGGCATCTCCCCCCTGAGACGATAACCCGGCTTGGCGATACGCTCGCAAATCCGCTCGTGAACCGTGTCATTATCAAAACACGGCAGGATTACGGGGATACCGGGATGGACCGGGTGGTCCCCCGGGTGCAGCTCCACGAGATGCGGAATGTCGGCCTTGTAGACCTTGAAATACCAGACGAGGATCTCGTACGCCTCGGGAAAGAGGGAATCGTGGATCCCGAAACCGGCGTGCGCCGGGGGCCGCTTGCTCTCGATCTTGCCCAGCTCCACGCGATCCGGGACTATTTTGACGAGATCGGGCGGTGGCCGACCGATATGGAGATAGAATCGCTCGCCCAGACCTGGAGCGAGCACTGCAAGCACACGATCTTTGCCTCTGCAATGGACGACGACGTGCCAAAAGGATTGTACAAGACGTACATCCAGGCCGCGACAAACGAGATCCGGAAGGAAAAAGGCGACCGCGATATCTGCGTGACGGTCTTTACGGACAATTCCGGCGCGATAATTTTCGATGACGAGTTTCTTGTGACCCACAAGGTCGAGACCCACAACTCCCCCTCGGCACTCGATCCGTTTGGTGGGGCACTCACGGGAATCGTCGGAGTAAACCGGGACACGATCGGATTTGGCCTTGGCGCAAAACCCTGCATGAACATCTATGGTTTCTGCGTCGGTGACCCGGCAGCGGACATCAGGTTGTTCCGGGGAAAAGACAAGAAGAACCCGGTGCTTTCGCCGCGGCAGATTCTTGACGGTGTTGTCCGCGGCGTCGGCGTGGGCGGGAACTGCTCGGGTATCCCGACGCCGCAGGGATTCTGCTACTTTGACAACCGGTACGCGGGAAAACCCCTCGTCTTTGCCGGGACAGTTGGCGTCATGCCAAAAGAGGCAAACGGTGTCAGACTCTACGAGAAAAAGGCCGAGCCCGGCGATCTGGTCGTGATGGTCGGCGGCCGGGTGGGAAAAGATGGCATCCACGGTGCAACATTCTCGTCAGAGGCGCTCGACCCGGATAGCCCGGTGACAGCTGTCCAGATCGGGGACCCGATCACGCAGAAAAAATTCTCGGATGTTTTAGTCAAGGAGGCCCGCGACCTTGGTCTGTACCGGAGCATCACGGACAACGGGGCCGGCGGTCTCTCCTGCTCGGTTGCCGAGATGGCAAAAGAGAGCAACGGCTGCCGGGTCGACCTTGACAAGGTCCCGCTCAAGTATCCCGGCATGGCCCCCTGGGAAATCTGGATCTCAGAGTCGCAGGAGCGCATGACGCTTGCCGTCCCACCGGAGAAAATTGACGAGTTCATGGGTCTCATAAAGCGCCGGGAGGTTGAAGCGACGGTCATCGGTGAGTTCACCGGCACGGGCCGGTGCATTGTCGAGTGCCAGGGAATTGTCGGGATGGATGTCGAATTATCGTTCCTCCACGACGGCCTGCCCAAAAAAATTCTTGCGACAAAACCGGTAACCGTTCACAATCCCGAGCCGGCTCTGCCCTGCCCGGCACGGCTCGACGACCTGGTGTCGGCGATGCTTGGCCGCAGGAATATCTGTTCCACGGAATTTGTGACGATCCAGTATGACCATACCGTGCAGGGCGGCCATGTCCTTGGGCCGGTACAGGGGAAAGGCCGGGTGCAGGCACCGGCAACGCTGACAAAAGTGGTCCCCGGATCGAAAAAGGCCGTGGGCCTGTCGCAGGCGCTGTTCCCCTCCTACGCTGAGATCGACCCGTACTGCATGGCCGGGGCTGCCATCGACACCGCGATCCGTGGCCTTGTGGCGCTCGGTATCTCTCCTGATGAGATCGCGCTTCTCGATAACTTCTGCTGGTGTTCTTCTGACGAACCGGAACGGCTCTGGCAGCTCAAACAGGCCGCAAAGGGATGTTATGATTATGCAAAAGTGTTCGGCACACCGTTTATCTCCGGAAAAGACAGCATGTTCAACGATTTTTCGGGATACGATGTGGAGAACAACCGGGTCAAAGTCTCCGTTCCCCCCACGCTCCTTATCTCCTCCATCGGCGTCCATGTGGATGTTGTAAAGGCGGTCTCGATCGATGCGAAAGTCGCAGGCGATCTCGTGTACGTTATCGGGGAAACTGTGGAGGAACTTGGCGGCTCGGAGTATTTTGCCCATCTCGGGTATACCGGGAACACGGTCCCGAAGCTGGACGCGGCAGCGGCGAAGGCCCGGTACCTGCGGCTTCATGAGGCGATTTCCCACGAACGGGTGGCCTCGGCATTCCCGGTCAGCCACGGCGGCCTTGGCGTCGCCCTTGCAAAAGTGGCAGTTGCCGGCCGGCTCGGGATGGATCTTACGATCCCGTCTTCCCTGCGCCCGGACTATTTCCTCTTCTCGGAGTCCCTGGGCCGGTTCGTGGTGACGGTTGCACCGGATCACAAGCGTGAGTTCGAGCGGATCATGGGTGCCGATGCGGTGCTGCTTGGGAAAACGGGCGGCAGCCGGCTGCGGATCACGGGCCGGACGCTTCTTTTCGAACAGGAACTTTCAAAACTTGAATCGGCATACAAGGCGCCGTTTGGGGGGTTCTGATATGGCAGTCATGGCTCCGGCAGAGGGCAGGAAACCCGAACACAGCATGATCCCGGAAAAAGCCATTGTCATGAGCGGGTACGGGATCAACTCCGAGATGGAGACAAGGGAGGCACTCCTCCGGGCCGGTATGGACTCCGATATCGTCCACATCAACGACCTGATTGCAGGACGACAGCGCCTGTCGGATTACCGGCTGCTCATCTTCCCCGGCGGATTTTCCTACGGGGATGATACCGGTGCCGGGAACGCATATGCGAACCGGGTGAGAAACAACCTCTGGGACGATCTCCTCGAGTTCCTTGACGGCGATAACCTGGTCCTTGGGATCTGCAACGGCTTCCAGATTCTTGCAAACCTCGGGCTCGTGCCCGCGTTTGACAAAAAGTACTCCCGGGATATCGCCCTGATGCCCAACCGGGGCGGGCGGCTTGAATGCCGGTTTGTGACGATCCGGCCTGCGGCCGACAACCTCTGGACGCATGGTATTGAAAAACTCTGGTGCCCGGTTTCCCACGGTGAAGGCAATCTCTCCTGCTCCCCGGAAACCCTCCAGCGTATCAAAAAGCACAAGCAGGTCGCGTTTACCTATTGCCGGGAGGATTTGAGCCCGGCGGCCGGTGAATATCCTTTCAACCCGAATGGCTCGGTCGAGGACATTGCCGGCATCACCTCGGCTGACGGCAGGGTGCTCGGCATGATGCCGCATCCCGAGCGGGCGATGGAGTTTACGAACCTCTACGACTGGCCGCTCATCAGGGAGCAGATGCGGCGGAGCGGGGAACGTATCCCTGAAGAATCGCTCAACATGGCGATCTTCCGTAATATCGTCGGGTACTTTGCGTGAACCCGGGTTTCTGTGAAAACTAAAAAAAGCACCCGGTCAAATCTGTTTTTTTATGCGGTATCTGGTGGGTTACCTGAACCCGAACATGCCTTTCTTTTTCCCCTGCTTTCCGCTTTGTGCGGGGTGCCCGCTGTCCATTGCGTTGAGACCATCACGGCGTTTTGCATCTTCTTTTAGTTCGTCTGCGATCAGGGGAAGGTGGGAATACTTTTTTCTGGATGTGGGCATGGAAAGCGGTGACTCCTGGTAGGTGGCCGTCTCTGCGGGCCGTGCCAGCTCATCGGCAACAAGCGGGAGGTGCGCGTACTGCTTCTGCGGCGGCTCCTCGGGTTGCGCCATCTGGACATCGAACGTCGGGTCACCGTCCGACCATGGGTCCCACTCTTCAGATGGATCCTCCGGCACCGGCAGCCGGCTTTTCTTGAGCTTGACGACCACGGGTACGGGCGCAGGTTCATGTGAAGGGAGTGGTGCAGGAGCGGCTGGTGGGGACGCCGGGGCGCCTGCAACCCGGGTACTTGGAATAACCGGTACATACGTGGCGCCGCACCGGGTGCAGAACTTCGAGTGCGAGGCGGGAGCCGGGGTTCCGCAGACCGGGCAGACCTTTTTTGCGAGCGATGCGCCGCACACATCGCAGAACTGTGCTTTCTTATCGGAGACAAGGGCCCCGCACGCAGGACAGACCGGGAATCCAGGCGCCTGCTCTTCTATGAGCGGCGACCCGCACAGGTCGCAGAACCGCGAATTGTTGTCGGGTGCGGGGGCGCCGCAGTTTCCGCATTTTTTGCTCATGTACTCTCTAGTGAATAAAAACGGTGGCGACATAAAGACTGCGGTTCTGTGATCACGTGCATGGTGTGCCCCGCCCGTTCCTCATCCCCATTTTTTCTTTTCCCGCCGTAGATTTGCGGCTGTTTTCACCAGGAGTCTTTCCGCAGTAGTTCCGAAAGTATAACTCCCGAACGTATAACAACAAAAATAAGTATGGAA
>CAYVTY010000033.1:0-23619 GCA_964454995.1 uncultured Methanoregula sp.
ACGTATCCCGGGAGCATCCTGACACCGGGAATCACGAACGGAGGGTACTTCCAGAAGATTGGAAATACCTCACTATCAGACACTACAATCGCACCGGGTGATGCATTCATGCTCTATGCCGATGGCAATGCACTGGCGGTTACATACCCGGGGGGCTCTACTTGGAGTTCGAGTACTTATGGTCCGGAAATTACCTGGGAGCCGGTTGGGGCGGCACATGGTTTTGGCGTATATCTTGGCACAAAACTTCAGTACAAAGTCATTGACAAAGCCAGCGACCGGGTTATCTCAAGCGGGGAACTCTACCTTACGCAGTAACCATAGAGGGCCGCACCAGCACTTTCTATCCCTAACCATTTTTTTGAAAGATGGAGGCAAAAGTGTTGGCACTAGGATACTCAGTATGTGCCGGAATCTCCTGCAAAGAAAGAATTACAGCGGATGGTTTCCCGCAGATATCAAGAATTGATGACAATTATACGAGGGATCTGACATGGCAAAATTTTATGGTATCAACCCGCAACCGGCAACCCGGCTGGCGGTGGGAAAATTCGAAGATGAAGTGATGATCAGGAAGAATAACAGGATTCTTATCTCAACAATCTACCTTGATATGCTCGATGATCGATGGGCAGTTGCCGTGGCATATAACCCGTCTCATCACCCCGGTCTGCACGGGTACGATAATCTGCTGGAGGTACGATACACCTATTCTCTCAAGGAAAAAATGACCATGAAAATGATGCGATCCGATCCCTTAGAAGAGATCCCGATTGCGGCCGGACCTTTCAGCGACCCGGACAATTTTGTACGGTATGTTCTCGATCATGAGAGGGGTATCGTCAACCATGGGGCATAAGCAATCGTCAAACTCCTCAAACCTGACAATATTGGATCTGATAGCAATGAAATCCTCACCCAACCTTATTATTCTCCTTCTCCTTGCTATTCTCTGCATCGCAGCAGTCCCGGCACAGGCCGCAGCACCGGCCAACACAACCGCCGCGTTCGAACGCACCGTCATCGATGATTCCGGCGCCACCGTCACTATCCATGGTGAACCGCAGAGGATCGTCTCGCTTGCCCCGGCAAACACGGAGATACTCTTTGCGCTTGGCCTTGGAGATCGCATTGTCGGCGTGACCGATTACTGCGACTATCCCGCCGAGGCAAAAACAAAGCCCTCGATCGGGGGATACAGCACGGTCAGCGTTGAAAAGATAATAGCACAGAAGCCCGACCTGATCGTGGCATCGTACGGGAACGGCGTCGACGCGGTCAACCAGCTCAATGCGCTTAACCAGACCGTGATCACCTTAAACCCGGAAAATATCACCGGGATCCTTAACGATATTACCATGGTCGGTTACGCAACCGGTACAGAGGATAATGCTACGGCTCTGGGAACCTCGCTCGGGGCGCGGATCGATGCGGTCGAACAGAACGCCTCGGCCATGACCATCCACCCGAAAGTTGCCCATGTCGTCTGGAACGATCCGCTGTACGTGAGCGGGAACGGGACGTTCCAGGACGAGGTCATCACTACGGCCGGGGGAACCAATGCGTTTTCTGACAAGCAGTACTGGGCAACCGTAAGCGCCGAGGAGTTTGTCGCGGCGGACCCGGATATCCTGATCGTCAACTCTGGTACCGGGATGGGTGGCAACGAGGACGCAATTGCGCTTGCCATGGAAAATGATACCCGGTTTGCCAATGTCGCTGCTATCAAAAATCACCATGTCTACGTAATTGATTCGGACATGGTTGACCGGGGCGGACCACGGATCGTTGACGCCCTTGAGATCGTTGCAGCAGACATCCACGATGCTGAAGGGACCGGAGCAGGGGCCGCAGCAACAACACCGAAATCTCCGGGGTTTGAGGCCGTGCCGGCACTTGCCGCGCTCGCAGCCGGGATGGTTTGTGCCCTGCGGCGGCTGCGATAATTACGGGGACACATTCTGCCGGAATAAGTGGGCGGGGTCATATCGGGCATACGCGGAATTAAATTCAGGAATACGTACATAGAAATTAAAACAGGCCCATGAAAACCATCTGCATCACGGAAGAAACCTACGAGTGGTGAAAGAGCCTCAAGAACAAAGAGACCACGAGTTTTTCCGAAGTCATCGTAAAATATTATCCGGCCCGGAGGAAACTGTCCGGTGTCCTTGAATCTCTGGGAGATTGCACCGATCTCGCAGAGAGCATCAGCAAGGTATCAGGGGGTTGTGGAAAAAAAATGTGACCCATCGGGTTATAACAAGACTTGTTGCTGCCACCTTTTTTTCGTTGACCTGATAAGAAAAGATCCTGAACCTTTCCGTGATATCGTACTGATGGTTTTTTACATGTTCCCCAAAAAACACAATACTATTTTACTTAAATCAACCATAATTTAATCACATGCATAAGGGGTATGCGGTGATCACGGGACTTGCTGCGCTTGCAGCAGCGGTGCTTGTGGTAAGCACCGGGTTTGGGCCGGCGGGCATCCCGTTCCTCGGCATGCCGGGCGGCGACACGGCCTCGCTTATCCTCTTTGACATCCGCCTCCCCCGGGAGATTGCTGCGATGCTGGTCGGTGCCGGCCTTGCCGCGGCCGGCGTGGTCATGCAGGCAATGTTCCGGAACTCCATGGCCGACCCCTATCTCCTTGGCACATCGTCCGGCGGGGCGCTCGGGGCAAGCCTGGCCATTGTCCTTATCGGCGGGGCATTCCACAGCGTCTTTGCCTTTGCCGGCTGCCTGATTGCGTCATTTCTCGTGTACGGCATTGCGCAGAAAGGCGGGAGAGTAAAAACCGAACAACTGCTCCTCACCGGGATCGCGATCTCGATGTTTTTCTCTGCAATCCTCTCCGCGATCATGTATTCCTCGGGCCAGAACCTCCACCAGATCCTCTTCTGGCTCATGGGAGGGTTCTGGAACATCTCGTGGAGCGATGCGCTGCTCGGGCTTGCCGTCATCCCCGTCTCCCTTATTCTGCTCCTCTTCTCCCGCGAGCTCAATATTTTCTCTATGGGCGAAGACGATGCGATCCATCTGGGCGTAAACGTCGACCGCCTCAAGATCATTCTCCTCGCACTCAGCTCGCTTGTCACCGGGATCTGTGTTGCCATAGCCGGCTGCATCGGGTTTGTCGGCCTCATTATACCTCACATTGTCCGGCTCGCAGTCGGCCCGGACCACCGCTTCCTCCTCCCGGCTTCGATGCTTGCCGGTGGGATCCTTCTTGTCCTTGCAGATACCATAGCGCGGACAGTGGGTAACGAGGTCCCCGTCGGGGTTGTCACCGCATTTCTCGGGGCACCGTTTTTCATCTGGCTTTTAAAGAGGAGGTACTCCGCATGATCGACATTGCCGGCCTGGACGTGAAATACGGGGCAAAGAAAGTGCTCGATGCGATCACGTTTGCTGCGGACAAGGGACGGTTTGTCGGGATCATCGGGCCAAACGGCTCCGGGAAGACAACGCTGTTAAAAACGATAAGCCGGGTGCTCGAACCTTCGGCCGGGATCATTACCCTTGATACTGTCCCACTTGACCAGATGAAAAGCCGCGAGCTTGCCCGCTTGCTTGCGGTCGTGCCGCAGGAGACCGGTACCGGGTTTGACTTTTCCGTAGGAGACGTAGTGTTGATGGGCCGGTATCCCTATATCGGCCGGTTCTCAAAAGAAACCGTTGAAGATGACCTCATCTGCTGCAAGGCTATGGAACTGACCGGCATCGCGCACCTTGCCGACCGCCCGATCACTGAGATCAGCGGCGGGGAACTCCAGCGCGTGATCATCGCCCGGGCGCTCGCCCAGCAGCCCCGTCACCTCCTTCTCGATGAGGCAACCTCGCATCTCGATATCAGCCACCAGGTGGAAATCCTTGCGACCATCAAAAAATTATCAGAAGAGATCGCGGTGATCGGTGTCTTCCACGACCTCAACCTCGCTGCGTACTTCTGCGATGAAATCGTGGTGATAAAATCTGGAAAGATTGTAACGGCCGGTCCACCAGAGGAAATCCTGACCCCGGAAATGCTGCGAACCATCTTTGATCTCGATGCATCGGTCAGCATCCACCCGGTCACTCAAAAGCCGGTGATCGTCCCGATCCCCGGAGGCCTGCATAAAACCGGTGAAAAATTATGAAATCCATTATTTTCTATGGCTGTTCGACCTTCTGCTGCATGAACCTGCCCCTCTCCGAGGCGCTGGCATTTGTCCGCACCAAGACTGATCGCATCGAGATCGTTTCGGAAGGACTCCACGATCTCTTCCGGTACCACGAGGCTTGTGCATCCGTGAATGCCCGGTACTCGGTCCATGCCCCGCTTTCAGATATTAATCTCGCAAGTACCAATGACCGCATCCGTAATGCCGGGCTTGACGTAATCGATGAGCTGTGCGGGATCTGCGACAGCATCCACGCGGAGACACTCGTGGTGCACCCGGGATATTATCCATGGGAGAACATGTACGCGATATCCCGTGCTGCACTTCTGCAGTCACTTGACGCGCTCTCCCTCATCCAGCGGGAGCACGATGTCAGGATTGGGATAGAGAATATGGGATCGTGGGAGTGCCTCCATTTCCGACAGCCTGATCTCCTGCCTGAGCTGGAACGCCGGGACATCGGGTTTGTGCTGGATGTCGGCCACGCACGGCTCAACAATGTTCTTGAAACGTTCGCACGCAACAGCCGGCCCTGCCACATCCACCTTCACGACAACCGTGGGACAAACGACGACCATGCAGCCTGCGGGACCGGCACGGTTGATTTTACTTCTCTCCTCTCCCTCCTGCCGGCATCTGCGTCCCGGATCATTGAGTGCTCGGATCCTGCGGCGTACGAGAAGAGCGTTGAGTACCTGACACTGGTCAAATCCCGGGTGTGCCGTGAGAATGTGCCTCCGCCGGTTTAGGTGAATGTATTACAATCGAGCATCGATCAGAAACACGCGACAAAAAAAAAACAGGATTTCGAAAGTGAACGCCTCAAAAAAATTCACACCAGTCCTGGTGTAATATTAAAAAAATCCGGGTTGGTTATCGATCTCCGGTTCCGGGAAAACCCTTGTTTTTATTGCACGTGCTCCGGAGCTCATCATCAATCCGCTTCCCAAAAAACGCCCGCAAAACCGTCCGATTTCCATGCCCAAAAATCTGTGCTCTTATGTGCCCCCGTTTGCAAAAATACGCCCGAATTTGGCCCCATATAATGCCCTTTAACGGCCCGTAGAAGCCCTTTACGGGCCACTGTTTTTAGGATCGACCGGAAACCCATACGAGGCTCAGATCTGGCCTCCAAACGCTAATACGTGAACGTTTTATTTTGTCCGATTGCCAAAATACGGCCTATTTGGGCTTGTTTTCAAACAGAGCCCGATACGGGCTTCTTTTCGGGAGGAGAAAGGGCAATCGGAGGCTGTATTGAGCCCGGATTGGTTACACTGGCGGGGCATCATTTCCTCAAGGTCAGTGTCCCGGATGTTGAACATGGATTTAAATCCGGTAATCTGAAGTGCCAGCGATCCATACACCGGAGGGATGCTCGCGGCGGGGACTGCTTCACACACATTTTACCGGCTTTTATTTTCCGGCAGGAATCCCTCTCAAAATTTTCTCGTAACGATTTTCATAGTTATGGCGTGAACCCAATCGGTCCGTGGCCGTTACAAAAAAAAACAAAAATAAAAAAAAAAGATCTTTTCCTGTCCTCAATATTTTTTCCTGACCGCGACAAACCAGAGAGCCGCACCGATAATTGCAATTATGGCAATCACGATCTCCACATCATATTTTATGTAAAACGGCGTCTCAGTTGCCGCCAGTTTTTCTGCAATGTTGAGATTGGCCTGGAGATTCGGATAGTCTGGATCCAGCACTTCTACTTTCTGGAATGCAACGACACCTTCGCTGCACCGGCCCATGCCGCAGAGGGCATACGCCTTGTTGAACCATGCGTCCGCATTGTCCGGTTCGACAGTGATTGCTTTTTCAAAGGAATCCAGTTGTTCATTATAGTACAGACTTGCGTTTGTCTTGTCATTGAGCTGGTTCTGATAATAGGCGCCGATCGTATAGAGGATCTGCCCGTGGTTTATCCATTCGTTTGCAGACGAGGTATTCAGCGCCAGCGCCTGGTTTGAATCAGCGAGGGCCATGTTCAGGGTGGCGAGGGGATCAGCGGTGTACTGGTTTGCACGGTTGAGCGCATCCGCCTTGCCGTCCCAGGCCGGCGCATAGTTGGGGTCAAGGGCGATTGCCTGATCGTACGCCTGGAAGGCTTCTGTGTAATTTTCCTGATCCGTCAGGTTATGTCCAAGAGCGGCCCATCCTGCAGCATCGGTCGGGGCAGCTGCTGTGGCCGGCGGGAGGACAATGATGCCAAGAATAATCAGGAGCATTACGAGGATACAGGTTCTGGATCTCATGTTATGGAATATATGGTTATGGTTCCCTCATAAGAATTGCCACATGCGCCCCGAGGTACTATTTCCGGAGCACAAGGACATGGCGGGTAAGACTCTTGTGCACTCTCTGAGTATGGTGCTGGAGCACCGTCATGTGTTGTCTGGCAATTTCTGAAATATCCCGGTGCGTGACCACGATCGCCCGGTGTCCGGGCACCAGGACCCGGTTGCACTCTTCGAGTGCGTCGTGGTACAAGTGCTCCATGGTGTCGGCCTTTTTTATGCAGACCGACTGGCCGTAGGGAAAATCGGTCACGACTGCCCCGACGCTGCAATCCTTTACCGGGAGCCTTGTAGTGTCGGCGAGGAGAAGATTGCTTTCTTTTACGTTCTCCTTACTTCCCCTAATCATCAACGGGTCAAAGTCACTTCCCACGGCACGGAGCCCGAGCATCTCTGCCTCAATCAGGATCCCGCCGGTCCCGCAGAACGGGTCAAGCATTGTCGTCCCGGCCTCTGCACACGAGAGATTGACGAGAGTCCGTGCCATCCGTGGCATCATGACCCCGGGATGGAAAAATTCGCGTTTGCCCGGGTTGCGCTCGTTGTATGCCCCGCGATCGATCCGGTACAGGACTCTGCCGAAATAACACCGGTCCTGTGAAAGGATCGCCCGGTACTCCTCAACCGGGTTGATGAGCTGGACCGGCCCGGCGATCATGGTGCCGATCAGTCGTTCAAACTCCCGCTGCGAACAGGGATTTTTTTCCTGGCAACCCTCGTGGACAAGTTTTGCCCGGCCGGCAAACGGCTGATCGGCGGTAAGGGAGAGATCGGAAAGCAGCTGCCTGAACGAGGAGATATCCGGGGCACATTCGCCCAGGTACTCAAGCACGACATGCGTCATCGCGAGGCGCCGGGCCGCAGCCGGTACCGGGCATTCAGCAACGGCAACCTGCAACCTTGTATCTGTGACCGATGCGACGCATTCGATCTCGGCGTACGGCAGGGTAGGGTTCTCACCGGACAGCTCAAAAAGGAGCTTCATCTTTTTTATAAATAGGCGCGAGCCCAGAAATACCTGCGTAAAGTGGCGGATGAAAACAGGAGATGGTGGGAAACCCGATTAAAAAAAAATTATTTCTTTCCTTTCTTCTTTCCCATGATCCCGGAAAAGATCCCGCCGGTTTTGCTGATATGCCCCTCAAGTTCGGCGAGTTTCTCGTAGAGTTCTTTTTGTTCGCCCGTAATCCCCCTGGGGGTGACGATCTTTATCCGGACAAGGAGATCGCCGGGTTTCCCGCGTCGCTTCACACCCTCGCCGGCGATCCTGAGTGCGGTATTAAACTGGATGCCCGCCGGGATCTTCAGATCGATGTGGCGTTTGTCGATGGTCTCGATCTCAACAGTCGTCCCGAGCACCGCAAGTGTCGGCGTTATCTCGACCGTGGTCTCAAGATTGTCGCCCGTCCGCTCAAACCGCTTGTGGGGAAGGATGTACATCTCGATAAAGAGATCCCCGTTCTGGGCTCCGTACTCCCCGGCCTCGCCGTACCCCTCCATGCGCAGGCGCATCCCGCTGTCCACACCGGCAGGGATATGAACCGAGACCTTCCGCTTTATCCGGGTGTGCCCGGTACCGTGGCAGCTGTGGCACTGCTTCTCCGGGATCTTGCCCCGGCCGCCGCACATCGTGCAAGGAGTCATCCGGACAAACTGGCCGAATACCGACTGCGCTGTCTGGCGCATCTGTCCGCTGCCCCCGCAGCGCGGGCAGACATTGGTCTTTTTTGTCTCGCTGCCCGATCCCGCACATGCGGAACAGGCCTCGCTGTGCAGGACTTCGATCTCCTTGTCTGCTCCTGCCACTGCTTCTTCAAGCGTGAGCTGCATGCGCATTAAGAGATCGGCACCGGGCTGCGGGCCGGACCTGCGCTGGTTCCCGCCAAAGAAGTCAAAGATATCCCCGAAACCGGAGAAGTCGGAGGAGAAGCCACCGCTCCCGGATCCTCCCCCTCCAGTATAGGAGCCTTTCGAGGCATTGGTAAACGTCTCGTGACCCATGTTGTCGTACTGCGCCCGTTTCTGGGCGTCGGAGAGCACACTGTATGCCTCGTTGATCGTTTTGAATTTTTCTTCGGCCCCCGGATCCTTGCAGACATCCGGGTGGTATTTCCGGGCGAGGTTACGGTACGCTTTCTGGATCTCTTTTTCGTCGGCAGTCCTCGGTACTCCGAGGGTGTCGTAGTAATCGCCCGATCCCATGAATGCTCACTCGTCTTTGACTTTGTAATCTGCGTTAACGACGTTATCGTCCTGTTTCTGTTCCGGTTCAGAAGATGGGCCGGCGCCGGCTCCTGCACTGCCGTCAGGCTGCGGGCCCGACTGCTTTGCTGCATTCTCTGCCTGCATCTTCTGGTAGATCTTCGTTGTCGCTGCGTAGACAGATTCGGTGAGTGTCTCCATCGCCTTCTTGATCTCATCCGGGTTGTCGGCGGAAAGAGCAGTTTTTACGGCTGCTATCCCCTCTTCGACTTTCTGCTTGTCGGCAGCCTCGAGTTTGTCGCCGCTCTCTTTTATCATCTTCTCGGCCGTGAAGACTGCCGTGTCTGCCTGGTTTCTTACCTCGATCTCTTCCCGCTTTTTCTTGTCGTCGGCCTCGAACTGCTTGGCCGCGTTCATCATCTTCTTGATATCTTCGTCCGAGAGCTTCTTGTCCCCTTTAATGGAGATTGCCTGCTCGTTGCCGGTGCCAAGATCCTTTGCCGACACGTGGATGATGCCGTTTGAATCGATATCGAAGGTGACTTCGATCTGCGGGATACCCCGGGGAGCCGGTGGGATGCCGGTCAGCTGGAACTTGCCCAGCGTGAAGTTGTCCTTTGCGAGGGCGCGTTCACCCTGCACGACATGGATCTCGACGCTGGTCTGGCCATCGGCTGCTGTCGAGAAGATCTGGCTTTTCCGGGTCGGGATTGTGGTGTTGCGCTCGATAAGTTTTGTTGCAATTCCGCCCAGTGTCTCGATCCCGAGCGTGAGCGGCGTCACATCGAGGAGCACGATGTCCTTTGTCTCACCAGTCAATACGGCTCCCTGGATGGCAGCACCGAGCGCCACGCACTCGTCAGGGTTAATGCCCTTGTCTGGTTCCTTACCCAGTAATTTTTTCACGGTCTCCACAACGAGCGGGATACGGGTCGAGCCGCCGACAAGGAGCACGTGGTCGATGTCTTTTGCGGTCAGTTTTGCATCGCTTAATGCCTGGTTGACCGGGCCGACCGTGGATTCCACGAGGTCGCCGATCAGCTGTTCGAGTTTTGAACGGGTAAGATCGATGTTGAGGAACTTGGGGCCCGTTGAACCGGTCGTGATATAGGGCAGGTTGATGTTTGTCGACTGGCGCTGGGAAAGTTCGATCTTTGCGTTCTCCGAAGCGTCGCGCAGGCGCTGCATGGCGAAGATATCGCTTTTGAGGTCGATACCCTCTTTCTTTTTGAATTCATCGACAAGATAATCCGTGATGAGTTTGTCGAAATCGTCTCCGCCAAGATGGTTGTTGCCTGCGGTGGATTTCACCTCAAAGACGCCATCCCCGAGCGTGAGGATGGATACATCGAACGTACCGCCGCCGAGATCATAGACAAGAACCGTAACATCGGCTTCCTTGTCGATACCGTATGCAAGGGCGCTTGCCGTCGGTTCGTTGATGATACGCATTACTTCAAGACCGGCGATCTTCCCGGCATCCTTTGTAGCCTGCCGCTGGGCATCGTTAAAGTATGCCGGGACGGTGATGACCGCTTTTGTGATCTTCTCCCCGAGGTAGGCTTCTGCATCGACCTTTAACTTCTGGAGGATCATCGCGGAGATTTCCTGCGGGGTGTACTCCTTATCGTCGATTTTTACTTTTTCCGAAGTCCCCATCTTGCGCTTGATGGACTGGATCGTATGCCGGGGGTTCGTGACTGCCTGTCGTTTTGCAAGGCTGCCGACAAGACGCTCCCCCTCTTTTGTAAATGCGACAACGGACGCGGTTGTTCGTGCTCCTTCACTGTTGGGGATGACAATGGGTTTTCCCGCCTCCATGATCGACATGCAGGAGAAGGTAGTCCCAAGGTCGATACCTAATATCTTCTCGTTTGCCATAATGGTCAGTCCTCCTTTATTCTCTAACTTTTGTTAGGATCTTTCAATGGTCGATTCATTATGTGATGTTTTTTCCTTTCGATACTGCAACTTTTGCGTACCGTATCACTTTCTTGTGCATACGGTACCCGGGAGACACAACATCGACAACCGTCCCTTCCGCATCGTCTGAAGGAATATGCGCGACTGCTTCGTGCTCTCCGGGATCAAAGGATTTTTTTAATGCATCTATGGGAGTAATGCCATGCCGTGCGAGGATCCCGCACAGCAGCTGCTGGATCTGTTCAACACCGGTGCGGAGATGACCCTCGTCGCTTTTGAGTGCCCGTTCAATATTATCTGCGACCTCAAGGACATCTACGGCAAAGCGTTCGTTTGCATGTTGTACCATGGCCTCGTGGTCCCGGGCGGTCCGCTTCCGGTAATTGTCGAAATCCGCTGCGAGCCTGAGGTACCGGTCGTTCAACTCCTCAAACCGCTTCTTCTGTTCCGCGGGTTCATCGCGGGTTTCGGGCGGTGGGGAGACCGGTGTTTCCGGCACTGCTGCCTTGTCATCAGGCACGGGGGTGGTTTCGTTCTCTTCCATAGTTCATCCCATTCGATGTTCCACTATCTATTGAATTGTGGTTCTATATAAAAGTTAAGTAACCCCCAACGACTGTATTTACCGGGATTCGTGGATTTTAGGATACAGTTTGGCGATTAGGATCCTGAATCGGATCATAACGTGGCGAAGAAAGGGGAGTGCCCCAGCTAGTGGATCGTCGTTCCCGTTTTAAGGCGGTATCCTCGCGCTCCGTACTCCTGATTTCCCCTGAACAGCCGGTATACTAAAGTGCCGGGTGCTGCATACCTTTTTTGGCCACAATCGGCATATACTAGTCCATGAAATGGGCGCTTCTTTCGGTATGGGATAAATCCGGGATCGTGGAACTGGCGCAGGCGCTGGTCAAGAACAAGTACAGCCTCCTGAGTTCGGGCGGGACCGGTAAGGCACTTGCGGAAGCGAATGTCCCGTTTACCGAGGTATCGAGCTACACGGGATTTCCCGAGATGATGGACGGCAGGGTAAAGACACTCCACCCCAAGGTTCACGGGGGCCTTCTTGGACGGCGCCAGATCGACGATGTTGTGATGGCCAAGTACGGGATCAACCGGATCGATCTGCTTGTCGTGAACCTGTACCCGTTCGAGAAGATGTCGGGGCAGTCGATGGCACTCGACAAACTGATCGAATATATCGATGTGGGCGGCCCTGCGATGATCCGGGCAGCGGCAAAGAATTTCAGGGATGTCGCGGTTGTCGTTGACCCTTCCGATTATCCGATGGTGATTAAAACAGTCGGCGGTGCCGGTTTTACTCCGGAGCAGCAGCTGATGCTTGCAAAAAAGGCGTTTGCCCGGACTGCGGCCTACGATGCAGCCATCAGCAACTACCTGTCCACCATGGATATGGCATTCCCGCATACCCTCTCCCTCCAGTTTACCCACGGGAGGATGCTCCGGTACGGCGAGAACCCGCACCAGCAGGCGGCCGTGTACGGCACGGTTGGTATCGCCGGTGCAGAACCGTTGCAGGGCAAGCAGATGTCGTACAACAATTACCTTGACGTCAATGCCGGCACCGCCCTTTTGCAGGAATTCGCGGAACCTGCGGCCGTGATTGTCAAGCACAACAACCCCTGCGGTGTCTCGATCGGTATGGATATCCTGGATGCCTACCTGACCGCCCGCGAGGTCGACCCGGTATCGGCCTATGGCTCTGTCGTGTCGCTCAACCGCGAAGTTGACAAAAAACTGGCAGAAGCGATTGACTCAACCTTTGTCGAAGTTGTTGTCGCTCCCTCGTTTACCAAAGAAGCACTCGACACGATGAAAAAGAAAGAGAACATGCGGGTGCTCATCCTCCCGGAGCGCGTGAATGCGGATGAAGTGCGCACCATCGACGGGGGTATCCTTGTCCAGCGGACCCCCCCCTACAAAGAAAACTGGCAGGTAATCACCGACCGCGACCCGACCACAGATGAGATGCAGGCGCTCAGGATTGCCTGGAAAGTCTGCAAGCACACGAAAAGTAACACGATCATCTTTGCCGACCAGAAGCGAACTCTTGGCATCGGTGCCGGACAGATGAGCCGGGTCGACTCGGCAAAAATCGCGATTGACAAAGCCTGCGCCCCGCTTGCAGGATCTGCTGTCGCATCCGATGCATTCCTTCCCTTCCCGGATACCCTTGAGGTTGCGGCAAAGGCCGGCGCCACGGCGCTTGTCCAGCCCGGGGGATCCATTCGCGACAAGGAGGTTATTGAAGCGGCAAACCAGCTGAATATAGCCATGATCTTTACGGGCGTGAGATACTTCCGCCACTGATTTTTTTGTATTTTCCCAATTTAAACCAGTATTTAAGATAGATATTTATTCTGCGATGTTGCCATACCGGATAACTATCGTTTGTAGGTATTGACAGTTATGGACGATGCGCAACTGCATCGTTGTGGTGAATGAAATGGATTACGGAACCATGATCGGGGACTCTTTTACCTATGTAAAAGAGGGTATAATCGACAAGGTGAACACGTGGCTGCTCCTGATGATCGGGACGCTCATCCTGACAATCCCCCTGGTGGGATATGTCATGAATGTATACCGGGGAACAAAACCCGCTCCTGAAGTGGACGGGTGGGCCAAACTCTTTGTTGACGGTATCCTTCTCTTTATTGTCAGTATTATCTACGCAATTCCTGTTATCATATTAGAGTTCCTTGTTATCGGCGCAACTTTTGCGACAACGCTGGAGAGCAACCCGGTTGCAGTGATGACCAGCCTTGCCGGTGCGGGAATCCTTGCGGTTGTCATGATCATCGTTGCCATCGCCATTGCCATTGTCTCACCCATCGGGATTATCCGGTTTGCACGCACCGGGAACCTTGGCGATGCTTTTAATTTTGGTGAAATTATTGCCACGATAAAAAAGATCGGCTGGCTCTCTTATATCCTTGCACTCATTGTCGTTGCTGTTGTCATCGGGATCCCGTTCCTTATCCTCTGGTTCATTCTCATGGCACTGGTCATTGCCCTCTCGCTTGTCGGCCTGGTTATTGCAGGGATCATCCTGCTCATGGTCCTTCCCGTCATCGCGGTTTTCGAGGCACGGTACCTTACCCAAGTGTATGAGAGTGCCGGTACCGCATAATTTTTTTTGATTGTTTACGGGATAGATTCGAAATCTGTTTCCCGTTTCTGTCTTTTTAAAAGATATTCTTTTATCGTTGACGTTCCAACGGTAGAAGATTACATGGTGACTGGTATGAGTTTTGGTACAATGCTTGATGACTCCTTCTCCTATGCAAAGGAGGGGGTATGGGGAAAATGGAAGAACTGGCTGCTCCTGATGGCAAGCATGATTATTTTTCCCCTGATCCTCGGATACATCGTACGGATTTACCGTGGTGAAAAACCGGCTCCCCGGCTCGAACAATGGGGGGCCATGTTTATCGACGGGCTCAAACTGCTTGTCGTAAGCCTGATCTATGCGTTGCCGGTAATCCTGCTTGTCGTTGCCGCGTTCCTGCCGCTCGTCTCGACATTCATCTCCTCTGGTGCACTCTCCGTGAACTTTGCTGCAATGTCGGAAACGCAGATGGACCAGTGGATGACATCCCATCCCGAGATCCTATCAGCGATCGGGACGATGTTTATTGTCCTGCTCGTGGCGGTCATCGTCGCGATCATCATCTCGATCTTCTCGTTCATCGGAACGATCCGGTTTGCCCGGACCGGGAAGATTGGCGAGGGGTTCAACTTCTCAGAAATCCTTGCGCAGATTCGCAGGATCGGATGGCTCACCTACATCGCGGCGCTTGTCATCATCGGGGTTATCGGTTTCATTTTTTGGGTACTGCTTCACATCTTCTCGTTTATCCCGGTGGTTGGCGAGATCGTGTTCCTGATTGTCGCCCTCGTGGCATACCCCCCGTTTATCCTGTTTGTGAGCCGGTATGCGGCGCTCGTCTATGAGTGTGGCGAACCTGCACCCGCACCGGTCCCGGCAGCGCAGGAAACTGCGCCAGGCAACCCATAATTTTTTAGATAAACTGTTCATTTAACACCGGATTCTATCAGATTCGTTGAGGGTATCCTTGCGGGGTTATCCTTTCCGGATCTGGTGTAATCATTGCAACTATTTTATCACACCATACTTCCCTGAAGTGGGATGCAGCCGTTATCCCTGGAGATAAAGTGGGTATATCTTTTTTAATGCGCATTCCGGCATCGCAGTTATCGCCCTTGTTACCTCAAGCCAGGTACCCCTTGATTAAGGCGTTACTGTCGCAGGATACCGATTGAGAAAATGAGAACTGGAATAAAAAATGGTATAACGCCGGATGAAAAAAGTACAAACAGCCTAGTCGAGCGGGATCGTCTCTAACTGGGATACCAGTTCCCAGATCCGTGTCCGTGCGTGGATAGGCATGTTGGGATCATTCGAGATTTCATCAATTTTTGAGATTGCTTCCGCAGCGCGCAGGCCCATGGCCTTGTTACTGTTGGTAAGCAGCGTCCGGGTCTCGTCAGCAACGCGCCGGATATTCCTGGGTATTGTGCTGTCCTCCTGGATGTGCTGCAGCATCAGGATACAGTTTTCCATGGTTTTTTCTGGATTCGGCATGGTATCACCTACCGTGTACCTGTAGTTAATACGTAGAACTCGCATATATAGTTTGGATATTAACCTGACGGTGATGTATGCCCGAACGGAAAGATGACGAGATCATGGCAGAGTATCTCCTCAAAGGGGGAAAGATGCTCGAAAAGACCTGCCCCGCCTGCGGGTGCCCGATGTTCGAGTACAAGAAAAAGACCTTCTGCGTTGTCTGCGCTGAGAAAGGCGCCGCGGCCCAGTCCGCAAAGAATGCAAAAGCACCCGCTGCGCCGGCAGCAGCCACGCCCCATTCCCATGAACACGACGCGGGATGCACCTGTGGAGAGGAGCATGACGATGAGTCCTGCTCGTGTGAAGAAGGGGACGGGGGCATGCTTGCTGAAGAGATTGCAATGACAATCCATGCGCTCTGCGAACGGATCAACAACGAGAAAGACCCCAACCATGTCCTGACGATTATGGCCGCGGTGAAAACCGGGGCCGAAGCGATTGAGATTTTGTGCCGGTTGTAGAAGCGGATAATTTTTAAAGAAATTAAATGTTCACTTTGTCTTTTTACAAAAGCGGAAGGTACTCGGTGATAAGAGGTTTATTATAATTTTACGAACTGCTCATCGTGGACGACCGGGGGGTGTCCCGTAACAAGAGGTCGGGGCCGCCCCAAGTCAAAGTGCGGCTGGACTCGATCCGCCCGTAGGCATGAGATCATGTCCTTATCAGGTTATGAAGTTTGTACCCCTGCCTCCGAGACGAGATTTGTCAGAGCCAAATTAATGTACTGCTGTATTGGGTAAACTTCTGTCACAGATGACTTAAGCCCTTTTTTATTTTACGTCACATTTGGCGCGAACGGCGTCGAAAAAATGAAAAAAAGTGCAGAGGTAAAAAACATGAAAATACTAAAAATTGGCGTCATGCTGCTGGCATTGTTGCTCGCAGCGATGATTATGGTACCGATGGTGAGTGCAGCCATTACTGAAAATGAGGCTGACAGCGGTTTCCCTGTCGTATGACAACTGGCTCGGTGCGCTTGGGGCATATTCCCGGCCAACATAATTTTTATTTGAGGCTAAAAGCGATGATTTCAAACCGGATAAAATTTCTGATTCTCATTGGGTTGATACTCATGAGTGCCGGAATAAGTTTTGTGATACTCACGGGTTTCAGAACAGAGCCTACGCCCCCGGAGGTTCGGACAGGCTGGTATCTTCCCCAACAGGATATTGTATGGACATCAGCCGGGTCCGGAACAAATCTGTTATCCCCTGAACATCTTGTCCTCACCGGATGGCGTAATGGGCCGGCACCACAGTTTCCGGAATTGTCGCCCTACTGCCGGTATGAAAATTACACGCAGCAGAATACCGGCCAAAAGTACGTGATCGCAGTATGGTATTTTAATGAGGATCGCCGGTTTCTGGCATCGCAAAAAGAACTGGAAGACTTTCTCGTAACGTCAGGCAGAATTACAACGGTCGAATTGAATTTTACCGGATTCCTGGCAAAAGGAAATCAATCCAACGGCACTATGCAGGATTCACACGATAACGAAAGGTTACCCGCCAGTCTTACGACAACCGGGTATGTGAGTGTTAACACCTCGGGTTTGTTTTTCACGGTTGAAATCCCCGGGTCCGGAATATCGTCAGGGGTGTGGCCGGATTATGGAAACAATGAGCATTATATTGTGTATTATGGGACGGCTGATCCGGCAAATCTTTCATCGCAAACAACATTTCTCGGGGAGTTCATTGGCAAAACATATGCGTATGATGGGGTAAGTACTCCTCTAAATTTTCCTCCAGGACCATAAGATAGTCATCGAGCCCCACCAACCTCCGATCAATCAAGTCCCAGTACGTCGCGAATTTAGGACTTACGCAACATCAAGAATCAAACCGGTAGATCAAAATATTTCGGAGATAGAAGAGAACACCGTGGACAAGACACAGACAATAACTGATCTAGATTACATCAATTTCTTGTAGCCGCGCAATGCGACGTATCGTCTGTGAAAGCAGCTCGTATCAAGGAACATCTGAAGCACATTACCCTGGCAATCCCTATCCCCGGTTTATGCGCGCTGTCAGACGTAAACACAAAATAACAAATTAAATGCATTAAAACTTTGTCTTTCTTTAAAAATACGTTTTTTCATTTAACCGGTTCGCCAGAATCGACTTTTTTACTCCGCGAGTGCTAGCCCTGCCGGTCTGTAGTATATCAGTCTAGTGCAATAGTACCGACACTGGCGTAATCCATCCAGGATTGTAGATATGACTATTCCAAAATACGAGGGCTCCCCGCATCAGGGCCCCTCACGGGGCACAGCGGGGCAAATTACCTAATTTGGGATTTGAGAGGAAACGTAATTGAGGCCGCCGCGGGACGCCCTTCGGGGCGGCGGCAGAGCATCGCATATTTTTCAAATGTACTTACTGCAGGTGGGAGATTCTAGTACTGGTAAACAGGGAGTCCCCACAAAGATCCCTGCGAGTTACCCGTACCTTCTCCGGCA
Organism: uncultured Methanoregula sp.; assembly: GCA_964454995.1. Classification (GTDB taxonomy): domain Archaea; phylum Halobacteriota; class Methanomicrobia; order Methanomicrobiales; family Methanospirillaceae; genus Methanoregula. The sequence goes on from CAYVTY010000033.1 coordinate 17,737, forward strand.
CAGCTCGAAGATCTTCCCGCCAGTCTTCTCCCCGATTCCCTTCACCGCGACAAGTTCCTCCAGTGTGGCATTTGCAATCCCCTGGATGGAACCAAAATGCGCCAGGAGAAGCCGGGCATTTTTCATACCGATATCGGGGAACGCAGAGACAATATACTCCTGCTCCTCTTTTGCAGACCTGAATGACTTGTGCGGGTGGACTTTGTGGTCTCCTCTCTCCCCTTCCTCGCGTCTGGCGATCACAAAGAGCATCTGGGCGGTGTCCTGCTCGTCCCTCGTGAAGAGAAGCGTGATTCCCATATCGACGGTGAGCGCGGCAAGTACTCCCCGGAGAGCGTTCGGGTTCATGTCCCTCTGGGAGTAGATATCGCCGCCTTCTACTATCAGGATGGGCCGGGGCACCGCATCGGCAAGCGCCTTTGCCTGCCCAAGCAGGTCGCGGTTGATGAGGGTGTCGACAAAGTCCCGTGCGGTCTTGCGCTCGACAAGGATACGGTCGCCGATCGCGTAATCTCCCTGCGGCAGGCGTTCGAGCCGGATTGCCGCCCCCAGTTCCGATAATATCTCGACCACTTTGGAGGATGTCTCGCGGTCATCGATGCGGATCGCCGGGCCCTGCGGGGTGAACTCTTCGATGAGCGCCTGTTCGGCTTCAACTGGCTTTGGGGGCGGGACCGGGTGGCCGCCCATCTGGTGCATGCTCTTTTGCATTCGGAGTTCCTTTGACTGGCTCACGTACCGGAACACCTCGTCCGATGTCCCCTTTGTTACGAGCACGACGACCCTGCCTGCGGCAGATCGCCCGGTGCGCCCTTTGCGCTGGATGGACCGGATCTCGGAAGGAACAGCCTCGTAGAAGATCACCATGTCGGTAGAGGGGACGTCAAGACCCTCCTCCCCGACCGAGGTTGCGACAAGTACCCTGAACTCGCCCTCCCGGAACCGGGTGAGGGCCGCAATCTGTTTCTTCTGCGAGAGTCCTTTTTCCGCATCTTTTGTTGCCTGGCCCACGAACCGTTCGCACGCGATCCCGTTTTTGGAAAGATAGTCTACGAGGAGTTGCACGGTATCCCGGTACGTGGCAAAGATAATGATCCGACTGTCGGGGTGCGTTTCGAGCTGCTCCCGGATAAGGCAGAGAACAATTGCAGGTTTGGGGTGCAGCTCGGCAGTCCAGCCAAGCGTCTGGTTAAAGAGCCCGCGAAAAACCGGATCCTTACTCAGCCGCTGGCTCGCTTTGCTGCCTCCCGCATTCATCCCTTCGGCAACCAGTTTTGCGACGTAGCCCTTGAACACTTCGCTCCCCTGCGATTCGGCAAGGGTCACGGCATGTTTGAGTTTCATGCATTCAGCGTAAACCGAGGCCGCCGAGTATCCTGCCGGATCCCGGTTCTGGATCCTCTGCTGGATCTGGGCGTTAATGCCGTTGAGTTCCTTCATTGAGAGGCGTTCCTTTTTTGGGACGGTAAAGCCAAGCGAGGCAAGGAGCGCGAGCCGGTCATCAATCAGCGTGTGAATCGCGTGAATGGCATGTTTTAATTCCCCGGGGAGATCGATCTGGTGCACCTCGACCTCGCGCTCGTGGACATAGGGCCTGACATCAGGGTCGTTCTCGGTCCGGTTCTCGATCTGGACGATACCGAGGTTTGCGCAGATGTCCTGCACCTTCTCGTCGGCACTTCCGGGCGATGCAGTCATGGCAAGGATCAGGGGCTTGTCGGCAGTGTCGTGATACCTGCGGGCGAGAAACACGTACGCGTAGTTGCCCACCGCCCGGTGACACTCGTCGACAATCATGAGGGTCACGTTCTGTAAGGTATAGCGTCCCGCGATGAGATCGTTTTTGATCACCTGCGGTGTCGCGAAGATCACCTGTGCCCGCTCCCAGTCGGCGGTACGTTCCGCAGGTGGGGCTTCCCCGGTAAACATCGCAAACGGGGATACCTCAGGACCAGCCGGGCTTTTTCCCACAAGAAATTTCTCGAAAAAACGGAGGTGCTGCTCCACAAGCGGCTTTGTTGGGGCAAGCATCAGCACCCGGCCCTTTTCGTTGTAGAGCCGGGATGCGGCAACGATCAGGGCGACCGCGGTCTTCCCAAGGCCGGTCGGGAGGATCACCATCGTATTTGCATCCAGCACCTTCATCGCGATCGCGAGCTGGTACTCACGCGACTCTATGCTTTCGGGCCGGATGAGGGGATGGCTGATGCAGGTCATGTAATTGTGAAATATTTAGCGGGCTGGGGTAATATAGGAAATTGTGAGGGGAGCCTCATAACGAGGATTTCCTATAGGGCTCCACGCGGGGGGTGGGGGGATACATTAATCACTTATTATCGTATCAAGCCAGTGAAATACGAGGGAGCCCACCCCCATCGGGGGTCGCTCGGGCGCCTCGGCGGGCCCTCGCTGGGCAAATTATCTTTTTTCTGTAGTGGATTGACAGGTGATTGAGGCCGCCGCGGGGCGCCCTTCGGGGCGGCGGCAGGGCATCGTATTATGACCGATAGGATTGGTACATACGATCACATATATAGTCCGACATTGAGGATAATTCATTAAAATATATGGGCGTGAAATCATGTCAAATTCGATTGGACAACTAGATAGTGATCATCGTGAAAATTTAAGGACAATTTTAGAAATTTCCTATGAAAGATATAACCAAATAAAAAATATCAATAATCAAATCCTTGCCATCATCGCTGCAATATTCGTTGGATTATTTACTATTTCAATTACCTTTTTTTCATCTGCAATTACGATAAATGATTTTTTTGTTCTTATCGGGATTCATGCATTAATTATAACTTTATTAATATGGCGCTATTACTCCCATATAATTGACAACGAACTTGTTTCGTGTTATAAACGAATACTCTACTGCGAAGAGAAATTAGATATACCTTTTGAAATTTCAATCGCTGCATGGCTCGAAAAAAATATCGAATTTGAATTACCTCCTCCAAATAAGGGATCTGTTGAACTGAGTCGAAAGAAAAAGTATGTCGAATTAGATAATACTAAGAAAAACTGGGTTATTCAAAAATTAATAGATCACAATAAGTGTGGATATCGTTTTCATAATATTTGGGATAAAATCGTAGGATATGTCATCTTTACGCTATTGATATATCAGTTATACTTCATTCTAATCAATTTTAACCTTTTTATTGATGTTTATTTCTCTGTGGCAATCTACATTCCCATTGCATATATCATTGCACTTTTGGGACTAACGAGAGATTTTAATAACAATATTATCATTCAGAGAGATGCTAAAAATGAGGAGTTAGAAAAGATAATTGAAGATGTTGTCGCATTAAAAGAATAATTTTCACTTTGCAGCGCTGATTTACTTTTTTACCCCAGTTCCGCAAATTTCCTGTCGCCTTTAATCAGTGCATTTAACGTTTCGGGTATTTTATCGATGGCGATCCTTACCTGCTTCATGCTGTCCCGGTCCCTGATGGTAACCGTGTGCGTCTCCTTTGATTCGTAATCGACCGTAATCGCAAACGGCGTGCCGATCTCGTCCTGCCGGCGGTACCTTCGTCCGATGGCACCGGAGTCGTCGTACTCTGCGAGGATGCCACGCTTCTGGAGCGTGGCCGTGATCTCTTCTGAGAGCGTGTCAAGCCCGTCGCGGGTCATGAGTGGGAAGACCGCGACCTGCACAGGAGCGACCTGAGGGGAGAGCCGGAGAACAACGCGTTTCTCGCCGTCCGCTGTATCCTCGTCATACGCTTGTTCAAGCACGGCATAGCACATACGGTCGATCCCGTACGAGGGCTCGATCACGTGGGGCACGACCTCTTCGCCCCGTACATCCACGACTTCGTCCCGGATCTCGAACAGCTCGGCGGGGATGTGGATCGTTTCACCCTCTACTATGACATCCGCGCCATCAGCGGTCGGCGTTGAAGTCTCAAGAGCAGCAAAGATCGCCTTTGCCTTCTGCCGGTACTGCTTGCCGAGCACCCCCATGTTCGGGATGATGCGCCGGCGTTCCACCTTCTTTGGCGTATCGTACTGGATAAAGACCGTCATGGCAGTGCCGCTCTGCTTTGCGTGGGCATTGAGGTCGTAATTCGTCCGGTCTGCAATCCCGACGGTCTCGACCCAGCCGAAACGCTCCGAATACACCTCGGCGTCCCAGCAGTCTGTCGCGTAATGTGCCCGCTCGTCGGGAAGGTGCTGGCGGAACCGGAGCCGGTCCGGCCGGATCCCGACTGTGACCAGCAGTTCGTGGGTGAGGGCAACGTAGTAGGCGACGTACTCGTTTGCGATGACACCCTTATCCACGGCTTCTCTCATCGACATCTCGACCGCAGGTTCGCACTTCTGCTGGTGGACGTAAGTGAGAAGTGGCATCCGATAATTCGTGTATCTCTTGAAGGCCGGATGGTGGTCCTTCTCGTTCGGGTTGACGAAGATCTCGGCCTCCGCCTGCGTGAACTCCCTGAGCCGGATCATGCCCTGTCGGGGCGAGATTTCGTTCCGGTAGGACTTGCCGATCTGCACCGCGCCAAAAGGCAGCTTATCCCGGTAGAACCGGAGCAGCCGGGAAAAGTCCACGAACATGCCCTGCGCCGTTTCCGGACGCAGGTAGCCGACCCTCTGGGACCCGGGGCCAATCGAGGTCTGGAACATCAGGTTGAAGTTGTAGACATCGACGTTGCCGAGTACTTCCTCACAGGCAGGGCACTTGCAGGTGGCGATTGCAGCGGCAAGGGTCTCGTTATCCATTGTCGCTGCCCCGCACACCCCTCCGCCATCGGCAACGTGGTCGGCCCGCAGGTATTCCTTACAGTGCGGGCACTGGCACATCTTGTCGGAGAATCCTTTCACATGCCCGGACGCGATAAAAACCGCTTCCTGTGCGATCGTCGGGCATTCGATCTCGTAATAACCTTCCTGGACAACGTAAAAATGCCGCCAGATATTCTCGATCCGCCGCTTCATCATCGCGCCGAGCGGGCCGTAATCGATAAAACCGGCCACTGCGCCATAACATTCCGATGTGGGCCAGATAAAACCCCGGCGTTTCGCCAGATCCATTACATTCTCAAAAACATCGCTCATCTGGGATCCCTGGTAATTCGTTTCTTCTCTTATACAGTTACACGACTCCTGACAAAAAGGCTCGTGTCCGGGTGTTTGTGTCTGCCTGCTGCAATCCCGGCCTGCGGTGCGCGAAAGGGGCGGTTGATTACCCGGAATATCCGGACCCGGACGCGGGTTTTATTACTTAAAAATACGAGCCGTTGCGATGTGCGATCCAGAGCCAAATAAAAGGCTTTTGGTCAAAAGAACAGTAAAGATAGGATTAAATAGTTGACGAAGTATTCTATATCCTAATCCCAAGACGGGGTATGCAATGACGGAAGACAAACGGAAAACACAGCTGCTGGAACTTTTCAGCACCATGTCCGGCAAGACAAAAATTGTCGAGCCGATGAAAAACATTCATGGCACCCTCAGGGACAGCGATGCAATTGAACGCGAGGTCGCGCTGGTGATGCGGGAGATCATCGAGCAGGGAATATTCAAGACTTCGCTCAAGCCGATCCAGCTCGCCAAGCTTGTTACTTCGTTTTATGCGGGAAAGAACGATACCGAGATCGCACGCGAACTCGGCGATGAGAAACTCAGTAAGACGGTCGCCCGGGCACGTGTCAGGCTCAAGCTCTTCAGGGAACTTGATTTCAGGATGCCGTTTGACAAGGCAAAGATGGAAGAACTCATCGAATCGGGAAAAACGATGAAAGAGGTTTCCGATGAGCTCGGTGTCAGTCCGTCCACTATGCGCGAATACCGGCATGTGATCGAGGAACAGGAAGACCCGACCATCGATCCGTATATCTGCCGGATCCGGGACGT
>CAYVTY010000034.1:0-21035 GCA_964454995.1 uncultured Methanoregula sp.
TCGAATTCGTATTTTGTGCCGACACCGGGAAGATTGAGGGATCGAAGAGCCATAGGAGACATTAGAGAAATGATCCTAAAATATATTACTCCTTTGCCGGCACGCCACCGGCATTCTCCTCCTTTATCCTGTATGCACTTCCTGTGGAATGAGGAGTCGGCCGGACCCTGAAAAATTCCAGGTCTCCCATCGCAAAACCGGCCAGAAAAACATCCCGGGGGTTCCACGAATGATCGGAACGGTGGGGAGGTCTCATGGACCGACACACTCACCACGCCACGACATACACCAAACGACCCTTGCGATAGGTACAGCTCTTTTACAAAATGTTAGGAACCGACATATAAAACAAAAGTGTTATCATTCCGAGAATCCTTCTTCAAAAACGCAATGAACCTGATATCCCTTCTCACAGCATTTGTGCCATGGATCGCATTCACCCTTGTCGCTGAAGCTCCCCTGGGAAGTCCCCTGATGTGTCTGACCCTCGCCTTTGTTGTCGGCATTGTGCTCACCGTCCTGACGAGTTACCGGCAAATTCTCCAGGGCTATATCCTTTCCGTGGTCACGATTGTGTTTTTCGTTGTGTTCTTTATCTTGATTATTGGATTGAAGCAATACTATCTCGCAAACTACATTTCGGTACTCTCGATGCTGATCCTTACGCTCGTCTGCTGGGCGACGATGCTGTTCCGGTTCCCCTTCACCCTCCAGTATTCACGGGAAGGCGTGGACCCCGAACGTGTCAAGAGTGCGCCATTCATGCGGGTAAATTATATCATCACCGCGGTATGGGGAGTTGCATTCACCCTCAGCACGGCTATTGACGTTTTCCTGCTGCTCCGGCCTGACCCGGGCCTTATGTTCTGGGACAACTTAAAATGGGTCTTCATGGTACTCGCTATCGTCTTTACCGTGTGGTATCCGGCATATGTCCATAAGCAGAGGGCATTGCAGGCACTGGCAGAGCATTCTGATATCTTTAAAAAAATTGACGCTAAAGTTTCTGGTACGTTGAAAGGACGTCAGGAATAGAATTCGGGAAAATAAAACGGGGCTCGTTCCCTCCTGATAACTATTTTTATCGACAGAACGGGAAATGCCATAAAAACGAAAATTGTGTGGGCGTGAGGAGGGGTGAGAGGATCCCGCTCATGCATCTGACACAGATATCATTCAAGGGGTTTTCATTTTAGAGAGGCCGGGAGGACCACGGTTCGTGCCGGACGGATTCCGGACACGAGAACTTTTTCTGGGGTTTTTCTGCCCTCCCTATACCTACTGTTGAAAGGCCCGGAGTTTAAACTCCTGACCGGGCGGGGTGAAAGTGATCGTCCGGGAGACCCGAGAGAGTAAACAACGACCAGCAGAACAGATCCTTTTTTGTCTATCCATGATGATAAATAATGATAGATCCGCGATCTCTTTTCGCGCTCGTCCGTAACAACCCGGGAACGGGTCAGAGGAGTTGGTGATCATCGCTGAAATCCCAAAGGAAGAGTACATAAAAAAATGCACGTCCGCTTGCGCCGGGTGCAGTTCGTCCCTGACGCTACGCTACGTGTTAAAAGCTGCCGGGCATGACACCGTGCTCGTGGTGCCCGCGTGCTGTACGAGTGTCATCCAGGGGATCTACCCCAACACCGCGATGAACGTGCCGGTCTACAACGTCGCGTTTGCTGCCGCTGCCGCGTGTGCGTCGGGTATGACAGAAGCGTTCCAGGCACAGGGCAAAAAGACCCACGTGATCGTGTATGCCGGGGACGGTGGGACGCTCGATATCGGGATCCAGTCGATGTCGGGAGCCTTTGAACGGGGCACCGATTTCCTGTATATCTGCTACGACAACGAGGCCTACGGGAACACCGGTATGCAGCGCTCAGGCGCGACACCTCTCGGCGCAAAGACCACGACAACTCCGACAGGCAAGACCGTGGAGAAGAAAGATATCGATGCGATCGCGGCCGCCCACCATCTCGAATACATGGCAACCGCGTGCAGCGCGTACCCGCAGGATATCTACAAGAAAGTCGCAAAGGCGCTCACGTTCCGGGGGCCGACATTTATCCACATCCTCGCTCCCTGCCCACCTGGCTGGCGGTACCCGACAGAAAAGACGATCGAGATGGGAAAACTCGCGGTGAAGTCCGGTATGTGGGTGCTCTACGAGCGCGAGCACGGGAAACTGACGATTGGCGCACCCTCAAAAGCAGCGATGAAAAAACCTCTGCCGCTCGAAGATTACCTCGCCCCGCAGGGAAGGTTCAAGGGCATCGATGCAAAATCGCTTGAGACCCTTAAACAACATCTTGCCGCGAACCTCAATAAACTGGCAGCCGAGGAGGCGCAGCCATGAAGAAGATCGCAACGGGCAACAAGGCGATCGCCGAGGCAGTCAAACAGGCACTGCCCGAAGTGGTGGCAGCCTACCCGATCACCCCCCAGACAGAAATTGTCGAGACCATCGCGGATTATGTCACAAGCGGCCAGATGAAGAGCCGGTATATTCCGGTCGAGAGCGAACACTCCGCAATGGCGGCCTGCATCGGTGCGAGCATCACGGGCGTACGGACGTTTACCGCGACGAGCGCACATGGCCTCCTCTACATGCACGAAATGACCAACTGGGCGGCTGGCGCCCGCCTTCCGATCGTGATGGCAAATGTGAACCGCTCGCTCGGACCCGGCTGGAACATCTGGGCGGAGCACACCGATGCGATGCAGGAGCGCGATACCGGCTGGCTCCAGGTGTACGTCTCGACCGTGCAGGAGGCGTACGACACGACCCTCATGGCATTCCGTATCGCCGAGCACAACGATGTCCTGCTGCCGGTAATGGTCAACCTCGACGGGTTCTCTCTCTCCCACATCATGCAGCCGCTCGACACTGTGGAGCCCGGGGACTTCATCCCAAAAATCCACCTGCCCCATGCGATCGATACGAAAAACCCGACCGGGTACGGCGGGCTTACCGGGCCCGACCAGCACTTCAGATTCCGTTGGGAGATCGAACGCTCGATGCGTGACTCCGAAAAGGTAATTGCGGCGACTGAGAAGGATTTCGCGAAACGCTTCGGGCGCAGCTATGGCCCGACCGAGAATTACCGGTGCGAAGACGCAGACGTGATCCTCATTGCGATGGGGACGCTCGGGAAAGAGGCCGAGGTTGCCATCGATATCCTGCGGAATGAAGGCATCAGGGCCGGCTCGATGCGCCTGCGCTGGTTCCGGCCGTTCCCGAAACTCGAACTTGCAGGAAAAGAGGTTATCGTGATCGACCGGGACTACTCGTTCGGGTACGGCGGGATCGTCGCCCACGAGATCATGGCAAAGTGCCACTGCGATGTCTTCAGTGTTATCGCAGGTCTCGGCGGCCAAGAGGTCACGTACGACGATATCGCGGAGTTTGTCCGGAAGCGTCGTATCGGTGATGAGTTCTGGTTTGGGGTGACGAACCATGTTTGAGATCCGGATCCATTCCCGGGGCGGACAGGGTGGCGTCACCGCTGCACGGCTCCTTGCGACTGCGGCGCTCCACGATGGCAAGTACGCGACTGCATGCCCGTTCTACGGTGCCGAGCGCCGGGGGGCGCCGGTTGTCTCGTTTGTCAGGATCGATGACCACCCGATCAAGGTCTACAGCCAGATCCGGGATCCGGACCTTGTCGTGGTGCTCGATGCAAGCGTCATGGAGACGGTCGATGTCCTACACGGGCTCAAAAAAGGTGGGCGGGTGCTCATCAACAGCGCCCATACGTCGGAGTTTGCCGGGTACACGACGTTCAATGTCGATCTCACCGGGATCGCACTTAAGGAAAAACTCGTAGTTGCGGGAAGCCCGATCCTCAACACGCCCGTCCTCGGGGCGCTCGCAAAGATGGGGATCGTTACAGTTGATTCAGCAAAGACCGCTATCCGGGGGATGTTTACCGATGAGCGCAATGTCAAGGCTGCGGAAGCCGCGTTCCAGGAGATGAGCGCATGAGCAGCGTTAAAAAGTACGACCGGCTTGCAATAAGCACACCGACCGAAGGAGCGGCAGGACAGACCGGGTCATGGCGGGTGTTTAAGCCCGTGGTCGACAAGGAGAAGTGCAACGGATGCGGGCTCTGTTCGATGTACTGCCCGGACGGAGCGATCGATGACGAGCTCATGGTCGACCTCAGGTTCTGCAAGGGCTGTGGGATCTGCGCAAACGAGTGCCCGAAAAAAGCCATTACAATGGTGCGGGAAGAGAAGTAACCCCGCAAACGGCTTTTATTTTTTTTTGCAACCCGGCACTCTGTGCAAAAACAGGATGCACCATTAAATTTTCCCGGTTGTCAAACAGTGTTACGATTTTTACTCTGATACAATTCGAAACTTTTTTCATCCCCTGACCGAATATCCCCTGTCAGGAAGGGGAGTACATGAACCACAGGTATTTCGGGGACACACGGGATCTCTTCAAGTTCGATCTGGTGCGCCATATCATGAAGTCACTGCCCGAACTGGAAGGCTTTACATTTGTCCCGATGCTGACAGAAACGATTGATACAGGGAACCGGAAAAGTGCCGGGTACAAAGATCTGGACACTGCATATCGCTCCGGAAAAGCCGGCAGCCAGAACCGGGAACTCAAAGACCAGTTAGAGCGGCTCCAGACGGTTACCGATGACGTCGAGTATCTCGATGGAATCGGAACCTACTTTACCAGGGAAAAGATCCGGAACGATATTTCCGGCAGGCAGAAATTCACCGACAGGAACCATGACTCCTATTTCCGGTCCATCTTTGATGCGTTTCCCAAAAACTCCCTGATATTTTTAGACCCGGATACCGGCATCTCGGATACCAAGGCCGACCAGAAACACGTGCTCCTGCTGGATGTAAAAAAGATCCGCGACCGCATGGACATGGGTTCGGCCCTGATGATCTACCAGTATTTTCCCCGGGTAAACCACGATAAGTATGTCGAGCACCTGTGCATGCAGATGAAGAAACGTGCCGGTTCAGATCCGGTCATCATCACCGATAATGAGATCGTTTTTTTCCTGATCACAAAAAACCAGAAACTCGAACACCGGCTCAGGAATACACTTGAGTGCTATGCCGACACGTACCCGGCGCTCAGCACGTACTGCGATGCGTCGTAAATCCCCGTGACTTTTTTTAGAGGGGGTTACGGGCAGGTACCTGAATGGCCCGTGACAACACCCGCCGGCCTGCTATCGATCGGATCGCCTGCCATATATTCAAGATCGAACCGGTAGAGATGCGTGAACCGGCAGTTCCGGCACTGCACTGTGATGGATCGACAGCTGACCATAATATCATGAAGGCCCAGCACCCCGCAATTCCGGCACGCTGCCGCAACAGCAAGAGACCAGACCGGCCAGGCTCCGGACCCGGCAAACTTCCCGGCCTCATCCACGTCTTCAATCCGGGGCACAAAGACCCGGGTCGCCCCGCAGGCTTCGCAGGTGACATCGGCCCGGTTGGGCATTGCCTGAATGTGCTGGTCTGCCACCTGCCGGCAGTGATAACAGTCGGTGCGGTAATTCGTGTTGATGAAACGGTCGCTCATGAAGGATGGTGCATCCAAGGTATCATTAACCTGTCGCAAGGGAAAACCCGGCTGACCGGTCACCAGGGGTCAGATCCCGGATAAATGCAGCGGGAAGTGTCCATGCACTCTCCATTGAAGGAGATTTTTTGATCTGCACAAGATTCAGCCGTAAAAAAGGTAAATTTATTTAATTATAGACATTTCATGTGTACACCATATGAAGTTACTCATGGGATTTATTATCCTTCTGGTTGCACTGGTGGCGATCACCGGCTGCACACAGACCGCATCATCTTCTGCACAGACCACAACAGAAACAACGGCTCCGGCCACCACTGAAGTCACCACGATAGCCACTCCTGTTGCTACCACGGTGGAGACCACAGTACCGGTCACAAATGAGACCATTGTTGCAAATGTAACCGCACCAGCGGCAAACGTAACCACCGCGGCAACTACCGTCCCTGTAAATGTTACACCAACGGTCACTGCCGCTTCAGGTATCACCACGATCCATATCACCAGCACTGGCTTTACCCCCCAGACTGACGTCGTGCTCCCGGGCACCGGCATCAGCTGGGTAAATGACGACAACGTCACCCACGCGATCAAGACGATCGGGAATAACACCGGCATGTTCAACTCCGGGGATATATCTCCGGGCGCAGCGTTCCCGTACACCTTCAATGAAAACACAGGTACGTTTACCTATGCCTTTGCAGATAACACGACCATCACGGGAACGATCATTGTTCAGGCAGGACGCACCCTCGTCGGCTGATTGAAGTCCGCCTTATTTTCTCTTTTTTTCGCGCAGTATCCCGATTGTACAAAGTATTTGTGAAACCACAAACGCACAACGCTCTGAATGGCTGTTTTCCAATAATCACCTGATACGGAGTGAGTACTTGATTATGTAAATCCGGGAGGACAGAACAAGAAAGCCGGATTCCGGCAGTCCCGTTAATGACGGCGCCCCACACCACCCGCAATGCTTGATGTAAAGATCAGAAATAGCCGTCGGATCGCGTGCCAGAAAATGTGTGCGCAGGAATTGCACACTATTCTTGAAAATTGAAAAAAATCGGGAATTAAAAAGGGGTGACTTAGTAGTCGCCCATGCCGGGCATTCCGCCCATACCGCCCATTCCACCCATGCCACCCGGGGGCATGCCGCCTTCGGGTGCTGCGCTCTTCTGGGATGCAATGACATCGTCAATGCGCAGGATCATGATGGCTGCTTCTGCGGCTGATGAGATTGCCTGGGTCTTGACACGGAGCGGCTCGACAACGCCGGCTGCCTTCATGTCAATTACCTTGCCTTCGTAGACATTAAGGCCGTAGGTCTTCTTGCCCTTCTCGTGCGCTGCACGGATCTCGACAAGCATGTCGATGGGGTCAAGTCCTGCGTTCTCTGCAAGGGTGCGCGGGATGATCTCAAGCGCTCCTGCAAATGCTTCGATAGCGAGCTGGGCCCTGCCACCGACGCTTGCCGCGTACTCGCGAAGCCGGAGCGAGAGCTCGGTCTCGGGTGCACCGCCGCCGGCGACGACCTTCTTGTCCTCGACAACGACTGCAACAACGCGAAGTGCATCGTTGATCGCACGCTCAAGTTCGTCAACGACGTGCTCGGTGCCGCCGCGGACGATGATGGAGACTGCCTTCGGGTTCTTGCACTGCTCGACAAAGGTCATCTCTTCTCCGGAGACCTTGCGCTCTTCGACGAGTCCGGCATGGCCGAGCTCGTCCTTCCCTATCGCGTCAATCGAGGAGACGAGGCTGCCACCGGTTGCCCGGGCAAGCTTCTCCATGTCGCTCTTCTTGACACGGCGGACGGCGAAGATGCCGGCCTTTGCAAGGTAGTGCTGTGCGATGTCGTCGATACCCTTCTGGCAGAAGAGGACATTTGCGCCGCTTTTGACAATCTTGTCCACAATGCCCTTGACCATGCGCTCCTCTTCATCGAGGAATGCCTGTAACTGGTCGGGGTGGGTGATGTTGATCTCGGCGTCGACTTCGGTCTTCTTGAACTCGACCGCTGCGTTTAAGAGAAGCAGCTTGGCGTTTGTTACCTTCTTTGGCATCGCCGGGTGGACACGTTCCTTGTCGACGAGTACACCCTCAACGATCTCGGAGTCGTCGATGCTGCCGCCGGTCTTCTTCTCGACCTTGATGTTGTCGGTGTCAACAGTGCCGTCTTCATCGGCGACCATGGTGACTGCCTTTACGACGAGGTCACAGAGCTTGTCCTTTGAGGCCTCTGCGCTCTTGCCGGTCATCGCGGTCTCGGCGATCTTCTTGAGCATCGCCTTATCGGTTGCCTTGACGTCGAACGCGATGTCCTTTAAGAATTCCTGGGCCTTCTCTGCGGCCTGCCGGTATCCTGCGGCGATTATGGTCGGGTGGACATCCTGTTCGAGGAGTGCCTCGGCCTTCTTTAAGAGTTCCCCGCCAATGACGACTGCGGTGGTGGTTCCGTCGCCGACCTCGTCATCCTGGGTCTTTGCGACCTCGACCATCATCTTTGCGGCCGGGTGCTCGATGTCCATTTCCTTTAAGATGGTAACACCATCGTTGGTGATCACGACATCGCCGATGGTATCGACAAGCATCTTGTCCATACCCTTGGGGCCGAGCGTGGTCCTGACTGCACTGGCAACTGCCATTGCGGCGGTGATGTTCATACCCTGGGCATCGCGGCCGCGAGTGCGGTTGGTGCCTTCCTTAAGAATGAGAATCTGTTGTCCTCCAAGTTGTTGAGACATAAATTATCACCACTTTTAGCAGTAAAAGTGGTTTGTGAGTCTATATAAAAGTTCTCTAAAAAAATCAGTCGCCGAGCATGTCGAGGAGTTCGAACCCGTCCTCAATTGCGTGGAGGCGCTCCTCGCCGATCACAAGCGTCCGCCCGATCTTTTTTTCGTGGTGGTAATCGGTGATGATGCACATCGCGTGCTTCTTTGCGATCTTCGAAAGGTTGCTGATGAGCGCGGCCCTTTTCACCACTTTCTGCGCCGTGCCGTAGCCGGTGAGTATCGTGTGCTTGTCAAAGGTAAGGAGCGCCTGGAACGGTGCGCCCCGGAGCGTATGGAGCTGCATCCCGAGTTTCTCAAGGAATTCGATGGGAACACCCGGGCCCTGATGGTTTTTTGACGTGTCGGGCCCGGATTCGGCGGGTTCGCGCTTCACAATATCGATGGACTCGACCACGCCGGTATTGAAGTACTCCTCGATCCTGATCGCAACCTCAAGCGTCGTGCCCATCCCGCTCTCGTACTTGCTGATCGTACGCCGGGACACCCCGAGCACCTGCCCGAGATCGCCAAGCGACATGCTGCGCCGCTCCCGGAGCTCCCGCAGGGCGTCACCGTTGATATTCACGTACAGACCGCCGGGCGATGCATAGACAAGGGGCGGAATCTTCTCCACAAAATAATCGTACAGCGTCGCGATGCTGATCGCGTAGATGCCGTACCTGACATAGACCGCCCCCCGTTCGAGCTCGGCCTCGCGGGCGCGTTCGCCCACGATAAAGGGCACGCCGCCCAGGTGCTCCGCGATCACATCCAGATCGAACGCGGCTTCCTCGCTTACCGAGTCGATATGGGTCACGACTTTCATGACAAGCAGGATCCCGTTGTTGCGTGCGATGAGATCAAAGCTCCTCGGGCGGAGGGTAAACTTCTCGGATACCTCAAATCCCGCCGAGATCATCACGCTTGTTACCAGCTGGAGCTGGCGTTCCTGGGACATGTAGTTACAAATGGATGGAGCGTGCCCATATATTAATATAGACATGCTGATCGGTATCGATGACACGGACTCTCCAGCGGGAATGTGTACCACCTATCTCGGCGCGGTGCTGGCCCGCAGGCTGATCCGTGAGCACATGCGGGTCAGGGAGGCACGCCTCGTCCGGCTCAACCCGAACGTGACGTTCAAGACCCGGGGGAACGCGGCGATCGCACTCGATGTTGAGGGCGACCCGGAGCAGGGGTTCGGACTCGCATGCGCCATCGTTGAGGAACTTGCGGATTTTTCCTGCGAGAATACCAACCCCGGCGTGGTCGTGACTGAAAAACGACCGGCCCCGGTCTTCTACCAGCGGGCGGTGACGGATTTCTGTGAGATCGATGAGGCGGTTGCCGTTCTCAACGCCGCTGGCGCCCGGTACCGGGGCTGGAAGAACCGGCGCGGCCTTGTCGGTGCGACCGCAGCAGTCGCAAGCGTCTTTCCCGATGCGACCTACGAGGTCCTCGCGTACCGCGAGCCGCCCCGGTGGGGCACGCAGCGGGAGGTGGACAGGGAGAGCCTCTTTGCCGCAGAGGAGGCGACGTTCCCGCATACTTGGGACACCGTGGACTGTGCAAATCAGGTCGTGGTCTGCGTGCCGCACACCCCGGACCCGGTCCTCTTTGGGATCCGGGGCGAGAGCCCGGCATGGGTGATGGCGGCCCGCTCATTCATTGAATCCGAGAAACCGGCGCTCGAACAGATCTGGGTGACGAACCAGGGGACCGACGCCCACCTAGTTCCCGGGACGTGCGGGGCATTGCGCGAAGGGATCTCATACCGGGTGCGGGGCGTTGTTACCGGCCGGCCGGTGACCGGGGCCGGTGGGCACGTCTCGTTTGCGATCCAAGACGGCGGCGCGGAAGTCCGGTGCATGGCATACGAGCCGACAAAAAATTTCCGGGAGATCGTACGGGCGCTCGTACCGGGTGATGAGATCGTTGCAGTCGGGAGTTACAAAAAGGGGAGCATCAACCTTGAGAAGATGTGCCTTGTCGTTCCGGCACGGAACCTCCGGACCCAGGCCCCGCTCTGCACTGCGTGTGGCAAACGCATGACAAGCGATGGGATGTGTAAGGGGTTCAAGTGCCGGAAGTGCGGGGGGCACGCGATGGAGCCCGAAGTGCTGGAGACTCCCCGGATGCTCACCGCCGGCTGGTACGAGGTTCCGCCAACCGCACGGAGACACCTCGCAAAACCATTGTGCCGGGGAGCGCCGGAATAAGAAAAACCCCGGGTCTGCCGCACCTCCGTAATCCCGCCCGGGTAAAACCCTGCAGAAATACGAATGAAATCTGCATGAAATCCGGCGGGGGACATGAACTACGGGAATCTATTTGTATCATTGTACTCTTTTGTAGATCATTCATCGGTCAGGGTCAAAGCGATGATCTCCGTTCTCTATGTAGATGATGAGCAGGGCTTTCTTGAAATAGTGCAGCTCTTTCTGGAACAGCCCGGCGGTTTCAGCGTCAAAACCTCGATCTCGGCACAGGAGGCTCTGGACTCCCCTGCCATCCAGTCCTGCGATGTTATTATCTCCGACTACCAGATGCCGGGGATGGACGGGATCGCTTTTTTAAAGGAGGTCCGGAAACGGTTCGGGGACATCCCGTTTATCCTTTTTACCGGCCGGGGGCGCGAGGAGGTCGTGATCGAGGCAATCAACAACGGCGCGGACTTCTACCTCCAGAAAGGCGGCGACCCGGAGGCCCAGTTTGCCGAGCTTGCGCACAAGATCCGGCAGTCGGTGAGAAGAAAAGAGGCAGAACGCTCGCTCCATGATTCGGAACGGCGTCTCTCTGATATTATCGACTTCCTCCCGGATCCTATCATTGCCACAGATACCGAAGGGAAGGTAATTGCCTGGAACCGGGCAAACGAAGAGCTGACAGGTGTTGCTGCCGCAGACATTCTTGGGAAAGGAAACTATGAGTATGCACTGTCCACCTACGGGGAGCGGAGGCCCCTCCTGATCGACCTGCTCTTCGAACCGGATGAGAAGATTGCGGGATACTACACGGGTATCGTGCGCGACGGCAATATGCTCTCGGCCGAGACCGATCTTCCCCACCCGAAAGGGCAAAGGATCCATATTATGGTCAAGGCAAGCCCCCTCTACAACCGGGCAGGAACGATTACCGGCGCGATCGAGGTGATCCGTAACATCACGGAGCTGAAAAAGACCGGGGAGGAACTTCGCAGGCAGCTCGATCAGCTTGCAGAAAGCGAGCGCACGCTCCGGGTTAACGAAGAGCGGCTGGTGATGGCACAGAGTATCGGCCAGACCGGCAGCTGGGAGTATACGTTTGAGACCAACACGATCTGGGGATCGGCAGAAGGACTTCGTATCTTCGGGTACCCCGCCGTTGCAGGTGACTTCCCGATAGCGGACATTGAGGCCTGCATTCCTGAACGGGAGCGGGTTCACCAGGCACTGGTCGACCTGATCAAAAACGGGCAGGGCTATAATCTTGATTATGCCATCAACCCCGCCGACGGGTCCACCCCAAAAGGGATACATTCCGTTGCCCGGCTCGAAAAAGAGGCCGGGGGCCGTCCGGTCCGGGTTATCGGCGTCATCCAGGACATCACGGAACGCAGGCGGGTGGATGAAGAGATCACTTTTAAAAACATTCTTCTCTTAACGCAGCAGGAAACCTCCTCCGACGGGATCCTCGTCGTGGATGAAACAGGGAAGATTCTCAACTATAACCGGAAATTTACCGAACTCTGGAACGTCCCGGAGGGCCTCATCGCAGCCGGGATCGACGAACCGGTGTTGCAGCATGTTGAAAGGCAGCTTGCTGATCCGGAAGCATTTCTCGCCCGGGTCCTGTATCTCTACGAACATAAAGATGAGAAGAGTTTCGATGAGCTTCTCCTGAAGGACGGGCGGGTACTGGATCGCTTTTCGGCCCCGATACTCGGGGAGAAGAGAAAATATTACGGGAGGGTGTGGTACTTCCGGGACATTACCGGGCGCAAACAGGTGGAAAGGAAACTCCGGGAGAGCGAGGAGAAATACCGGTTATTAACGGAAAATTCACAGGACATCACCTATACCCTCGACCCGCAGGGAACGATCACCTATGTCAGCCGCAATGTCGCCAGGTACGGGTTCCCACTGGAATATTTCATATCCCGTAATATTGCCGGGGTTATCGTTGAAGAAGATCTCGGCAGGGTCCAAAAAGACATTCAGACCACCATTTCTTCGGGAAAATCCACACACACTGCGTTCAGGTTCAGGGATTCTGCGGGAAATCCGGTATGGGTTGAAGACAACGCCACGGCAACAAAGGATGCGTCCGGGAACGTCACCGGGATAAGCGGGGTCCTCCGCGATATTACCGAGCGTAAGAAAACAGAAGAGGCTCTCACAGAGAGCGAGAGAAAGTTCCGGACAATATTCGAGAACAGCCCGTATCCCATCGCGATCAACAGCATCCCGGATAATAAATTCCTGGACGTCAACGCAGCGTTCCTGAAAGCCAGCGGGTATACGGAAACAGAAATCCTGGGGAAGAACCCGGTCGAGGCGGGGCTGCTCTCCCTTCTGGACGTTGCCAGCCTTGCCTCGCGCATGGTACTGATGGGTAAACTTGAGAATGTACCCCTGGCGCTGACCGGGAAGGGGGGAAGACGGATCCATGTCCTGTTCTCTGCTATGCCTGCCACGATCAACAACAGTCCTGCTATCGTAACCGTGACCGCAGAGGTGACCCAGCTGAAACGAATCGAGGAGGAGCTCATCAGGAAAAACGAAGACCTCCACGCAGCCTGTGAAAAGATTTCCGTCACGGAAGAAGAGATCCGGGAGAATTATGATACCCTGATCAATCAGGAAAAAGCACTCCGGGAAAGCGAAGAAAGATACCGGGACGTCTTCAACAATACAAATGACGCGATCCAGATCATCGAACTGGACGAGAAAGGGAATGCCGGCAGGTTTATCGATGTAAATGAGACTACCTGCAGTATGCTGCAGTACACCTATGACGAAATGTTGCAGACAAGCCTGTCGGATATTGAGATGAACTATTCCCATAAGTCCATAGACTGGATAGAAAAAGAAATGAGATTATCAGGATCTTCAACGTTTGAAACGGAACTCGTCAGAAAAGATGGTGTGCATATCCCGGTTGAAGTCAGTGTGCATCCTGTGATTTTAAAGGGAAGGCATGTGGGTATTTCTGTCGTGCGGAACATCACCGAGCGCAGGATAGCAGAAGAGGCACTCCGGCGGGTCAATCGCCAGCTCAACCTGCTTGGCAGCGTCACCCGGCACGACATTCTCAACAAGATCGCGGTTATCCTCGGCTATCTTAAAATTGTACAAAAGAAATGCACGGATCCCGGGCAGGCCGGGTATCTGGGTAAAATGGAGTCCACCATTGCGATGATCCGGTCGCAGCTCGAATTTACCCGGGTGTACCAGAGCCTTGGCACCCACGAGCCGCAGTGGATAGAGCTGGATACGGTCATGCCCCGCTTACAGGTCCCGTCACCAATTATCCTGGATGCAGATGTATCCGGAGTGCAGGTATTCGCCGATGCGATGCTTGAAAAGGTTTTTTTTAATCTTCTTGACAACTCGCTCCGTCACGGGAAGCACGTGACAGAAATCCGGGTCTCTTACTATAAGGAGGGCACAGATCTGGTAGTGGTCTGGGAAGACAACGGGATCGGCATCGCGGCTGACGAGAAAGAGCGGATCTTCGAGCAGGGGTTCGGGAAAAACACCGGGCTCGGGATGTTCCTCGTCCGGGAAATCCTCACCCTGACAGGTATCACCATCAGGGAGACCGGTGAACCGGGCAGCGGGGCACGCTTCGAGATCCTCGTGCCGGAGGGCACGCACCGGATGATCTGATGCCCATCCCACGCATTGGATATACCGGATTTTCCCGGCACCGGCCGCATTGGCAGGCCGACGGAACGGTCGCCCCGTTTCGCACACGCGGTGCCTTTGTATCAGCAAAGCATATTGCCTGCCGGTTCATTCTTTTTTTTAAATCCGGGAACGGTTCAATGCAGGCTTCACCCCGGGAGAATACATGAAAGGAAAACAACCGGAGAATCTCCGCACCAGCGGGAAAGCGTGTGCAGAACAGATGGGCTACCACTGGGCAGAAAATACCGATCCGGCGTTGCCGTTTGACGGGCTGATGTACCACGGGAATGTGATGGTGGCCGTGAAATTAAAAAAGGTCAGGTACGGGATCGGTGAGGACTGCATTATCGAATGGAAATATCCGGAAGAGGTAGCGGCAATCCGTTCACTTCCCCTGCCACCTTACATACTCCGCGAGTTCTGGATCCGGACCCAGAACGAGCGGGCGTACCGCCGGTTCTACATCCTGCCGAATACCACAGCGGAGATCCAGGAGAATACAAAAGAAGGGTACCGGAACACCCATTACCGGGAGGCATACTGGAAGAAGGCACCATACCATATCGATATTCCCCTCCACAGGATGGATGTGGAGGATACCTCACGTCAGAAAACCCCGTAAAACGCTCCGTTTGCCAAACGGACGATCCGCATCTCCGGCTGGAGTGGAAATGGTGTCCACGCGCATGTAAAAGTCTGACGAATGGAACTCTTTTTTAAAATGAGCGCAGAATTAAGGTTTTTAAACCTGCAATACAGACGCGTTTTAGCGGCCCTGTTTTCCGGGATATGCTTCAGGTCGTTTTCCAAAAGAACGGCCGTCCGGAGGGCCATTTTGAGCATCTTTTTTACGACGGAGATTTTATCGTCGTAAGGGTTCCTTCAACGACGGCAATTTCATCGACCGACAGCCCGTAGATCCCGTACACCAGCGAGTCGATCTGCTTTTCGATCGAGTCAATCTCCTGTGCGATGATCCCTTTTTCCTTTTCGGACGCTGCCAGGCCCAGGTGCCGGTACAGGTCCAACATTTCGGTCACGAGCGCCTCCATCCGGCCGTGCCGGGCGGCATCATTCGGGTCGTCAAAATCCGGGGTGGCGACCGGGAACCGGCCGAGGATCTCCCCAAGCCGAATGTCAGTGGATGCACCTGCATCCTCGGCAAGATTGAGGAGCACGAACGCGGCGAGCCTGCTGTTGAGAATGCCAAGCAGGTACTGGTTCCCGGAAGGGATGATACCGGTCTTGCGGCCGAACACAGCTCGGTTGCTGCCGAGCGTGAAGGAGGGCTGGAACACCCGGGCCAAAAAAATAATCCGGACTTTCTCTCCCCTCCACACGTCAGGATCGCACGCAACCTCCCACCAGTAATCTCCCTGTGATAGCCGGGCTTTCAAAGTCTCCTCGTACTCTTTGAGGTGCCGGGCAATACCCGAATGCCGCTTCTTCAGCCACCGCCATGCGTGGCCGGCAGACGAGGGATGCTTGTCGGTCCATCCCTGCGGGATAAATATACAGTACTGTTCTGGAGACGAAACACTGTACTTCCCGATCATTTCCCTTGCAACGTACGGGCGCAGCAGGGTTTTGCAGCGCGGGTCGGCACGGACCAGCTCTTTTCGTTGTTCTGCATTGATGACAAATGCCGGTTCAACCGCAATACCGGACCGGATCTCCCCGAGCACGTACTCCTCAAGCGGTGTTCCGGCCCGGGAGATTTTTTCGAGCAGCTGTTCCTTTCTCGTGTCGCGGAGCGTCCAGCCCCCCACCGAAAGCACCTGCTGATCAACCGGGAATCCCGGGCAGTCCCTGGGTGCGGCCGGAGCCGGAGCCGTATCCGCAAGCCGGACAATAAACGGGTGTGAGGGCGGGGCGTCTTCGAGCCGAATGAAACAGGCACCGTCGTCTGCATCACCGGCAATAACGATCTCCTCGATCTGCCGACCGAGCAGCAGTTCCCGCAAGGGTGTGCCGGACTTCCCGTGGAGCCAGCGGTCGCCGGTCACGGACCCGATCACGCCTCTGGGCCGGAGGAGCGAGAGGCCCTTCTCGATAAAAAAAGCGGAAAGCGGGGCTTTGGGATCGTACACAACAAAATGCCGCTGGACATACTGCTGGAGCCATTCACGCGCCGGTACCGGGCTTTCGGGCGGGCAGCTGATCACCGCATCGAAGCCACCGGGCGCGAGAATTTCAAAAAAGCCTTCCTGCCAGTCGAAGGGTCGGAGGGCATGGCGTTCCCGGGCCGGGCAGAACGCCCACGACTCATCGTCTGCAATTTCAGGTCCGACAAGCGCGTTCCCGCACCGTATCGTACCGGAGAGGATCCGGGTCAGGTCACGAAACACCGGGAAAAATGCGTCGGGCAGCGTCCCGGTATCATCTCCTTCCAAGGCTGCAAGGGCAAGCAGCATCCGGGCGGCTGCGACTGCATGAGGATCAATATCGAGGCCATGAAGGGTGTGCCGCAGAAGATCGGTCCTCTCCGCAAACGTGTACTGCATGCCCGGCGGTGGCGGGACGAGGCCATGGTATGCCCGGATTAAAAGTGCCCCGGCCCCGCACGCGGGATCAATGATGCGCAGCGGGAGCGGCTCATCGTCGGACCGGCCGTCACACGCAGCAGAAAGGGTCTGTTCCACCGCGTAATCCAGGAGAGAGGGGGAAGGAATTACGTGCCCGACGCCGGCATCCGGCCGGTCGACAATGATCGCCTGGTGGGCGGCAGAACGCCGGATGGTACGGGAAAGGTACCGGTTGAATACCCCGGCGCACCCCTCAAGGGAGAGCAGAGAAAAATCGTACGGCCGGTCCGCGGACAGGAGCCGGGCAGTTATTGTTTTTATTACCGGGTCATCGATCGCGGGACGTTTCCCGATGGGGGGTTTGTGTCGGGATTGTGTGCCCGAATAACCCTCCGGATCAGCCCAGAGATCACCGGCGTCTTCGAAAAATTCCGCCAGCTGAATGTCGCTCTCTTTTGCATCGAAGATCCGGCGGAGGGTACCGGGGGAGATGAGATGACGGTCTTCTGCGAGGGTAAGGAGAAAAAGCCGGAACAGAATACGGTGTACCGCGAGTGCGATCTCGGCGCTCCTCAACCCGATATTGTTCCGGGCGACGCTCCGGGCAAGCTGTTCGCGCCATGCACAAAGGTCGTGGAAGAAAGCAGACGCTGCATCGGGAAGAGCGAGTGTGTCTGTTTCTTTGCTTGGATCTGCAACAGGACACCGCATGATGTAGTACTCGGCGCGAGCGGGGCAATAATGTTGTTGAATGCACGGATGAGACAGCCGGGATGAAAAACAAAAAGGAGGCCCGTAAGCCACCGGGAGGGGGGAGCCAGTGCCGGATCTCAGAATCCAGCAATGGCCTCTTCAGGATCCCCCGATGGCTCTTTTGCCTGGACTTTGAGCATCAGGATGATCCCGATCACTTCGAGAACCATGCAGAACAGGAACGCAGCGTCAAAGGCACCGGCAAGATCCATGGAGGGCAGTTGGTGGGCGGAGATCTCGGCCAGTTTCGGGCCGGCGACAACGGTTGCAACGAGCATCACGGAAGCAACACCGAGGGACGAGCCGAGGTTGGTCATCATCCTGACAAGGCCGGATGACATCCCCCGTTCCTGCACCGGGGATTCGCCCATCACCGCGCTGTTGAGCGGCGAGAACGCGATACCGGTCCCGGCGCCAAGAAGGAAGAGATAGATGCAGATGTGGCCCACACTTGAGCGGACCGACAGCGTCGAGAGCAGGAGAAGCGCCACGGCGCAGACCAGAAACCCGAAGATGATCGGTTTTTTTGTCCCGATCACATCGGAGAATTTTCCTGCAATGGGTGCGGTCATGATCATGCCGACCGGGAGCGCGAGCAGGATCGTCCCGGCATTGTCGGTTGCGATATGCTTGACCAGCTCGAGGTAAAAAGGCATGATGACCATGACGCCGGCCATCGCCATCTGGATCAGCATGACATTCACATTCTGGAGCGTGAATGCTTCATTGGACAGGAGGTCCAGTTTGATCAGCGGCTCTTTTGTTTTCCGTTCCCATGCAACAAAGAGCGCCCAGAATATCACAGAGAGCACGAGGGCCGCAAGGCCGGCCACTGCGCTGCTCCCCTGGATCGAGGTCAGGCCGACAATCAGCGTGCCAAGGGCGACAAAGATGAGAGCAACCCCCGGGACATCGAGCTTCGCCCCCGGGGCGACCGGGTCACGCTGTGGCAGGATGTGCACCCCGAGGATGATCGCAATAATGCCGACCGGCAGGTTCACGTAGAAGATATACTGCCACGAGAACGCGCTCGTGAGAAAACCGCCGACCACCGGTCCCAGTGCGGCACCGAGCATCGTGAACATGGCGACAATTCCCAGGGCCTGGCCCCTGACCGATGCGGACAGGTACGAGGTGACCATGACTGCTCCGAGCGCGGAGATGACCGCTCCACCGACCGCCTGGATCATCCGCGAGATGATCAGCACATCGATAGAGGGGGAGAGGCCGCAGAGCGCCGAGCCGAAGGTAAACAGGGCAAAGCCGCCAAGAAAAATATTCCGGTACCCCTTCATGTCGCCGAGTTTGGATGCGGCGAGGAGGAGACTGACGAGGATGATCAGGTACGCGTTGAGTACCCACGAGACTGTCACGGTCGAGACATCGAGTGCTTTTGCGATGTCAGGAAGGGCGATATTGACGATCGTCGCATCGAGACCGGCCATGAATGAACCGAGCGCGATCACGATGACAATCAGGAGATCCTTCGTGGACATCTTCCTGTCGGGTGAACATTCAGCCATGATTCCTGTTCCTGTGGTATGAGTGATACTCCCCTGCCCTGATAATTGTTTCAGATAGTAGTCCGGGAGAAAGGGCACACTTTAATCCTGACCTGCTCCTACAGAAATCGTACACAAACGTGATCACTGCCATGACACACACCAGCGATGTAAAAGACGCAAGCGGCACAGCATCGTTCAAGTCCGTTGCCCAGATATTCGATGGGGACGACCCGTCACCGGAGGAGAGACGCGATCTCTCGGACCGGGCCGAAGACCGGATCTTCCATGCAGTACTTGCCGTCCCGAAAGGATTCCGGGCCGGCCTGTGCACGGACCTTGTCATCAGGGTGCCGGCGTCGGAATTGACACAGGAACGCAGCACCGCGATCATCTCCGCGACCCGGTCGCATTTCCGGCAACGGGCTGACGAGGTGCAGCGGGATATGAAACTGATCCAGAGAGTCGGTCTCCGGGAGATCCGACTCACTGCCGCGGTCTGCATACCGTCGTTTGCCGGCATCGCGGTCTGCTCCCAGTTCAAGGGGGACGCCCTCGCAGAAGTCGTGGAGAACATCCTTGTTATCTTCTGCTGGGTCACCATCTGGCAGCCGTTCCAGTCGCTCGTGTTCGACCGGTGGACACAGAGCGAGACCGCGAAGGTTTACCGGAAAATTGCAGGGATGCCCATCCAGGTTCTGCCCGCGGAATAAAAAAAAAGGCCCCGGATTTTCCCTTTTACTGATTATGGCACGGAAGAACCGGGTATAAACGACCCGGTCTCGTTAATAGGACGTAATGATTATGAGATCATCGTGACCCGGCACCATTGACGATGTAATGTCCCGCAGATGCAACAGAACCACAAAACCATACCTTTTTTATTATCCCACTCTAAATCCTCACTTTGGGCTGCATAAATGAACGCGAAATATTTTGGGGATACGAAGGATCTCTTCAAGTACGATCTTATCACTTCACTTATCCGGGGATTCAAAGGCAGGATCGATCGTGTCGTTATCGTTCCGATGCTGACAAAATATGATCCCAATTTCAGGGGGAATCCGGGGTGCCGGAATACCGACCTGATTGCCTGTTTCCGGCGGCTTCGGAGAACAGAAGAAGTCGACCACTATTATGATGAACTGAAAAGTTACATCAAGGAACTCAGGACAGATATCAATAAAAAGAAAGTCCGGATACGGATCGAAAAAAGCGAGATTTTCTCAAAACAGAAACGCGATGAATATTTTCAGAGCATCTATGAGAATTTCCCCACGGGCGCATTGATCTTTATCGATCCTGATACAGGGATCAAGGAAAAAAATGTCACGGAAAAACACCTCTCCTTTTCAGAACTGAAAACATTTTACGACAAACTCGACAATGAATCAATCCTGATGGTATACCAGCACTACCAGCGCCGCCGGCTTCCCGCCCCGGATGAGCCGAAACGGAAATTTGAGGAGGTTTTAACGCTGACGGGGACAGCCCCGCTTATAATAGCCGACAATACCGTTATGTTCATTTTTCTTGCCAGAAACCCGGAGTTATACGAACGGCTTACCGGGATCCTGAGAAATTACGCCCGGGTAGAGCAGGCCGCTGCAAGAAATAAAAACAGTGAACGATCGATCGATGTTCTTGCCTCACCCTGATTTTTAGTCCGGTGGACAAAGCCGGGGCCGGTAATTTTTTTAGAGGAGGATCTGCGTATTAACAGGGTATGTTGCTTCCTGTACGGGCAGGAGGAGTATATTTTTCAGGGATATGCCCCCGGGATCAACGCATAACGAAGATCCCAGTACAGGGACACAAAAAGAAAAGATGTGGAAAAACAGGTCCGGTACATCGCAGGAAAAAGGACGCGATCGCGCCGACATCCTGAAGTTACCGGAAAATCAGGACTTATACTCCCTTCTTCTCCTTTCCCTTCTTCATCGCGACATATATGCTCACGAATACCGAGACGAGCGCCACAAGCGAGACCGCAATGATTGCGTACGTAATGAGCGTAA
>CAYVTY010000035.1:0-19653 GCA_964454995.1 uncultured Methanoregula sp.
GGCCGGGTATCGGAGATGATCGGCCAGACCCTTGACAAAAAAGAGCAGGAACTTGCAGACAAAAATGCACATCTCGGAGAACTTAATGAGGACCTGGTGTCAGCAGAAGAGAAATTGAAGCAGACGATCGAGACCCTCATCAAAAACGAGCGGGACCTGCACGAGAGCGAACAATTCCTTGCGGAAACCGAGAAGATCGCAAAGATCGGCGGGTGGAAGGCCAACCCAAAGACCGATTATCTCCAGTTGAGCGACGGAGTTTACGATATCTTCGGGATCCCGGGCCACATCCGGCCTGGCTTCTCCGAAAGCCTGGACTATTTTTCCCGGGAAGATCAGATCCTTGTCCGCGGAAGTATTGAAACGTGCCTTGCCACCGGCGAGCCGTTTACCCACGAGATCATGATCACAACCGGGACAAAAAAGGAAGTCTGGACGGAGATCAGAGGGCTTGCTTTAGTCAGGGAGGGGCACCTGTCCTCGGTTATCGGGACATTCCAGGATATCTCACGGCGCCGGAAGAGCGAAGAAATGCTCAAACGGGAGGGTGGGAAACTAGACATACTTGCAGAGTCCGCCCGGCTCCTCCTTGGTTCTGAAAAGCCCGAGCACGTTGTTCAGCGCATAGGGGAACGGGTGATGCAGTTCCTTTCCTGTCATGTATTCTTCAATTATCTTGTCGATGAAACCGGCCAGCAGATGGAGCTGAACGCTTATGCCGGTATTTCACCGGAGGAGGCTGATAAGATCCGGTACCTGAACCTGGGGGAAGCCATC
Source organism: uncultured Methanoregula sp. (assembly GCA_964454995.1). Taxonomy (GTDB): domain Archaea; phylum Halobacteriota; class Methanomicrobia; order Methanomicrobiales; family Methanospirillaceae; genus Methanoregula. The sequence goes on from CAYVTY010000035.1 coordinate 778, forward strand.
TGCGGCAGGGTATTCCGCGACGGCGAGCGGATGGTGGTTTCCGATATCCTCAATTCCGAAGACGAAAAAACACGCGCGGTCCGGTCGTTTGGCATTTCCGGGTATGCATGCAATCCTCTTATTTCTCAGGGCCGTACCCTTGGGACGCTTTCCTTTGGCACCTGTGACCGACCCTGTTTTACCGAAGAAGATCTGGACCTGATGCAGGCAGTAACGGCACTTGTGGCTACCGCAATGGCACAAAAGAGGATTGCGGATACCCTGAAAAGCACGAGCCAGTACCTTGAGAGCCTGATTAACTATGCCAATGCCCCGATCATCGTCTGGAACCCGGACTACCGGATCCTGCGGTTCAATCACGCATTCGAGTTTTTGACGGGATTGTCTACGGACGAGATCATCGGAAAGCCTCTCGATATCCTGTTCCCGGAAAAATCCCGCCATGAGTCCATGGAATTGATAAGGAGGACCAGCGGCGGGGAACGCTGGGAATCGGTGGAGATCCCGGTCATGCATGTTTCCAGATCCATAAAAATTGTCCTGTGGAACTCCGCAAACATCTACGATACTGATGGCGCTGTGATACTCTCCACCATAGCCCAGGGGCAGGATATCACGGAGCGTAAGAACGCAGAAGAGACCGCCAAACAAACTGCGTCGCTGCTCAGGGCAGCCCTCGATTCCACCGGTGATGCTATCCTTGTGGTCGATGATGCACGAACCATTACCAGTTATAACAAGAAATTCTGTGCTATATGGAATATCCCGGAACATGTGCTCGATGATTTCGCATGTGAGTCAATCGCGCTTGCCTATATGGCAAGGCTGGTGGCGGATGTCAAAGAGTTTACCGGCCGCCTCAACGACCTGTACAACCACCCGGGGCGGGAGAGTTATGATACAGTAAAACTTAAGGATGGCAGGATCTTCGAGAGGTACTCGCTGCCCCAGAAGATCGGTGACACCATTGTCGGCCGTGTGTGGAGCTACCGTGACATTACCGAACGCAGGCGGGCTGAGATCGCTCTGCAGGAAAGCCTGGAGAAATTCCGGGTCATCGCAACGAGCACGCCGGATCATATTCTGGTGCAGGACAAAAATCTACGGTATACCCGGGTCATCAACCCCCAGCTGGGACTTACCGAGCAGGATATGATCGGAAAAACCGATTACGATATTCTCTCCTGGGAGGATGCGGATGCCCTGACAAAGATCAAGAGGCAGGTTCTTGAAAGCGGTGGCGCAGTCAACAGTGAAATGCACCTGACAAACGCACAGGGCGAGAAAAACTACTTTTCCGGGGCATATGTTCCTACAAGGAATGAAGCAGGAGGGATTGACGGCCTTATCGGATATTTCCGGAACGTGACCGAAAAGAAACAGGCCAATGAAAAGATCCTTGCAGCGCTTGCGGAAAAAGAGGCCCTGATCCGGGAGATCCACCACCGGGTAAAAAACAACCTCCAGATCGTTACCGGCCTCCTTGATATGACCAGAACACGAGCCCATGACCCTGAGACAACCGGCATCCTCACGGACATGATGCTGAAGATCAAGACCATGGCCCGGATCCACACCCGTTTGTACGAGAGCAACCAGTCCGGCCAGGTCAGCATAGGCGGCCAGATCCAGGATATGGTAACCGATCTCTCCGGTATCTACATACCTTCCTCTCCCGGTATCAGGTGCGAGGTGGATGCAGAAGACTTCTCCCTCCCGGTCGATCTTGCAATTCCCTGTGCACTGGTCATTAACGAGATCCTCTCCAATTCGTTCAAACATGCCTTTAAGGGGCGCAGCCACGGGACGATACGGGTACTGTCACGCCGGACGGGCGAACAGGTCCATATCAGTATCCGGGATGACGGGACCGGCATCCCGGGCCAGGTGGATCCGGAGCGTACGGCAAGCCTTGGCCTCAAGCTGATACGCAACCTGGTAAATCAGTTACAGGGAACGCTTACTATCGAAAGCACCGAAAAGGGTACAGAGGTCACGATCGATTTTCCCGCAAAAACGGGAGGATAAAAATGCCAAAGATTCTTGTGGTCGACGATGAAGCAATCATCACCATGCAACTCGAAGAGAGGTTGCATGCAATGGGGTACACGGTTGCCGGCATGGCAGCATCGGGAGAGGATGCGATCGAGAAGGCACGCAGGCTTTCACCCGATCTGATCCTGATGGACATTGTTATGCCGGGAAAACTCAACGGCATCGAGGCGGCGGCGGTCATTTTTTCAGAACTTGACATCCCGGTGATTTTTGTCACCTCGTACGCCGATGACGCGATTATCGAGAGAGCCAAAAAGGCCCGGCCGTACGGCTATATTGTAAAACCCTTCAATGAACTGGAAATAAAAGCAGTCATTGAAGTAGCCCTGTTCTGCAAGGCAGCGGAACGGGAAATGAAACAAAACGCGGAGGCAGCCAGGGCCGCGTCCCCGCTGCAGCCTGCGACTTCCCCGGATACTGCCGGCGGGGAGATGCAGGAGGCAGAGTACCTGGCCCTGCCCGAGATAAAAACGGTGCTGTTAAAGGATATCTTCTCCGGCATTGTCCTTTTCCTCTACGTGGACTCGTCTGTAAAAGACCCGATATTCAAATTCGCCATCGAGGCCGGGATACAAAAAGGGGGGCGGATGTTCTTTGCCTACCACCAGTCCGTGCTGAAAAAGTATTTCCTTGAGGAGATCCGAAACGGCCGGCTCTTTAGCCGGCGTATAAAACCCGGCGAACTTTATTTGCTGCCACCCCTCATTGAAAAATGCACCGAGACCATTCCCCCGGTAGGTTCAGAAGGTAGTCTCCAGGTAATTTTTGATTTTTCCGACACGGGGGAATTCGACGATATCGTGGCGGTAAAAGACATAGTTCTTGCAAAAAGGGAGACCGGTGCCCCCATCACCGGCATTATCGCCGTCAGCATGGCAGGTCTCGATCATGACCGGATCCGGCTGCTCTCGGAAGGTATTGCAAAGATCATCGTATCGACCGGTAAAGACACGACGCTCTCCTTTGCCCATTCCACGTTCCCGCCTGAGTCCATCGCCGTGGTCCCCCAGGCAACTATCGAGGACGTGGTAAAAAAACTGCTTGAACCGGTCATTCTCTCGATTCTCGAAAAACCGATCTCCGGTTTTAATATTGTCCACGAGATCCATAACCGGTACAAGGTCCTCATCCCCCAGGCACGGGTTTACAACTACCTCTACGAGCTCCAGCACAACGGGTATCTGGAGATAAAGGTATCCGGCAAATCGAAGTTATACTACCCCACGGAAACCGGGAAAAAATACATCCGGCAGCGTCTTATCGAGTTTAAGTTTGTCTTCCGGCACATCATGGGTGAAGAATCCGTTCTTCCCGCAAAAAAAGATTGATCTTTTTTTGGTTTTTACCGCACGACCTTCACGGTGCTGCAGGAAATGTTCACCTCATGTAATTCCCTTAAAAAAACCAGAATCTGACGGCAGTTGTTTCAAACATTGAATCAAATTCTGCGATATCTGAATACGTATTTACCGCAGGGGACAAGAGACATCAGGCAAAGGGTTTACCCCTGCACTAAAAAGAAACAGGAATCCATTCTGGGCATTTCCTGCGAGCCGCGTACGCCGGAAGGATCGTGCCCGGAATACCTGTCCGGAGCATCACCATCATACGCCCGGGTAAAATGAAAGAATAAAATGTCTCTCCAGAATATGCCCCCGTCTGACACGACGGAAAAAAGCATCCGGAATGTGGAAGCGTTTTGGTGCACCGGTCTCTTTCCCGGTGGTATACCCAGTCAGCCTGGCAAATCGGAATCAGTGCCGTATTTTCCTAGATGAGGAATCGTATGAAGAGACCAAAAAAACCGTGGAAAACGGTAAAACCCATTATCGTTCCACCGGTAGGAATATCAAAAAATGGAAAATTGATCTGTGTCTTATGCCATCTTCACGGTGTTCTCGAGGAGAACATCAAAATCGACCTTGACCGGACCCGTCTTGTCATATCTGCCTCAAAAGAGGAGGGGGATATCAAAAAAAAAAATCACTGTCCCTGCAGGATCGTGGATCAGTAAAAAAAAGTTCCGCGATGGCATACTGGAACTTGTTCTTGAACAGCCCGAGTAACTGTTGTGGGGTCTTTTGGCGAAAACCAGGTGAATTTTTTTTCCGTATGTTTCAAAATTAGTTTCAATACCTGTTTTTCAGGAGAGATACTATAAAAGTCCTCTCTCTAACCGAAAGCAGGTAAGATGCACTCCCTTCCAAAAGGATCCGTTGATCCTGAAAAATAACTCATGTCCCGGTGGAGTGCAGGAAAAGAAGGTGACCTCCATGGAGGAAAAGACACAGGAACTCTTAAAGAAATTTGAGCAGGAGCATGAAGTCTATGTCAGCGCGACCGACAAACTGACCTATTGGATCATCTACGCTAGAATTCCAAAAGGCGGGGCGCAGGGCGTGCACAACCTGCATATCGGAAGGAAGTACATATCCGGGCCGAACGAAGAGGGCAATGTCCTGATTTTGCCGGACCCCGATAATTCCGAAGATTATCTCGTGGAATCCTGGGGAACAATGAAAACGATCGATGATTTTCTAAAAAAAAGCCTCCCCCATATCCTGGCTGACAAGGAAGCGGCGGACCGGGAAGAGGGAACATGCGGGGCCAGCTGCAGCTGATCTTAAAAAACGGGTATAAATTATGCATCAGTTACCACAGTCACAAAAAAAGGTCCTTGAGATCCTTGGTACCGGTGGTGCCATGACCCACAAGGAGATTGCAGAAAAAGCGGCCTATTCCCCGAGGACAGTACGCTATGCCTTAAAAAAACTCAGGGAAAAGAAACTCCTAGTCCTTAAGATGAACCTGCATGATATGCGCCAGATCATTTACCAGTACCGGCTACCTTCTCAGCAGGAACTCGGGGGAGTTAACCGGTGACCCGGACCATGTCCGGGAGGTGCTGTTGCATCTGCGGTAGATGGTGAATTTTGCACCTCGAAAGAATTTGCATTTCAACCGCAGACGCACAGAACCCGCGGGATCATAGGTTTAGACAGTTCATAATTTCAAACCTTGTTTCAAAATCTGATTTTCGGGAAAGACTCTATTATATCTCCCAAGAGAAGGGTCAGGTAATCGAAAAGTCCCCTCGCTTGTCTGAACAGAAAATCATATCCTATGAAATCCTGTGCAGTCCAGGGAAACTGTGGTTATCCCGGAACTTGAAAAAAAGCGGGAGGAACAGGTACCATGTAAACTGAGCAGGAGTGGAGGTAAAAAAAGCATGCCAGATGTCTGTATCGGATTTGAAGTGCACCAGCCCTTCAGGCTGAACCGGCACTTCTCGCCGGATCCAAAGAAGAAGGAAAAGGATCTGGAGACGCTCTATTTTGACGACCTCAACCGGGAGGTACTGGAACGGGTGGCGGAAAAATGCTACCTGCCGGCCACCCGGCTCATCCTTGATAAACTGGACGAGGGATTCTGCTGTACATTCTCCTTTTCCGGTACGCTCATCGAACAGCTGGAGAAGTGGAAGCCCGATGTCCTGTCCCTCTTTGACCAGGTTGCCCGGCATAAAAATTCCGAGATCCTCGGGCAGACCTATTACCACAGTATTGCCGGCTGTTTTGGCGACAAATCGGAATTTATCGAGCAGGCCGGGATGCATGCCGACCTGATGTACGACCTTTTTAAGATCCGCCCCAATGTCTTTGAGAATACCGAGTTCACGTTCAACAACCAGATCGCCTCCTGTGTAAAGAAGATGGGATATGCCGGGATCTTCACCGAGGGAGTAGACCGGATCCTTGACTGGCGCAGCCCGCACCATATCTATTCCTGCAATGATCTGCCCGTTCTCCTCCGCGACGTCCAGCTCTCCGACGATATCGCGTTCCGGTTTGGCAACCGGGGCTGGGACAAGTACCCGCTGACAGCAGACACCTATGCCGGCTGGATTGCCGGCACCACTGGAGATGTAGTGAATATCTTCCTCGATTACGAGACCTTTGGCGAGCATTTCTGGAAAGAGACCGGGATCTTCAATTTCCTCTCATACCTTCCCGAAGAGTTGGAGAAACGGGGGGTCAGGACAAAGCTGCCCACGGAGATTCTGGAAAGTTACCCGCCGGTGGGCACGATCGATGTCGTGGATACCATCTCTTGGGCAGACGTCGAAAAGGATGTATCCGCATGGATGGGAAACGAGCGGCAGCATACGGCATATTCGGCCATTCAGAAGGCAGCCGCGTTTGCCAAGGACAAGAAGATCTGGCGGTACCTCCAGACAAGCGACCACTTCTATTACATGGCCTCCAAGTACGGGACCTGCGGTGAAGTGCACAACTATTTCAGTCACCACGAGGCAGAAGACGCATTTAAGACGTACATGGCCATCCTTGCCGATTTTGAGAACAGGGCAGTCCGCTTCATGAAAAATAAACGGTCGGCAAAGACACTGCGTACTCTGCCCCCGGAAGAGGCATTCCATTTTGCCTCGCCTTCAGGTTATGTCGGATATGCCGCATACAGCCTGGACCAGCTCTGCAGCCTGCTCAAGGTGGTACCGTCAGACTCGATCACGTACCATCAGGTGCGGGGAGACATCGCGCACTGGATCGAACACGTCCTTTTAGACCAGAAATTATCCGAAGAGATCGGCGGGCTCGCGGAACGGCAGGAGCTCGTCACGATACTCGACGAGAGGAGGAAAGTACTATGGAGTCGCTTAACGTAGCATTCTTCTGCTGGGAATCGCTTTATGCCGAGCGCGTGGGCGGCCTTGCGAGTGCAGCGACAAGGCTTGCGGAAAGCCTTGCAAAAGACCACATCGTGCATTTCTTTACCAGGGGGTGGATGAAGGACCTGGAGATCAACGGAGTCTCGTATCATTACTGCAGGCCTCAGGGAAACAATACCGTGCAGTATTGTGAGAACATGAGTAACCAGATGGTCGACCAGTTCCAGCAGTCCGACAAAAAAGAGAAATTTGATATCCTGCATTTCCATGACTGGCACCCGGTCCAGGCGCTCCACCGGCTGCAGGACCGGGATACCATCCTTACGTTCCATTCCACGGAATACGGCAGGAACGGTAACCAGTATGGCGACTGGTGGGAGTACAAGGAAATCTCCGGCAAGGAATGGTATGGCGGGCTTATCGCAAAGAAGGTGACCGCAGTCTCATCAGTTATGAAACGGGAAGTGATGCAGCTCTATAATGTCCCCGACTGGAAATGCGATGTGGTGCCAAATGGCATCGTGCCGGAGCAGTACCGGTCCGGTATCGATCCCGGGGACGTGAAGCGGGCATACGGAATTCATCCTTACGCTCCCCTGATCCTTTTTATCGGCCGTCTCGTATACCAGAAGGGCCCGGACCTGTTCATCGAAGCATTGCGGAAGGTATGCCGCGAACGCTGGGACGCAAAAGTGATCGTAGCCGGGGACGGGGGGATGCGGCAGTATCTCCAGGACCGGGCACGGGATCTTCCCGTCAATTTTGTCGGGTATATCCCGGACTCGGAATATATCCGGCTCCTGAACGCCTGCGATCTCGTGGTCATCCCGAGCCGGAACGAGCCGTTCGGTCTTGTGCTGCTCGAAGCATGGAGCGCGGAAAAACCGGTTGTGGCCTGTGATGTTGGAGGTCTTTCCGAGAATATCGACACGTTTGTCAACGGGATCAAGGTACAGCCGGAGCCGGATTCGCTTGCATGGGGGATCAGCGCAATGATCGATGATCCCACCACTGCGCAGGTGCGGGGACGGCGGGGACGAACCAAGGTGGACCGGCAGTTCCTCTGGAGCCCGATCTCACACCGGATGGCAGATACTTATTCGCGGGTGTGCGGGTGAATCACGTGGATGTGCTCCCGGTTTCCGCGGCAGGATATGCAGACTGGTACAGGTATTCGAAGGCAGAATCAAAAGGAAGGATTGTATGAGTTTATTTGCTCCGTATGTTTTAGGTGACCTCAGGCTTGCTAACCGGATGGTGATGGCACCCATGACCCGGGGCCGTGCCATCGAGGGCAATGTTCCGGGCCCGCTCTCGGTCACATACTATGTCCAGCGGGCAGCGGCCGGCCTTATCATCACTGAAGGCTCCCAGGTCAGCCCGCAGGGCGTGGGGTTTTTCCGGACGCCCGGAATTTATTCAGAGGCGCAGGTTGCCGGCTGGAAAAAGGTGACCTCCGCCGTCCACCGGGCCGGGGGAAAGATGTTCCTCCAGCTCTGGCACGTGGGCCGCATGTCGCACCCTGATTTTCTATCGGGAGGCCTCCCGGTTGCACCCTCTGCCCTCCCGGTCAATGAGGAGATCCACACACCCTACGGAAAGAAAATTATTCCGGTACCCCGGGCCCTCGGGCTTACGGAGATCCCCAAAATCGTGCAGGAGTTCCAAGGCGGGGCGACCTATGCAAAAGAGGCAGGGTTCGATGGCGTCGAGATCCATGGGGCGAACGGGTACCTGCTGGACCAGTTCCTGCGGGACGGTTCGAATCACCGTACCGACCGGTACGGGGGAAGCCTGGATAACCGCGCCCGTCTCCCTGTCGAGATAACTGAAGCGGTGGTTGCGGTATGGGGGGCAAAAAAGGTAGGCTACCGAATTTCGCCGCATTTCAACCTCCATGCAATCTCGGATACACATCCCCGGGAAACTTTCGGGCACCTGGCAGACCGGCTCAGTAAACTTGGCATCGCGTACATTCACCTTGTTGAACCGGTTGGCGGCAAACTGGGGGCTATAAGCCCGGATGCACAGATGGCTCCGTTCATCCGCAAGAAATTTGACGGGGCCCTGATCCTGAACGGAGGGTACGATAAAGACAGTGCAACCCGGGCGATTGAAGATGGCCTTGCGGACCTTGTCGCATTTGGTACACCGTTCCTTGCAAACCCCGATCTTCCCGAGCGTTTCAGGAATGATGCACCGCTGAACCGCGAAGACCCGTCAACGTTCTATACCGGTGAGGAAAAGGGGTACACGGATTATCCTGCACTGGGGAAGTAATCCGATTTAGGTTCTGTTAAGTCTTCGACAGATTGTCATTTTTCTTCCGAGTTCTACAATTCAGACCTGCCGACAACCTGACAGAACGACCGTGAACTTTACCCGGAATCCCTTCACCCTCATTTCTCTGGTGACTGATACGCAGAAGATCCAAAAAAAATGAGTTTCACTCTTTGTCAGTCAGAACCGCTACCCCAGGCAGTGTCTTTCCGGAGAGGAACTGGAGGGTGGCTCCTCCGCCGGTCGAAACATGCGTCATCTCGTCTGCAAGCCCGAGCTGATTTACGGCCTCCGCCGTTGAGCCTCCACAGATTACGATCGTAGCATTGAGATCTACAAGGACCGTGGCAATGGATTTTGTCCCATCTGAAAACTGCGGGATCTCAAAGACCCCCAGCGGCCCGTTCCATACCACCGTCAGGCAGTTTTTAAGCTCTTTTGTGAACTTCGCAATTGTCAGGGGCCCGATATCAGCGATCATGCTATTGGCGGGGATCTGCATTGCGCTCACCACCCGGAAAAGGGCATCGGTTTCCAGTTTTTCAGTGACAACTACATCCTGTGGAAGCAGGATCCTTACACCACGAGCTTCCGCTTTCTGCATGATCGTCCTGACGCGTTCTACCTTGTCAGGTTCCACAGGAGAGATTCCTATATCACAACCCCGGCCTCTCAAAAACGTGGCACCCATCCCACCTCCGATTAGAATGAGATCCACCTTGGAAATGATATTTTCCAGAATTTCGATCTTCTCCCCCACCTTTGCCCCGCCCATGACGGCAGCAAAAGGCCTGGCGGGGTTCTCAAGAAGACTGCTCAGTTTCTCGATCTCCTTTTCCATAAGGAGACCGGCTACGCAGGGAAGATAATCTGCCAACCCTATCACCGATGCATGTGCCCGGTGGCTCGCACCAAAGGCATCGTTGACAAAGAGCTCCGCCAGACGGGCAAGTTCGCTGGCAAAACCGGGATCATTCTCCTCTTCGCCCGGGTAGAACCTTAGGTTCTCCAAGAGGACGATGTCGCTGTCCTGCATATCAGATACGGCCCGTTCAACTTCGGGTCCAATCGCCTCCCGTAGCGGTTCGACCGGCCTTCGTAAGAGTTCCGACAGGCGCCGGGCTACCGGCTCCAGTCGCAGGTGCTCGTCTATCCTGCCATGAGGCCTGCCGAGATGGGAGCAGAGGATGACACGGGCCCTGTGATCGATCAGATACGTGATCGTGGGAAGACAGGCCCGGATCCGGGTGTCGTCTTCGATCTTACCGTTCCGGTCCATGGGCACATTGAAATCAGCCCTCACGAGCACCCGTTTCTCATAAACATCTTCATCCTTCACTGTCTTTTTCTGCATGGTTCTTTCCTTTCTTCATCCTGCTATATCCGGACAAACGCGACAGGTGTTGTATCATCTGTTGTTCAGTGCTGAACGATAATATATGTCATGACACAGTTCTGTCAAGTCTTCGGCCGGTTCCCTTTTTTTCGGAGAGAAATAGATCTGAACTGCCGACAACTTTACAGAACCCCTTCGAAAATAGTACCAATATCCTCCGGGAGATCCGATCCGGTTTTTCCGGCGATTCCGGAGCCGGAGACTCCCTAAAATTTTGGATTTTATCTCGTTTCCTTTAGTTAAAATTAAAGGAAGCGTCTATAGGATAATCCTATAGGACATAAAAATTTACGTCTGATAAATTTTACCTGGTTCCGGAGGGGGATCCGGACGGCCGGGATCCGGATCCCCGGACCGGCCGGATCACAAAAACTATTGCCGCACACAACGAATTTGAAAAAAGTGAGACGCACGGAGAGGAGAACTTATGGATCCAAAAAAACAATCTTTACCTGTGCTTTTTTGGGATGGCGATGAAAATCCCAGACATTTATTAGAGAATATTCTCCCGCTAGTGTCGATGTTCTCAAACGTTCCTGAAGAGAAACTAAAGGAAATGATTTCAACTACGGTGTTGACCGTCATATAGAAGACGTATACAGATTTTGAATTAATGACAGAATTCGATGAGAATGGGATCCTTCATTTGAGACACGACAATTACGATTTGTTACCCGCGCTGTCAAGCGGAGACCGGATTGTACTATGGGTCTCTCTGTTGGCCGCCATCAGCAAATCCGAGGCCATCAATCTGAGGTTCATCCTGAATCGGCCCTTTTGCCGTCTTGACTCAAAGCAAAGTATTCAACTCGCAGAATCCATCGGGGAGTGGAATATTAAGGGATTGCACCCCAAAAATCTAATTTTTATCGGACGAAATTTACTAACAAATGTTAGATATTATTAAAAAATAAAGTGAATATTTCGATCAGAACCGGTCTGCAACGAATGCAGTGGATGAAAGAACATCACCAAGCCCTGTTGTTTTTTGAATGTTTTGTGAAATGTACGTGGGAATGAATACTACCACCCGATCACCGACCCGGAAGATTCCCGGGGTCTCATCCGGACCAAATACTTCACGGACCGTAACGTACGCCTGGAGGCCTTCCTGTGACAGGATTTGTTCATCCCCTCCCGCTGCATCGGCCGTCAACCGTGCAGCAAAGAGGAGGACATTTCGGGATACTTCAGGCGGTACGGTTCCGGGTTTCAGGATAAGGATATAATACCCGAATGTATGGAGATGAAGCCGGGGCACACCCGTGGCGTCTGCAAGGGCGATAGCTTCACGCACGTATGCAACCGGAGAAGATGGCAGTATAGTCACAGACGCCGGGTCAGTTCCCCGCAACGCATGCATGAATAAACCCAGTTCTTGTTCATTGAGCCCGATGCTGTCAGTATTGGGAATAATATAACGGAGCATCATCGCCAGCACAGACCGGTGTGCACCTGAGACACACTCGACATGTGTCCGCATCAGGGGATTGACGCTGCGGATCAATCGGATCTGACGGGCAGATGTAACAAATTCCTGTTTTGTTCGCAGGTACTGGTAGCCTGATAGGAATGCACGCTCGCAGGAAGCAATTTTTTCCAAAAAAGATTTCTCACATGCACCCGGGATAATTACCGTAGATGGATCATGGGCCGGTGAAATGATGAACCGGTTGCTCCGGGGCACAACACCCTCCGCCACAGGAACAATGCCGGGAGGATATTCGAAAATGAGATGAATAATGTCAGAACGATCGCCGGTCCCTGATTCAAATGCCAGGGGAATAACTCCGGCATTCCCGAGTACATCACACGTCTGCGGACCGGCACCAGGTACAGCGCAGGTAACTGACGTGATGCCAAGTCTCCGCATCTGAACTGCGGCAATCCCCGCCTGCCCTCCGATTGCGAGAGTGCCCGAAGTTGAAAAAGAATCTGCAAGTTTATGGTACACTGGACGTTCGCTTACAAACACCTCATCGGCAGAACAGTAACGCATTGAATGTTTCAACCGGTCAAAAAGGTCATCAAACCCCGGCACGGTGTGGTGCTCCAGGGAGTTTAACAGATCGGGGGTCACCGGAATAATCCGATCAATATTGGCATTGAATCCGGTAATTACCGGACCCGGCTGCGGTTCTTGCAGGGATTGATACAGGTTCTCCCAAACGTCGGTGTTCATAAAAATGTCACCTCTCCGCACGGCAGATATGGCGTCAGCAGATTATAATAATATTTTGCGGCCTCGATTTTCCGGCTCATTTGTACTTCCAATAGTATTAATCATGACATTATCCATATTGAAATCAGGTGGGTGCATAAATGGACGACCATTATGATCGACTCAAAGAGAAATTTCCCCATGTTCCGGAACGGATATCCGGACTCGTTGATCTGGCATACAATCTCTGGTGGAGCTGGCACCCTGAGGCACGGGTGCTCTTTAAGCAGATCAACCAGCAGGCATGGAAAAAAAATATCCATAATCCTGTTAAACTGCTTCGGGATATTCCCACCGGGTTTCTTGAAACGGTTCTTGCAAATCCGGAATATCTCCGTCGTTATGACATTATCATGAACCGTTTTAACCAGTACATGACCAACCGGAATTGCTGGTTTTCGGAACAGTTTCCAAAAGGCCGGTCACTTACAATTGCATATTTTTCAGCGGAATATGGCCTCCACCACTCACTTCCCTTTTATGCAGGAGGCCTCGGCTTCCTGGCCGGGGATCACTTAAAAGAATGCAGCGATCTGGGTGTTCCGCTGGTTGCCGTGGGATTCATGTACTCAGAAGGGTACCTCCACCAGCATATCCGTCCCGATGGCTGGCAGGATAACATCACCGAAGTGCTGGATCGCGATGCAGCACCGATTACGAGAGTTCTGAATCCTTCCGGGGACCAGCTGGTGATACAGGTTCCTTTCATTGAACCCCCGATTTATGTTGCAGTGTGGAGGGTTAATGTGGGCAAGATACCCCTCTACCTGCTGGATACGGATATAGCCTCAAACACTTCTGAAAACAGGACCATCTCCCATCGCCTTTACACTGAGAAGACCGAACAACGTCTGCGACAGGAAATAGTACTCGGGATCGGCGGGCGGAAAGTACTCAATGATCTGGGAATAGAGTTTTCTGCCCTGCATCTCAATGAGGGGCATCCGGCGTTTGCCCAGTTGGAGCGGATTCGGGAACGCGTGGAAAAAGGCATGTCGTTTGCGGCTGCCCTAAAAGAGGTGAAAGGGACTGCGGTCTTTACCACCCACACGCCGGTTCCTGCCGGGAATGATATTTTCCCCCTGGATCTCATGGATAAATATTTTTCCCGGTATTATCACCAGCTTGGCATTGACCGGGACACTTTTTTCGAGTTGGGGCACCATCCCTGCAATGCAGGAACCGGGTTTAACATGACCGTATTTGCACTCCGTACCACTGAATACCATAACGGAGTGTCAAAAAAACATGGCATGGTCGCCCGGGAGATGTGGCATTGTATGTGGCCTGACATTCCGGAACAGGAAGTCCCCATCGACCATATTACTAACGGGGTCCACATGCCGACATGGCTGAATCCCCGGATGGAAGGCATTTATTCAAAATATTTCAATTCCGTTGATCCCCATTGGCATGTGAACCATGATAACCCGGAGATCTGGCAGATGATTGATGAGATTCCGGATAACGCGCTCTGGGAGGAACATATGTGGCTGAAACAAAAGCTCCTCAACAGGATCCGGGAAAGGAAGCGGATTAAATGGGAGAGCCTGTTAAATGAGCCCGACAATATTGTCGCAGAGGGCCTGATGCTCAACCCCACTGTTCTCACCATCGGGTTTGCCCGTCGTTTTTCTGCCTACAAACGGGCTGATCTCATTTTTCATGATCCGGCCCGCCTCCAGCGGATCCTCAATAATCCCTGGCGTCCGGTGCAGATTATCTTTGCCGGAAAAGCACATCCTGCCGATAATGAGGGGAAACTGATCCTGAAACGGATTTATGAGTTTGCCCAGCAGCCGGAGTTCGGCGGCAGGATCGGGTTTGTCGAGGATTATGGGGAACAGATGGCCCAGTATATGATTCACGGGGTTGATGTCTGGATGAACAATCCCATACCCCCGATGGAGGCCTGTGGGACAAGCGGGATGAAGGCATCACTAAACGGGGTGCTCAACCTGAGTATTCTTGACGGGTGGTGGATTGAAGGATATAATGGTAACAATGGCTGGGCGTTTAGTGGGGCGACTTCTTCCGAATCACGGGATGCAACTGACGCCGCTGCTCTCTATACCCTGCTTGAAAACGAAGTGGTGCCCCTTTATTATTCAGCATCCATCGACGGAATACCCCACGGTTGGGTAAAGAAGATGAAAGAAACCATAAAAAGCACCAGCGCAGCATTTTCAGCCCGCCGCATGGTCAAAGAGTATGTCAATAAATACTACCCCTCTCTTCTCGCATGTGCAGAAAACGAGTGCTCCATTAAATAACTGGAGTGTGCCAGAGTTTCTCTTTTTCTAAAACTGATGGTCAGAGACATCCGGAATTGTCGTGTAACTCATTCCCGGTATTTTGGATTGATACAGATTTTGCAACATCCGGTGATGACAATATCCCTCATACCATCGATTAACCCTCCTGTTCATGCCCATTTGCCTCAAGAGTCGACCGGAGACCCGCATTTGTCACTCCCTTGCTTTACCGCACTGTTGCTCTCCTGAGATTTATGCCCGTGATTGGCGTGTCGTTTTCTGCCTGATAATAATAACCGGCTGTCCGCCAGGCTGTTGTGACTGTTCAAACCTCCATCTTTTTATTTTTTAGTTCTGGTATTTCCGGCAATGCCGTTTGTAATCCAGGTTTTTTGTAACGGGTGCTCTATACACGGGACGGGGGCTTGCACTCTCCAGAAGTCACGGTTGGTCCGGGAGGATGGCGCCGACATGTCAACCTTCCCGGTTTCCTGTACGGGGGCCATACGGTACTGGTAAATGATCTGGCGCATGTCACGGATGTTCATCTTCTCGATGAGGAGTTTTCTTTCCTTGAGCTGTTTTAAAGCGTAGCGTATGGTCCTTGGAGAGTAGTGACATTTGCTCACGAGATCCTTGTGGGTCATTGCACCACTCGTACCGAGAATCTCGAGTACGGCTTTTGAAGACTGGGGTAACGTGTTCATGATCATTACCTGTCGCGGAAACGGTCGAGATCGCAATACCGTACAGACTGGTAGGTAAATCCCCGATCATCGTCATAAATTCCCTGCATGGGTGTAATCGGGGAATTTGTATCAGATTTTAACGTATCATGTAGTGAATGTGCAGCCACGCGACCGTCATCAATGGCTTCGCTGAACTTACCTTTCTGATTGTCAAGTATTATGTTTTCAACTCCGCTCCACGGTGAAATTTTTTAATTTTCATGTCAGAGCCCGGCACCATATCGCGGAATAGAGGATAAACCTGTCCTGTTGTTACAAAAGATGTTTCAAATTTTGATTTTCAGGTAATCACCTATACGTCTCTTCTTCACATGCTTTGCTGGCGAATCATAATGTCCACCACGAAAATATCAGGAACGCGTATCACATCCAGGATCCCCGTACCAAAACAATTCGACCTGATCCAGGACCGATCCGCAGGCAAAAGAGAAAGAGCCCACCTATTCCCGGGATTTATCGACAAGGAAAACCTCGATACGCTGAACCGGTTTGGCGAAAAGTTCAAATTGACAGGGATCGACGGCAACTCCTCGGAGCTGCATGAATTAAATGTCTTCGAGGCGTTTTTGGCGGATCATGTGCAACCGAACAGGATCTGCGATGTCCAGTGCATGCTGCTCTGGAGTGAATGGGTCCGGACCTACCAGCGCCAGACTTACGGATTTCCGAACCTGATCCGTGAAAAAGAGTTCCGCAATGCCATCACCGACAAGTTTGGCGTAGAGATTGCCAACTATGAATTCCGGGGAGCAGTTTATCCCGGCATAAGGTTCGTTCCGTAACTGCCTGATGCAGGAAAACCCATGAAACAGGAGCGTGAATGAGGATGGCAGTAAAGAAACCTGTTGTAAAGAGTAATACTGTAAAAGAACTCAAAGGCCTGGAACAGAAGATCGGGAAAGTGCCCAGGATCTTCACGGAACTGACCACAAACGACCCCGCAATGTACAACCTGGTCATCAGGATGGAGGACCACATCTGGGACGACGGGAAACTCTCAAAGAAGACCAAGAAGCTCATTGCGATCGCAATTGCCGCGGCGCTCCGCGATCAGCACGCCATCCGCGCCCAGCTGATGGGGGCTGCAAACCTCGGTGTCACAAAAGCTGAGGTAGAAGAGGCGCTTCGGGTGACCTTCCTGCTCTCGGGGATGCCGGCGTATGTCTACGGCAAGGCCCAGCTTGATGAAGTCATGAAGAAATAACCCGGGGGTTCTGGTATGTCAAAAAAACATGTACTGGTTTTCTGGTGCCGGGTAATCCTGAACCGGACTTTGGGTTCTGTTAAATGGTTTACGAATCAGATCCACGCAAATGAGGTGAATAGTTATGGAAGATGGAATCGAAGAAAAATTCAGGTCTTTGGAATCTGAAATACAACGACTGGACAATCTGGTTCAGGTGCTAAACAAAAAGGCAGAATCACACCAATTTTCTCATGATGTTCTGGAAGTTCTCCAGAATGGAGGGGGTACGCACAGTCTTTGATGGAAGGCGGCTTCCCAAACCACATACAATACCACCAGCCATTCGTTTCTGTTGGTGGTGCTCTCCCGAAAGCAGATTGTGAGTGACGAGCCCCGGTACTTCTCTTTTTTTATCCCGGACTCACGTCATTGAGGTAGATTTAAGGGAAGGACCTGGCTTCCTGAATGGTGATTTCCGAAAAAGGAAGTTTCTAAAAAATATTTTTCACACGATATTATATTACCCGTTATTATCCACATACCACCATCGGTACTTCAGGTCCTGCTTTAAAGGCACACAAAACTGCCCCGGTTTTGTCTTTGCACCATGGCAGTACCCGTTGTACAATGGGGGTAGATGATGGACAACAACCGTATGTGGAGGAAAATCCCGGGGCTTGATCTCCGCTTTTCCCTGGTTCTTATTTTTATGGGTATGTTTGCCATAACCGGCGTTTTTGAACTTAGCCAGATTTTTTTCCATCCTTATTTAGGGATGTGGGGAGTCACCATTCTCACCATGATCGTGGTGAGTGCAAGCGCAGCAGTCATCGCATTTTCCCCCCTCCGGTCTCTCCGCACAGCTGAAGCCCGGCTGGATACGCTCCTTAATGGTTCCCCGGCCCCGCAGTTTGTGATTGACGCGGATCACCGGGTCATTTTCTGGAACCGGGCTTTGGAGATTGCGAGCGGGATCAAGGCATCGGAAATGTACGGCGCCACGGATCCCTGGCGTGCATTCTATGCAGCACAACGCCCGACTCTGGCCGATCTTCTCGTAGATGGGCAGGTTGAAAAACTTCCTGAATTATTTAAGGGCCGGATCACCAGATCCGATCTTATTGACGGATCGTATGAATCAATTGAGTTTTTCCCGCAAGTTGGAAAAAACGGCAGCTGGTTCTATTTTACCGCATCACCCGTCCGGGATGACAATGGCGTTCTTCTCGGAGCAGTTGAATCATTCATTGATGTGACCAGAAGTAAGCGTACCGAAGAGGTTCTTGAAGCCAACAAGCTCCTGCTTGAAGATTCAATGGAACTGGCGCACATGGCATACTGGGAATATGATGTCCCATTGGGTATGTTCATCTTTAACGATCGGTTCTACACCCTCTATTGTACAACTGCAGAGCGCGAAGGGGGGTACCGGATGCCGGCTGATGTTTATGTCAAAAATTTTGTCCACCCTGAAGATACCGGTCTCGTTACGGAACGGATCGCTACATTACTGACAACACAAGGCCCGGAAATACCCTCCGAACTGGAGCACCGGATTATTCGCAGGGACGGTGAGATCCGGCATATCAAGGTGCGTATCCGCACAACCCGGGATGAAACGGGTCGCACGATCCGGTTCAATGGGGCAAACCAAGATATTACCGTACGGATACTGGCACTGATCTCCCTCAAAGAAAGCGAGGCACGGTATCGGAATGTTGTCGAGGACCAGACAGAATTCATCTCCAGGTTCTTACCAAATGGCACGCATGTTTTTGTCAACGATGCATACTGCCGGTATTTCGGGCTGAGGCGTGAAGAGATAATCGGGCACCACTTCAGGCCGCGGATCCCTGTTGACGATCAGGAGCGTTTGAAACGGTTCTTTGCATCCTTAACCCCGGACCACCCGGTCGACAGCATAGAACACCGGATCATCATGCCGGACGGCACAATACGGTGGCAGCGGTGGAGTGACCGTGCAATCTTTGATTCTTCCGGAACGATCACCGGATACCAGTCGGTAGGCCGGGACATTACCGAACAA
>CAYVTY010000036.1:0-19357 GCA_964454995.1 uncultured Methanoregula sp.
TCCGTGCAGCGTGGAACGAGAGCAGGGCTTCGCGTTGTTGCGTATACCGGTAAATCCACGAATCACTTTTGTGGTCCGGGCTGCCTTGTTCCCGATCTTCTGTCATGCTTAACGTCACTATACGTGGGCAGGGGTTTTTAAGGTTGATACCCGTTAAAGCGCCAGTCCCGGTTCATGGCAACAAGGAAAAAATGAGGGGAATTTATCCCGATGCGGACCGGGGAAATGCACCGGTATAGTGAAGATGTCCGTTGTTGACCTCGAGTGTATTGATCCACTTCCCGGGCATACTTTACAGGTTATCTCCCGTAGGTCACGTAGGTCTCGCCGTACTGGACAACATGCCCGCCAATGGCCCGTAAAAACTCCTCTTTTGCTGCACCGGGTGCAAGATCGATCTCGGCATCCAGACCGTAAACCTTGAAGAAATACCGGTGCGTCTGGCCGTGGGGCGGGCAGGGACCAGAATACCCGATCTTACCAAAACTGTTCGTTCCCTGTACGGCCTTTACCGGGAAGGTAATTACGGGATCTTTCGGGATCATTTCCGGGATAAGTTTTACCAGTTCTATATTCCATGCCAGCCAGTGGATAAAACCGCCGCCACCTGGTGCATCGGGATCGTTGCAGATAATGGCAAGACATTTTGAATGCTCGACATTCACACCGCCGACATCGATCTCCGGCGATTTGTCTTCCCCGTCGCAGGTGTACGCACTGGGGAGGTTTCCGACTGAAATTCGTATGTTCAGGGGTTCCATATGGTCTTCACATCCTGTACCTGCATCATAAACTGCAGGCCTCATAAACGTACTGTTTATTCACCTTTTTGTGGTACAGCCGATAGAGTGGAGGATGTCGATCTTTTCCGGAGGGATGATAACCGGCTTGTCGTGCTTTGGCCGGATGCACGGGATAAGATACCGGTGGTGAATATAATCTGATACTCCCCCGGGATTGACTGTATACCGCAATAACTCCTCCTTCCCTGCCGGGGCTGTTATCATCTCCACATCTTTATTGTCTAAAAAAGAGAACGATAGTGGATAGAAGTACCTTATGGTACTCCAGAGGCAACCCATGGCAAAGAAACCTGCCGGTACTATGCCGGAAAAACCCACGAAAGATTCCTGCTCCCACGAGTGCTCCAGCTGCGCGACTGCCGGAAACTGCTCGGATGCAAAACCCGGGCTTCCCCCCAAGGCAGACATCGATGTAAAACATGTTATCCTTGTACTCTCGGGGAAAGGCGGTGTAGGAAAATCGACCGTATCCGTGAACCTTGCATATGCGCTCTCCAGCCATGGCTATCATGTCGGTCTTCTGGATCTGGATATGCACGGCCCCAACATCCCAAAGATGCTCGGGATCGAGGATCACAAGCTTTCGACGCTTGGGAACCGGATCGAACCGGTCCATGTCACCGGGTCGCTCTCGGTCATATCGATGGCATTCCTGCTGCCGGACAAGAGCACACCGATCATCTGGCGCGGGCCCATGAAGATGGCGGCAATCAACCAGTTCCTTACCGAGGTCAACTGGGGGTCGCTCGACTACCTTGTTGTGGATCTTCCCCCGGGCACCGGTGACGAGGCGCTTACAATCGCCCAGCTCGCACCCAACGTGCGAGGTGCCGTGATCGTGACAACACCTCAGGACGTCGCGACGCTCGACTCCAAAAAAGCAATAAAATTCGTGGAAAAACTCGGCCTGCCGGTCCTTGGTGTTATCGAGAACATGAGCGGGATGCTCTGCCCCCACTGCGGCCAGGAGATCGATCTCTTCGGGAAAGGAGGGGGCAAAAAGATCGCAGAGGAGTTCTCTGTTCCTTTCCTTGGCGCGATCCCGATCGATATTGATATGCGCAAGGCCGGGGACGAGGGGCGGCCGTTTATTATCCGGCGCGGTGACAGTGCAACGTGGGTGAGCGTAGACAAGATCATGGAAGCGCTCATAAAAGTCGTTGAGGGATAAACCAGCATGGACTACCTGCGGCTTCTCTCCGGGAAATCAGATCCCCTCCCCATTTATGAACCGGTTATCGCATGCCTGGAAAACCCGCAGGCGTTTCCCGATCTTCTCGAACCGGTTTACCGCGAGGCCATGAAACTTGATGACGAGACGCTCGACCGGTTCCGTTTTGCGCTCCTGCGTCTCCAGCTCTATGCAGATATCCACCGGAACGAGGATCTGGAGAAGGCGATGCACATCCGCTACGTTTCTCAGGTACTGGAAAAGGTCATCTTCGGCACCATGGTAATGGAACCCCCGGAGCCGGAAGCCTCCTAAAGTATCTGGTTGTACCAAAAAGATATTATCGGGGTGAATGTGCAAGGATGATACCTATAAGTGCCCCCCCGGCACATGCATGATCTGAAAAGTAAACAGACAAAAAGGATGGGTTTTATTTTCACATCCTTTCTACGAGATACACCTGAATGGAGATAACAATGACATCACGCATGCATGCCCCTCACACGACCTGTCCTGGTTGCCAGGAAGAGGTTTTTCTTGATGAACTCGTGGGCGGCAAATGCCCGCTGTGCGGCTGTTCACTGGAGGATTTCGACGAGTCAATTAGTGAGTATGACGGGATCCTTGATCGATCCGACCTTTCGTGGCTGATCTTTAATTATTTTGTTTTCAAGAAGTTCGTCGATCTAGGGGTTCCGCCTTCGCAGATCATGGAATTTGTCTCAAATTACGAGCAGAATGCAGACAAACCCCCGGAAGAGTGGACGAAAACGGAATTTTCTCTTGAACTCCCTATGGGGGTCCTTGATCGGCTACGACCCAAGCGATGCGCGAAGTGCAACCGGCTCTTTGTGCGGAGAGGACGAAAACGGATTACCGGTGACATGCGCCACACCTCGGTCCGCATCCAGTACGTGTGCGACCAGTGTTAACGCACTCCCCAAAAAAGATCTTTTTTTACTTGAATTTTCTTGACGGATTACCCACGATCGGGTTTTTCGCGTTCTGTTCCCTTTTCTGGATACATCCAGATCGAAAGGGAGTAATTACCTCAGTGGTGCCCTCACGCCCACGGTTTTACTTCCGCAGGGATACCAGCATGATAATCCCGATAATCACCAGAGCGGCAAAACTGATGAGGAGGGGCAAAAAGACGCTATAGAGGGTCTCACCAATCGGCAGCTCCTGCGGTTGCAGGGGTGATGAAGGTGTGTCCGCCATACGATATTCGAGAACCGTGAGCTGGGCTGAGGCCTCACCCGATGTGGTGAATTTGTTTTCACTGATAGTCACATTATACGAACCGGCCGGCAGGCCGGGTTCATCGAGTGAATAGGTCCACTGGTTTGTATTGGTACCACTCTCAACCGGAATGGTTCCTGACGTCATCAGATCGTCGGAACTTGTATTTCTGATCTCTACCCGGAGAAAGTTCTCCGGACCTACATTTGTTGTACCCGTGATCAGGAGCGCTTCACCGGTGGTCTGGTCAGGCAGCTTGCCTGGATCGCTTTCACCGACCCGGTTGAACCGTATGTACGGATCTTCAACGTAAAAATAATACGGCGTGAAGATATCGTCAACGTCCGGACGTGCCGATACATTGAGGATGGCAGAAGCGACCTGACTAATGTCCGCCGGGAACGATGTTTTTTGCCCGATATTAGTGATGACTTTTCCCTGATCGGCAATACGTATGCCATCGTCCCAGACCAACGGGGCAATCTCGAAACTCTTATCGGCCCCGGGATCCTGGATCAAAAACGCATATTCCCCGCTGGAGAACAGGGTTGATTCCTGGGGTTTTATAAGAAAGGTATAATTTCCCTTTTTATCCGGGGTTGCCGTTTTGGTATCAAAATAATTTCTCCCGACTATCCAGAGAATCATTGAACCATTCTGTGCGCCGGTGCCCGCAAACGTAACCGTATCTGCCCGTGCAATGGTCTGGGGACCGCTGGTCACTACGGTGAGCGCAGCGGATGCCGGCAGACTTAAAAATACTACCATCAGTGCCAGCAGGATTACGGTCGCGCTCCATAATTTCATGTATGCCCTCTTGTATCGTTTCCGGGTTGTGCCACCGGGAACGCGATTGTTTGTGTAAATAGGGGGCGGTATTATCTCATAACCTTAACGCACGGTAGTCTCTTTTCCATGATATGGGTAGCCCCTGTATTTACCATCAGCAATAAACCCCCGGATACCTGAATGGGGTGTGGGGACAAAAGGAATTTTTCTGGTAATCCTTGGTGTCATGTCTCTGGACTGCCTAGTTCTCTGTCATAAGGTATTCATCGTGGTCAAAATGTGTATCCTGCAGACGTCCCGTTCCTGATAAAACCGGGTTTTCCTGTGCCCGTGGGGGACGCTTGTGTTACATTTTCTAAAATAAAAAAAGTGCTTATTGTGATGAGCGACACTATTAAAAATTCCGCAAAATTCAGTACGTCCTCCCGACAAGAGTCGCTTTGCCGGGCTTTTTGCAGATGATACAGGGCCCGTCCGTGGCCTCGACATATTCGGACCGGACCTCTGTCCCGAGCAGGCTTGAGTTCGCCTTCTCTTCAATGGCATCCCCGCATCCCCGCTCACGGCACCAGTGGACGACTGCTACTTTTCCCTCATTGAGGGCGGAATTCAAGGCATCCATCGAATCAACCGTGCAGAGATGTGATTTCGTGTGCTCCTCGGCTTTTGCCCGGATCTCTTCTGTTATCTCCCCGAGTACCCGGGTGACATCATCAGCTGCCGTTGCAAGCGAAATGGTGGTTTTATCGCCACCCCGTTTTACTGCCATCGCTTTACCGGCATCGAGATCCCTTGGCCCGAGTTCGAGCCTGAGCGGAACGCCCCGGAGTTCCCACCAGTAATATTTTGCTCCCGGCCGCATGTCGCGGGTATCCAGGTTCACCCGGAACCCGGCCGCTTCGAGATCCTTTTTTAGTTTTTCCGCAGCGGCCATCACATCATCGTGCCGTTTACCGATCGTGATCGGCACGATTACTGCCTGGAGCGTTGCGACAGCCGGGGGGAGGATCAGGCCCTTGTCGTCGCCGTGCATGGAGATCAGTGCCGCGATGCAGCGTTCCGAGATCCCGTAACAGGTCTGGTACGCGCACTTCTGTTCCCCGTTTTTGTCCTCGTACTGGATGGAGAATGTTTTAGAGAAATGGTCGCCGAGATGGTGGACGGTGCCGATCTGGAGTGTTTTCCCGTTCGGCATGATTGTGTCCACCGCAATAGTATAATCCGCACCGGGGAACTTGTCCCAGTCCGGGCGTTTCGAGATAATGATCGGGATGCAGAGAGTCTGGTAGAACTCACGGGAAAGTGCTATTTCGGACTCCACCTGTGCCTCCGCCTCGTCCCATGTCGCATGAACCGTATGCGACTCCATGAACGAGGTGATCTCGCGGGCCCGGATCATCGGGCGGGTCTGCTTGGTCTCGTACCGAAACGTGTTTACTACCTGGTAGATCTTGATCGGGAGGTCAGCGTGGGAGCGCACCCAGAGGGCAAACATCGGGTAGATCGCTGTCTCACTTGTCGGGCGGAGCGCCAGTTTTACATCAAGCGGAGTTGTGCCGCCGTGTGTCACCCAGTAAACCTCGTTCTCGAAGCCCTTGATATGCTCTGCTTCTTTCATGAACTCCTGCTCGGGGATGAGCAGGGGAAAGAGCGTCTCCTTGTGGTCCCGGTCAAGCAGTTCGTGCAGGCGCTGGTACACAAATTTGCGGATTGCAAATCCGTACGGGAACCATACGTAGAGCCCTTTTACGGGATAGCGGACGTCCATGATCTCAGCACGCCACAGAAGTTCGTTATACCACTCGGAAAAATCCTGTTTTTTTGGCAGGGCGCCCGCATCTTCGTCCATAAAAAGACCTCTTAAGCTACCAATTGTATGACTGCCGGCGTAATAAAAGCCTCGACAACTGCCGCTACTGCGATAAGGGGCAGCACGTACAGGAGAAAGAGCCGGGCCAGCCGTCCTGCATCGGCAGCCGTATCGGCAGCCCCGTACCATTCGGCGATAAGTGACTGAGCCATACAAAACCCGAGCGCCCCGGCAATGATGAATGCGGGAATCTCAAAGATCCCGTGGGGAAGCAGGGCAGCGGCAATAAAGATCGCCGAATGGCCGTGGCTGATGATCTCGGTGACAGCTCCTATCACAATTCCGTTCAGGCTCATAATAAAGATCGTGAGGAGACCGAAGGATGCCCCTCCCAAAAAGAGCAGGATACAGGCTTCGAGGTTGTTAAAAAAGAGCTTGGCGCACGTATCGACAGGGTCGCTGATGGTGATCTGGCCGGCGACTTCTTTCTGGAACATCTTGATCAGGTCATCACCGATCGAGGGGTTGTGTACGGTTCCGATCCATCCCACAATCATTGCAACAAGAAAAAGAAGAACCGTAATGATAATGGCATTCCCAAGCGGGGAATGTCCCGGGGTATACGGTGTACCGGTATCAGACATAGAGTACCATCCGGATCATGTCGCGGACACCCGGGGCGAGGCCGACTACAATCATCGCAAGAAGCACGAGGTGCCAGAAGGCCGGATTTGCCTCCTTGCGATAGAGCTGCATGATGTAGATCGCCGGGAAGAGGACGACGAGCTTGAGCGGATACATGATAAAAGCGGTACCGGTCATCTGGATCAGGTTTGACCCGACCACATGCTGCTCAATATAGTGTACTGCCGGGTGGAAGGTAAGCCCGTAACTGGTGGCACTGGCATCCAGCATCTGCCCGAAAATGAGGACAAGGAAAAGCGGGTCGTTGACATACTCCCACTTGAGGAGATATCGCATACAGGCCCAGACCAGCACCGTTGATGTGATCGCCATGAGCGGGATCACCGAGAGGATGAAAAGATCGACATGGCCGTGGACCATGCCCCAGGAAAGAAGAATAAGCGAAATGACAAAGACCGCTATGCAGCCGATAAATGCATAAAATGTCAGGAAATTTTTGATCAGGCCGTTTTTCTTAAGTACGCCTCCCAGAAAGATCATCCCGAGCACAAAGAAGAACAGCACAAAATAGATCGGGGGGGTAACGATCAGGTACTGCCAGTCCCCCGTGACCATACCGGCATCCTGGATCACCCGTAGCACACCGCCCAGCACCACGTACGGAATTGTAGCAAGAATAAACGAGGCGTCAAGTTTTATGCCGTGCTCTGAAAGCCACGTGGAATTCGAGAACCAGCGGTACAACAAATACACGCCGATAATTAGGATAATTGCGTAGGTGAGCGTCTCGACAATATTATACGGCTCGCCGTACTTGACAGGATCGATGTAGTATTTGTATATGAAATCACTAATCATTCATAATCCGGATGAGCTCAGATACTATAAAAGTACTTAAAGAGAAGGTCTTTGACAAGTCCAAATGGATGCAGTTACCCCGTGATGTGGTGATCGGTCACGATGTCCTCAACCAGATCACCCCGGTCTGCGAGGATCTCAAACTGGGGAAGTCCTGCCTCCTGATATCAGGTAAAAGTACCATGGAACGGGCGGGAAGGACCGTTCAGGATCTGCTCGCCAGTACAGGCACGGTAAAAGTCTTCATTGCTGAAGAGATCAGCCCGAAGATCATCCGGCAGGCCGAGAACGTTGCAAATGGCGTTGACTTTGTGGTCGGTGTCGGTGGAGGCAGGGTGATCGATACAGCAAAGATCGTGTCGTACAACATCGACCGGCAGTTTGTCTCTGTCCCGACCGCGGCATCCCATGATGGGATTGCATCAGCACGGGCATCGGTTCCCACCGGGGAAGGCAATGTCTCTCTTGATGCGCATCCCCCTATCGCAATCATCGCAGATACCGGTATCATTGCATCTGCCCCGCACCGTCTCCTCGCGGCAGGTTGTGCGGATGTAATCTCCAATTATACGGCGATCCTTGACTGGGAGATGGCTCACCGGATCAAAGGCGAGCCGATGAGCGAGTACGCGATTGCACTCTCAAAGATGACCGCTGAGATCCTTGTCAAAAATGCAGATCTCATAAAACCGCACCAGGAACAGTCGGCGTGGTTCGTTACAAAAGCACTTGTATCGAGCGGGGTCGCGATGAGCATTGCGGGGTCTTCCCGGCCTGCGAGCGGCGGGGAGCACAAGTTCTCCCATGCCCTTGACAGGCTTGCCCCGGGAAAGGCGCTGCATGGGGAGAGTTGCGGGATCGGTACGATTATCTCAATGTACCTGCACGGTGGCGACTGGCGGGGGATCCGGCAGTCACTCAAGACAATCGGCGCCCCGACAACACCGGCGGATCTTGGTATCGATGATGAAGTCGCAGTTGAGGCGCTCCTGATGGCAAAGACTATCCGCCCGGAACGCTTTACAATCTTTGATATGGGCATCACCAGGGAATCGGCGGAGAAACTCGTGCAGCTGCTCTATTCAGAATAATCCGGTGTACCAACAAAATGAAGTGGAGGGATTTTGCCATGGCAGATACAAAAACAAAAGTGACGCTTGTCGGAACGGTGCTGGCAAAACCCGGCGTTGAGTTCATCTACGAGGGAGAGACCCCGGAATGCGGGACCTGCAAGGTCAAAAAGGCGTGCAACAACTTAAACAAAGGCCACCGGTACCGGATCATCACGGTCAGGAGCACCCATCATGAGTGCGCCGTACACTTCAACGGTGCGACGGCGGTCGAGGTAATGGACGCCCCGGTTACCATGCTCGTCGGTGCTGACATGGCGATCGTCAACTCTAAAGTAAAGATAGAGTTCTCCTGCAACAAGGCTGACTGCAAGAGTTACTCCCTCTGCCGGCCGGAGGGTGTGGTCGAAGGTGAAAAATACGTTATTGCCGATGTGCTCGGTAATGCGTCAGATATCTGTGGCAAAGGACGGGCGCTCAAACTCGTCGAGATCAAACCCGTGTGACCGCTCCTGAAATTTCCCTCAATCGGGTGCGACTTTTTCTATCCCGCTTTTATCCGGTCGGTTCTGCCAGAGATCATCTGCCACCTTCAGGATACCTGAATAACCCTCCAGTTTGGCAGTCCACCGTTCAGGTGCCGCCTCGATCCCCCAGTATGCCCCGGCAAGTGCCCCGCAGCATGCACCCACGGTATCTGCATCACCGCCGAGATTGATGGCCGAGAGCACGGCGTTCTCAAATGTACGGGCATTCATAAAACAGGAGAGTGCCGCATGCGAACAGAGCACCGCATCCAGCGAGGGCTCGGGACGGTACCTCGCGTAACTTCCAAGTTTATCCAGCACTTCTGCATTCCTGCACCGCGAGCGGGCGTGGATAAATGCCTGCCGAGGTGAAACTCCCCGGCACATCTCGCCTGCCATCTGGTTGAGCCATGCGGAGCAGTGGGCGGCGACCGGATCGTAGTGGGTGAGCTCTGAGCACGCGATGCTTATGATATAAACCTGCTCAGCAGGATAAAAGATAGCGAGAGGAAATGCCCGCATTACACTCCCGTTGCTCCTGCTCCCGCGATGGCGACGGTGCACGAGTTGTGCGGCACGCTGCGGCACGGTGCCGGAACGCACCAGTGTGAAAAATGCCGAGGAGGTAGGGCCGTACCATTCCGGTCGCTTTTCGTACCCGGAAAGCAACCGCTGTACAAGGTCAGACGGGTGAAATCCCCTGCATGCGATAAGCGATTCTGCGATCGCAAGCGCCTGCAGTGTGTCGTCCGTATACTGGCCTGCCTTCCGGAAATGGCGCCCTCCGGGCCGCATATTTGTCACCCACGCTTCAGGCTGGGGAGATCCTTCCAAAGGCGCACCCATCGCGTCCCCAATTGCGAGTCCTGCCAATAATCCCCTTGGGTGAATGTATTCTCTTATAAATTTCACCAATAAGGTATATCTGTCGCACAGAAAAAATAACTTTTCAGAGAGAAGGCGATAGTGTGCAAAAGGAAGAGTTACTGCATCTGCATATGCTGATGGTACACATCAGAAAGTATTACGAGAACACAACGAATGAGGAAATTGCAACCGAACGCTATGATGCTCTCGAAATATCACCGGTGCATATTCATAAGGATAAAAAAGCCCATAAAGACGCTCTTCTCACACTGGGCGAAGAGATTGTAACTCATATCAACGGACACCACCATGTGCATGTGGTGAACTATTCTCCTGAAACTGCAACAGCGTCGACACCGCAGGTTGCAGTCGAACATTAACTGTTATGGATGAGGCACTGGCATTACGGGAGATTATCTCCCGCATCCTCTCCCTGCCTCCGGGTGACAGCGGGATTGTCGCCGTAAAAATAGATATCTGCCGGAAGTACCGGCTTATGGCAGTTCCCAAGAATTCGGCGATACTGGCAGCTGCCACCCATGAGGAGCGGGAGACACTGCGCAGGATCCTGCTTGTCAAACCCACCCGTACCCTCTCCGGCGTTGCACCGGTTGCCGTGATGACCTCGCCCTACCCGTGTCCGCACGGCAAATGCCTGCCCTGCCCGGGCGGGCCGGCGCATCCGTTTGGATCGCCGCAGAGTTATACGGGAGAGGAGCCTGCGGCAAAACGGGCCCGCGAGCATAACTACGATCCGTTCGCGCAGGTCCACGCCCGGCTCGGACAGTTCGAGACGCTGGGACACCGGGTCGAAAAGGTGGAACTGATCGTGATGGGCGGGACGATGACCGCCCGTCCCGTGGAGTACCAGAATGAGTTTGTCGCCAGGTGCATCGAGGCGATGAATGTATACCCCGGGGATACACCGGCTGCAACCGTGCCTTCCGTTGCAGAGGTTGAGGAGGCAAACGAGATGGCTGAGGTCCGGTGCGTTGCGATCACGTTCGAGACGCGCCCGGACTGGTGCAAAAAAGAGCACATCAACCGGATGCTTGACCTCGGTGTCACCAAGGTGGAGCTGGGTGTCCAGCATGTGGACGACGCAATCCTTGCATTCAACCGCCGGGGCTGCACAGTTGCCGATACTGCCGAGGCAAACCGTCTCCTGCGTGATGCCGGCATCAAGGTCGGGTTCCACATGATGCCCAACCTGCCGCATTCGACAATCGCAGCTGACAGGGAGATGTTCGAGACGATCTTCTCCGATCCCCGGTTCAAGCCGGATTTCCTGAAAATATACCCGACGCTTGTTACCCCCGGTTCCGAGATCGAGGAGCTCTGGGAGCTCAAAAGATATGCACCGTACGATGAAGAGCAGCTCATCGATCTCATTGCATATGCAAAAACGCTCATCCCGGAGTACACGCGGCTCTCGCGGGTCCAGCGTGACATCCCGGCAAAACTGATCGTGGCCGGGTCCCGGCACTCCAACTTCCGGCAGCTGGCCCAGAACCGCCTTGCTGCCCAGGGCCGGCACTGCCGCTGCATCCGGTGCCGGGAGATCGGAAGACTGCCCTCTCTCGTGGAATCCGACATACGGGTGATCCAGTATGAGTGCTGCGGCGGAACCGAACATTTCATCTCCGCGGTCTCGGGGGACTCGCTGATCGGGTTCGCCCGGCTCCGTTTCCCGTCGTCAGAGTTCCGTCCGGAACTTCATGGTGCCGCGCTCGTCCGCGAGCTCCATATCTATGGGAGTCTTGTCCCGGTTGGCCAGGATGCAGCAGAATCAGAAGAGTGGCAGCACCGGAACTTCGGGCGGATCCTCCTTTCCCGTGCCGAGGAGATCGCAAAAACCGCAGGCTTTCTCCGCGTCGCGATCATGAGCGGTATCGGTGTCAGGCCCTATTACCGGAGACAGGGATATGAGCGCAGAGGGCCCTATATGGTAAAGGAGATGTCATGAACCCGGCAACCACGGAGTTTGTGCGGCAGCGGTTCACCGAGTATTACCGGAAGGCAATGCTGGTCTCCCCGTCCTCTCTTGCCCAGCGGGAAT
Organism: uncultured Methanoregula sp.; assembly: GCA_964454995.1. Taxonomy (GTDB): domain Archaea; phylum Halobacteriota; class Methanomicrobia; order Methanomicrobiales; family Methanospirillaceae; genus Methanoregula. The sequence goes on from CAYVTY010000036.1 coordinate 11,842, forward strand.
GGGGTTTTGTCCTTTTTAATCCCGGCGCTACCGAGATGCGGATGCGCCGGCACATCGCATTTACCGATCGTGCGGAGCTCTTTGATTATATCAAAAACCTCGTCCCTTCCCATATCTATTACTCGACCGCCTATTACGAAAAACCGGATGCGCCGACCATGGCTGAAAAAGGCTGGTGCGGGGCCGACCTGATCTTCGATCTGGACGCGGATCACATTGTTAAAGGGCCCTACGACCAGATGCTCTCCCGGGTCAAGACCGAGACAGAAAAACTGCTGGCCATGCTCACTGATGAACTGGGGGTCGATCCAAAGCAGATCGAACTGGTTTTTTCCGGCGGGCGGGGGTACCATGTCCATGTCCATGACCTGGCCTTTCGCGGGTGGGGCAGTGCCGAACGCCGGGAACTCATCGATTACATCTGCGGCATTGGCATCGACCCGGCGGTCCTGCTGTCAATTCCTTTGGCCAGGTCATCGCCCGGGTGGCCGGGCCGGTTTCGCGAAGCGCTCATCGATTACCTGACATGGATGGGATGCTTCAGTGAAGAGGAGGCAATGACCCACCTCACCGCGCTTGAAGGAGTTGGAAAAGAATCCGCGGCCGGTTTTTTAAAAAAGCGGGAGGAGATGCTCGCCGGTCTCAAAGGGAGCGCACAAATCGACCCGGTGATCATCAGGGACCGGGTGATTAAAGCGGTTGTGCATGAAACCGAAGGGGAATTTCGGAAGCGGTTGAACGACCGGGCGGCGCTCGCGGATGAGCCGGTCACGACCGACACAAAGCGTTTGATCCGTATGCCAACGTCTCTTCATGGCGGCAGCGGAATGCGTGTGCAGCCGCTCGAGGTTCGGGACCTTTCCGGGTTCGACCCGCTCATCGACGCCGTTGTCTTTGCAACCCGCGAGGTCAGGGTGGACTCGCGGTTCCCGCTTGCCATGCCCATGCTTGGAAGCACTTATCAGATCCAAAAAGGGATCTCTACAGTACCTGAAGCTGTGGCAGTCTTCCTCTGCTGCCGCGGCATCGCGGAAATTGCATAAAAAATTAATCTCCTTCGGGTACCTGCCATGGGATTTGATGATCTGCGCAGCATTCTGCTCTCTGAGCGCGAAACCGGCAAACTCCTCCAGATATCCCCGGATATCTTCGATCGCACCCACGCGGAGATCGCAGAACTCTTAAAAAAGGTCTATGCAATTGAGGACCCTCTGTCCGATGAGGCGCGTGCACTTATAGAGGAGACCATCGCGATAAAGGAGACCATGCACGAGCTCTTCGCCATACGCTCGCGCAAGATCCTTGCCCTTGCTCTCATGCACGCGGAGGGTAATTACTACGACCGGGAGGAAGTAAAACGGATGCTCCCTGCAGAGCACGGCATGTTTGACCGGATTGCAGCCGGCCTTGAGGAATGCCAGGGTATCCTGCTCCACAACGCAAAACAGCCGCTCGTGCCGGTTCCCGTGGCGGTTCCTGCCGGTATGGAGTCTGATGAAGATGAGGTAGACGCGGCATACGATGAAGTCACTCGGGGAACGGAAGGGCCGGTACCGCCATCACCGGCCCCTTCATCGGCCGGGCCCACCCTTACCCCCCCCTATACGCTCGTGCGGGTACTTGGGGAAATGGATACGTTCATGGGTGTTGACGGAAGGATCTACTCCCTTACAAAAGGTGACATTGTGACCCTTCCTGAGAGAAATGCATCGGTGCTCAGCGACAGGAATATTGTTGTATCCCTCACTCTTCCAACCTGTAAATAAACGGGATCAGGGTGCGGAATTATTTATTCTTCAGGATAGTTACGCGCAGGGACTTTTTTTAGGCTGGCATTTCCTGTCCTCACGCAGGTCATCCGCATCCTAATCTTTTTAAGATCCCGACACTAAAACTTTACACTCTTCGCCACGATGAGAATGAAAGAAAACCGGGACGGTGACAGTATATCGTACTGCCGCGCACCCATATCTTAAATATGAACCTTAGCAAAGAATACTGGGATTCAATATCAGAACATATTCGGTGAAAACATCATGAAGATGCCAGTTAAATTCAAAACTTACTGTCCTTTTTGCAGAAGTCACCAGATCCACGAAGTGGAGAAGGTCAAGAAGAGCAAGACGACCGGCCTCCACTGGATCGACCGCCAGAAGGGACGCAGAGGCAAAGTGGGCAACATGGGCAAGTTCTCGAAAGTCCCGGGTGGCGACAAGCCCACAAAGAAGATCAACGTCAGGTACCGCTGTGTAACCTGCGGAAAAGCGCACCTGAGAAAAGGCTACCGGGTTGCCAAGTTCGAATTAACGGAGTGAGAAACATGGTACGTGAAGCACGGGCAAACCGGAGCAGCTTTTTAAAGGTAAAGTGCCCGGACTGCGATAATGAGCAGACGATCTTCTCAAAGGCAAGCACGACAGTCAAGTGTGTTGTCTGCGGACGCGATCTTGCGACCCCCACGGGTGGAAAGGCGACCTTAAAGGCTGAGATTATCTCAGAGTTCAAGTGAGCCAGTCCATGCCGGAAAGAGACAGGGAGTGGCCACAGGAATCAGAACTGGTAGTCTGCACCGTAGAGAATGTCAAGGATTTCGTTGCATTCGTATCGCTTGACGAATACGGTGGCAGGCAGGGGCTCATCCCCATCTCTGAAATCGCAACCGGCTGGATCAAGTATATCCGTGACCACATCCGTGAGGGCCAGAAGATCGTATGTAAGGTTCTCAACGTTGACCGGAGCCGTGGTCACATCGATCTTTCCTTAAAGGATGTCAACGAGCACCAGCGCCGTGAGAAGATCCGCGAGTGGAAAAACGAATCAAAGGCGCGCAAGTGGATCGGGTTTGTGGCAGAGAAATCCGGGGAACCCGCCACGGCTCTGGAAGATGCAATCATCGATAAGTACGGCGAGTTGTATGCCGTGTTTGAGGATATCGTCACCGACAGCGATGCAACGGTCAAAAAACTGGGACTCTCCAAAAAAGCGAGCGAAGCACTGGTGCACATCGCCCACGAAAGCGTAAAGATCCCAAAAGTCGAGGTGACCGGCCAGCTCGTCCTCATGTCCGCAGCGTCTGATGGCGTAACGGTCATACGGAATGCCCTAAAAAAAGCAAGCGAATCAAAGTCCGCGGGGGCCGATATCGAGCTGCTGTACCTGGGCGCACCCATCTACCGGATCAAGGTAACGGCGTCCGATTATAAGAAAGCGGAAAAAGCACTGGAAAAAGCGGCCAACGCCTCAATTGCTGTTCTGGAAAAGTCCGGCGGCGAAGGTAAACTCATCAAAAAACCCAAGTCCGGGAAGAGTCAATGAGCGGGAGAATCCGTCGCTGCGGCGCAGACAATACCTATACCCTTTCTCTTCTGTGTCCGGTGTGCGGCGGAATGACATCGATCGCCCACCCGGCGCGATTTTCGGTACAGGACCGTTTTGGGAAGTACCGGAGGATGGCACAACCGGGGCGAGCGGAATGATCGATGACATCAGTATCCGTTACCTCGATACTTTTACAGATAAAAATCTTACCAACCCGGTCCTTGTCGGGGGTCTGCCCGGTATAGGTCAGGTAGGAAAGCTCGTCGCCGAGTACATGATCCACATGCTGGGCGCAGAAAAGATCGGGGAGATCCATTCTATTTACTTCCCGCCGCAGGTCATTATCGAGGAAAATGGCGTTGTCCGGCTGCCGCGAAACGAGATCTACCTGTACAAGGCAGAGGACCGGCACATTGTTTTCCTTGTGGGCGATTTCCAGAGCACCTCGAATGAGGGGCATTATCTGATGGCTGACGCATATCTCGATATTGCAGTTGAACTGGGGGTAAAACGCATATATACCCTGGGAGGGTTCGGCGTCGGGCACCTGGTCAACGCGCCCCGGGTCCTGGGAGCCACCAACCGCGAGGAATTAAAAGCGGAGATCGAGGCGGCTGGCGTGACCTTTGACCGTGATGAACCGGGCGGCGGTATCGTCGGTGCCGCCGGGCTCCTCCTTGGCATGGGTGGCATGCGGGGAATCGATGCGGTCTGCCTTATGGGTGAGACAAGCGGTTACATTGTCGACCCGATGAGCGCAGCAAGCGTCCTTTCCGTTCTTTCAAAACTTATCTCGGTGCCGGTCGATCCTACGCAGCTCAACGACCGCGCAGCGGAGATGGAGAAAGTCGTGCAGGGTTTCCTTGAAAGTGAGAAACTGCAGCATGACGAAGAGCTGAGTTATATCGGTTGACATTTCATTTTTCCCGGTTCTCTCTCTCATGAGCATTGGTCGATCCCCCAGATGGTTTTAAAAAAATCTGCATTTGCGGTAATGGCGGGCGCCTGAAAGTTAATGAACCTGAACGGGACAGACCCGGCTCCGGTTATTCGTGCGATGCAGTTCCGTTTGATTTATAAGGCAATGCCATCCTGATTATACATTAGAGAAATATACAAACCCTGGTGCATCGCTATGCTCTCTGTACTGGTTGTTGACGATGATCCTGCGATTCTTGAGGTGACCCGGCAGGTGCTGGAACGATCTCACGAGATCTCGGTAAAACCGATCAGCTCTTCACGGGAAGCACTTGATATACTCCAGAAAAACATTTTTGATGCCATCGTTCTCGACTACGATCTGCCGGGAATCAACGGTATTGAGTTTTTAAAGATTATCCGGGGCAAAGGCGATGTGACCCCGGTGATCATCTTTACCGGTGTCGGGCGGGAACACGCGGCGATCGCCGCCCTTAATAACGGTGCCAACTTCTTCTTAAAAAAAGGCGAAGATACGGACATGCCATTTGTTGAACTGCAACAGATGATCCGGCATGCAGTCGACCAGCGGTTCATGGGAAAAGCAAAAGGCTTGTCAAGGAAGCTTGTCGCTGATCTGATCAATTTTTCCCTTGATGCCGAGTTTGCCATTGACCCGGAGGGAAATGTGATTGCATGGAATACGGCGATGGAGCACCTGACGGGTGTTCCCGCACTAACCCTGCTTGGCAAGGGAAATTTCGCATACGTAGAGCCTTTTTTTGGCAGGCGCCATAAGATGCTTGTCGATATGATATTCACGCCCGATGAGGAGATCAGGAAATCCCGGTACATGATCATCAACAGGGAGAAGAATGGGCCGGTGGTTGCGGTCACCCGGGCAAAGAAGGTTGACGGAACTGAGTGGACGCTCTGGATGAAAGCGATGCCGCTCTTTGACAATCATGGGGAGTTTATCGCAGCTGCAAGTATTGTCCGCGATGTTACGTCGACATTTAAGGATGTGAGCATCGAGGAACCTGAGCATGCCGGAGTCCCGTTACCCCATGGTGCATCTGCTGGTACGGCTCCGGCATCCGGTGGTCTGATGGACTGGATCCTTGGCAAGGCTGCAGCGCAGTACAAGGAAGGGGTCAACCTGTACGCCCGCAAACGCAATTACCGGGATGCAATCGCGGCGTTTGACCGTGCACTTGAGATCGACGAGAAAATCCCCCATGTCTGGAACGACCGGGGCATCTGTTACCGGACTCTGGGTGACTATGACGAGGCGCTCAAATCGTTCCTGCGTGCGGTGGAACTTGCCCCGGGGAATGTCGAGATCCTCTATGAACTGGGGGAGACGCTCGAACAGATGGGTGTCATGCAGATGAACAACCGGTACCTTGAGGCAGCTGTCGAGACGTTCAAGATGGTGGTCAATAGTTTGCCCAACAACATGGAATCCTGGAACCATATTGGCGTCTGTCTCAAGGAACTGGGGAGACCCGAGGAGTCCAAGTTTTATTTTGACCGGGCCCGGGATATCAAACTCTGGAAAAAGGACATCCCCCTCCCTCGGAAACGTGACGAGTACCTGTAAGGGTGCAAGTATACTGAATCAATCCTGTTCTGCCCGGTGATTGCGGGCGCTCTTATCCAATTATATCCTTAACGATGCAATCTGGAAGGTAACCATGCTTGCAAATGCCGATTTGCACATCCACTCGCCATTCTCAATGGCAGTATCAGGTGCAATGCATCCGGAAAACCTGTTAAATGTCTGCGTAACAAAAGGTCTCCACATTCTTGGCACCGGTGACGCCCTGCACCCGGCCTGGCAGAAAGAGTGGGAACCGTTTCTTGTAAATGAGACCGGGATCTGTGTTATCCCAACCGGCGAGGTCGAGGACGAGCACCGGGTCCATCACCTGATCATGGCCGGGGATTTCGGGCAGTTTACCCAGCTCCGCGAGCTCCTCCAGCCGCACAGCAAAAGCATCAGCACGAACGGACGCCCTCACGTGTACCTTTCGGGGGAAGCGATTGCAGAACGGGTGCATGAGGTCGGGGCTTTTATCGGCCCGGCGCATGCATTCACGCCGTGGACCGCGCTCTTTGCATACCATGATTCAGTCGCCGGCTGTTATGGCGAGGAGCCGATCGATTTTGTGGAACTGGGGCTCTCGGCCGACAGCTCGTACGGGGCGGGTATACCGGATTTTGCAGGAGTTCCGTTCCTTTCAAACTCGGATGCCCACAGCCCTCAGCCGGAGAAGATCGGGCGCGAATTCAACCGGATCCGGATTCTGGGGAAGTTCTCTGTCCGTGGCGTGCTTGACAGCATCAGAACCGGTGCCATCGAAGCAAACGCCGGCTTTTTCCCGGAAGAAGGGAAGTACAACCGGACCGCCTGTGTCCGTTGTTTTACCCAGTATACCCTAAAAGAAGCACAGCAGCACGCCTGGCGCTGCCCTGCCGATGGCGGCCTGATCAAGAAGGGCGTGTACGACCGTGCCCGGGAACTTTCACGCGGCTCTCCCGGGTCACGGCCGCCGTACCTCCACCTCGTCCCACTCGGGCAGATAATCCAGACGGTGGAAGGGGTCTCGTCACCAGGTACGAAAAAATGCCGTGCAATCTACGATGCGCTCATCGCAGAGTTTGGAAATGAGATCGACGTACTCATCAGGATCCCGGTAACAGAGATCCAGGCGGTCCATCCGAAGGTTGCAAAAGCCATCGATGCTTTGCGGGAAAACCGTGTGATCCTCCACCCGGGCGGTGGCGGGAAGTACGGTACGTTCTCGCTCGCCTGATACGGAGATTTTTACACGGCTCCGCAAAGTGGGGAAATATTTTTTTTGTTTTTTAACTGCTCTGTAGAAATCCACGATAAGATTCATATAAAACGCTTCTTTTAGGGCTCCGGCAAGCCTCCGCCCCCGCACGCTTGTGGCATCCCCCAGTTGCGATGATGATGTATTACCTGTTCGCAGATTTGGGTTCGAGGGGAGTTTGTGCGTACAGGTAATATCCACACTATCGCAATTGCGCCCCGTCCCCCTCGGGGGACGCATTGGCGCAAGAGGGGGGAGGCTTATCTTAAAAAGAGGATTTCAACAGAGCAAATTTTTGACGTTTCCTCAAAAAAGAGAGAAGGAATTTGTTTACATATCGAAATAGAGGTGGAACTCCCACGGGTGGGGGCGGAGACGGACCTCATCGATCTCAGAGCGTTTATACTCGATCCAGACATCGATGACATCCTGGGTGAAGA
>CAYVTY010000037.1:0-19037 GCA_964454995.1 uncultured Methanoregula sp.
GGCAGGCCTGGATCGGGAGGATGTTCTTTGACCCTTTGTGGGCGATGATCACGTATCCCTTGGGGTCCGGCTGTTCCGCGACGTATTTTGTGATTTCGTCCTTATCCTTTGAGACCGCCTTCCAGAGATAATCCTTAAGCCAGGAATGCTTTTCCATTGCCTTCTTAAACGAGAGGACCTCGATGCCCTCCTCTCGGCATTCGGACTCTACAATGTTCTGGTCCACCTGGAGATAGCTACCGCACCGGTTCTCAAGGTTGAAATCGATACCCGACTGGACGATCCGTTCCTGGTCGTCCTTTGCGATCCCTGGTGTGTTCAGCTGCGACGACATTCCCGACACTCCGTGTATCCTCTCTGTTTGATGTCCTTTAAGATCTCCCGGGGGTTCCCGTGGCAGGTGATCATGCCGTCGCACATCACATGCCCTTTGTCTGCGTCAACATAATCGAGGATAAATCCCGTGTGGGTGATCACAAGGCCGCTTTTTTCCCGTTTTGCCATGCGCTTGTCTTTTTCGAGCAGGTCGCCGATGGCCTTCCCGATGAGCGAGATATTTTCGAGGTCGACCCCGCTCTCGGGTTCATCGAGCATGACAAAACCCGGGTTCTGGATCATGAGCTGGAGCACTTCGCTCCTCTTGATCTCCCCACCCGAGAATCCCTTATTGATGTCCCGTTCCAGAAACCCTCCCATGTGTACGGAATCTGCAAGGGCCGGAAGATCGACAGTCTTGTCGTGCGAGATTGCGGTGAGGAGCTTGCCTAGTTTGAGTCCCGAGATCGTGGGCGGACGCTGGAAGAGCATCCCGATCCCGCGCTTGGACCGTTCGTCGGCGTGCATCATTGTGACGTCCTCGCCGTTGAAGGTGATTGTCCCCTGCGTAATTTTATAACCGGAGAATCCCATCAGCGTCATCAACAGCGTGGTCTTCCCTGAGCCGTTCGGGCCCATGAGCACGTGGGTCTCCCCGGCATCGATGTGGAGGTTGATGCCATGCAGCACCTCTTTCTCACCGACATTCACATGCAGATCTCTGACATCCAGCATACCGAATCGCATAGTGTATGTCGATGGCTGCATTAAACGCTTTTTAATGTGTTAAGAGGAGGGTCGTACCACCCGGGAACGTGGCCGCCCCGACCGATCTATGAGATCGATCGGACCGACAACTTTTGAAAATCCTCAGCTGCCGTGCCGCACATTTTCCAAAATCTTCAGCTCGTGACCCGCTCTTTTTTCAAAATCTTCCGCACCCGGCCCGGAAATGATCCCGCTTTTTTTGAAAATCCTCAACAGCTGAGTCAAACATTTTTCAAAATCTCCAGCTCGCGATCCGGTCTTTTTTCGAAATCCTCAGCAGCTGAGTCGAACATTTTCCAAAATCTCCAGCTCACGATCCAAACTTTTCCGGAAATCTTTCACTGACCGCACAATTGCCCGGTTCTGTGGCACCGGCCTCCTTGCCTATGTGGTAATCCCCGGGCTCCTTAGCATGTGGGACCGGGTGCTCGATCACATGGAGACAAACGAAGAAAAGAAGTAAGAACACCGGCAAAAAGCGGGGGGTCCCCCGCCCGGCCGGCTTTTGTGCGATCCGTTTCACCCTTTGCTGCCACAACGGGCCTGCCGCACCCTGCGTATCATTCCCCCCAGTCTTGGCAGGTGGTTCTGCTCCCGGCAAGTGGATGCGTTCTTTACCTTCCCCGGTATACCAGTACTCTGAATGGGGCGTGGTCTCGTGCGGCAGGAAAAAGTCAGGGATAAAGCAGGAAAGGCCCGGGTCCGGAATGGCTCGAAGGATGCAAAAGAGTCTCTGCTTTCCCGTGAATGCCCGGCAATCGAACCCTATGTCAACCGGATCATCTGCGGGGACGCGGTAAAAGTTCTTGCCGGCGTCCCTTCGGAAAGCGTCGACCTTGTCGTCACCTCACCTCCATACAACTTCGGCCATGCGTACGCCCAGGACCCTCATGACGACACGCACGAGTGGAACGAGTACTTCGCTACCCTCAACCGGGTCTGGACCGAGTGCTTCCGGGTGCTCAGGCCCGGTGGCAGGATGGCAGTCAATGTCCAGCCGCTCTTCTCGGACTATGTCCCGACCCACCATATCATCTCGAACCAGCTTGCGGGGCTTGGCCTCCTCTGGAAAGCGGAGTTTCTCTGGGAGAAGAACAATTACAATGCAAAGTATACTGCATGGGGAAGCTGGAAATCGCCGTCCATGCCCTACATCAAGTACACGTGGGAGTTTGTCGAGGTCTTTGACAAGGAGACCCACAAAAAAACGGGCCGTCGTGAGGACATCGACATTACTGCCGATGAGTTCAAGGAATGGGTCATCGGCCGCTGGACGATCCCTCCCGAGCACCACATGAAAGAGTTCGATCACCCTGCAATGTTTCCCGAGGAACTGCCCCGCCGGCTCATGAAACTCTTCTCGTACAAAAACGATATTGTGCTCGATCCTTTCAACGGTGCGGGAACGACCACGCTCGTTGCTGCAAAACAGGGACGCCGGTTTATCGGGTTCGACATCTCCCGGCAGTACTGCGATACGGCGATCCGGCGGTTGCAGGCAGCGACGGGTTCTTGTCTTCCGATGCCGGATCCCGAAGTGTGATTCCGGTTTCTGGTGCCCGGGAACGGATACGCCGATTATACGCCCATTATTGCGGCATGTTCACTTTCACCCATGCATAGGTGCCTTTCCTGTCGTATGCATGCAAGATGATGTAATTGTAGATATCGGCATAGGCATTACCCTGTGCCACCTCCTGCCGGTAAGTGGAAAGCTCTGCGTTATACGCAGATACCATCGCGTTATGGGAGGAGACAAGCCCGTTGTACCCGCCGATATTTCCCGATCCCCGCAATGATTGCATCCGGTCTTCGAGCTGGGAGATCTGGTTCTGTTTTGCCGTCAGATCAGAAGCGAGGGGCTGTACCTGCGCATTCGTACTGAGTATCTTCTGCTCCGACAGGGTGGACATATCGTGGATGTATGCGGTCTCTGCCCCGCTGGTGTACAGGGTGGTCCCGTTCCCGATGGGGATGACCAGCGGCTCAGAAGTAAGCCGGACCCCCCCCTCCAGCTCATCTGGAGGGACACCTACGTAGGATAGGTTGGTTGCTTCGATGTAGGCATACCCGGTGTCCTTGTACAGCGAATCAGTGGAGCCGACCCCGACCGCCATATGTGATTCCGGGGAGAAGAGAAGGAGCGATACCTTGTATCCCTCACGGGAGAGGAGACCGGCAAGGAGTACGCTCTTGTCATCGCAGTCTCCCGCACCCTCTACAACGGTTTCGACCGGGTACTTGGTCGGGTTGTCGGGAGTGGTCTCGTAGGTGAGGGACTGGGTATAAGCGGCCATCAGTTCGAGGTACTCATCGCTCGAAAGCCCCTCGTCATCCCGGATCTTGCGAAACTGCGCGATGAGGTTGGTATACAGCTGCTCCTGGGCGGGATCATTAACCATTTCCAGGTAACTGTCCGTCACCCAGATGTTTTCAGTCACGTTACCGTAGATGGAGACCGATTTATCCGTGGATTTTGCCGCGTTATAGACCGCTGCATCGACCGGTACGGTGATGGTGATCTGATTTTTTTCAAAAGGGAAGGTATGAGTAGCCGTTATTGGTGCGGTATCATTGGATCCTACGACGATGTGAGAGACAACGACTGCCTGTCGGGTAGCGTAAAAGTACCCGGCTGCAATGGCGATAACCAGCAGCAGGGAGACGATGACAATGAGGAATCGTTCGGTTCGGGTCATGGTACTGTTACAGAAGTGTTCCGATATCGCAGACAGAGTTTATAATTGCCGCAGGAAGAATAGTGCTTTTTTCGCATACATCTTTTCTGAACTTACCGGTCCTGACAAGGACACCCCGCATCCCGGCAGCCTGTGCCCCGCCGATATCGGTCAGGATGTCATCCCCGATCATTACGACTTCTTGAGCGGCAAGCCCCATATCGTGCAGCGCAAGCTCGAAAAATGCTTTCGATGGTTTCCCGACAACGGTTGCGGTCTTGCCGGTCGCAGATTCAAGTGCCGTAACAAACGGCCCGGCTGAGAGCGAGAGCCCGTCTGTGGCCATCCAGTACCGGTCTTTCTCGAGTGCAATGAGGTCTGCCCCCTCAATCAGGCAGCGGAAGGCATGGTTCATGGAAGCATAGGTTGCCTTGTCCCCCGCATCCCCGACAATCACGTAATCAACGGCCGTTGAGCCGTCATCGCTGCAGGCGCCTTCAAAGTCCCGGTCCACATCCCCGGTCGTCAAGAGGTACGCCCGGTGTTTCCCGGTCTCCTGCATGAACCGGACTGCGGCGAGCGGCGGGGTAAAAATTGTGTGTTTGGGAATGTCGAACCCCAGTTGTTCGAGTCTCGCTGCAATGGTCGCGCGGCATTTCCGTGTCGAGTTGGAGACGCACCGGAACAGGTATCCCTGATCCACAAGAGACGTTATCGCCACCCGGGCCCCGGGAACCGGGGTGTCACCTGTGTAGAGCACGCCGTCAATGTCGATAAGAAACCCGGTTATCTCCTGGCCATCCATCCCCTGCACCTGTCACATCTTCCAGCCGTTAAGGAACGCATTCACGATCGCATCGCATAGTATCCGGTTGCCGTCCGTTTTTGTCGTGGTATCTTTCATCATTTCGAGTCGTTCATGGTCGCAGAGATCCTTTGCCCAGAACGCGATCACCGGTTCCGTCACTTCCGGGTGGAACTGGACGCCGAGCGTGTGGCCGAGCAGGAATGCCTGGTTTTTCACTGCGGTTCCCGCGGCAAGGAGGCGTGCCCCGTCCGGGAGATCGAAGGTCTCCTTATGCCAGTGGAAGACCTCAAACTCCCCCGGGAAGAACCGGTGCCCGGGATCGTTACAGCCCTGTATCGTCCGCCAGCCCAGTTCTTTCTCGCCCGCACAGACTTTTTTCCCGAACGCGGCCGCTATCATCTGGGCGCCAAGGCAGATCCCGAGCACGATCGCGTCGCGGGCGATCGCCTTTCTCACCAGCGCTTTTTCCGGGGCAAGGAACGGGAACCTGTCCTCATCGTTCACGCTCATCTGGCCGCCAAGAACAATGAGCCGGCCGGGCGGATCGTCCGGGAGCGCATCGCCTTCGTAGAGCCGGAGGATCCGGAAGGGTTCGTTACGGGCCACCAGGCAATCCTCTATGGTACCCGCCGGTTCGTGTTCCCCGTGCTGGAGGATCGTGATCATTAAAAACCGGTGTGCGTGGGATCATGATGAGGGTTCGCATCACTTTCACCCTCCACGGCCGGCCTTTAATCGTTCGGTCTCCGGATTTCCTTATTACAGATGGCTATCATGCAGGCAGAAAGCAGGATCGGGGCGCTCTGGCGGCAGCGGATGGATGCATTAAGAGAGTACGATGTTGTCCGCGACGGGAACGTCTTTGGTGCGGGCCTTGCCGGCAGCTGCCTATTCTCTTCGGAATACGACAGGGCCCGTGCCTTTCTCGGTGAGCTCATCGCCCGGTACGATGGCGTTGCATTCGAGACCCTTTTCCCCGGGAAGGAGATCTCAACTGATGGCGGCACCTGCATCGCGCTTGAGAGCCGTCATTCCCTGCCCGCAACCGAAATCGACACGGAACGCCTCTCCCGGGAGATGCTCTCCGATCTCACGCTCGTGCACGGCGTGGGCGATCTGTCGGAGCGGCGCCTGAAGGCACGGGGCTACCGGACGATCGCTGACCTTGCAGAGCACCCGAAGTTCCGGTCTGCGGCCCGGCAGGTACTCGGACGGCTGACCCGTGCGGACCCGGGCGATGTCATGGACCTTGTCGGCAGCCGGCATGCAAAGTCCCACCCGTTTGCGCTTGGGACGGCCGGTTCGTTTGAACCGGAAAATTACGTTTTTCTCGATATCGAGACGCTCGGGCTCTTCTCCCGGCCGATCATCCTCTTTGGCGTCGGGACCATCGAGCAGGACCATCTTGTCGTCCGCCAGTACCTGCTGCGCGATATCAGCGAGGAGTCTGCCGCGCTTGCCGCGACCGTGGAACAGGTATCTGGGGATCGCCCGGCGCTCGTGACTTTCAACGGGAAGGCGTTCGATCTGCCCTATGTGCAGGACCGGCTGGCCTACTACGGCCTTCGTGCGATCTCCCGGATCCCGCATTTCGATGTGCTGCACTTCTCCCGGCGCCGGTGGAAAGGGCAGTTTGCCTCATGCCGGCTTTCCGTGCTTGAATCCGAGGTCCTTGGCGTTACCCGGACTGACGATGTCCCTGGTCAGATGGTGCCGGAGTTCTACGCGACCTACTTAAAGACAAAGAACTGCGGTCCTCTTGTCCCGATCGTCGACCACAACCGGCAGGATGTGGTCTCGCTGGCGCTTCTCTTCTTTTACCTGCTGGGAGAGACCTGTGGCTGTCGCTGACGTGGTCCGGCTCCTTGGGACCAACCCGGTGTACCGCAGCCGGGTCACCTGCCACCAGGTCTTTGACCCTGAGCCGGCCCGGTACGGCACGCTGGACGCGCCACTCCCCGCGGCTCTCGATGCATATCTCACGCACAGCGGTATCCGGTTGTACTCCCACCAGTGCGAGGCGATCAACGCTCTCCGCTCCGGGAAAAATGTGATCATCACCACGCCCACGGCAAGCGGCAAGACCCTTGCATTCAACCTCCCCGTGTTTGTTGCGCTCTCCGCCGATCCCGACGCCCGGGCGCTCTACCTGTACCCCACAAAAGCCCTTTCGAACGACCAGTTCGCCACCCTCAAAGAGATGGAAAAGTTCATCGGCATACCGGCAAAACCGGCGATCTACGATGGTGACACACCGCAGTCGAAACGGGCAGCCATTCGGGAGAATTCCCGGATTATCATCTCCAACCCCCACGAGGTCCATCAGGTTCTGTCGTGGCACGCGAAGTGGAGCCCGTTTTTCTCGAACCTGAAGTTTGTCGTACTTGACGAGGCCCACCGGTACCGGGGGGTCTTCGGCTCCCAGATCGCGCTCCTGATCCGGCGCCTCCTGCGGGTGGCACGATCCTACGGCTCCGACCCGCAGTTTGTCCTCTCTACTGCAACCCTTGCAAACCCTGAAGAATTTGCCGGTCGGCTCGTGGGCCGTTCGTTTACCCTCATCGACACAGACGGCTCACCGCACGGGACCCGGCACTTTGTCCTCTACAACCCTTTCTATGACGGGATCGGTGAACGTTCTGCCCACCAAGAGACAAAAGACCTCCTGCTTTCCTGCGTGAAGGGGGACCTCCAGATGCTCTGCTTTACCGGTTCGAGGAAGATGGCAGAACTCGTCACCATCTGGGCCCGGGAGGATGCCCGGCGTACTTCCGCACGGCTTGCAGAGAGCATCTCCGCTTACCGGGCCGGCTACCTGCCCGAGGAGCGGCGCACGATCGAGCGGCAGCTCAAAAGCGGGGTGATCCGGGGCGTTGTCTCCACCAACGCGCTCGAACTCGGTATCGATATCGGCTCGCTCGATGCGGTGATCATCGACGGTTACCCGGGCACGATGATGTCGACCCGGCAGCAGGCCGGGCGTGCCGGCCGGAAAGGCGGCGCGTCGCTTGCAGTACTCGTGGCGCAGGCAAATCCTCTCGACCAGTACTTCATGCACCATCCGGATGCGTTCTTCTCCCGCTCGCACGAGCACGCGATCATCGATACCGAAAATCCCTACATCGTCTCGGGTCACCTGCTCTGCGCCGCGGCAGAACTGCCCCTCCGCGAAGAGACTGATGCCGGGTTTTTCGGAGGAGCGTTTGCTCCCCTTCTTGTGGAGCTGGCGAAAAGTGGCCTGATAACAAAGACGCCGCGCGGGTGGGTGTACTCCGGCCGGGGCCGGGCAGCCGATGCGGTGCGGCTCGATGGAATGGCGGCCGAGAGTTTCCGGATCATGTGCCACGGCCAGCTGCTTGAGACCATGGACCGGGCGCAGGCCTATCGGGAGGCACACAAGGGAGCGATTATGCTTCACCAAGGTGAGACCTACGTGGTAAACGAGATGGACCTTGAGACCCACACGATCCGGGTGACCGAAACGGATGTTGATTACTACACGCAGCCGTTGAAAGCGGTAGATCTCCGTGTCATCGAAACGCTGGAGACCCGGGACGTAACTGGCGTGAAATGTGCGTTTGGCGAGGTCGAAGTGACCGAGCAGTACACCGTGTACAAGATCAAGAAGGGCGATACAATCCTTGGTGTCGAGCCGCTCAACCTCCCGCCGCTCACGTTCCGGACAAAAGCATTCTGGCTCATCCTGCCGGACCCGGTTGCTACCGCCGTCTCCGCTGCCGGTCTCGATCTCGCCGGAGGGTTGCACGGAGCCGAACACGCGCTCATCGTGCTCATGCCCCTCCATGTCATGTGCGACCGCTGGGATATCGGGGGATTATCGACTCCCGCATTCGGTGAAAATGGCGAACCAACAATTTTCGTGTACGACGGATACGAAGGGGGCATCGGCCTTTCAGAGAAAGCGTTCGGTCTCCTTCCTGCCCTCTTTATGAGCGCATACGAGCTTGTGCGCGACTGCCCGTGTGAAAAAGGCTGCCCGTCTTGTATCTATTCCCCAAAGTGCGGGAACGACAATGTCCCGCTTGACAAGGAGGCAACAGCAGAAATTCTCTGTGGGCTGTCACAGGTGCCGGAAAAATGTGATGGGATCGGAAGTGTGGCCGGGCCGGAACCTGCCCTGCCGTAGATCTTTTGTATTAATCCACGAGCACGACCCGGATCTCGGGTTCCAGCTCGTCATCTTCGAAGATAAACAGATCATCGATCGTCGCGTGCAGGGCCTTTGCGACATCGTGCACCAGCTTGAGCGATGGGTTGTACTTCCCTTGTTCAAGAAAGACGATCGTCTCGCGCCGCACACTTACTTTTTTTGCAAGGTCGTCCTGTGTCAGGGAATGACGGGTGCGGTATTCTTTGATTTTCGTCTGCATGCGGGTTCACGTTCCATATCTGTTATTTATTTCTAACATTAATCCTTTATAAATGTTATTTATTTCTAACATTAACGGATGGCGAAAACCCGACCCCGCCATCCTGGTACGTGATCTTAATGACCGATGGCATCGCAGGTACCGTTACGCATGCCCCGAGTTCCACCGTTCAAGGAGATCATAGCCCGCTCTCCGCTTGTCTTTGTGATTGGCGTCGCTGGTGACAGCGGGTCGGGGAAGACGACGTTTACAAATGCCATCCGCCAGATCTTCGGCCCTGACCTTGTCGCCACCATCACACTCGATGATTACCATAAGTACGATCGGGAAGAAAGGAAATGTCTCGACGTCACCCCACTCCATCCGGATGCGAACAATCTCGCGCAGCTCGAAACGGACGTTTCCCGGTTAAAGGAAGGGTACGCGATCACGAAACCGGTCTACAACCACGCGACCGGGACCTTCGATCCCCCGGTCCCGTTTGCATCGAAAAAGATCATCATCCTCGAAGGGCTCCACACCCTCTTCACGCCCCGGCTCCGGGAACTCATTGACTTCTCCGTCTTTGTCAACCCGGACCGGGAGATCAAGTACGCGTGGAAGCGGCAGCGGGACACCAAAAAGCGCGGGTATTCCCCGGCCGAAGTCGCAGAAGAGATTGAACGGCGCGAAAAGGACTACGAAGAATTTATCGCGCCGCAGCGCTGTCTTGCCGATGCCATTATCCGCATCAGTGCATCCCGGTACGGGAAGGAGAAGGGCGCGTCGGAAAATATCTACCGGATCTCCCTCCTCCAGCACCGGATGAACCGAGTGATTGCCGATGCAGACCTCACGATTGACCTCAACTCACTTCTCCTGTTCCATGACCGGGACTTTTCTATCGAGTTCTCGACCGAGGCGGTTGCCTGCGAGCAGATGCGGGCGCTTACCTTTGACGGCGAGATGAACTACGAGACCGTCCGGAAACTGGAGAAAAGCATTGAGCAGCAGACCGGCGTCCACCCGATCGCAATCTTCGAGAACCGCAAAACCATCACCGCGACCGATCTCGTCCAGCTCACCCTCTCGTGGCGGATCATCCACCGACGTATTTTTTTGCAGGACCGCAGCTGATATTCCCGGTCAGGTGTGGAATCTCGCTGGAGTGCGGATGTGAAAAAAGATTTCAGTCAGCGAGTGCCGACTTCACCGCTAAAAAGACCGGTCCCCTGACATCGATCTTCTTCTTATTGTCGGTGATTGCCCGCATCGCGTAATCTTCAATTTTCAGGTTGATATCGCTCGGGTGCTTGGCCATCTTGACCTGCACGAAAGTCCCTTTCCCGCACCGGGCGGCCTGCTCGATCTCCGCTGCCGCAAACGCGGACGCCGCGGTAAGGTAGGAGATCCCGGTCGCGATGCCGTTTGTCCTCACGTCCTTCCACTTCTCTGCATCGGGTACTCCGAGGATATTTCCTTCGTGGACGAAGATCTCGTTTGCACACGCCGGCCCGCAAAGCTTCGCGTTTGCCTCTATCTCTTCTACAGTCACTTTCACGTGCGTGCCAAAGAGCGCGCCATCCCATGCCTCAAAAGAGCAGGGCCCCTGTGCCGTGGCATTTGTTGTGGCGACCCGGGCAATCGCAAGTGCGAGCGTTTTTCCTTCCACGGTCGCCGGCTCCTCCCTGAGGTGCACGGCCCGTGCGGTCTCGCGATCGGTCAGCGGCCGGGGGAAGAACTGGGGATACGAGAGCTGACGTACATCGTTTGCATTGTACGCAATCATCGCAAGGCGTTCGACGCCAAGACCGAGGTTCATGACCGGGACACCGATGCCATACTCCCCGAGTGCGGAAGGGGAGTACATGCCGAACGTCGCCACTTCCACCCAGCCATGGACCGGGTGCTTCGCGTAGACCTCGGTCTGGGAGTCTGGCATGTAATACTTGGAGCGCTTGTCATCGGGCTGGAACCGGAAGTCCTCGTACCCGAACGCGGACAGGAGTGCCTCGCTCACAGCCTTGCCATCCTCAATGGTGATATCCTCACCCGCAACCACGCAGGACGCGGAGTGGTAGGTCATGAGACGGGTCGGGCCTTCGGCCTGCTCGCGCCGGAAGCAGCGGTCGACCGAGAAGAGACGGATGGGCAGCGGTGTCTTCTCCCAGATAGAACCGAGGGTCATAAACCATCCGCTCGTCATGTGGCTGCGGAGCGTACTGCGCGAGGACTCGGGCACGAGCGACTTGAACTCGGGGAAGACCGCATCGAGGATATGCACGACAATCCCGTCATCAACCCCGAGGACTTTTGCCAGTTCATGGGTGAGTTCGTCCCCGTCGATCTCTGATTTCTTGTACGCATGGAGGGTTTCGCGGAGCTGCTCTTCGGTCTCCTTGCTCATCGGCCGGAACGGTTCCTTATGCCCGCTATCTCCTGCCGGGATCTCATGACCATGGACGAGCGGGCTACGGTGGCTCTGGAGGATATCATTGATCTCGTCCAGCTGCTTTCTGGCGATCCCGACATTCGGGCGCGGAAGGCCACCGATGTAGAAGACCCGGTCGAGGACTGCCATCGCCTCGGGGCCGAACTGCCGGTAGATATCGCTCTCCTCCACGATCACCGGGTTCTCGATCTCATCAAAGCCCATCGAGAGGTAGATCCCGCGCAGCCGGTTGATGGTCTCGAAGATCGGGTGCTCCTTGGCCCGGGTGTACCGGAGGCGGGGGTACTTCTTGTCCTCGCACGGCGGGGTGACGACAGAAGGGCCTTCGTGCCACGCCCCTTCGAAGTTCGCATGGGATTTTTCTTTCCAGTCCTGGGGATTGAATCTCAAGTTTACTCACGCTCCATGCAGATGACCCTGCTTAAGGGATTTTCATCCCGGATCGTATAATCGCACGATGCGGCAATTTTTTCGGCAAATGCCCGCACCTGCGTATGCTCCGGCATGTTGTTCCGTTGCAAACGATTTCTACTGTATCCCAGATACATGTATCCTTTCACCTCGACAAAGGTTGCCCCTGCGTCCTGAAGGATCCTCGCGTACCCATCAGGATTTATGTCGTTATGCCTCTCCACGAGAGTGATCCGCACGGCCGAGCGTTTTGTGGAAAGCTGACCGAGGCTTTCTTTGATCCGGCTCCAGAACCCATCAGCATCACCCATGGGCCGACAGATCTTTTCGTACGTCTCCAGGTCTGGCGCATCGAGGGAGACGTACTGCTGGAACGGCCGGCACCGGGCGAGCACGTCCGGGTTCGTGCCGTTGCTCACGACAAACGTGGTGTAGCCGTTCGCGTTGAAGAGGTCAACCAGTTCCGGGAGCCGGCTGTACAGCGTGGGCTCGCCCGAGAGGGAGATCGCCACGTGCTTTGGCGAGAGCGCCTCTTTCCAGCGTTCTTCGGTTACGGTGTTGTCTAGCACCGCGTTGTAGCCGGCGAGCGCCTTTTTCTGGAGTTTGTGGACGCCGGCAAGGATCGTCTCCGGCGGACACTCTTCCTCTTCCGCCATCTCGTGCTCAAACGATCTCCAGCAAAAGAGGCAGCGCTGGTTGCAGCGCAGGGTCGGGGTCATCTGGACACAGCGGTGGCTGTCGATCCCGTAGAACTGGTGCTTGTAGCACATTTCCCCTCCCGTAAGCGCCCGCTTGCACCAGAGGCAGGGCTTGAGCGCGGCAGTGGATGTAGACGAAAAAAAGAGGTATCCCTGTTTATTCAGGGCTTTACATGGTTCGGATGGCATCGATCCCGAGCGTCTCAAGCGATTCTTTTAATGTATTCTGCACGGCTTTCACAAGAGTAAGCCGGCGGTCCCTGACATTGCCCTCGCTCTTTAAGACCGGCTCGTAGTGGTAGAACGAGTTGAAGGTGTCGGCAAGCTCGTGGGTGTAGGTGGCGAGTATGTGCGGGCGGAGCTCCAGAACAACTTTCTCTATGACACCAGGGAACTTTGCGATCTTCTTTGCGAGCGTGATCTCCTGCTCTGTCTCGAGATCGTAGCACTCGGTAAAGTCACCGGCTTTTTCAAGAATGCTGCATGCACGGGCATGGGCGTACTGGATGTAGGGCCCGCTCTGGCGCTCGAAGTCAAGGGCCTCCTTCCAGTCAAAGACCGTGCTCTTCTCGGGTGAGATCTTGACGATGTCGTAACGGATGCCGGCAAGGGCGACAGACTTTGCGATACTCTTACGGTTTTCCTCGTCGAGTTCGGGCCTGCGGGTCGTGACCTCGTCAAAGGCACGTTTCGTGACTTCTTCGATCAGGTCGTCAGCCGAAACGAACTTCCCCGCCCGGGTGCTCATCGAGCCTTCGGGGAGTGAGACAAACTCGAAGTTTACGATTTCCGGGGCTTTCTCACCGAGAAGTTTTAAGGTGCACTGGAGCTGCGCCCCGATCAGCTTGTGGTCGGCGCCAAGTACGTCGATCCCGCGGTCGAAGTTCACACTCTTCCAGGTGTGAAACGCGAGGTCCCGGGCCGCGTAGACCGAAGTGCCGTCGCTCCGCCGGATCACGTACTTGTTGGTAAAGCCGAACTCCGCAAGGTCGAGCGCGAGGAGTGTGTCTTCGTGCCGGGCCTGCGGGAGTTTCTCGATCTTCCCGATGACCCTCTTCGTGTCGCCGTTCCTGACAAAGTCGCTCTCCCAGACAAACCGGTCGTGCTTCACGTTCAGGTTTTTCATCGTGACCGCGAACCCGTCAAGACAGCGGGAGACTTCGTTCCGGAATTTTTTTACCGTTTCAGCATCGCCGCTCTCCACGAGCTGCATCAGTTTGTCAACCTGCTGCGTGATGCCGGGGTCTTTTTCGATCTCTCGGTTCGCCTCGATATAAATCCGGGCGATGTGGGCGTCCTCTTTCTCGCCCTCGTGCTGCGCATGTTCGAGGTGGTCGAATCCCCAGGTGACGATCGCGATCTGCCGGCCCATGTCGTTTACGTAATATTCGACTTCAAGCCGGTAGCCGGCTTTCCGGAACGCCCGGGCGAGCGTATCGCCGATGATCGAGTTCCGGATATGTCCCACGTGGAGCGGACCGTTCGGGTTCGCGCTCGTGTGCTCGAGCACAATCCGTGTCTCCTTTGCCGGGAGCGAGCCATAGCCGGGCTGTGTCGCCGCTTTTACGGCCGCACTTACGTAGGCGCTGCCGAAGACGAAGTTGATGTACGGGCCTTTTGCCTCGACCGTGATACCCTGCTCTGCGAGTTGGCTGTTATTCTTGAGCGCTGCAACAACATCCTGCGCTATTTTTATCGGTGCCTGTTTTTTCTGCTTGGCAAGACCGAATGCGACAGTCGATGCGAGATCCGCATGTTCCCCTCCATCAATGAGCTGGATATCCTCCGTACCTGTGCATTCAGTCAGTGCTTTTTTTATTATTGTCGTGGTGTCAAAAACCATTTAGTATCCCGTCCTGTACCGGAGGATCGCGGCAATCCCGCCGAATGCCGAGAAGAGGATCGACCCCTCCTCGAAGTCGTCCGAGATCAGCTCCACTTTCGCGCTCGAAAGATCGGCAAGATTTGCCAGTTCGTCGATGATATCGATCTCCTCGTTGAGCACGAGCGGGGCCGTGCACTTCGGGCACGAGCCAAACTCGATATCACGGATGGTTTTCCCGACTGGCATGCTCACGGTCCGCTCTTCGGTGTAGTCGCAGCTCTGGCATTTTATCCTGAGCCGGGACTTTCGGAGGTTCGAGGAGAGGAGGAGCGTGTCGACCGCGCCGAGCTCGAGGTTTTTCCGTATGCTCTCCTCCCCGTACGCGGCAAGGCCGTTGTCCTTTACCAGTTCTTTTAAGAACTTCTCCATGAGGGCCTTCTCTTTGACGACCGTCATGCCCGAGAGCGCGTCCTTTGCGGCATCTACGAGTTCGGGGAGGCCATCCTCGTTTGTGTAGGCTACATCAAAGAGGCCGATGATTTTTTTCTGGACCTCGTGGTGAAGGAAATTCCCTGCCTCGAACTCCTCTTTTGTCGGGCTCGGGCCACCGATCAAAAGACCCTTGAAGCGTTTGAAAAAGTCTTTTTCCGCAAGGAAGATCGCGCTCGACCGCTCGCCGACTTTCGTGTAGAACTCGTTGATCGCAATCTCACGGAGCCGGCCGAACCGGGCCGCCGACTGGCCGCCTTTGCGCATTTTCCCCGGCACAGTGGAGGTCGAACCGCCAATAGGTTCGATACGGTTGCCACGCAGGAAACCCCAGTACGCCTCGCGCCGGTCGAGCACCAAGAGGCCGTAGACGTACTTCTCTTCGAGCATTTGTTTGAGGGGTTCGAGCTCGAAGTTCGAACTGCACCGGTACATGTAGAGGTTGAGGGGCTCGGGCGGCTCGATGACCGTGCACTGGAGGTCGGTCCGGTCGCCGTAAAGTTTGACGGTACCGCAGAAGATCGCCATGCCCTTCTCAGGCGGGCGCTTGTAGTACTTGAGCCGTGAGAGGATGGAGGAGATGGCGCTCTGGACATTTGTTCTGGTCTGCTTGCTCTTGATGTTCGCGCACTGGCCGTACTCGTCCTTTAACTGGCCGGTCACATCGTAGATCTGCTTGTCGGGGGGGATGTACAGCGTGATGAGCTCTGTTCCGTCTCCCTCCTGTGCCTCCAGTTTTTCGAGCGTCTTTTTGAACTCGTAGCGCTTGCGCGCATCGTCCATCTCCACGGGTTCTGTCATGTGCGGAATTCAGCCTCTTTTCTAAAGCTAGTACCTATTCACGTTTGCGTACCATAAATTTGCGCCCATAGTGCTATGAGCCGGGCATCGACATCCGGGTTGATCCCGTGGTCGCCATTGAACTCCGTGAATGTTTTTGGCTCGTTTGCCGTTGCAAAGAGGGCCTTCCCCTGAGCAAATGGGATGATCGGGTCGGTTGCGTTATGGAACATCCAGACCGGGCGCGGGGAGATTGTCGGCAGATAGGTGCTGGGCTCTAAGGACGTTGCAAACCGCAGGATGTCCCCGGTTCCGCCCTGCTCGGCCACTGCATCCCTGATCCCCCAGTCTGAGGTGGAGATCCCCACGTACCCGGCAAAGTTCTTGTCAACGCCTGCCGCTACGGCCGCATACCGTCCGCCGTTACTTCCCCCGACCGCGTAGACCGGGACACCGAACCGGGCGGTAAGCATTGCCTGGGCTGACGAGATGTCGCAGATGGTCAGATAATATTCGGGCCACTCCTTGTTCTCGAACAGCGTGTAGTCCGTCTGGGGGTTGAGCGGGTACCCGGGCGTCTCCCCGCCCCGGCCACGGTAGTCGAGGAACATGAATGCATAACCGGCCTCGGCATAGGTTACCATCCGTTCCGCGTGGCCTGAAATTTTCTCCCCGGCACCTGGTAAATAGAGCATCACCGCTTTTGGATGCGCCGGGGTACTCAGGTACGTGACCACGTCGCCGGTCTGCGTGTGCAGGATAATTTTTGATTCGGTATAGGTATCGTTTGAGAAGAGCACCGTCTCGTTTGTCGTGACCGGTGCGCAGGTGACCGAGAGAATGCCGTTATTATCCACAGAATACGAGGGAGTTGCGGTGCTACTGGTACAGCCGGCGAATGCGGCAAGTACCATGAGGCAGGCAATGCCGGCGGCGATAAACGGGACGCGCCTCATGTCTCCTCTCTGCACCTGTGGATCAGGCAGATCGTCTTTGCATCGCAGATGGTGCCGTTTTCTACCATCTCGTCCATCTCATCTTTCGTGACGTCTATCACTTCGATGACCTCGTCAGCATCTTTTTCGAACTTGCGGGAAGGCACAAGGCCCCGGGCCTCAAAGAGCCAGATCTTTTCGTCAGTGAACCCGGGCGTGGTGTAAATGAAGCCCTTCGGTGTCATTGTTGTTGCCGCGACGCCGGCTTCCTCAATGAGCTCGCGGTGCGCCGTTGCTGTCGGGTTCTCGCCGTCTTCCATCGTCCCGGCTGGTGCCTCATAGATGTACTGGCCGATTGCGTACCGGTACTGGCGTAGGAGCTTGTACCCGGTTGGTGTGACCGGCAGAATCGCGACCGCACCCCTCGGGTGCACGATCACTTTCTCCTCTTCGAGGCCGTTTGGGAATTTCACCTTCGTATTCTCTATCCACAGGCGCCTGCCCCGGAAGATCTCCATTACACCACCTCGTACGGGATCGGGTCTATCATGCCGAGTGCACGAAATGCCTCGCGCCGGAAATGGCACGACCCGCAGGTGCCGCAAGCCGCGTCCTCGTTCTGGTAGCACGACCACGTGTGCTCGTACGGGACGTGGAGGTCTCTACCGACCCTGAGAATATCGGTCTTGGTCATATGGATGAATGGAGTGAAGAGTTCGATATGCGAGTTCTCTTTTGTCCCGAGTTTGATCACGCGCCTGAATGCATCGATGAATGCCGGCCGGCAGTCAGGGTACCCGGAATAATCGAGCGCCTGCACGCCAATAAAGATCGCATCTGCATCGTTTGCCTCGGCAAAACTGGTCGCGATCGCGAGCAGGTTCGCGTTCCGGAATGGCACGTAGGTGTTGGGGACATGCGCCCGGGCTGGGTCGAACCGGTCGACCGCAATCGTTCTGTCGGTCAGGCTGCTCGTCCCGAACTGCGCGAAATACCGCAGGTCGATCTCGGTAAATACCTGTGCCCCGAGCAGACCGGCGATTTTTTTTGCGCAGGCCCGTTCCTTCTTCTCAGTACGCTGGCCGTAATTTGCATGGAGGGCGAGAATATCGTAGCCTTTGCTCTTTGCCAGATAGGCAAGGGTGGACGAGTCCATCCCCCCGGATATAAGGCAGACCGCCCCCATCATTTCACCCCGAGCACCTTGTGCAGCTGGATCTGGAACCGCACGGGCAGGTTGTTTATGAGGATATAGTCCACGAGCGGCTGGTAGTCCGTGCCATAGACCGGGGAAAAGAAGCACTCCCCAGCAATCGGATGGTGCTCTATCACATCCCTGGCATACCGGCAGTCCTCTTCGTTTGCGACAACAAATTTCACGCTGTCTTTAGGCCGGATGGCGGCGAGCAGCGACAGGTCGCTTTCCTCGCCAGATGACGGGCACTTCACGTCCATGCAGATGGACGCATACGGCTGGACTGCGGCAAATGCGATCGTACCGTTTGTCTCAATGTCGATTGCCGTGCCGCGTCTTGCAAGGGGGGGGAGCAGGCGAGCGAGTTCATCGATCTGGAGCAGCGGTTCGCCGCCCGTGATACAGATCGAGCGCGGGTTCTCGCGCCAGCACTGGTCGAGGATCGTCTCGCAGCTCATCTCCGTTCCCTTTCCTTGCGCGTACGCAGTATCACACCAGCGGCAGTGGAGATTGCAACCCGCGAGCCGGATAAAGAGGCAGGGCTTTCCCTGGTTTCTTCCCTCACCTTGGAGGCTTGAAAAAATCTCTGCGATCTTCATTCAACGATCTCGGCAAAACAGTTTGGCGATTCCCAGACCCGGAGCTGTGTTACGTGCGCCGCAATCTGCCCTGCCTTACAGAGTGTTTCAAGATCGTCCCTGAAGACTCTCGCTAGCAGTTCGCTTGTCGGGTCGCCCGGGGTCGTGAGCACGTGCTGGAACTTCTCAATGGCAGCGACCATCGGGTCGTCGCGGTTGAGGATGATCTGATGGTCGTACTTCCCGATAACCTGCTTGATCACGTTGTAATCGATCAGGATCCCGGTTGTCGCGTCGGGTTCTCCCTCAACCCAGACCTCGACTTTCCAGCGGTGGCCGTGGAGGTTCGCGCACTTCCCTTTATAGTGGAGCAGCCGGTGGCTGGCATCGATCTGGACTTCCTTATAGATCGCGACGGTCATGGTCACTAAAGATTGGCTGGATGAGGATATAATATTATTACGAGTGAGGGATAATAGTACAAGACAGGCAGGTGGAATGCCACAATTTATAAATCGGTTCCCCGCTTTACTATATATCTCAGTGTGGGTTATCGATAACCACAAAAACAACTGAAATGAGGCTCTTTAATGGGACAGGGTAAATTTGCAGCCAGAAAACTGGTTCGGGACTCAAAAAAATTCCGGTGGAGCGACAAGAACTACGCCCGCCGTGAACTTAACCTCGATGTGAAGTCGGATCCGCTCGAAGGCGCTCCACAGGCGAGAGGTATCG
>CAYVTY010000038.1:0-17789 GCA_964454995.1 uncultured Methanoregula sp.
CTTCGCACGGGACGACGACCGTGATCGCCGATCCCCACGAGATTGCAAATGTTGCAGGAGTGGCCGGGATCGAATACATGCTTGCCTGCCGCGCCGGGTTACCCGTCGACATCCAGTACATGCTGCCATCCTGCGTGCCGGCAACTCCCCTCGACATCGGCGGTGCTTCGCTCGATGCCGGGGCACTTTCCGGATTTGCAGGCCTTGATGGGATCCTCGGCCTTGGCGAGATGATGAACTTCCCCGGGGTGCTCTCGGGAGACCCGGCAATCCGGGAAAAACTTGAGATTGTACCGATACGCGACGGCCATGCCCCACTCCTTTCCGGGATGGACCTGAATGCCTATATCCTTGCCGGGCTCCAGAGCGACCACGAGTGCACGACACGGGAAGAGGCAGGAGAGAAACTCCGGCGCGGGATGTATATTTTCATCCGGGAAGGGTCGACCGAGAAGAACATCGCAGCCCTCATCCCCATAGTCACACCGCACAACGTGTCCCGGTGCAGCTTTGCGACCGACGACTACCATGCCGATCTTCTTGCCCGCGAGGGACACATCGACCGGTGCATCCGGACTGCAATACGCTGCGGGCTTGAGCCGGAACTTGCGATCCGGATGGCGACACTCTCAGCGGCAGAACGCTTCGGGCTCTCTGACCGCGGGGCGCTTGCACCGGGCCGGCGGGCGGATCTCTGTATCGTTGACGACCCTGTTTCTTTTACCGTAAAAGAGACACTCTGCTGCGGAAAACCGGCGGCAGCCTGTACCGGCCCGGCTGCCATGCTGTCCCTTCCTGCCATGGTCCGGTGCACAACGCCAACCCGGGAACAGATACAAATCCCTGGGCATGGGACAGCGCGGGTCATCGGTCTTGTGCCCGGCCAGATCATCACATCATCGCTGCAGTATGATCTGGATGCATCCGCACTTCCCGACCAAGGGCGGGACCTCCTCAAGATCGTGGTCTGCAACCGGTACGGCAGACAAAAGATCGGCACCGGGATCGTGCACGGCTTTGGCATGAAGGAAGGGGCGATAGCGGCGAGTGTCTCCCACGATGCACACAACATCATCGCGACCGGCGCGGGAGACACAGAGATCCTTGCCGCAATCGCGGAGGTCATCCGGGTGAACGGAGGGATGGCGGCAGTAAACGGATCTGAAGTCACGGTGCTCCCGCTGGACTGTGCCGGACTCATGTCCACACTCTCTGCCCGGGATGTCGTAGAAAGGCTGGATGCCCTGCGGGAGGCAAACCGAAAAATGGGGGGCATTGCAGAGCCATTCATGTACCTCTCATTCCTGGCGCTCACCGTGATCCCGGCGCTGCGGATCACGGATCACGGACTCTTTGACGCGGTCGCATTCCGGGACGTGCCGGTGTTTATGGAATAGAAACCTGCATCACGCTATTTGGATTCGCGACCCGGATTTTTTTTGAAATTTTCAGCTGCTGAGTTGCTTTTTTTCCAGAAAAAGAGCGACTTGATAACTTGCAAATTTGAAAAAAGGAGAGGCAGGGTTTCCCGGTTTTTTCAAAAAACCGGTCTTTTAGGAATTATACGACCGGAACGGCACATACTTGTCGACAATCTTCACCCTGTCGCCCTGTGCGGTGATCGCCCAGACAATGGCCCGGTCGTTGTTCTGTGTGGTTCCCGGTAACGTGACGGTCTCGCCGACGTACAGGGGTTGGGTCATCGTGCCGGTCTCGACAACCCCGTCCGACCGGATGACTTCGAGATCGAGCTCGGGAACAAGGTTCATTCCCTTGCCGCCCCGGAACGTCATGATGATCTGAGGGTTGATGGCCTGGCCGTTGCTCTGGACCTGGACTTCGACTTCCCAGACGTCGGGCAGGTTTTCTGTCGGACCCGGGGTGGCGGAAACCTCCGGCAGGGTAGTGGTGGGGACCGGTGTCGGGGATGGCGTGGCGGTCGGGCCGGCCAGGATCGCTGCCGGTTCCGTGCAGCCGGCGACTGCAAGAAGCAGCAAAAGAAGGATCGCCGGGGCGAGGATCAATCGAATATTCATGGGTGAAAATTTCACCGGCCGGTATATATGATGGTAGGATGGCAGGAGTTTGATAGTCCCTGTTTTGTCCTGCCGCCATTATGGCGTGCGGGGCACCGGCCGGCACCCAGGGGGACTTCCCGTGTTCCGGCACGTGTACTGGCAGATATTTCCCACCGCACGGAACGCATCTTCGAGATCCGGGAAGTTCGGGATGTGTGCCTCCCGCAGGATCCGCTGCGGGGTCTTCATGGAATCCCCGCCGATCATGCAGCCCACGATCATCTTTTTTGTGTGCGTGGAGAACCGGACGATCTCGTTTGCGACCCGGAGGGGATCGGAGATCGCGGTCGGGACGGCGATCACAAACGCGATGTCCCAGAGGTCCTGGTGCCGCATCATCACATCGAACGTCTTTGCGTACCGGTCCGGGTGAGAATCCCCGACCATGTCGATCGGGTTCTCCCGGCTCCAGTTTGCGGGGAGCACTGCGTCGAGTTCTCGTGTGAGCGCCTCCGGGAATTCCACGAGGTCAATCCCGAACTGCTCGGCATAGTCAGAAGAGAGCACCGCAAACCCGCCGGCGTTCGTGATCACGACGGCGCGGGTGCCGTTAGGGTACCCTTCGGACGCGAGGAGCTCGGCCGCCTGGAATGCCTCCCGGATCGACCGGACCGGGATCATCCCGGCCTGCCGGAACGCTGCACGGTAGACCTGATCGCTTCCGGCAAGGGAACCGGTGTGCGACGAGGCTGCCTTCTGCCCGATCTTTGACGAGCCGGATTTTATCACGATCACGGGTTTTACCGGGGTGATACGGCTGACGGTCTCCATGAAGTGCCGGCCGTTTGTGATCTCCTCGACGTACAGGATGATCGCGTTTGTCGCGGGATCGGCGGCGGTCCACCGGATGAAATCCTCAAACGTAAGATCCAGCTGGTTTCCCACCGAGATGACGGCAGAAAACCCGATCTCTTCGGGCAGGCTCCAGTCTACGATCGTGGTGATGATCGCCCCGCTCTGGGAGATGAACGCGATGGAGCCGGGCCGGGGCGAGACCGGGTCAAAGGTGGTATTGATACCCTGCGCGGGGAGCATGAACCCGAGGCAGTTGGGGCCCATGATCCGGATCCCATATTTGCGAGCCGTGGCGAGCACCTGGTCTTCGAGCGCTTTTCCGGCCGGCCCGGTCTCCCGGAACCCGGACGAGACGATGATCACGAGCGGAATCTTCTTTTTCCCGGCCTCCTCCACAATCGCCGGGACGGCCGGTGCCGGGATCGCGATCACGACAGCGTCGACCGTGTCGGGGATTGCCAAGAGCGAGGGATACGCGGTCTTCCCGAGGATCACCGGGCTTTTGGGATTGACCGGGTAAAGGGCGCCGGAAAAGTTGAGCATGTTCCGGCAGATCGCGTACCCGACCTTGTCGGCGTCCTGCGATGCCCCGACGACCGCGACCGACCGCATGGTAAACAGGGAGTCCGGCAGCGCCGCACCTGCCCCCTCATCTCCAGGAACCGGCCCGGTCGTTTTATCCGTGTAGATCCGTGCGTCCACCGCACAGCCGCCTTTCCCGTACAGGATGACCGGGTTGATGTCGAACTCCCGGATCTCCGGATGTTCAAGGAACATACTGCCGAGCGCCCCGGCGATCCGGACAAGTGCGGCCTCGTCCCGGGGAGCGGCGTGCCGGAACCCGGCGATCAGGGGATAGCCCCCGAGGCTGTGGATCATACTGCGGATCTCATCGCCGCTCGCCGGGAGGATCCGGATCGCCACGTCCCGGATCAGTTCCACGAGCGTGCCGCCCATGCCGATCGTGAGCACCTTCCCGAACGCCGGGTCGGTCTTTCCCCCGATGATCAGTTCGAGGCCCGGTCCCTGCTCTGCCTCGAGGATGATCCCTTCGATCTCTGCATCAGGATACGCCGCCCGGACATTCTGCGTGATGGCAGTAAACGCCTTTTCTGCCGCAGCGGCGGATGTGATACCAGTTATGACACCGCCCGCATCGCTCTTGTGGACGACCTGCGGCGAGACGATCTTTGCCACAAGCGGAAACCCGATCCCGTCGGCTGCACGTCCCGCCTCTTCTGCAGTGCGGACGACCACGTGCCGGGGCACCGGGATCCCGCAGGTCTTCAGCAGTTCATAGCCTTCCGCTTCAGAGAGCAGGGTAAATGACATGGTGCTTGCGTTTGCTCCTGTAGTGATATTGCCGGTGCCGGGTTAATGAGGATTGTGCAGGTATTCCAGGTATCTCCCCTCAAAAAAAACGCCCGTAAAACCGTCCGATTCTGGTGGAAGTAAATTTGGACCCGTATATCGTCTTATTCTCGAAAATACGTCCAAATTGAGCCCCATATAATGCCCCTCACAGCCTCATATTCGCATTCTGGCGGCGGTCATTTTCCGGATCGTCCAAGTGGCAGTTTTGCCTGAGATCTGCCAAAAGAACAGCATTATCGGGTCCGTTTTAATTCGCCCGTTTTCAAAAATACGCCCAATTCGGGGTTATTTTCAATCGGAGCCCGATACGGGCTTCTTTTTGGTGGGTCAAAGGGGAATCCAATCCTATATTGAGCCCGGATTGGATGTGGATCACTTATGAATCCCAGAGAATAACGCAGAACCGGGAAGGGGATGTGGAACCTGCCGCCAACCTGACAGAACCTGGAATAACAATAATTATCACCCTCTGCGTGAAAGGGGGCACATATGACCGACACCCCTGTTTTGCAGCCTGGAGCACCGGCAAAAAAACCGGGTAATCCCCATCCCCTGATCACTATCGCTCTTGTGGCGCTCATCATCCTTGTAGCAATATTAGCGATTTTCGGCGGGCCGATCTTCGACGCACTGGCCGGTTCAAACGACCAGAGTGTTCCTGCTGTCGTTCCTGCAGTAAGCACACCTGCCATAGTGCCGGTGGCACCAGAGATCCCGACCGCAGAGATCGATTCGAAATCGGTAACCTGCCAGGTCACCGGCTCTCTGGATATTACCGGCGCCGTCACAAGTAATGTCGCTCATCCTCTGTACGTTGTGATAAGTGGCACCGGTTATGATAGTACGGGCGTGGAGTTGGGCACCGGGTATGACAGTGTTAATATCGATCCGTATGGGACCAGCCCGTACAAAATTGACATCATTGATGGATGTCAGCTTGGAGACTCCGGGACATATGACGTCCGGATATCTGATATCTCCTGGAGGCACCTCAGTTAGAACGTCTCAAGACCAAAAAACGGAAATTAAAAAAAAATCCGGCCTTGTTCCCGGATAAAAAAATCACTCCATCCCGTACGGTACGTTTGCCCGCAGGCAGTGCGCCATGTCGGCAAGGATCGGCTCGATTGCCTGCTCCTTCCGGTACCGCTCCGCCATCTGCTCGGCGAGGCTGCCTTTTTTGATCCGGCTCTCAATGACCGGCAGGTACTGTCGCTCTTCTGCGGTCGCCTTCTGCCACGCAGAGCGGTACAGCGCTTCAAGTTCCGGCCTCAAGCCCGCCGTGCCCTTCTCGATTGCCGTTTCCGTGAGTGCGAGCAGCGCGTCCTGATCCGTTTCGACCGGCAGCGTCGGGCAGCGCAGGAGTGACGTCACCAGTGAAGCGACCGCCATATCTGAGCGGATACACTCCTGTTCGTCGGGCGCCTTGATCTCAAGGCATTCCCGGGAGAACCGGATGATAAGCCCGCATGAGTTGAGCCATTCCTCGCAGAGGATATCAGCGTCCCGGGCCCGGAGTTCGGAAAAGACCTGCTCCTGTGCAGTACGGTACTCCGCGACCGACCGGAGCCGGGCCGGGATAATACCGTTGCAGATTGCCGGGATCACCTTCTGGTTCTCCCGGTAATAGATGAGCCGGTTGTCCATTTTCCCGGTAAGAATGCCCTCTACCATGGGAGAGGATGCCGTGAGCGCGATGAGATACGGGAGGAGCGTGCGGATCCGGTTATACTGCATGAGCAGGTCTTTTTCTCCCGCGTACGACAGGTTGATCTGGAGCGCCTGTATGTTGAGCCATCCGTGCTGCCGGATGTTGAAAAGCCGGTCATAGCACTCGTAGTACTCCCCCTCGTCATGATCCCAGACCGCAGTCCGGTCAAGCGTCAGGGTGGGGTGCATCCCGAGGCCGAGCAGGTGGTACTGGCCGGGAAAGATGTGGTAGAACTTCCTGATTCCCGCCATGAGCATCGCTTCGAGCGCGGCAGGACCCGGCGCCGGGACACGCGGGAGAAATTCAAGTACCGTCTTCTGGAGTTCCTTTCCCAGTTTCGTCTCGCCAAAGGAGATCTCGCTCTCGAAACTCCCGCAGATGGCCTTGATGATCTGGTCGGATACGGGAAGCGCCGTAAAGTGGGCGTCGTTTATCGAATATTCGTGTTCTGTGCCAATCGTCATACGCACCGGTGTCCCCGGGGGATGGTCATGACCAGATCCGTGTCCGGCTCATCGATCCGGTTGATCTCTGCTATCTCTGCATCGGTGAGATGGCTGACAAGGTGCAGGATGTTTGTTTCCGCCTGCTCGTATTGCTGGCGGTACGCCCCGGGCTCCTCTTTGAGGAGCGGGACAATCGGGCAGATGGCAGCATGTTTTAAGAAAATCCGGATCGTGTCGCCGTCAACATCGAAGGTAAACGGCCCGGCCCGGCAGGTCTCGGGTTTGACCTGGTGGCAGGTACACTTGTGGTCCTTCATGAGGATACAGGTGCCGTCGGCATGGGTTTTGAGGCGCAGGTAACCCTCGTTCTCAAAACACGCAGGCGTTACTCCTGCGGTGATCAGTTCGTCGTAGCGGTTTCTGGTGACGGGAGGGTGCGCATCATCGCAGCAGTGCCCCCCGCATGCCATACAGATAGCTTCAGCACGAAGCAGCCAGTTTTCAGTCAAAGATGATCACGCTGCAAAAAGGTGATTGACGATCCGTTCGTAGACCCGGGGGTAGTGGGCATCCTCGCCGCTCTCAAGCGACGGGTTGTCGTTTACCTCGATCACGCAGGCATCGCCGTTGTTGTTCTTGATATCTACGCCGTACAGGCCGTTTCCGATCGCTTCGGCCGCATCGATCCCGAGCTGGATGACGTGCGGCGGTACTTTCTCCTCGGGCATGCTCTCGACCCCGCAGTACACGATATGGCCGTTTACCGATGCCTGGATCTTGAACGTCACCGAGGGGATCGTGTACTTACAGACATACAGGAGTTTTCCGCCGAGTACACCGACCCGCCAGTCGTACGTGCTCTGCACGAACTGCTGGACGACGATCCAGTCCGACATCTTGATGAACCTTCTCGCGACACGGAAGAACCCGGCGATGTCCATGACCTTTTCGACACGGAGCGAGAACGAGGTCGACGGCTCCTTGATGATGAGCGGTGTCCCGAGCGTATCGAAGAGCTGCGAGACCCGTTCGACCGACAGGTCGTTTTTCGAGAGGAAGACGGTTTTCGGGAGCGCGACGTTCTTTTTCTGGAGATGGGAGTACATGTTGATCTTGTCGCCGCAGATCTGGATGGAATCCGCGTCGTCAATGACCGGGATGCCGTGGAAGTCGGCCATGCGGGCGGCGACGTACGTAATGTTCATCGGGTCGGTCCGGGCCCGGATGAAGAGTGCGTCCATCTTTTTGATCTTGGAAATGTCGACCGGGAAGAGAAACTCCACGTTGTGTCCGAGGCCTTCTGCCACATCCCGGCAGTGGATTAAGGCACTGAGCTGCTCGGCATTGGAGAGGGTTTTCCTGTCGACAAAAATCCCGAGCCTGCTCATAAGAACTCCTGCTCGTCCCGGTATGCAGCAAGCAGCGCACGCTCTTCTTCGGTGAGATGGGTATACCGTGTGGGTGCAAGGGACGAGAGCGCGAACACTTTACCGGTCTTTACAAAGACCATGCTCACGAGGGGGATGGAAAAGAGCTCGTAGATCATCGCCGCATACCCGGCGACTGCTGTGCAGCTCCCCGTGGTCCGGCCAAAGACCGCCGTGCAGGTATGGATGGTTGCCCCGTCGTCGAGTTTCTGGTAGCAGAACGGGTACTTGCCCTTGTTTGTGATGTGCTTGATGACGTCCTTTGCCTGCTCGTTGTCCTGCACGACAAAGAAGTCCGAAGCGGTGGCAAAGTAGTTGAGCCCGTAGAGGATCGCCGGGAGCGGGACGTAGGCTTGCGAGATGCCCCATTCCACGACCGGGATACCGGCGATTTTTGCCCGCTCAAGACATATGGGCACCACGAATGCGTCAAGGACGGCCCGGCTGGACGGGCGGATATCATCCCCGGCCAGTTCACGCTCAAGGATGGTATAATAGGCCTCGGTCTTGTACGAGTAGTCCTCAGCGATGACATGGTACGCATGGTCCCGCATGACAATTGCAAGGGAATCCCGGGTCATCACCGGTTCTTTTCTCGTCACGAGATGGGCATGGGTGGTATGGCTGCTCCCTCCCCGTGCGGGCGTCTGGTCAAGCATCGCCGCCCGCACCGTCGCCCGCCGGTTCATGCCGGGCCGGGAAAAGGGATTTGCAGGACCGGATGCGACCGTACTATCTGTCTGCAGCTCATCATCTGGCTCTCGGGGATCGCCCCACCGATCGTTCATCCGCAGATCAGCTCGCTCGTTCCCCTCAGAGAGATCTCCCGGGGGCCGGGGGTTCCCGGTACAGACCTGCCCGTGGAACAGGAGTCCCGGGCAAAATGAGTGAACTGGGCAGAAGCATGATCCATAAACTCACGCGCTGCATCAATGATACAGCGTGTCATTGCAAAAGAGAGAGAAAACGCGAACCGTTTAGCCTCTTTGTCATCGTCGTCGTTGCTGACACTGACGGTCATGTTCAACACTAATCCAACACACGGTTTGGATTATTCTATCTTCCTCTATACGTGCCAGCCTTTAAAAGAATTTTGCACGTGATCATTTCCCGGGATGATTACGGTTCATAATCAAAGGACTATGAGGGTTCCGGATTTCCTCCCGCGCACGATTTTTTTGTGTATGAGTAATCACTCCCGGCCGCAGGTACCGGGTGCAGTGATTTTGGGGAAAATTCCCATCTGAAAAGCGGGGGATCGCAGGGCCGGAACAGGAGTTTTTATGCCCCGGATATCCTGCGGATTTTACCACAATCCTAAAGTTGATATTGCATTATCACTATCAGTAATTACATATGCATATACCGAGTCCTGAAGAGCTCCGTTCCCGCCGCGAAACCCTGGGGCTCAGGCAGACCGAGATCGCAAAGAGGGCAGGCATCAGCCAGTCGATGGTGGCCCGGATCGAGGCAGGCAATGTTGACCCCCGGGTCAGCACTTTAAACAAGATCATAGTGGTGCTCAATAATGCAGAGCCAAAGAAAATGACAGCCGGCCAGATTATGCATACACCGGTGCTCTCCATCCAGCCTCAGGCAAGCATATCGCAGGCCGTAGAGATCTTCGAGAAGA
Source organism: uncultured Methanoregula sp. (assembly GCA_964454995.1). Taxonomy (GTDB): domain Archaea; phylum Halobacteriota; class Methanomicrobia; order Methanomicrobiales; family Methanospirillaceae; genus Methanoregula. The sequence continues at coordinate 9,465 of CAYVTY010000038.1, forward strand.
ACAACATCTCCCAGCTGCCGGTGATAGAAAGGGGTGCGCCGGTCGGGTGTATTTCCGAATCGGCGATCGTAAAAGCGATCGAACAGCAGCGACTCCATCATACGCACCTTTTCATGGTAAAAGACTTCATGGAGCCCGGTTTTCCCACGGTGCCCCCGGATATGGATGTCGAGACGGTGGTAAACATCCTCCAGCAGAACCACGCGGTGCTGGTGACCGAGGGGAGACTGGTCAGGGGTGTCGTCACCAAGCACGACCTGATCACCCTCATTGTCTGACCGTGCGGACCGGATTCCGCACCGGTATGTGCGGCACAAAAACGCCTTTTTACATTATTCCTGAGCAGTTCGGGGGAGATTCTGCAACGCTTTTAGAAATCTTTATAAATCATTATAAAAAAGTGATTCTTGTTGTGGCTGGTGCCACACCAGAGGTTTTGTGAAATGGCGGAAACAACAGAATCCAAAGAGATCAGCAGTGCTACTGTTATCGGGATCGGTGTGGTAATATTCGTGGTTATCGTCGGTATCTGGTACCTGTTCCTTAAATAAAACCAGTATTTTTTTTTATTTTTAAAGTTTTGAAACGAGATCCCGGAGCATGGCGGCTGGATCGGCAGCCTTTACCACGCTTGAGGCAAGGAGCACCCCGTCAGTCCCGAGATCCACGGCAATTTTTACGCATTCGCCGCTCTGAATACCGGCTCCCGTGAGGACTTTTACCTTCGGGTTGACTGCGTGCACGGCCGCGACCGACCTTTTTATGATATCGGGATTTGCCTTGGAGACCGAGACGCCGCTCCCGATCAGTTCCGGCGGTTCGATGGCCACATACTCCGGGCCAAGCGCTGCGGCACCGGCACTCGCGATCTCGTTATTGGAACAGACGACCGCCGTGAGCTTGTGGGACTGGAGCGCCCGCACCGACGATTCGATCTCTGCAAGGGTCAGCCTCCGTTCCGAGTGGTTGACAAGCGACCCGGCAGCTCCTGCCAGTCTGAGTGCATCGGCCGTGATATGGCCGGTGTGGGCACCGGGCTCGTACCCGTCCACGTGCTGGGCGTAGACAGGGATCGCGAAATGGTGGCAGAGCGGGTGAAGATCGATGTACCCGGGTGCGAGACCGATGGTCACCCCGCTCTCGCGTGCGACAAGCTGAGCGTCAGTGGCAATCTGGTGGGCGCGGTTACCCGTGCCCTCCTTGTAGGTCTTGAGGTTTACCAGGATCAGGGGTGACGACATCTTACATCATTCCTCGTGCTTGAGGTGTTGCACGCCGGTTCCATTCAACCTTTCGCTCTCCGGCCCGGCCGGCGCAGAGGAGATCATTCTTCCTTTAACCCCCGGGTATAGTGACCGGCAGTAATGCCCCCGAGAGCGATCGACTTCACCCGTTCCCTGAGGGTGGCAGGATCGCGGGTCGTGGAGCCGGGTTTTTGTGCAGCAGATGCGATTGCCTCACGGTAGGCCCGCACCATTTCCCTTGCATAGTCTGCCGGTTTTCCCCGTGCGTCAATCGCGACTGCATTGATCCCGGCCGCTGCCAGTTCCGGCACCACATCGACGAGGCAGGTCTCGGCGGCGTTGAAAATATGACTCCGGCAGGCGCCGTCCACATGTACCGGGAAAAGACGCCCGGTCTCGTCCCGGATCCCAAGCCAGCGGGTATTCCTGCAGGGACCTGACGTGCGCCGGCACCTGGTGATGACGGCACGCAGGCAGTCATCGGTTACCATCGTCTCAAGGTTTCCCTGCACAAACACGGCAAGATCCGGGCTGTCCCCCTGCCGGTGTACCTCACGGGCAAGTACGGCGATCTCGCTTCCGGATAATTCCGGGGAGACCTGGAGCATCGTAAAATTCTGTCGGGCAAATACCCGGACTGTCTCCGCGTTAAAAACGTTCAGCCCCCACGACCCGGCAAGGGCAAGACCCGGTGCCGCTTCTTGTACGGCAAGCGCGGTTCCCGGGTTTTCCACCATGCACGTACGGAGGCCCGCTGCGTACAGCCGGGGCAGGCACGACCGGATCGCAGCGATCTCACCCTGCCGGGTGATCCGGGGTAGTTTCCAGATGAGCCGTGCATCGTGTGCCCGGCAGATGTCGAGTGCAGTGCGAACCGCCGCCTCGATACGGGCGTTCTCGGATTCTGCATCAACACCTGAAGGGTACGGGAAGCCGGCAGGTTCAAAGCAGATCGTTTTTGCCCCGGCACGGGTACCGGCATCCACGGCGTCCATGCAGTCCGCGTACAGGATAATGCTCATGGGCCTTTTTTGGGCGTCCGGAGTTTTTCTGGCGGTGGAAGAGACGGGTGCAGGAGGTGCCGGATATCCGGCGATAAACGTTGCAAGACGCTTTTTTGCTGCCGTCACCTCTTCCGGCAGGGGGCGGGAAGATGCAATAAGGGCCTCCCCGGCCCGGATGAAAAATTCTCTCCGTACCCGGTTAATCTCGCTCACCGGGGTAAACAGGGTGCCGTCATAGGTGAGTTCGAGGTTTGCGATACCAAACGGCGTTCCCCCGGTCTTTGTGAGCTGTGCGGCAAGCGTTTCCTCCGAGAGCGGGTGGGACCGGGCCGGTACGAGGTGGAGGTCTGAAGTATTTTCCACAACGACCGGTTCTGTTCCCGGGGGGCGGATCGTGCCTGCAAGGGTCAGGTGCCCGTCAGCGGCAACCGTTGCGACCATATCGATCGGCACCAGGTGGCGCAGGTCCGGCGGGGCCAGTGCCCCTATCTGCCGGGCACGGGCTGCCAGCACCTGCGATGAGGTGAGAAAGACCCGCGAGCCTTCGAGCGCCGGGCGGGAAACGGCAAGCACAATCATCCCGTCGTTTTGCACATCGGGTTCGCTGTTGAGAGCGAAACCCCACGCTGCTGCCGGATGGTTCTGAAGGGTAAAGAGGAGCCCATCCCCGGGGTGCAGGGTGACGGGATGGTCCGGGGTGATGGTGACGGTTCTTCTGGCACGATCGTACCGGGTGACGGTCCCAATAAGCAGGCCCCGGTTGTCCGGCCGGTCCCTGCCCATGAGTTTCTCGTTCCTGTCGCCGAAGAGATGGCCCCGGGTGAATTCCCGGTTGAACGCGAGCATCAGGTCGTTCTCATCGGCTTTATCCGGGGTAAAACTGCCGGCTGCCGCCGCATCGAGTGCACGCCGGTACGTGGAAACGACGATGGCCACGTACTCCGGGGACTTCATCCGGCCCTCGATCTTCAACGATGCGACCGGGGCGTTTACGAGCCGGGGGATCTCGCGGTAGGTACAGAGATCTTTTGGCGAGAGGAGATACTTTTCCTGCAACGGCACCTCGCTTGCATCTGTCGGCCGGCCGTATTTGTCGACATCTGCTGTGACAAGCGAATATTTCATCCGGCACGGCTGGGCGCACATGCCCCGGTTCCCGCTCCGGCCGCCGATAACAGATGAAAGCAGGCACTGGCCCGAGTAACTGTAGCAGAGGGCACCGTGTGCGAAAACTTCAAGACCGACACCGGTATCCGCGGTTGCCCGTGCAATCGCTTCTGCTTCGGCAAGGGAGAGTTCCCGGGCGAGCACTACCCGGGAAAATCCCTGCTCGTGCGCCCACCGCACTCCCTCCGCGTTGTGGATGGTGAGCTGGGTCGAGGCATGGAGCGCAAGGCCGGGCACGATCTCCCGGGCGAGCGCTGCGACCCCGGGGTCCTGCACGAGCACGGCATCGACCCCTGTCGCGTACAGCCGGACAAGGTACTCCGCGACGCCCGGGATCTCCCGGTCATGGACGAGCGTGTTCGTGGTCACGTAGACCCGCACGCCCCGGGCATGGGCGTACCCGACTGCTTCTGCTATCTCTTCATCGGAAAAATTCCGTGCAAATTTCCGTGCGCCAAACTGCTTCCCGCTCAGGTAGACTGCATCGGCCCCGGCAGCGACCGCAGCATAGAATGCATTCATCGATCCGGCCGGTGCAAGTAGTTCGGGGATTTTTTGTGAGGGGTGCAGGGTTTTTTCTGGCATAGGAACTCCGTTTTTAGGGAAAGAAATACCGGATCACGCCGAGGGTGGCAAGCGTGGTGGGAACAGCGGCGACGCAGTAGCCGGCCATGGTGACGGCAAACGCCTTCTCCCGCTGCCACCCGAACAACCGGGAGGCCGGCGCACAGAGATAGACCCCGATCAGGATCTCGCAGGGAAAAAGGCCGAGGATGCCATACCGGTCAAACAACTTCGAGCGTTCCGCGAGGTTCTTTGTTTTTTCGAGGAACCATGCGACGTGTTTTGAGGTCTGCCCGGCGGTATCGAGAATGCCGAAGATCCCAAGGAAGATCCCGGCCTCGATGCTTGTCGCGGCACACAGGGCATACAGGGGCGGGAGGCCAAGACCGATCCCGATCGGTATGGACCCGTACTCAATCAGGAACGCGCTCGTGATCAGGGCAATAACCGGGGCAAGCGAGATGCGGAGCAGGTATGCAGCACCAAGCGGCAGGATAAGTGCAGGAATGATACACCACCCGAGCGCTATGCCAAGAAGCCGGAGATTTGTCATGACTGCCGCACGTTCCATATCAAGCGGACAGTTTCAACCCGGAAGGGGATAAACCGGTATCCTCCTCAAAGCCGGGAAACGGCTCCCCGGCCGGGCACATCTTTTTGTGGCCCCGCGGCTAACGGTCAGGTACATGCAGATCGTAGCCGCTCTCACCGACCCCGCACAGGCTGCGGCCGCACAGGCACAGGGCGCCCATATCATCGAGCTCCGTTTCGACCTGATGGACGGCGATCCGGTGGAACTGGTGCGAACGTGCAGAAAAGCAAGTCAGCTTCCCATCATCGCCACGTTCCGCTCCGCACAGGAAGGAGGGCAGTACTTCGGGAGCCCGGAGGAATGGGCAAAAAAGATTGCACCGCTCATCCCGCTCGTGGACTATGTCGATGTCGAGCAGCAGTTTGCCCGCGAGGCCGGACCGGTGATATCAGCGGGAAGAGCGATCATCGCCTCTCACCATGAGGCGCAGATGATGCCGCTCCACATTTTATTTGTGCTCGAACAGGAACTCCGGTCGTACGGCGATATCCCAAAAATTATTGTCACCCCCAATAACGAGGACGACCTTATCGATCTTATCGCATTTACCCGGGCGGCAAAGAAACCGATCTGCACCGGGGTCATGGGAGCATCGTTCCGGTATGCCCGGGCAATCCTCCCGCTCTTTGGCTCGGAGTTTGTATACTGCCATGCCGGCGTGCCGACAGCAGCCGGGCAGTACTCGGTCGAAGAGTTCGTGACACTGCAGAAACTGCTCTTATGAATGTAAGCAAAAAGTGTTCTGTCAGTCTTCGGCAGCTAGCCATTTTCTTCAGAGTATTGTATTTCAGAAACTGCCGACAACTTGACAGAACCTAAATTATTATTCTTCCAAGAAGAAATAATGTAAAAGAAAATATGTGAAGAATAGATTTTCATGCCTCACGAATATTTTAGCGAACGGGAAAATGGGCCACGTCCACGTGTTCTAGAAGATATTTCGGACCCCGCATGGAAAGGTCTGCACACTGTAATTCTTAAGTGGTATCTTGAAAATGCATTGTGTGGGACTAATCATGGGAATAATAATGACCTTTTCGAAAATTTACTTTTAGCAGAAATTCCGACTTTGTCATGGTCACTGAGTTCATATTTTAAGCCTTCGATTCCTGAGATCCTCGATTTAATTGAATTTTGCTATAAGAGCATTTTATGCACTACGATGGATCATAAGGAATTATATCAGAAATATGATTATTTATCTCATAGAGAGGTTGGTCAAATTTCATTTCGAGATGACATCAACCAAATTTTCAAAAGAAATGGGATTATTTACGAGTTATCGAAGAATGGAGAAATCATACGTTTAATTCCTGATGAATTTCTAAAACCGTTTCAACAAACAGAATTCCATACTGGAGATGCAGATCTTGATAATCTACTTAGCACCGCTCGCATGAAATTTCTTGATTCTGATTTTCATATTCGAAGGGATTCTTTGGAAAAGCTATGGGATGCTTGGGAAAGGTTGAAAACGATAGAGTCTGATAACAAAAGATTTTCTGTAGAAAAACTCCTTAATATAACGGCTCCTGAAGAAAATTTTAACAAGCGACTTAATACCGATGCAGCTGAACTTACAGAAATAGGAAACCAATTTAGAATTCGACATCATGAAATAAGTAAAATTCCGATTGAATCGAGTAATCAGGTAGATTATTTATTCTTAAGAATGTTCAATATTATTTATCTCATTCTCAAATCTACAAATCGAATAAGCTAATTTTATCGTTTAATTACCTTAGGAAGAACGCGTAATCCCCTCGTTCCTACACGACTAATACGGAGTTCTTGATAAAACTCAGACTCTAGAACATTAAGAAGGGGGCGATCAACTTGGATGTATTTTGAGATTTCTCCCATAAGTATCTCGAAGTGTTGTTGAAATTTATCAGCATCTTCGCTATCAATTGCTTGTAATTGAATTTGATCTAAAGGAGAAGGCAATTGTCCAGGACTTAATCCAGCGAAACATAGTGGAATTATTTTTCTATCGAGACCCGCGGCTGCACCTGCTTCAAAATGGATCCATTTTCTTTCGACTGATTTAGGTGAGCAGAGAATTATCATGTAGTTACATTGTCTGACCGCATCAATTATTGTATCAAACCATTTCTGACCCGCAGGGATGTTGTGAGGATCTCCAGACACAAATATTTCAATTTCATCAGGAAAATTGCTTTTCAAAAACTTTTTTAATTTTTTAGCAACCTCCTCGTTTTCATGGATATGAGATATAAAAACTTTAAATGGTGTTTTTGTTGTTTTTTCATCTGATTGTGAATCCAATGATCGTTGGTCTTCGATCCATTTTCTTCCAATTTGAGATACCGATATAAACGAATCACTACCTATCATATTCAGATGAATGTATCCCTTGTCCTGCAACGATGGGATTAATTTGATAATCTCATTTTTTTTCAACCCAACAGATTCTCCTAGTTTCAGAACATAATTGTCTATTTTTATTTCATTACCGTTAGACTCTGCAGATAAGGCCTCTAAAAATTTTACGATTTTTCGCTCATTCTCACCGTTGAATTCACCCTCTATCCAATCAAGAGCTTGTTGAGTCAGCATAACGTCGCGACCGCTACTCCCCCCATATTCTTGGATGAAACCCTCACTTTTAAGCGAACGGAGAAAATCGGCGAATTCTTTTTCGTTGAATCCAGATCCCTGTTGAAACATATTGGGATTAAATGGACTACCCAAAATTCCTCCTGTTCTAAAGTGCATTTCTTTGAGGATACGAGTCTGTTTATCGTCCATCTTTAACCACAATCCATTCTTCGCTTATACAAATTAAATTCCTTCCCAAATCTCATTTTTAATAAATTAAACATCCGCTCTAATTTCGAAAATCTGAACTATTAAAAGCATAAAATTAACAATTAAAACAAAAATTAAAAATGTTGATATAGACCAAAGAATGTTAAATACGTTGATTGGCCAAATGTAAATTTTTATTATTGCTAATGGGTTTTTAATATAGGCTTTCGCGATAAAACTTATACAATACACAATTAGGGAAATTAATAAACAACCCACGGTAAGTATAATAGAATTATTGACTTCTTTTTCGAGATCTCTTTTAATGGACTGTTTGATTGCAATTATAGCGAATATAACAGAAAGAACTGCAGTTTCAATTGTAATATAAGTGCTCAATAGAGTTTGCATGTCTTTTGGTTCGAGCTTATTTGATATCATAAAATAACTGATAACTAACGCAGCAATAATTATAAGTATTGAAAAAATTTTCCATGGTTCGTTTTTTGTCACAATAGAATGAATAAAAAAAATTATACCGATACAAGAGAGAGCAATTGAAATAATCCACAAAATAATAAAAGGAAGTGTGGGATAGAAAGCCATAAGGAAACTAGAAATTATCATGAGAGAAATGCCGAGAATTGATATTTTTACACTATTGTCTGTTAAAAGTGGTACGGACACAATATCGCATATCGACATTTAATAATAATATACTATCTAGATCATTATAAAAAAAAGAATTACCGGTATTTTTCCTGCTCCAGCACCGCATCGGCGAGCACGAGCGCGAGCATCGCTTCTGCCACCGGGAGGATCCGGGGCACGATGCAGGGGTCGTGCCGGCCGCCCACGGTGATTGCCACCACGTTCCCGTGGATATCCCGGGTCTGCTGGACTTTTGCAATCGACGGTGTGGGTTTCACCGCGATGCGGACAACGATCTCCTGCCCGGACGAGATCCCGCCGAGGATGCCGC
>CAYVTY010000039.1:0-16479 GCA_964454995.1 uncultured Methanoregula sp.
AGATGTATGAGCGCCCGGTGCAAAGATTCCGGCAGGTTATGACCGGGAAGCAGTTCATTTCAACGGTAAAATATGTGGCCGGCACAAAACCGGCCTTTCTGCTTTCCGAGATTGCGGTCTACCTGGACGAACCACCGTCCATCGATCAGATGTACGCCTCACTTTTGCCGCACCTTGCCGGTCTCGGCCTTGCCGCAAAAAAAACCGGTGAGGATTACGAGATCTCGCGACTCCTGCCGTCGCCGGCATATTGCCTGAACGCTGCCGAGGAAAAACGACTCGGCGAGTACCTTGATCTCCATACCCTTCCCCCGGCGCTTGAAACGGCCATCGAGCAGTACACCACCAGAAAAACCGGCAAAGACTGGTCTGACCCGGTCATCCTCGAACGGCTCCGCCGTGCCATTGTTTCCCAGAAGGACGATTACTGGAAACCGACAGACATGCGATCGCTCCAGTACACGAAAGGGTATTCGGTGCTCGGTTACCTTGCGTACCATTTCCCGGTCTACTTTATGCAGACCCGATACCTGCTCGCCGAGCTCGCCCGCGAAGGTCTGCTGAAACGTGAGATGACGATCCTCGATCTCGGGACCGGTCCGGGAGTCATACCGCTTGCCGTTGCGGATTTCTGGATGAATCTCGACACGGCCCGGGTAACGGTATTCCCGGTCGAACGCTCAAAAGAGCACATCGAGGCGTTTGGTTCTCTTGCACAGAGCGTTGCCCCACAGAACTCCCACGTAACTATCGAGCCCCCCCGGGAAGCGGACATCACCGATCCAGCACATATCCCTCTCCCGGAACGTGTCGATCTGATGGTCTTCTCGAACGTGCTCAACGAGCTGGCCGGCCTGCCAGTTACAGCGCGTGCTGATATCGTCATGAAGTATGCAGAACGGCTTGCACCGGACGGGACGATCCTTATTATCGAACCTGCTGAGGAAGCGACGTCCACCGGCCTGCGTGTTCTTTCCTTAACGTTAAAGAAGCGGGGGCTTTCGATCTATGCACCCTGCACTTTTGTCTGGGGGACTAACTGCACGCCGGACCGGTGCTGGAGTTTCCAGACTGCGCCTTCCATCCGGCCCACCTGGATCATGAACATGCTTGCAGCGTGCAGTGAGCCGTTCCGGTACGTGAACACCGACATCAAGTACAGTTACGTGATGCTGCGGAAGGACGGGAAGACACGCTCCTCCTGTCACATCCCAAAGGACGCGAGAGCGCTGCGTTTGTCCAAGATACACCTGAACGTGGGAAAACGGATCACAGTAGTGGCGGTGAAGATGTCCGAGGATCTCGGGGATAAAGAGACCCATATGTTCAGGCTCTGCGACGGCTCAGCGGAAAAACCGGTGTATGCGGTGCTACCGGCATTCCATATCATGCCATCCAACCGGGAACTGGGGTCTGCACCGTACGGAACGGTGCTTGAGATCCGGAATGTGCTGGTGAGGTACAACCCGGCGCACGATGCGTATAATCTGCTGGTGAGCAGGGATACTCATGTCATATCAATTAAAAGCCAGATATGTGCTAGCCGCAATTAGAGGAGATCTTATCGTCGGAGATATCCCAAAATCAAATTCTAAAAGAAGGTCTGTGCAGGTCCGTCTTATTTTATCTAAAATATGAAATCATTCATCATCTGAACGTGACTCATATAAAGAAATTACATTGTAATATACGCAGACGCACCCCCCACATAATAAATTTGGGAACTGGTTATTCCTGGATTCGAGTTAAAGGGAACATTCAGCCCAATGAGGCGTACTCCCGCTGAACTTGAACCCACCGGGAAAACCGGGTTATTATTTATTTCAAATTCTGTCCACGCTGCGCTGGAAGCTGGCACCGCTGGCATGTTGAGATTCACGGTGGACTGGAACTGATCAAATGCATTTACCGATATTGAACTGACTGCCCCCCGACCTTGGTAATTATTGTTAATATATACTAAAATATCGTTGAAAGAGAAGACCGTGAATGCTGAACTTGTTGAATACATTGAACCAGACTCGTTGCTCCCCCAAACCAATTTTACGGTGTCTCCAGTGTTCAGGTTTATTGTAACCCCGTTAAGGGTAATTGAGGATGTATAGGGCCACGTGTTACGGAACTGCATGACGCTGCCAGATTCGATGTATCCTCCTTTATATGGGGAGTTCAGGGTTACTGTACCTGACACGGGAATGGTCACCGTAATATACCCAGTTTTTGTTATGGAATTATTCCCGCCGGCATTGGACGCAGTCAGTGTGACGGAATAGGTTCCTGTAGTTGAATAGGTGTGTGTCGGGTTTTGAAGGGTGGAGGTACCTCCATCCCCGAAAACCCAAGCCCACGAGGTCGGAGTACCGGACGAGGTATCGTTGAACTGGATCCCGAGGGGTGCTGTCCCGGAGATCGGCGTGGCAGTAAAGTTTGCCACCGGTGCCGGTGCTGTCACGGTAATATATCCAGTTTTAGTTACTGAATTATTCCCGCCGGCATTGGATGCAGTCAATGTAACGGAATAGGTTCCTGCGGCTGTATAGGTATGTAACGGATTTTTGATGGTGGATGTGTTTCCATCCCCGAAGGCCCAAGCCCACTGGTTCGGAGATCCTGTGGACAGATCGGTGAAGGTAACATTGAGCGGTACTGTTCCAGAAAGTGGGGTGCCGGAAAAGTTTGCCACCGGTGCCGGTACTGTCACGGTGATATATCCCGTTTTAGTTACTGAATTATTTCCGCCGGCATTGGACGCAGTCAGTGTAACGGAATAGGTTCCTGCGGCTGTATAGGTATGTAACGGATTTTTGATGGTGGATGTGTTTCCATCCCCGAAGGCCCAAGCCCACTGGCTCGGAAATCCTGTGGACAGATCGGTGAAGGTAACATTGAGCGGTACTGTTCCAGAAAGCGGGGTGCCGGAAAAGTTTGTCGCTGGACCGGGTACCGCTGTCGGGGTGGTTGCGGGAATCGTTGACGTTGGACCCGTTCCAAAAGATTCCGACATTAGAACCTCTCCATTGGCACCATTTCCTGTATATACGATCATTACAATCGATGGTGGAATGGTCCCTGGTTTGGTATAGGTTAGCGTCTCTCCCACGGTCCATGTGGAGGGGATACTGATACTCGAGGTAACATCGGTCCCGTCTACCAGAATCCTGTAGGTCCCGTTTACAAGAGGATCCCCGCCATTATTCAGGATGGTGACGGTCTGACTCTGGTTCGATATGGCCGCACTGAGTGCCGGGACAGCCTGCGGCTGGGGCTGGGAGAATAAAATCAGATTAAGAAGGGCAATCCCACCGGCAATAATGACAACGAGAATAATCACGCCCACCATCTCGGCTGTTGCGTGGTCATTACATTTTCCTGTTGGCAAGGTACTACCTCTTCACATCCCTGACTACCGGCCGTGGTAAACTGAAGCTCCGGTGAGTATACTCATATAAATATGCTCTTATTATATGAACCGTTGCGGTGATTTTTCACTATTTGGTATGTTTTACGAAAACCAGCGAGAGTGCCAGTTCAGCATCACATTTTACAGGTAACATTCCCAGAAAATTTCTCTGTATCTTCTTAAGGTCGCCTTGGGTCCCCAAATCTCATGCGGATCCGTGCAATCATGAATACTTCACTGTCTCCTGCATGCCCGAAAATGATATACTTTATAAATATGCTTAGTGTCTAACACATAGTGAGTAATACGATGACGGGAACTGGGGCTGGAGGGAGGAGCAGGGATGTTGCACTCTCTGAAGTTGTTGGGTTTATCCTGATTCTTGCCGTTATCACTTCCGCGTTATCCATCTGGATGGTCTATATCATTCCTGTCAACGGGCGAAATGCAGAGATCACCCAGATGAATGCAATCAAGGACCGGTTCACGGATTACAAAATCAGCCTTGACTCCCTCTGGCTGAACAACCAGACCGGCACGACGCTCTCTACCTCGTTCAATCTCGGTACGGGCGAAGGCAGTTCCCAGTCAAGCGGTCTTTTTTTGTGGCTTCTCAATCCTGTTTCCTCATCTGGTACCCTTTCAATTCAAAACCCGGGGGATTCCATCACCGTGATGAGCAGCTCCGGAACAAATCAGACATTCTATCCCGGCAGAATGTCATACATATCAAGCAATAATTACTGGATCCAGCAGACCTACTATTACGAAACCGGCGGTGTATTCCTGTCCCAGCTGAATAACGCCTCGGTATGCCGTGTATCGCCGCCTTTTTCCATTGCGATGGCAACGAATGGAGGATCTCAGGTAGCGACCGTAAACCTGGTCATGGTAAACCTTGTAGGAGGGGGTTCGGTGTCGGGTGATGGTCCTGTCCGGGTGGATTCCATGATACAGACGCCTCCCCAGCAGATTGCAGTCCTCCAGCCCAACGCTTGGGTAAATATTTCGTTCAATGTTGTCGATCTGCCCACTGCCCAGATGTGGATGAACGAACTGAACAGTACTCGGATTGAAGGCAACATCACCCAAAGTTCGTGGTATACGTTCAATGTCGTCAATAATACCGCGACAAACCGCGGGCAAGCTTATATGAATATTACCGGGCCCAACTCAGGGTCATCATCCGTTTATCTGACCCTGCAGTCCGTTAGTTATGTAGTGACTCCCAACACTATTGCAGCGGTACTTTCATGACTTGCCTGAGTGCATCCCCCCGACACATATCTACGCGCCGCGGTCATGGTGGTACTGCCGGAGTATCCGAAGTGATGGGCACGGTTCTCCTGCTTGGCATCACCGTTGCCCTGGTGACTATTTTTGCAGTGTTTCTTTTCTCCCAGAACACGCCGGTTAAGGTACCCAATGTTAACTTCATGGTCGGTATCAACAACCAGAACCCCCCTACTCTGTTCCTCACGCACAATGGCGGGGATACCCTCACGTTAGGTACATTCTCCGTCTATGTGGATGGGATTTCGAAATCGTATTCAGTTCAGGGTGGCGGTACTACATGGTCGGTGGGGCAGAATCTGCAGGTACCTCTTTCATCCGGTCAGGCTCCGCAGAATGTGATTCTTGTCTATAACCAGACTCAGGGGACTGCGGTCATCGGATCTGCATCTGCCAATCTGGCAGCAGCTGCCGTTAATGTCGCTCCGTACGTTCTTCCTACAGTCACTCCCGCTCCCTCTGCGGGGTATATCTTTAACGATATTGCCAATATCACCAATTCGTCGTATTTTATCCCGGCAATCCAGCAAAACGTGACAAGTACCAGCATCTCATTCTGGAGAAGCACCTACCAGACAATTAGTTCTCCAAGTTGTAACGGATTGTGTTATGATAACAAGAGCGGCACCAATGGTCTATATTACTATACGTTCACGGTAAACGATAACGGGGTATCGTCCATTACCTATGGAGCATCAACAAGTTCCATCACATCCATTCCATTAAAGGTAAATGACGTGGTTAATATCTCTTTGACCGGTGGTAATGTGAATGATTTCGATTCATTTGGCATTGCCCCTTCGATATGGGAGCTCTCTGTGCAAACCAACGTGGCAACCCTGCAGATCAATTTTGCAAACGGCACAAAATTCACGCAGAGCGGCACCTACATAGTCCATACAAGGGTTGGAAACTATACAAACTTGCATTCCACCCTCTGGATAGATACCGCTGATAATGGTCAGGCTACCGGGCTCACGGTTAATGGAACACAGCATATCAATGGACTGGACTCAACAACCATATTACTGACCAACGTCAGGCCCGGACCTGTGGGAGTATACCTGATTTTTTCATCTGGAGGCGATCACACACTCTACTTCGTTGGAAAGGCCGATCAGATTTCTTATAATGGGGTACCCCAGACATTTCTCTGACGCTCTGTTAGTTGTAATGGATTACCTACCACCATCCTGAATATTGTCCGAACGGCAACAATTATGCGTCGTTTTTGTTCGAGAAAACAATCATCAGATTACTGAGGGGGTACCCCCTTGCCGGGCCGGCATATGGGTGGGGGTGATCCCCCCTCCCGGAAAAAAAAGAAGGAGTGGCATCAGCCCCCATCAAACCGCAAACTCTTCAACCCCCTGACACCCACAGTACAAAAATGACCCGGGGAAAAATGCCGGTTGCTGCAATCGTCGAAGCAAAAAAATTCGCGGAGCGGATGGGATACCGGTGGCAGGAGAATTCACACCCGGATCTCACGTACGACTTCTTTATCTTCAAGTCGGATGCGGCCTGCATCGTCCGGGTCCGGCAGACAACGTACCGGATCAATCCGGATACGCTCTACGAAGACCTGATTCCCGATGATCTCCGCGAGGTCCGTGCACTGCCGTTCCCGCCATGGTTCCAAAAAGAGATCTGGCTGCGCACCCGGCACGAGCGGGCCTGGCGGAGGCTCCAGGTTCATGATCTCTCCGTGGGCGAGCTCGAATGGTGGGGGCCGGATGATTACACGAACCCGCACGCCCGGTAGTTTGCCGCTCCACCTTTAGGGCAGGACTCCCTTTATAAAGGAGGGGTGTGGCCGGACCCACGGTCATTCATGATCGTTTCTCCGACGGAGGGTTGCCGGGCCGGATTCGGGCCCGGGAAGTTCCAGTGGAAACGGTGCCAATCCTCTCCACGATTATCCTTTTAATCAGGTATTTTTTGAAACCGGGCGTTTTAAGTGGAAAAAAACCGGCATATTTAGCCGCGTTCCTTTGAGCGTGAAAAACCGGCTGATCAACAGGTTGTCCGGGATTTCGGGCAGGTCCGGATGGGCATTACGGCCGAAAAATAAAGGGGGTTTCTGAACTGGGAAAAACGGTCCGGTTTTTCCGGGAAAATGCCCGGGATTCGCCTCCATCGGCTTCGTATGGTGGAAACAGGGGTATCCGAATGGCGGGATACGGTGGTTTTGAGGAGTTTTTAGCATCGGGAATGCGAGATTCACGGTGGGTGTTGCACCATGATTTTCCGGAGAGAGCGTGTTCCCGGGGGCTCCGGGCCCCCGCCGCACGGGCATCCCCGGTTGCGATAGTGTGACAGATTGTCGAAGGGGATTTGTGGTGGAGCGATCTTTCCCGGAAATGTATTCACTTGATCCGCCGCGGGGCGCCCCTTCTGGGGCGGCGGCACTCTCCGCTCGTGTGGGGTATGGGAGAATTAGCTCCCATCATCATGTCCGGCCTTGCCGCACTTTTCCGGAAAAGTTCAGATCATGAACCAAAGATTTCAAAAAATGAGCGACTCAGCAGCGGGACATTTTTAAAAAAAGTTCGCAAAGGCTGGTGACAATTCCGGAATCTTCAGATCAAGACCCGGACTTTTTTTACAAAAGTTCGATGACCTGCCCGGTGATGGTTCACGGCCGGTAGAATGGGGAATGGTGGCTTTCCTTTGCGTGGAGTATCTTCCCTTTCACCCTGCCCAAACCCGTATCTTTAAGGCAGTTCCCGTAAACGGTATAGATCCCAAAAAAAGGAAATGGAACGCATGAACGCACAACGAATCGAGTCCGGCACAACCGACGGCGATGCACTGGGATTTTTCGAATCCCTCTTCTCAGGCTGGCTTGAAATCAGGGAAAACCACCGGCTCTACCTCCATTTCATCATATCACGGAACAAAAACAAGGGCAATACCCAGGCGCTTCTCCGGCAATGGGTCGCACAGGGATACGATGTACGGGTGGTGATGCCCCGGCCCATCATGCAGCACCTCCTTAAAAAATTACAGTTCGTCCCGTCCATGGAGTCACTCCCGGAATGGTACGAAGGGATCGTTGAATGCTGGCGCAGGCCAAAAGCGTGGATGTGGCCCGGCTCATCTGAGGATTGTCATGAGACCGGGGAATTTGTGGACGTTTGAGGAGATGAAAAATAATTCACTCCCCGAGCAGGGTCTTTGACAGGATATATTCTCCTTTTGCCTCCCGGGTTGTCCCGACAATGAGCCAGCGTTCCGCACCATGCTGTTCAAGGACCCCGCAGGCCTCGATTGTCTCTCCTGTGAGCGCCTGGCCACTGTATGTATGGGTAAACGAGAGCACTTTTGTTACCGATTCATGTGCGATCTCGTAGACCGCCGGGTTGTCAAACGCAAGCGAGGCATCGGTCACCTTTGCCACGATCGTCTGCTTCCCGAGGACTTCTCCTTTCCCGGCAGGAGCACCCGCGAGCTTATCGTAGGATCGCGTGTAGAGGATGTCAAAGTAGGTACCTTGGATCTGCCCCCGGTTCCACTTCCGCTGCTCATGGAGTACAAAGACATCGTAGGGGATATCAGGCCTGCGCTTCTCGTACACCTTGCGCCACATCTCCGGGGACATGCCCTCGATCCTGCCATCGGCAATACCCTGTTTGACAAGTGCCTGTGCGGTAAACCAGTGCTCCCCGTACACGACCATATCAATATCCGAACTCCCGTTCTCAAGCCCGCACATGAGCGACCCGGTACAGCCGACTGCACCCTGCGGCAGGCAGAACAGGTCGAGCAGTTTTTTGACCCTTGGGTGCGATGCGGCGATGCGGTGGATCTCCAGATCCGGCTTTAACACCCGGTGCAGATCGGCTCTGGGGATGCGCTGGACGAGCCCTGCATATGCCGGTTTTTCCCGTGCGATCCGTGCATAGGCCTCTTCGAAATCATATTTGCGGAACCGCTGGCCCGAGGGGCCGACCCTCTCGCCCTCATTGTCCGGGACATAGCGGAGCACGCACCCGACATTTATTTCGTTGTCATAGGCAGAGACCGCATAGAGCCAGCCATCGGGATCTTCCACAAAATCACGAAGACGGATCGGCAGCATGGCACGGGCTCTTTATTGGCATGATACCAGGAATGCGTCGATCGTTTCCGCGTTCGCGCCACGGCGGACGATCGTTTTTGTCGTAAGATCGACAACCGTGCTTGGCGTCCCGGGCAGTCTCCCCCCATCGATAAGGAGATCGTGAGGCACCGTGCACTCGTCCGGGGTCTGCGGGTCTTTTCCTCCTGACAGGTTCGCGCTTGTTGCAGTTATGGGTGCATCGAACCGCTCGATAACCTGCCTTGCAATATCATGTGCCGGTATGCGGATGCCGATAAGACCCGTGCCCCCGGTCAGAATACCGGGAATCGTCCTGCGTGCCGGTACCACCACGGTGACCGGCCCTGGCAGGAATTTCCTGATAAACTCCTCCATGGGGGTGTCGATACGGGACACGGCGGCAAGCATCTCGAAGTCACAGACCGCAATGGAGATCGGTTTCGCGAAATCCCGTTTCTTTGCCTCGTAGACCTTTTCGATGCCCTCTTCTGAGAAAGCGTCGGCACCGAGGCCATAGAGGGTATCGGTCGGGTACACGATGAGGCCGTCATGCATCAGCACCGAAACGGCCCGTTCGATAATATCCATTAAAATTCCCTGCCGCGGACCCGGTTGATATCAAATACTGCCTTGCTGCTTACGTGCATGACGGCAAAAACGCCCGCCTGGATCGGATCGGTCACGACCAGATCGGCGTGCTGGGGCACGGTTCCTGCCATCTTGAGGGCAATGACCGGTATGCCGGCCTCACGCACCCGGTCGACCGCCTTTGAGATGTCCCCGCCCATGATCGACCCGGCGAGCACGAGGATCGAGGCCCGGGGCAGTCGTGAGACCGCGTCGACGGCAAGCGCAAGCGTCCGTTCGCCGACAAGGGGGATGGTATCCACCGATATCCGCTCGCCCCGGATATTATGCCGGTCTGCCTCGTTTACCGCACCGAGCGCCACCTGTGCGACCTGAGCCCCGCCGCCTATAATGATCACCCGTGAGCCGAAGATATCGCCAAATGGCTGGAAGTTTTTTACGTCCCTGACCGATTGTATTGCCTCAAGATCGCGCACCAGCTGTTCGCGATCAGGCCCTGATTCGTATTCCAGATAGAGTTCTCCCATTCCTGCATGGGGGCCGGACTCAAAGATCTCCTGGTTTATCATGAGGATGTTGGCCCCATGTCCGGCAATCACTGTCGCGATATCCCGCAGCACGCCCCGGGTATTTTCGGCAATGATCCGCATCGCACAACGTTCAGGTTCCGTGTCCATAACAACTGATGCGATAGCCGGGGATCGAACCCGGGTTAGAAGCTTGGGAAGCTCCTGTCCTGCCGCTAGACTACTATCGCATTTTACTACTGCTCTATGATATTGCCTTATTTCGAAGATAAATATAGTGCCTGGTCCGGGGCGGTTTACGCGAGGGGCTGGTCGATATTTTTAAAAACGGCTGTGCAGCATAATATCAATACACTACGTGTTCGTGATCATATGCCCGTAGTATATTCCGGTACTCGCGGGCACATGTTCATAATCGTCGTCTGATAATGGAGAGTTATTTCCATGAAACATTCACAAATCTTCTTTATTCTGCTACTGGCTGCGGCCATCACCTTCCTGGTATCGCCGATCTATGCTGATACCGGGGTACTCTACCAGACTGCCTTCACCACGGATCCGCACTGGACAACGAACAACCCGTCCAGAGACTACTGGGATCAGGCACAAGGGACATACGATTTCAGCATATCGCCAAGTACCCAGAATTCTGCGTATTCGCCTGCGATTGATTATACCGGCGGATCGTTTACCCTTGAATACGATGTCACGCTCCAGCAGGTTGATCAGGGTGCAACATTCCGGCTGGGTTTCTCCGGGACCGATATGGACCTCAATAAGGGCCCGAATGTCGTTACGGAATTTCCCAACGCAAAATTTGGCCAGATCATGGTGCTTCACGTCATCTCCCAGAGTGCAAAAATGGAAGAGGTGAGCAGTGATACCACCTCCTATGGCGGCCCGACTGTCACGTATGCTCTCAATACCACCTACCATGTTGAGGTGGATTACAATGATGACACGGATGTTGTAACCGAAATCGTCACCAACAAGGCAAGTGGTGAGCAGGTCTGGAGTTATTACGTCGCTACCCAGGAAACCCTCAAAGGCATGAACCGAATCTATATTGGGTCTGTCGGCGATTATGGCACGATGGGCCAATATGCTACCGGCTGGATCGATAACGTGAAGCTCACAACCCCGGTTCCGGTTACCCCCACAACCCCGACCACACAACCCACAACGCCCCTGCCTACGTACACTCTGCATCCCACTACGAAGACCACAACGTTCGCACCATTGACGCCGCTCCCGACCACAACAAAGAAATCCCCCTCTTCAGGACTGGTTGTCCTTGCCGCATTGGGAATTGCCGGGACCTGTGCCGTTGCGAGGACGATGAATAAGAAGAGATAAGCACACCCCCTTATAGGGCATACAACTTTTTTTTATCCCGTGCGGGTATCTTGTGATTTCATACCCCGGCTGCTGATTCCGAGGCATGATTGTGATTCAAAATATGTTTTCTTTCCTGAAAACATCCGATTTGTTGTGGATACCGGGAAGATCCCGGCATTCGATTTCAGCCCTGGAAACAGGAATATGCCGGTGGGAGCTCAGGTCTTATCTGATCATCTTCCGGGGGAGTTGGGAACAAAAATAAGAGTATGGGGTGGCTTTTCCTGTGAAGCCTAGAGGATGCGTATCAGGGTTATTCCCTGCTGGATCCCGTGTGCTTCTGCGGAACCGGCCGGGAGTAGTTTTTTACATATCTGCCAGTCCCTCTCACAGCCCGTCCATCATGGCGCCCGTTTGTGCGAACACGAGAGTCTATGGAATGGATGAGGGTGGCATGCTCAATCGTTCGTACTGGTGCGTGGCGGAGCCGGAAGATCCAGTCCCGGTTATGCAGGATATGTCACTGCATACCGGTACGGATCCTGTGCCCCCGATAACATCCCCCAGCCCAACCGTGGGAATGGTACCGGGTTCTGCAGCACCCGCAGGATGTACCAGCAGACCGACCATGATCAGGAGCAATGCCGTTCCCATCATGATCTTGCCGGTATCCATGTGAGTGCCTCCGTTTGTTTTTCTCATGGGTCGGCAATACACTGGAATGATTCCCGGGTATTACCTGATCACATTGTTACCTGCAACGCCACATATATTGCCCCCATGATAGGGGTTAGACCATTGAACCCGCTGGTTACATGGTGCTCACGGGAAGTATACCTGAAAAATGACATAGTCAATCCTTTGTACGTGCATAGGGTTATAGGACGGCAAAGCGACGTACCACTCAGGAAGAATATGAACCCGGAAGACAAGTCTCCCACGATTGTTGTTGAGGATACTACTGAATCGCTTGACGAGCTTTCGGAATACCTGGATGTGCTCTCCAGCAGCGCCCGTCTTAAGATTCTAAAATTCCTCGAAAAGAAACCCCGCGACGCACGGGCGATCTCCCATGAGATCGAGACCAGCTACGAAAACACGAAAAAGCACCTTGACAAACTCATGAGCATCGGTGTGATAAAAAAAGGGGCAGGACTTGGTTCCCCCACTTCAAAAGGCATTCACCCGGTCTGGCAGTATTCGGTTGTGCCTGGCGGCCTGGAATCAATTATCCGGAACCTCGGGCTGTTCTCCAACACGCGTGTCCAGATTATCGGGGGAGAGATCTCGAAAAGGCTGGAATCCGTCAAAAGTACGCTCTCACAGGAAGTGCTGGGAAATGTGCCTGCCGCAATTGTACTGGGCGGCCCGGAGGATGGCAGGATCTTCCTTTTGAGAAATGACACGGTCCGTGTCGGGAGGATCGACCCGGAACGCCCTGCAGATGCAACCGGCGATGCAGATGTCGAGCTTTCCGGTGTGTATACAGCGGTGACCCGTATATCAAAACCCCACGGGAAATTTCTCTTAAAAAAGAATGCCTGGTACTTTGAAGACTGCGGGAGTACCGGTGGATCTGTGCTGAATAATGCGCGGCTGGAACCCCATGTCCCCACACTGGTCAACGATGGCGACCTCCTGGAATTTGCCAAAGGAGCCGGCGGGGCAAAGCTGCTCTTAATCATCCCCAAAATTCATAAATAAATGTACAAACCGCGTGCACGTATGTTGGCGTAGTCCTTGTCCCTGTCACAGATCGCTGAAGAACAATGATCCTTAATCCCGGTACCCCCACATGATGCGTCATCCCCGTCTTTTCCTGCTCTGCTGTGCAGCGGCGCTGCTCATGACTGTGGCATATATCCCTTCGGCAGCGGGAGCACAGTACATTGTTTCACCATCCGGAGGGGAATTTACCAGCATCCAGAATGCGGTCACCTGGGCATCCCCCCTTGATACTATAATTGTCAGAAGCGGGACCTACCCTGAAACGGTCAAAATTGACAAGAAGATCACGCTCATCGGGGTCGACACCGGAGGGGGAGCCCCGGTTATTGATCCGGGAAAACGGGGGGCTGCCCTTGTGATTGGCGCGGATGGATGTACCGTCGGGGGTTTTACCCTCCAGAACAGCGCGACAGCGAGTGGCATCCGCGTTAATTCAAACGGGAACACGATCGAGAATAACACTCTTTCAGGTAACGTGGATGGTATCGTTTTTGTCTCGGCAAGTGATAATACGATCACCGGTAACACCATCACTGACAGCTCACGTGCAGGTATCGTTCTCCAGAATTCAGGAAACAACCTGATTGAGGGAAACCGGATCCTCAAAAATACTCTTGGAATATCGCTTGATGAAAAATCCACAGCCAATACAATTACTTTGAACACGTTCTCCAATACGGATAATGTCCTGTCAAGAAGTACCGGGTCACAGTGGGCATCGTCATCGGTGATGTCCTACGTGTACCTGGGAAAGACTCTGACCGCGAGGATGGGAAATTACTGGAGCGATTACCGGGGAACCGACCAGAACTCAGACGGCATAGGAGATACACCATATGTGGTGGGCCCCGTAACAAATCGCAACACGCTCTCTGGGGCAGACCAGAACGAAGTTGATCCGGCCCCTCTCATGGATCCTATTGAGTATTATTCTCAGATCCAGCCTGCTGCATCCGGGGCTCTTGTCCAGGCGACGGCTTCGGTGAGTCCCCTGAACACGGCACCTCCCGGCCAGGTTGCATCTGCGACTGATAACAGACCTGTATCAGGGAGTGACAACAACGGCAGACCGGTTGTCGCGCTTGTTGTACTGGTGCTGCTGGTGTGTATCGCGGGAGCCGGGGGCCTGCTCTACATCAGATCCCGTAAAAAGCGTACGGAGCGTTACCCGGAAAATCGTATTCCTTCAGATGAGACTCATCCCCGGCCCGTTCTTGACCTGAAGGGTAATGAAGACTATCTCCATGCGAATATTCCCCTGCATCCAGACGCATCATCGGAAGTGACGGTGCCGGTAGCCAAAACTGAGGTCGTACCCACGCCCGGGGAAACGCCACCGGTATCCGGCCCAAAATTCTATTTCCCACCGGAACTTGAGAGCCGGTATATGGATATCAGGCATATCGGGCGGGGGGGAGTTGCCCATGTCTTTGCCGCACACCGCAAATCGGACAACCGGCTGGTTGCGGTCAAGATTCCCATCAGTTTTGACGAAGTGACCGGCAAGTGTTTCTTAAACGAGATCGCTGCATGGCAGACGCTCCGGCACAAGAATATCGTCGAAGTGCTGGAGGTTAACATACTGCCGGTCCCTTATGTGGAGATGGAGTATGTGCCCGGATCGCTTGAAGTGGTGACAAAACCCCTGCCGGTCTGGAAGGCCGTGCATCTCGTCCACGGGATCGCGGACGGCCTCGCGTACGCTCATGCCCATGGGATCATCCATCGTGACATCAAGCCGCATAATATTCTGGTGACCGGTGAATTTGTCCCGAAAATTACTGACTGGGGCATGAGCAAGGTTATTGCGACTACAATGGAAAAGTCAAGCGTCGCCGGGTTCTCGCTCTCATACGCGGCGCCTGAACAGGTCTCTCCTGCGGAATTTGGCAGGACTGATGTCCGTACGGATATCTACCAGCTGGGTGCGCTCTTCTACGAACTGGTCACCGGGTCAATACCGTTTGGCGGGGAGAGTATTGTTGAGGTGGGAAACGCGATAGTCCGGGAAGAGCCAACCCCACCGACAGAATATAATCCCGAAGCCGAGGCTGTAGAGAAGATTATCTTGAAATGCCTGGCAAAAAATCCTGCAGACCGGTACCAGTCTGCAGACGATCTGCTGGACGCACTCTCCCGCTATCTTGATGAGGATGATGCGTAATCTGGAGAGATGACGGTATGGCGTACGGTCAGAAAAACTACGAGCCGGCGACATGCAGGCACTGCGAGGGGATAGGGTGCACATACTGCAACAAAACGGGAACTGTCCTTGTCCTTGCGCCAAAAAAGATCTGCCCCGAGTGCGAAGGTGTCGGCTGCATCTACTGCGGGTTCACCGGCTGGGCGCACCCGAAAGGAAAATACGACTGACCCGTGCCCGTTTACCGGAATTTACCTTCGACCCGGCGCGGAAGTACGCACTCCTCAAAACGTTTCAGGAAATACCGGTCGGTCATACCAGCGATAAAATCACGAACGAGCCCGGCAGGGGATGTCGAGCGCAGGTAATCCCGGCTGACCCATGGCGAACCGGCAAATTCCGTAAAAATTTTTGAATCACGGCGCTCCGCCTCAGCGTCCTCAAGATACTTCAAAAACAGGATGCGGTACATGGTTCTGATCTTCTCCCTCTCTGCCGTCAGCTTCGGGTTGTTGTAAATCCGTTCCCGTGAAAAGGCACGGAGAGTTACCAGTGCGTGTTCCACCTCCAGGCTGTAGGTGATAAAGCCCTCCCGGTCAGCATCACTGTGATCGAGCAGATCGTGGATCAGGGTATCGATGATGGCGCGGTTATCGGATCCCAGTACCTCTTTGCACTCCGCGGGAATGTCATTTGTTGTGTTTATGAGACCGACCTCCTGCGCATCCTGAAGATCGCGCCCGATGTAGGCGATCGTGTCTGCGAATTTCACGACGCAGCCTTCCAGTGTCATCGGTGATCCTGACCTGATCCCGTCTGCATTGGCCTGGACTTTACGGTCGAACGCACCCCAGTCCGGGCAGGGTTCGGGGGAGATTCGGACGTCATCGGTCTCCCCGTTATGGCAGAGGATTCCGTCCAGTACCTGCATGGTCAGATCCTGATCCTCGATACAGTCAAGAAACCTGACACTCTGTACGTTGTGGAAAAATTTCCCGATCCCGTGCTTTTCGCAGAGATCCGAGAGGCAGGATTCGCCGAAATGCCCGTACGGGATGTGACCGATGTCATGCCCGAGAGCGATTGCCTCGATGAGATCCTCGTTGAGGCGCAGGCATCGCCCGATCGTACGGGCAATCTTCGAGACGAGCTGGACATGGATCACCCGGTGGGTGATGTGATCGTTCTCGACCAGATAAAAGACCTGAGTCTTGTCAATATACCGCGAATATGCCCGGGTGTGGATGATCCGGTCTGCGTCCCTCGAGTAAGGGGTACGGATATCTTCCGGTTTCCGGTTCTTCCGCCTTACCGCCCGATCACTCCGTGCAGCGTGGAACGAGAGCAGGGCTTCGCGTTGTTGCGTATACCGGTAAAT
>CAYVTY010000040.1:0-15903 GCA_964454995.1 uncultured Methanoregula sp.
TCAGAACTTTTTTTGAAGAAAATAACCTCCTTGGGATGACCGGTGTCGATACCCGTGCGCTGACCATCAAAGCCCGTGTGCACGGCACGATGCGGGCGGCCCTTGTGGTGGGAAGCGACGACGGTGCCTATGCAGTTGCACGTGCACAAAAGACGCCGACCATCTGCGATATCGTCCCCATCCCCGAGGTTTCCTGTAAAGAACCCTACCATATCCCCGGCACCGGGAAACGAATCGCCGTCATCGATCTCGGGATCAAAAAGAACATGCTCACCAGCCTTTCAAAACGGAACGGGGATCTGTACGTTTTTCCATATAATGTCACCGCAGACCAGGTAATGACCTGCAAGCCGGATGCCCTTTTTGTGAGTAATGGCCCCGGGGACCCGAAACAGGCCCCGGATGCGATCCGCTGCATACAGGATCTTCTCGGGGACCTCCCGATTTTTGGGATCTGCATGGGCAACCAGGTCTCCGCGCTGGCGCTTGGCGGGGATACCTACAAACTCAAGTTCGGCCACCGGGGTGCAAACCAGCCGGTGCGGTACAAAGACGGCCGGATCTTTATTACCACCCAGAATCATGGTTTTGCAGTAGACGCCGGGTCCCTGCCGGAAGGGTGCCATGTTACCTATACAAACGTCAACGATGGCACCGTAGAGGGGTTCGAGAACGAAGACCTAGACCTGACCACGGTGCAGTTCCACCCTGAAGCCCACGGGGGGCCAAGGGATACCGAGGCACATTTCTTTGACGCACTTTTCCGGAGGCTGGCATAAATGCCCCTGCGGACGGATATTAAAAAAGTGCTGATTATCGGATCGGGACCGATCCAGATCGGTCAGGCTGCCGAATTCGATTTCTCCGGCTCCCAGGCCTGCCGCTCCCTCCGGGAAGAGGGTATCAAGATTGTGCTGGTCAACTCCAACCCAGCGACGATTATGACCGACCCGGAGATGGCAGAAGCGATCTATATCGAACCGTTACGGGCCGACATCATTGCAAAGATCATCGAAAAGGAGCACCCTGACGGTATTCTCTCCGGGATGGGTGGCCAGACCGGACTTAACCTCACGGCGGAACTTGCCGAGATGGGGGCACTCAAAAATGTTGAGATCCTCGGTACTCCACTCGAAGCGATCTACAAAGGAGAGGACCGGGAAAAATTCCGGGATCTCATGAATGAGATAGGAGAGCCGGTCCCCAAAAGCATGGTGATCAACACCTTAAGCCAGCTCGATGACGCAATTGCAAAGATCGGTCTCCCTGCGGTTGTGCGCCCCGCATATACCCTTGGGGGAGCCGGTGGCGGCATCGGCCGGACACGGGAAGAACTGATCCGGATCGTCGAAATGGGACTCTCCCGGTCCCGCATTCACCAGGTACTTATCGAGCAGAGCGTGATGGGCTGGAAAGAACTGGAGTTCGAGGTGATGCGTGACTCGACGAATACCTGTATCATCGTATGCAGCATGGAAAATGTCGATCCGATGGGAATTCATACCGGTGAGAGCGTGGTCGTTGCACCTATCCTGACGCTCCGCGATGATGAATACCAGATGATGCGCAGCGCTGCCATCCACATCATCCGTGCTCTTGACGTGCAGGGCGGCTGCAATATCCAGTTTGCGTTTAAGAACGGGGAATACCGGGTCATCGAGGTCAACCCCCGGGTCTCCCGGTCATCAGCTCTTGCCTCGAAAGCAACCGGGTATCCTATCGCACGTGTTGCTGCCAAAATCGCGATCGGACTGCACCTGGACGAGATCAAGAACTCGGTTACCGGGTGTACCGCGGCATCGTTCGAACCGACCATCGATTATGTCGTGGTAAAGGTGCCCCGCTGGCCATTCGACAAGTTCAAGGGTGCGGACCGGACGCTCTCAACCTCCATGAAGAGTACCGGGGAAGTGATGGCGATCGGGAGAACGCTTGAAGAGGCGTTCATGAAGGCCAAGCGTTCGATCGATACCGATGTACGGTCGCACACAAGCCAAAGCGAGATCCGTATGATCCTCTCCCGCCCGACCGATGAGCGTTTCCACTGCCTTTTCGATGCATTCCGGCAGGGCTTTACCATCGACGAGATCGCGCACCTCACCGCCATCACACCGTTTTTCCTTGAGAAAATCAAAAATATTGTTGACCTTGAAAAACGCCTTGTCGCCGGAGGCAGCGACGCCGATATCTTCCTCGCAAAAACCTACGGGTTCCCCAATACCGAGATCGCGTTGCTCACGGGAAAAGAAGCGGATTCGATTGAAGAACTGGTGGGCGCCCCTGTCTACAAAATGGTGGACACCTGCGCTGCGGAGTTCCCGGCCTGCACACCCTATTTCTACTCCACCCGGGATGCGACAAGCGAAATTGTCCGGGACAACCGGCAGAAAGTCCTCATTCTTGGTTCAGGACCAATCCGGATCGGTCAGGGTATCGAGTTCGATTATTGCACGGTACACGCAGTAAAAGCGCTGCGGGAAGAAGGCGTGGAAGTCCACATCGTGAACAACAATCCTGAAACCGTATCAACGGATTTTGATACATCGGACCGCCTCTTCTTTGAGCCGATGCAGCTCGAGGACGTCATCAACATTCTCATGACTGACCAGTACTGCGGGGTAATGGTGCAGTTTGGCGGCCAGAATGCGGTAAACCTCGCTGTTCCCCTCGAAAAGGAAATGAAACGACGGGGTCTTTCCACAAAGATCCTCGGTACATCCCCGGATGCGATGGATATTGCCGAGGACCGGGACCGGTTCAGCATTATGCTGACGAAGTTGCAGATCCCAAGCCCGGCCAACAGTTCAGCCTATTCAGAAGCTGAAGCAAAGGATAAGGCAGAGAAGATCGGTTACCCGGTGCTTGTCAGGCCCTCTTACGTACTTGGCGGCCGGGCAATGGAGATTGTCCATAATACGGCAGAACTTGAGACGTACATGAAAGAGGCCGTACGGGTGAGCCAGCATCACCCGGTGCTGATCGATTCGTATCTGAGGAACGCGGTTGAGCTCGATATCGATGCGGTCTGCGATGGAGAGGAAGTCCTCATCGGCGGCATCATGGAGCACATTGAACAGGCCGGCATTCATTCCGGGGACTCTGCCTGTGTCATCCCGACCCAGTCCCTGTCTCCGGAGATTGTCGCGACCGTTCGTGAATATACCAAAAAGATTGCGCTCGGCCTCGGCGTTGTGGGTCTTGTCAATATCCAGATGGCGGTAAAGGACAATGTGGTCTATATCCTTGAGGCAAACCCCCGGGCAAGCCGCACCGTTCCGTTCGTCTCAAAAGCGACCGGTCTTCCCATCGCAAAGATCGCTGCAAAGGTAATGATTGGGAAAAAACTGTGCGATCTGGGATTCCACGAGAAAAAGATCAACCACGTCGCGGTAAAAGAAGTGCTCCTGCCGTTCAACAAACTGGCCGGCGTCGATACGATGCTCGGGCCTGAAATGAAAAGCACCGGGGAAGTTATGGGGATCGATTATGATTTCGGGCTCGCCTTTTACAAGGCCTGTATCTCGGCAGATAACGAGCTCCCGCTCAAGGGAAACGTTTTTGTCTCGGTCAATATCGAGCAGAAGAATGAAGTGATCCCGATTGCCCGGCGCATGCGTGATCTTGGCCTTACCCTGTACGGCACAGAGGGTACCGTGGATTATCTGCATGAGGCGGGTGTGGAAGCGCATCTCGTACGGAAAGTGCAGGAAGGATCCCCCAATGTGCTCGACATGATGCACCACGGGGAGATACGGCTTATCATCAACACACCCCAGGACCGGCAGTCCCGTCAGGACCATTACCAGATCATGCGGGCGGCAGTCGATTTCGGTATCCCCTACATCACGACCCTGCAGGCAGCGCGTGCAGCGGCGCTTGCGATCGATGCGATCAAACGCGAGAAGATGACCCTCGAACCAATCAGCCACTACCTCACATAATTCCGACGTGGCTTTTTGTTTGCACTTTTTTTTACAGGTTCCGGGTAAATCTACCGGTGACCCGGAAGCAGCCTGTATCACATTCTAATAGAATATCCTTATATACCGAGATAACAAAAAAACATGCATGAAGAAGTTAATTGTTGTTCTTGTAGTCCTGTTTATCGGGATCCTGTTTGCGGGATGCACATCCCAGTCGGCAGCTCCTGCAGCAACCCCGACACCAACAGAGGTTCCAACAGTTGTTGCAACCCCCGTTCCGACCGCTGTTCCGACCCCCGTTGCCACGCCAAATGTAACTGCCAATGTGACTGCAAACGTGACTGCAAACGTAACGGCCACTCCAATCCCTGCGAATGTGGTCATGATCACGTTCACCCAGGGTCTGTCAGTTACCCCGGGTGCGACAATCACGGTGCCGGCGGGTACGATTGTTTCCTGGTATAACAATGATAAGTTCAACCCCCATGGTGTCCAGGCAATCGGTGCGACGGCAGGCCAGTATTTCGGTGACACAGCAGCACACTCGATTGCTTACGGCAAGACGTATAACGTAACGTTCAGCCAGAAGGGATCATACGATTATGCCACCGTCTTCCAGCCGCAGATTAAGGCAAAAATCATTGTAGATTAAGGTTAAGCCGATATCTGCGTTCAGGGGATCAGTCTCCTGAACAATCCATTTTTGTTCTTGGCTTAAATAGCGCTTTTTTTAAAGGTCTTGCTGAAATCTTTTCAGGAGACAGCCTTTGTAAATATATGGTGAGACATCCAACCAGATGATCTGACAACAGGGAGTATCCATTATGGGAAAAGGTACTGTCGTACTTGCATATTCCGGAGGGCTTGATACCTCCATCTGTATCCCCCTTTTGAAAGAACGGTATGATTACGATCGCGTGATTACGGTCGCTGTCAATGTCGGCCAGAGGGACGAGGAGATCGATATAGCGACAAAAAAAGGCCAGAAACTCGCCGATCGTCACTATACCATCGATGTCCGGAAAAGATTTGTCGAAGAACAGATCTTCCCGGCCATCAAGGCGAATGGATCCTACGAGGGGTACCCGATGGGCACGTCGCTTGCCCGGCCCCTGATAGCAGAAGAAGTCGTAAAGATCGCAAAGAAAGAAAAGGCGGCTGCGATTGCCCATGGGTGTACAGGGAAGGGAAATGACCAGCTGCGGTTTGATTTTATTATCCGCGCAGCCGGTCTCGAAGTTGTCGCACCGATCCGTGAACTGAACCTGACCCGGGACTGGGAGATCGAATACGCAACGAAGCACCGGATCCCGGTACCGGTTAAAAAGAGCAAGCCATGGAGCATGGACGAGAACTGCTGGAGCCGGAGCATCGAAGGCGGCAGGCTCGAGGAGCCTGCGTTCCACCCGCCAGAAGAGATCTACCTCTGGACCGTCTCACCGGAAAAGGCCCCGGCAAAACCGGAAAAAATTACCCTCACATTTTCCATGGGTATTCCGGTTGCATTAAACGGGAAAAAACTCTCCGGCTATGACCTGATCCAGAAACTCAATATCCTTGCCGGCAGGCACGGTATCGGCAGGAACGATATGATCGAGGACCGTATCCTCGGACTTAAGGCACGGGAGAATTACGAACATCCCGCAGCGACGGTGATCCTTGCCGCCCACCATGATCTTGAAAGCCTGGTACTTACCCGACAGGAACTGGCATTCAAGCGAATGGTGGATGACAAGTGGTCGGAGCTGGCGTACAAGGGTCTTGTATACGAGCCACTCTATGCCGCGCTCAATGCGTTTATCGATACAACGCAGGAGCGGGTAAATGGCAGCGTTGATCTCGAACTGTACAAGGGAAGTGTCCGGGTGCTTGGCCGCAGTTCCCCGCAGGCCATTTATTCCGGGGATCTTGTCTCCTTTGACAGTGCATCCATCGACCAGTGCCATGCAATCGGGGTCTCCCAGTATTTCGGGATTCAGGCACGCCTGGTCCATGCCATGAAACAGAAAAAGGTACAAAGAAAATAACTCCCGCCGGGTGTACTTGGCCATATCCCATTTTTCTCCTGTAGTTACACCACAAAAAGAAATCTATATCCCGTAACAATCAGATCGTTAGAGTATGTGCGCCAGTTTTTTCAGCCGCCTGGTAAAACCACGGCCCCATATCGTTGAAAGCCCATCTCCGCCTTCTATTGCGCACGGTGCGGGAATGCAGATCCCGGAATACAAAAACAAGCCTTATTTCATTGTAGCCTCTGTGGAGATGGGGAACACAACCACCAAGTGTATTCTCACCGGGGTGAGCCTGGAAACCGGTAAATCGTACGAGATCAATAAGACCGTAAGTATGAGCCGGGACATACGGCCGCCAAAGCCCGGGGAGGAGATCTTTGGTGAAACACTTGATGGGACAAAACTCTCACGCCAGGCGGTGACCGAACTGGTGCGGGACACCCTGATCCAGTGCCACGAGGAAGCGCATCTTTCTATCCAGACTGATCTTGATTTTGTCGTCCGCAGCACCGGCGTCGTGGCCGAGATGGAATCCCCGGACCAGGTGGGGGATTTTGTCATTGCCCTTGCAAACGGCTGCCTGATCGCCGGCGTCCCGCCAAGGAAGATGACGCCGCCCATGACAAAGGCCAACCAGCCGGAGAAACTTCAGCCGTTCAGTTTTGCGGACAAAGTAGTTTTTATCGGGGCAGTTGCCGGGGTTATCCCACCGGTGGGTTCAACCGGTGTAGAAATGGTCGCAAACGAGATGGAAGGAGAACTCGCGATGGCCGGGATCAAGGAAGGGGCGAAGTGGACGCCGGTCGATTTCCGGAATCCCTGCATATCCATGGATTTCGGGACGACTCTTGACGGGCGGATCACCAGTGACGTAGCCCCGGACGATCCGAATCCGTTTGCAAAAACTATCGGAAACTTCTGCGGCCTTGCCGGGGCAATTCCCGACGCAATTGTCCGGGGGACCGGTCTCGTGCATCAACGGACCGGTACAGCACTCGACATCTTTGGCGAGCACAGCGTAACGGGAGGTTTCTTTTCGGGCGGCAACCGCAAGGTTATCGACGATTTCGTGAACCGGTGCCATGAACATATCGATATCCGGATAGTCCCTTCGGATCGCGACCGGTTCGGGCGTGTACCGGTCAATGCGAAACTTGCAAAGGAATCTCACGTTGCGATGATCGGGTGCGACTGCGGGGTCAACAGCAGTGAACTCGACAAGCTCCTCGAGATCGGTGCCGAGATCCACAAGAACTACAACCTCTCGACCTTGAACGAAGTGGTCGACCGGGTCTGTGCAAAAATGGCGCTCCGGCTGATCGATGTAGCCGTTGAAGAACACCTTGTTCCCCGTAATGCATCAATCGGATTTACCGGGCGGGCAGCAATCTCGGGACGTAAACCCGAGTATATCCTTGAAGGGATCACCGAACGCAATCTCTTTGACGATCCAAACGACCATCTGGTCTTTGTTGACGACGGCCTTGCCCGGGGAGCGTCCCTGATGGGACGGTGCATGAACTCGCTCGGGAAGCCCAAAAATCCCATCGGAGGGGTGCGGGGCGGGCCCTGTATTATGAACCGGCGGATCAAAATAGGTAAGTAGGAATGTATCAACCATGGCAGACGAGATAACAACTGATCAGAACGATGAGAGACAGCCCGAGGAAGAACCACTCTTTGACGTCCTTATACCTCCCGGAGTGCCGCGCTCCGTGATCTTCGATGTGGTAAAAAAGTTCGATGTCGAAGTCGTCGAACGCAAGCAGAAATTAAATTTTGCCAACATGGAAGGAGACGAGCGGGAGCTCCTCGCGTTCCGTGGCAGGCACGAAGTTGTCGAGCAGGTAGAAAAATATATGATTGAAAGAGTCCGCGCATTTATCGGGGAATAAGACCCCCATAAACAGGCGCCCCCGTCTTTTTATTTTTGGAGGAGTTTTACCAGCAGTGCTTTCTGGGCATGCAGACGGTTCTCCGCCTCGTCCCACACAAGACTCTGCGGGCCATCAAGTACATCACCGGCAATCTCTTCGCCCCGGTGAGCCGGCAGGCAGTGAAGCACCCGGGCATCCGGGGCTGCATGTTTGAGGAGTTTGTCATTTACCGTGAACCCGTGGAAGGCGGCAAGCCGTTTTTCCCGCTCGGCCTCATCGCCCATCGAGATCCATGTATCGGTGACGATGACATGCGCATCCTTCACTGCCTCTGCCGGTGAAGGTGCTGTCATAACATTTCCCCCAAGACTGCGGGCGAGTTGTATGAACTCCGGTGCCACTTCATATCCCTTCGGGCTTGAGACGGTGACAGCCATCCCGGTGAGGGCAGACGAAAGAACGAGGGAGTTGCAGACATTGTTCCCGTCGCCAACCCATGCAACGCTGAGATCCCTGACATTGCCGAAATGCTCCCTGATGGTCAGGATATCGGCAAGGAGCTGGCAGGGATGTTCGCGGTCGGAGAGCCCGTTGATGACCGGGACCGTAGCGTTTGCTGCCAGTTCCTCGACTGTGCTGTGCAGGTATGCGCGGATCATCACGGCAGAAACATACCGGGACGCAACCCGTGCGGTATCACGGATCTCCTCTCCTCTCCCGATCTGGAGATCCTTTGCGTTTAAGAAGAGCGCATGGCCGCCGAGTTCATGCATCCCCACTTCAAACGAGATATGCGTCCGGGTTGAGGACTTCTCAAAGATCATCGCAAGAGACATGCCCCGTAGAAGTTCGTGGGGTACTCCCGCCCGTTTCTGGCGCTTGAGGCGCTCTGCGCCGGACAGGATCTCTTCGAGTTCGGTTTTATTGATATCCAGAATTGAAAGGAAATCTTTCTTCATTGCAGCTCCTTCATATGGGCGATCCGCCGGTCGAGCAGTACCTGTGTCCCGATATCGCGGCGGTGGTGGACGCTTCCCCGTACGGCCGATGCAGCCTGTTCCGCGATGCGTTCTGCCACGGCAAGGGTATCTGCCTTCCCCACAAACGCAAGCGTCCGGGACGTGAGGGTAAAGAGCCGGCCATCCCGCTCTTCGACGTTTGCATAGTAGAGAATCGCATCACCGGTTTCCCCTACCTCAAGGGGTCTGCCGGTCTTTGGGGCAGCCGGATAGCCCTCGGGCACAAGGTACTTGCAGACCGTTGCCGCGTGCTCAAAGGTTACTTTCGATGCAGAGAGTGTCCCTTCCGTGATCCCGGTGACCGCATCGCAGAGATCTGATGAGAGGAGCGTGAGCACATTCATGGCCTCGGGATCTCCGAACCGGGCATTGAACTCTATAACCTTGGGCCCATCTGCCGTGTTCATGAACTGGCCATACAGGATACCCTTATAGGGATATCCGTCTTTTGCCATTGCGGCAACGACAGAAGCCATGATGGAAAGAGCAGCAGAATGATCCTTCCTGCTCACAAAGGGGAGCATGTGATCCGGCATCGTGTAGGACCCCATTCCACCGGTATTGGGCCCGGAGTCCCCGTCAAACGCCCGTTTGTGATCCTGGACAAGCGGCATCGGGATAAGATGGGCCCCGTCGACAAATGCCTGAAGGGTGAACTCCTCGCCAATGAGGCGTTCTTCGAGAACAACCGCGCCATTGATCTCCCGGATGTAATCGACAGCACCTGCGAGGTCCACCTGTTCTCCCATGATCCGCACACCTTTCCCCCCGGTGAGACCGATGGGCTTTATGGCCAGATCTCCATCGTAATCTTTTACAAATGCAATTGCATCGGTCATATCGTGGAATACCCGGTAGGCCGGGTTACCGCCGATATGATGGTGAGTCATTAAATCACGGCAGAACGCTTTGTCGGTTTCGATCCGCGCCGCCGCTTTTGTCGGGCCGACACAGGCCACACCCGCAGCAGAAAGCCGATCAACAACACCGGCTTCAAGCGGGGCTTCGGGGCCGATAAAGGCATGAGTGACCCCGGTCTCTCCTGCAAATGCCAGGATCCGGGCGACATCCGTCTCTTTTGCAACACAGATCTTTTTTGCAAGGCGAGAAATACCGGGGTTCTTTTTTGCCATTACCGAATAGATCCGGGTTTCGCTGTTGCGGGAGAGAGCAGATGCTATGGCATGTTCCCTTCCCCCACCACCAACAACGAGGATCTTCATCATCCATCACATGGGTTCTTTTTGTTAAAAATTGTTTACGCCCCGGCGAGTACTCTTCAGAGAATCTCACTGACCCGTACAAGCGGGAATAAATCGATGGCCTGCTCTTTTAATCTGGCTGCTGCACCCTGCTCCCGGTCGACGACAGTAACAACACGGTCAGCCCGTGCACCCGCGTTGCGCAGCATGGAAATCCCATAAAGTGCCGATCCTCCCGATGTAGTGACATCCTCGACAAGGAGAATATTTTTTCCTTTTACATCCCCAATGATCAGCGACTTCTTGCCATGGTCTTTTTCTTCTGCACGTATAATGGCAAAGGGTTTTTGTGCAGCAAGTGCCGTAGCGACCGCAAGAGGCACTCCCCCGACAGCGACACCGGCCACCACGTCGAATTCATACCCTTTTGCTATCTCCTGTGCAATGGCGGCGAGAAATTCGGGATGCGTTACTGCTGTTTTCACATCGACATAGTACCGGCTCTTTGCTCCAGAAGCAAGGGTAAAGTCACCGAACTCGATAGCTTTGTGCCGGATAAGAAGATCTGCAAGTGCATTCATGGTGTTCACCAGGGTTCCTTCTTGACCCCGCTCAGGTACCCGATAATGTTGACCGCCCGGTGGAGGATCGGGGTCAGGATCAGGATAACGATGAGTATGGGCAACGTGATGTTTGAGAGGATCCATGCCGGGTCAAAGATAAGCATCATGACAAATGCTCCGACAACCAGATCGTACTGGTCGGCGATTGGCCACGAGTCGCCCCGGTTTTTCCCAAGCCGCCTTTTTATAAAACTCTTCCCCATGTCCCCGAGGAGGGCCCCAAAAGAAAGGAGGAGGATCGAGGCAGCCGTGTGCTGCGGCAGGAAACTCCAGCCACAGGTACCGGCCAGCCAGATCTGCAGTGCCCCGACAGCAATGCCGGCGAGCACACCGCATACGAGACCCCGGTACGTCTTGCCATCACCAAGGATCCTGCGGCCATCAGAATAGTTCCTGTTAAAATCTATCGGTGTCCCGCCACCACAGAGTGCAGCGACAGGGTTAGGGACATAGGCAGGAACCATGATCCAGAAGGCGGAAAGCAGTATCGAGAACAATGGTATTATGAATGACTCAGCACTAATAGTGTAGCACTCCAATACCTCTAATAAAGAGCAGATAAAAAGATTAAGGTTACTCAAAATTTCAATAAATTTCAGTTATTGCTGCATCGGGTGGAAATATGTTGATTAAAAAAACACGCAGCCTTTGCCCAGTCTGTGGGTCAGTTCTGGAAGCAGAGATCGTAGAAGAAGAGGGGAAGATCTGGATCGTGAGGACGTGCCCGGAGCATGGAAAATTCCGGCACGTTTACTGGTCTGACCCGGAAATGTACCATCGGTTCGCACATTACGATGCGATCGGGCGCGGCGTGACCAATCCCCAGAACCCGGTTACTTCGGATACCTGCCCGACCGCTTGCGGTCTGTGCAGCAACCACCACTCGGGAACCCTCCTTGCCAACATTGACCTGACGAACCGGTGCAATCTCGACTGTGATTTCTGCTTTGCCAACGCCCGGGCCTGCGGGTTTGTGTACGAACCGGATTTTGACGAGATCGTCAGCATGATGCAGGTGCTCAGAAACGAGAAGCCCGTGCCGACGCCAGCCGTACAGTTCTCAGGCGGCGAGCCGACCATGCGGGACGACCTCGTCGATATCGTCAAAAAGGCAAAGGAACTGGGATTCCCCCAGGTCCAGATTGCAACAAACGGTGTGAAACTGGCAAACAACCCGGCTCTTGCCCAGCAGCTCAAGGATGCCGGTCTCTCCACCGTCTATCTCCATTTCGACGGGGTCACTCCTGCGACCAACCCGTTTTTAAAGATCCACCTCAAGGCACTGGAAAACCTGAATAAGGCAGGGGTCGGCGTAGTGCTCGTGCCGACCATCATCAAGGGGAGAAATGATCAGGAAGTCGGTCAGATCCTGAAATTTGCCGCTGATCATATCTCGATTGTGAGGGGGGTAAACTTCCAGCCCGTCGCATTCACCGGGGCAGCAAAGGATGAGGATCTTGAGAAGGAGCGGATCACGATCCCCGAGCTTATCGGCGATATCGAGACCCAGACTGCAGGCGTCTTAAAGAAGAGTGATTTCTACCCGGTACCCTGCGTGCTGCCGTTTTCCGATCTGGTGGAAGCTTATACCGGACGGCCGCAGGTGCGCTTTACTGCTCACGAGCATTGCGGGGCAGCAACCTATGTCTTTGTCACAAAGGACAGTATGACCCCGGTAACCCGTATGGTCGATGTGGAAAGCCTCTTTGCGGCGATCGAACAGATGTCAAACAAACTCAAGAAAGGCGGTACGATCAATAAATATGCAACGCTGCTTGAGGGCGTCAAAGAACTCCATGCATCGTTCAAGAAAGGCGAGAAAGGGAGCACGGCCGAGTTCTGGAAACTGATCGGAAAGACACTGATCGGCCAGAATTTCGATGCACTGCGTGAGTTCCACTGGAATGCACTTTTTATCGGTACGATGCATTTCATGGACCGGTACAACTATGATATCGAGCGTGTCCAGCGGTGCTGCATCCATTACGCGACACCGGATGGCAAACTTATCCCGTTCTGTACCTACAACAGTGGTCCGGTCTACCGCGAGCAGGTCTGGAAAAAATACGCAAAAGAGCAGCAGTAATTTTTTTTACTTTTTTTGGGATTTTTCTGATAATACAGTTGTATCGAACCTGCATTCTGCCTCCGAAGCGTTCTGCCTGAAGGTAGCAAATCCGCCCGAAACGCGGGAACCATGGGAAGGTTCCGGATCAACAGGACTTCGGGATCCACCCGTGGTATCACGTGGTATTCCGGGTTCATTACTTCCCCCATTTCAGATTGGATCAATAACCCCGGATTTTCCTGCACACCCCAATCCGGATTCTGGCCCATAATGGCCTCCGGGGACCCGATCGGGTACCCAGACGATACAAAGTCCGGCCAAAAAACACCCCTTACAGAACACCGCTAAAGGGAAAATATAACGCCCCGCAATTTGACCGTTTTTTTATTTTTGCCACAAATAACGGAGATAATTTCAGTGGTGGACAAAATGGTTCCATTTTTGTGTTCACCACCAGACCCTGGTGGGAAAATAAGCCCGTTTCGGCCCCGGATTGAGGGGCGAGACCGTATGTATGAGGGCAGAGCGGTTATGTCCCATAGGGGGGATAATTAAAGAGAAGTACTGGGATCACATAGGATTCATACGTGATCAGATGAGTGATAAGCCAAAAAAAGAGCAAGCCTTCATAAAAACGGCAGTTCCATACCGGTGGACTGCCGCATTGCAATCGATGCGATCGCCAGGTCCTGGATAGCAAGTCCGGTGGAATCAAAGACGGTGATCTCATCGGAGTGTTCACGCTTTCTTTTGCCGATCACGATCTCCCCCAGCGTACCGGCAATCATCCATGGCTGGTAGATCCCCCTGCTGATGGGTATGTTTATTTCCCCCGAGTGAAATGCCTGCGCCGGATCATCCACAAAGACACGGGCCCGGTGCAGGATATCGGGATCAAGTTCCTCTTTTCCCGGTGCATCGGCACCAATCGCGTTGATGTGCGTGCCCTCATGTATCCATTCACTTTTAACAAGAGGAGCGCGTGACGGCGTAGTGGTGACGAGCACATCGCAGTCGCAGGCTTTTTCGAGGGATACACTTTCTGCATCGAAATCTGTGAACAGTCTGGCAAATGCTTCGGCATGAGTGGAATTACGACTCCACACCCGGACCTTGGTCAGGATGAGCTCCTGCACGGTGGCACGCACCTGTGCTTCTGCCTGCCGGCCGGTGCCGATCACGCCGAGCACACATTCCTTTTTGGGTGCCAGGTATTTTGCAGCAATTGCCCCCGCAGCGCCTGTCCGCAGGTCCGTGAGCCGGGTCGCGTTCAGGATGGCCGTCGGCTGGCCGGTTGCCGTGTCGAGAATAATAGTGAGTGCCATCACGGTAGGAAGCCCCACCTTCGGGTTATCCGGATGGACGTTGACGACTTTTACCCCGGCAATCCCTGGCGTTGGAAGGTACGCCGGCATCGTCCGGAAATCCCCGGCAGGCAACGTAATGTAGACCTTGGGCGGCATCTGCACAAGCCCCTTCCCGTGATCGGCAAATGCAGCCTCGACGGCCCGGTTAACATCGCCGATATCGAGACCTCGTTCCGGATCAGGATAGTAGCGCATAAACGATTGATGCACCTGCTCGGATTTAGCGTTATGCTCTCCCACGGAAGTCTGCTCGCAAAAGAGATCAGGTGTTAAAAGAGCAGTTCACACATTTCCGGTGCTGCAGATGCCTTGACGGCAGACCGACTAAAAAAACCGCGAATTCCCCCTCACAGGAGCATAATAACGAGCAAAAAAAGCAAAGAAAACTTCAGGCGTATTCCATTTCTTTGAGTGTCTTGTCTGCCAGATCCTTCATGCGTGCCGAGATCCGTGAAGATGAGGTATAATCGACATCTTTCATCGCATTTGCAATCTCATTACCAAGAACGAAGATGGCATATTTGTGCTCAAGCTTGCTCCTGTGCAGTTGGGAGGGGGTAATTTTCAGGGCACCATACTGGGAGAATTTCAGGTCCGGGTTAACTTCTTCGAAATAGTCCTTGACCTCGTAAAGTATCTTGTGAAGGGTGATAAGTTCTTCCTTGTGCATACTGCCACTCCAGAATGTAACATGGGGTAAAACTTACATAAATAAATTTGTATGAGCCCGGTTTTACGAGCTTATTTTCATCAACCGGATATTTAAAGGCCTTTTTATAATCCCTTTAAAATCCTTAGCTGCGACATATTCCAGCCCTTTCCAGACCAGCCGGTCGAGGAGTTTCTGATCAACAGCGCGGTCGACAACAAGGCCGGCCGCCGGAGCATCCAGCGTGTCGACTGCTTTCTCAACTTCGTCAGACCGGATCTCCCTGATCACTGACATGTCCTCATTCAGGAACCGGGCGACATTCTTACCTTTTACATCCTCCATATGATCCCGTATCGTCACGGGGACTTTGGAGGCTCCCTCTTTTACATTCTTTGATCCTGGACCGTGCCGGCCGGTAGTATCGCTCCTGTCCCCACCTTCAGGGGCCGGCACCGCACGGGCTGGCCGGGGCAGGTCTGACGGGAGTTCGGCCGTATCCTCGAAATACTGGTCGCGGACGTACTCGACCGGAACCTTGTTCCGCAGTGTCTTGATGACCTCTTTACGGGTCATGTCCTCAACGCTCTTTCCCCGGGGGGAGAACGCGACGTAATCGATGTCTGCCACCTGAAGGAGTTCACGCAGGATCAGTTCCCCGCCCCGGTCCCCATCAAAGAATGCGGTTGTGGTCTTCTTTTCGCAGAGGTCAACAATCGATTTGGGGATGTTTGTACCCTCGACAGCCACCGCGTTCTTGATGCCGTACCGCAGGAGGTTGATGACATCTGCCCTGCCTTCGACAATTATTACTGCATCAGATTCAAGGACGTTTGGGCCTGCCGGAAGTCTCTCTTCGCCAATCGTCCCGATCTTCTCGACCCTCATCGTCTGGCGGACATCGTCAAGAAGCTCGTCGCTGTCTATTGCCCCGTCCTCGAAACGCTCAACAAGGATTTCCTTTGCGCGCTCGACAATCTTCCTGCGCTTGCTGACCCGGATGTCCTCGATTGTGTCCACCGCTACGTGTGCGACGCACGGCCCCACGCGGTCGATGGTCTCAAGCGACGCAGCAAGAATTGCTGTCTCTGCGCGGTCAAGGGAGGTGGAGATCAGGATCTCTCCTGTGGTCTCACCTTTCTTGCTCGCTATCTGGACGT
>CAYVTY010000041.1:0-15126 GCA_964454995.1 uncultured Methanoregula sp.
TCGTCAGCATCTTTGGAGGGACACCGGAGGAGTTTGCCGAAGTCGCCGGGTGGTTCAAAGGGAAGGCTGCCGGTTTTGAACTCAACCTCTCCTGCCCCCACGCAGAAGGGTACGGGGCGGCGATCGGTGTCGATCCCGTACTCGTAGAAGCGTGTACCCGGGCGGTAAGTACGCTTGGGATGCCGACATGGGTAAAACTCACCCCGAACGTAACTGACATTACCGCGATCGGAAAGGCGGCGGAACGCGGAGGGGCAACCGCAATCGTCGCCATCAACACGGTAAAAGCCATGCGCATCTCAACAGCACTACGACGCCCGGTTCTTGGCAACCGGTACGGCGGACTCTCGGGAGACGCAATTTTCCCGGTCGCAGTCCGCTGCGTCTACGAGCTCTTTGAGTCCTGCAAAATCCCCATTATCGGGTGCGGGGGAGTCTCGACCGCCGATAAGGTACTAGAGATGATGATGGCAGGCGCCCGGGCAGTCGAGATCGGCAGTGCGGTGCAGCGGGATATCGGGATCTTTGAGACAATAACAAACGAGTTATACGCGAAAAAGGGCATCGCACCGGAAGAGATCGTGGGGTGTGCCCATGAGTGACCAGCTGCCGGTGCAGGTTTCCATCACAGAGATCAAAAGCGAGACGCCTTCGGTAAAAACCTTCTTCTTTGACCGCGAATTCTCCTTTGAGCCCGGGCAGTTTGTCATGGTCTGGGTGCCGGGCGTGGACGAAGTGCCCATGGCGCTCTCTTCGGCAAACAGCATTACGGTCCAGAAAGTCGGCGATGCGACCGGGGCCATGTTTGATCTGGCGGCAGGTGCAACGCTTGGTATCCGGGGGCCGTTTGGGAACGGGTTTACCAAAGGCGAGAAGATGCTTGCCATCGCCGGGGGCGTCGGAGCAGCTCCCCTCCTGCCGCTCGCCCGCGGAGATTGTGTAATGACGATGCTCCTTGGCGCACGGACCGAGAAAGAACTCCTCTTTATTGACCAGCTGGACGAAAGTACCGATGTCCTGATCGCAACCGACGACGGGACGCTGGGACAGAAGGGGTTTGTTACGGACCTCACAAACGACATCAGCCTTGCAACCTACGACCGGATCGCGGTCTGCGGGCCGGAACCGATGATGCGGGCGGTGCTTGCAAAGATCGATGGCCTTGGGTTTGCTTCGAAAACAGAATTCTCGCTCCACCGGTACATGAAATGCGGCGTCGGAGTCTGTGGTTCCTGCTGTATCGACCCCGATGGCCTGCGGGTCTGTCGGGACGGGCCGGTCTTTTCCGGGGATAAACTCAAAAAGAGCGAATTCGGGCACTACCTGCGGGACGCAAGCGGCAGGAAGAAGAATATCTGAAAACAGGAATTCTTCCCCTGCCAGGTGCACGAAAAAATCGGGTAAGAGGTCAAGACAGATCCCTGATTTTTAGTCTACACCGATATTATCGCTTTTTTGCGACCGTAATTAAATAAAAAAAAACGGTTTTGTCGAGCTGCCTTTCCCCGGTTATGAAAACGGGGATACAGGGCTTTTGCCTGTGGAGGGGCGCCACAGCGACGGGGGTGGCAGTGCAAAAGTACCCCGGGGCGTTAAAAGAGTTTGACAGAGGTGTATCATCTGCAGATTTCATCCGTAAAACCGGGGCACAAAAGAGGAGGTTATTTTAAATTCAGTATAAACGGCCCGGGGATGTTCATCAGTTTAATGCACCGGGACATGATCGCCCGTCGGTTTAACGAACCGGTAACTCCCTTTTGGAACATGGATCTCGAACCGGGCCCCTTTCCCGGGTGTGCCGGTCTCCCTGATTGACAGCCCGGTAATACCAAGGATCTCCACGATCAAAAACAATCCGTACCCTGTATTGCGGAAATATTCGCGCCGGAATATACGTTCCTTTAATTCTTCGGGGATACCGACCCCGTTGTCTTCACACGAAAGCACGAGATCGTTTTCGGTCTCCGTATAAGAGAACCGGATTTCTGATACGTGCTTCCCGTGAACAAGCGCGTTTTCGATCAGGTTGGCAAATACTTTCGAAAAATTCGCATCTGCAAAGATCTCCAGATCATCTACCTGCAGTTCGATCGTTACATCTTTGAGAACAAGCCCGGTAACCGCATTGTTAACTGCTGCAGTGATATTATGCCAGCGCGGCTCGTTCACACCGATGTCCTGGTAGTCGTGCGTGAACCGTATCTGTTTCTGGATCATCTGGGTGACGTCCTCGATCTTTTTGAGATACCCGTTGATGACCGGATCAGTCTCAGACTCCTGGATAAGCGAAAGGTACATGACGACAGCGGTGATCTGGTTGAGGATGTCGTGGCGGGTGATGCCGGAGAGGGTGTTGAGTTTATGGTTGGCGAGCCGGATCGCTGCTTCGAAACGTTTACGTTCCTGGATCTCGGCCATGAGCTCCTTGTTTGCACGCATGAGCTCCTCAGTCCGTTCGTGAACCCGGCGCTCCAGATCCTCATTTGCTCTCTCGATGACCTGTTCTGCCAGTTTGCGGGAGGTAATATCGATGGCAGAGCAGATCACCACGTTCCCCGGGGTGACTGATGCAGAGACAAGGAACTGGCGTGTCGATCGGTCACGGGCGGTAAACAACAGTTCGAGATCCCCGGTCTCCCTGTTCTCACGGACCTGCCGGATAAAACGATCACGGCTTTCTGCATTGGGTATGATCAGCGACAGATCCACACCTACGAGTTCGGAACGCTCGTACCTGAGCATCTGGGTACATTTCCCATTGATCTCGGTGAGCCGCAGGGTATCCAGATCGAACGTAAATATCCCGGCCTGCGAATTTTCAAAGATACCCCGGTATTTCCGTTCCTCTTCCCGTAGCCCGGTAGCAAACGATGACGTGACAACGCCGATGGTGACAAAAATAACAAACCACGCTGTGGAGACTGCCACGGCCTGAGGATCGAAACTGCTGTACAGGTAAACGAGCAGAATGTACACCGTGCTGATCCCAAGCGAGAAGAGGACACCCCGGTTCGGGTAGAAATAGACAAAAAGGATGATGGGAAGGAAATAGATGAACGGGAAGACATCGTAAATGCCGTGGGAGAGGGAATAGATTGTCGATGAAATGGTGATAATGATCGCAATGAGGATCGTAACCGTCCAGTATATCTGCTGTTTTTTTACCGGAGAGATCTGTGCGATCATGCTTATTTCTCCTCCTTATGACCGAACTCATCATTGAGTTCCCCGGACAGGAGGTTATGCTCAAGTTTGCGGCGCTCCTGGATCTCGGCCCTGAGCTCCTCATTTATCTTTTCGAGATGTGCGGTGCGTTCCCGTACCTGCCGTTCAAGGTCCTCAAGGGTCTGGCGGATCTCTTCGTCGGCGATATGTGCATCGGTAACGTTCGCGACCGAACAGAGTAGCATATCATTTGCCGGGAAAAGAGGAGAAATGATGACCCGGAGCAAACCACCGTTTTTCTGACGGAAAATGGCTTCGGACATCACGACGGTTTTTCTTGTTGTTACCTCGTCCACAAACCTTTTTTGTGCATCCGCGTCAGCCCACACCGTACTGACCGGTACTCCTTCCAGTTCGTCCCGGGAATACAGGAGCCAGTCTGCACATTTCTGGTTAACCATCCTGATGCGCAGGGTGCCGGGATTAAAACAGAAAATGCCGTCCCGGGTATTGTCAATAATATGCCGGATCCGCGCTTTTTCCTCAAGGATCCCGTTTGCATAGGACGAGGCGACAACAGCAAGAGCAATGAATATGGCAAACCATGCGGTCGATACAGCGACGAGCAGGGGATCAAGCGCCCCGAGCACGTACACAAGAGCGATATAGATGATACTGAGGGCGAGCGCGAAAAGAACCGCATGCCGGGGATAAAAATAGACGACACAGATGATGGGGAGGATATACAGGAACGGGAAAACTACCGAGATCCCATGGGTGAGGGAGAAGATTGTGCCGAGGATCGCGCTGACCGATGCCACGGTCACAATTAAAAGACGGAGCATCTCCTCCATATCGCACGACAACTGGCCCATGTACCGGTATGCTCCCGAATGACAAGGGTGGTACACCCCTGCCACTCGCATATTCATTATTCTACAGTGGATCTTAATGCATATAATAA
Source organism: uncultured Methanoregula sp. (assembly GCA_964454995.1). Classification (GTDB taxonomy): domain Archaea; phylum Halobacteriota; class Methanomicrobia; order Methanomicrobiales; family Methanospirillaceae; genus Methanoregula. The sequence continues at coordinate 4,130 of CAYVTY010000041.1, forward strand.
TAGAGGAATGAATTCGGGAAAAACAAAAGAATTACAGGGCATGGTCCGGTCCCTGTCGGGAATTTTAAGGGCCCGGTTGTCTGTATCTTCTGACTCAGGAGCGATTGATGTGCTCCAGTTCTTCGAGATTGTTGATATTCGTAAATGTCCTGAGTTGAGGGTCGAATGCACGCAGTTCGTCGACCGGAACGTATCGGGTGTTGAGGGACCGGACCATAGCACGCAGCGAGAGGGATGTGTGACTTTCCAGATATGTCAGGAGGGCGGGCCGCCGGTAGACCGCATGCAGGGGTTCAAGCATCCGCTCGTTCCACAGGGGGATGGCTGCATCGTATGAACCTACAGCATCAAAGAGGTACGAGACCACCGCGGCATTTATGCAGGGCATATCGCATGCCGATACAAAGATAAGATCCCCACCTGCTGCAAGGGACCCGGCATGAAGCCCGCCGACCGGGCCAAGTCCCTGACGGATGTCGCTGATACAGGTAACACTGCCGAGATCCTGGAAACGGGTACACTGCGCCGTATCGCGGGCGACGATAACGATCTCATCAACAACCCCGGAGAGCGATCCGACCAGCCGTTCGATGAAGGTCGTTCCCTTGTACGTAAAGAAGTATTTTTCCTTGCCATTTGCCCGCCGTGCCTCACCGCCCGCAAGGATGACCGCGGATCTCATCACAGTACCCCGGTCCGTTTTAAGGATTCACGGAATTTTACGAGGTCAATGATACAGGCATTGACCGGTGTCGGGATACCATGGACGGTTCCTTTTGCCACGATGGAGCCGTTTAAAAAGTCAATTTCGGTAGGTCGTCCCCGGGTGATGTCCTGGAGCATCGAGGAATGGTGGAGGGCGGTGGCCGGCAACTGGACATCGCGGAGGTACGTGAGGTACTCATCGGCAGTCCCCCACGGAAGGCTGACCCCTTCGGCATGAATAACCGAAAAACCCTCGCGAACGATCCGGTCGATGATCCGCCACGCTGCCGGCTGCGCGAGTTTCCCGTACGGCACCCCCATCACGGCGCCGAGCGGGTTCAGGGCACAGTTATAGAGGGTTTTCCCCCAGAGATCCGCACGTATCTCTGCGCTTCCCTCAACCCGGATACCTGCCTGCTTCATGCAGTCCACAAGCGCTTTCACCGGTGCATCAAGACCTGTTGGGAACCTGCCGAGTTTTGCCGGCCCTGCCTCGACCGAGACGTGCACCCCGGCATCCCCCTGCCATTCAAAGCCGGTGATGATCATCCCGCCGATCACCCTGTCGGAAAACCGGCTGATGATCTCTTCGTTCCCTATCCCGTTCTGGAGGCTGACAGTTTCTGTACCGTGGAGGGTATCCGCGTACTGCCGGCAGATAGCTTCGGTATCCCGGGACTTGGAGGTGATGAGGATATAGTCGTAACGGGCATCCTCCGGGATGCCATCAGAAACGCTGAAACGGAATGTCTCCGTGCCCCAGATGCCGGTCAGCCGGAATCCCCCGGCATTGATGGCATCGGCGGTCCGCTTCCGGGTGACCGCATGGACGTCGCAGACGCTGGAGAGTTTTGCGGCGACCGCGAGGCCGACCGCTCCTGCTCCAAGCACAAGTATCTTCATCGCATATCTCCGGAACCAGTACTGTATTTTTCCGGATGGCAATTAGAGATACCGAAAGATGCCGGTTGCAGGACGCACATCCTGTTCATTTCCCCGCTCGTTTTTTGCCTTTCTGTTCCAGCGCGAGAAGAAGTTCCTTGATCTCGAGTGCCGGAGAGAACCCGCCGATGCCGTCTGCTGCCACAATCCGGTGGCAGGGGACGACAAGCGGCGTCGGGTTGTGTGCCATCGCACGCCCTACTGCGCGTGGCGAGGTCCCGACCAGTGCCGCGATCTGCCCGTACGTCGCAGTGCTGCCGTACGGCACTTCCCGCACGGCCCGGTAGATCCGGGCGGAGACCGTTTCTCCTTCGCAGGCAACTGTGGCGAGCCCCGAAAGATCGACCCTGTGGCCGGCACAGTATTTCAGGATCGGCGCCGGCACAGGCCCGGGGATGCCCGTCTGAGCGAACCTGACCCGGTGGATCGTGTCCCCGCTCCACCAGACATGGACATGCCAGAGACCGAGCCGGCACGATCCCCCGGTCACTTCCATTTCGCGATCACCTCGCGGAACTGCGTGATGTCGCACTCGAGCATCTCTTCCTGGATCCATGCCGGGAGCGCCGATTTCACCCGTTTTTCAAGGAACCTGCGCTCGCCGAGCACCAGCACACCGCGATCCTCAGGAGTGCGCAGCACGCGGCCGAGCGCCTGGAGTGCCTTGTTGATCGCCGGCAGCGTGTAGCAGAGGAACTCGCCCTCCTCGCCGTACTTGTGCCGGAAGTACTCGATGACCATCTTTCGGACCCGGTTAAAGGGGGCAAGCGGGAGACCGATCACCATCGCCCCGGAAAGCATCTCGCCACGGTAGTCCAGTCCCTCGCTCCACTTCCCGCCGCACACGGCAAACATGATGCCGGACTCGCCCTGCGAAGGACGCGAGAGGAACTCGTTGAGCGCGGCGCCGGCTCCTGCCGCGTCCCGGGGCTCGACGTAGATTTTGCGCCGGCTGATCGCATCGGCAGCAAGCGAGGCATAGGATTCGAGGATCTGGTAACTGGGGAAGTAGATCGCCCGGTTCTTTTTGAGCGCCGCAAATGCGGCGATGTACCGCACGATCCGGTCTGTGTTTTCCTTGTTCTGCCTGAATGAATAGGCAGTGGTGATGTCGGTCGCACAGCAGATGAGCCGGTTCTCCTTCGGGAACGAATTGGGCAGCGCGAGGGTGGCAACCTTCGCGTTGTTGAAATAGAGGCGCCGGTAACTTTCGACCGGTGAGAGCGTGCCCGAGATCAGGATGCAGCAGGCGTGCTGGGAGCAGATCTCGGTGAGCGGGGCGGACGGGTCGATATTTCGCACTTCAAGGATGATCCCCTCCTCGGTCTTTTTGTAGATTGTAAGGTATGCAGGGTTATGGGAGGACTGCGAGAGCCGGTACAGGAAAACGGTCAGGCGCTCGATCGCGGTCTCGCGGAACTCGCCGGCTTTCTGGTTCCTGTCCCGGATCGTCTCGGCAAGGCCCATGAGTTCGTCGACGATATCGTCCATGTCCTTCCAGAGCGAGCCTTTGACTACCATCCGGTCGAAGATACCGGGATCGAACCAGTCTTCGGGTTCGGTCGAGTTGGCAAGGCCCCGGATAAATTCGGTGAGCCGGGGAAGGACGTGCTGCACTGCCTCTGCCCCCTTGTGATGGCGTTTCATGCCCGAGAGTTCGCGGATTGCCTGCTCAAGATCCTTTTGTGCAAGCCCGACGCTCTCGATCGACTGGATCGTGTCCCCGCAGTTGTGAGCCTCGTCGATCAGGAGCATCACGTCCTGTGACTCGACATTGAGATTCGCATACAGCTGCTCCCGGATCTCGCGGTCGAAGAGGTGGTGGTAATTGAGGATGATCACGTCCGCGTTCTTTGCCGCGTGCATCATCAGCTCGTACGGGCAGATGTCGCCGGCAAAACCGGCCAGTTCCTGCGGCCGGACGGGATCGGTAAGCACCCGATCGGATTTCGAGCGCACCGTAGTCGAAGGCACCATCTTGAGGCCGCCGGTATCCCCGGGCACGAACATTTTGCTCGCGATAAAATACGGGCAGAGGAGCGGGTGCTCCCGGTCCATTCTCCGGATCTGCTGGACAATAAACGGGTCTTTTATCGGGATGAGGGCACCTTTCTCCGCCCGGTCGCGCATAAGCGAGGATGAAAATGTCTTGACGCCCTCGCAGCGCCGGTACACGTCCCCTTCGCCGCCCAGGGGACACATGCTCTTTTTTCCGACCAGGTACACGGTCTTTAACTTCGGCTGCTTTTTTTTGACAAGCGCCAGTTCCCGTATAAAGGTGGTGAGCTGGCTGACCGTGCGGACAGCGATCACAAGTTTCCGGTCTTTGCGTTCGGCAAGAAGGGATGCAACCACGCTCGACTTCCCGCTCCCGGTCGGAGCGTCGATCATGCCGATCCCGCCCTCGCGGGCGACCTCTGCGGCAAATGCGAGCATCTCGCGCTGGTGGGGGCGGTATTCTGCATACGGGAAGAAGGGATCGAAACTGTCCATTGCCGGAATACGTTTGGCGCTATAGGGTTTTATGGGCGTCGGATAGGACCTGCATGGTTCCGCAGGCAAACAGGCTCAATGCTAATATTCCCGCACAACCCATCTGTTCCTATGGCAGTCCACCCCATCGAGTACCGGTACGGCACACCGGAGATGAGAGCCATCTGGAGCGAGGAGAACCGCTTCTCCTGTGTTGTTGCCGCGGAAGTCGCGCTCGCACAGGCAGAGGCAGCGCATGGCCTGATCCCCGAGGCTGCGGCCGGGGAGATCGCACAGAACGCACAGACGGCGTCCCTTGCCCGGGCAAAAGAGATCGAAGCAGAGATCAGCCACGACATGATGGCGATCGTAAAATCCATCACCGAGGTCTGCGGCGATTCCGGAAGATGGGTGCACTACGGCGCCACCTCAAACGATATTCTCGATACAGCGACCGGCCTCCAGCTGGCGCAGGCAATGGACCTTATCGATGCAAAGCTGCGCAACCTCCTCGGGGTGCTGATACACAGGGCCGAAGAGACAACGACCCTTGTGGCAGTGGGGAGGACGCACGGGCAGCAGGGAGTGCCGATCACGTACGGCATCAGGTTTGCCATCTGGGCAAGCGAGGTGGGCCGGCACATCGAACGGCTGGAACAGCTGCGCCCCCGGGTCGCGGTCGGACAGATGACCGGTGCGGTGGGGACGCAGGCAGCGATCGGGCCAAAGGGGATAGATGTGCAGGCAACAATGATGCAGCACCTCCACCTCTCTTCCGTTGATGTCTCAAACCAGGTTATCTCGCGCGACCGGTACGCGGAGTATTTCATGTTCCTTGCCAATGTCGCAACAACGCTCGACAAAATCGGGATTGAGATCCGCTCGCTCCAGCGCACCGAGATCGGCGAGGTTGAGGAGGCATTCGGCGCAAAACAGGTGGGTTCGTCCACGATGCCGCATAAGAGAAATCCCATAAAATCCGAACAGGTCTGCGGCCTTGCCCGGATTATCCGTTCCTCAGTTGAGCCGGCGCTCCTCAACAACACGCTCTGGGACGAACGGGATCTCACTAACTCGTCCTGCGAAAGGGTGATTTTTCCAGAAGCATCCATCCTTACCGATCACTGTCTCCGGCTCATGACAACCGTGCTCGACAACCTGGTGATCAACCGTGCCGCTATCCGGCGCAACCTTGCGTTCCTCCACGGGATCAACATGGCAGAATCCGTGATGATCGAACTCACCCGGCGCGGCATGAACCGGCAGGATGCCCATGAACGTGTGCGGATGGCAAGCATGCAGGCGCTTGCTGAGAGCCGGCCGCTCGCAGATGTGCTCGGAGCCGACCCCGAAGTGATCCGGTTCTGTTCGCGGGACGATCTCGTTACCCTCCTCGCACCGGATGCCTACATCGGCACCTCAGTCGCGCAGGTCAGCCGGGTGATTGAGAAATTAAGACCCCTTGTACTGTAATCCCCTGACTTTATTTTTTAAAGCGGAGGGAACAATAATGACAGATTTATACGTTACCAAGGTTAATTCAAACTGGTAATGGAACGGCAGATAGCCCTTTGGGGACACAGGTTCACTCACACGGATATTGTCCGCTTCACGGTTATTGCGTCCCTGACGCTCTCCTCCATCCTGATTACGGCGATCACTCTCGCCCAGAATATCGGCGCACTCTATCCCCAGCTCTTCTACTTTCCCATCCTGTATGCGACCTATTTCTATCCCAGGCGCGGGATCATCCTCGCCGGCATCTGCGGGATCGTGTATGAGTGTCTCGTGTACTTCTCGCTCTTCCCGGATACATTCGCTCTCTGGTCGGCCACCGGCCAGGCAGTGCTCTTTGTCTGCGTCGCGCTTGCGGTTGTGTACTTCACGAACCTCATCCGGGTCTCAGAGGCCCGGTACCGCAGCATCTTTGAGAACTCGCTTCTCGGAGTCATCCTTTTTGAAAAGAACAATTTTACAATCCGGCTCGCCAACCAGCAGGTCGCAGGGATGCTCGGCTATACCGTTGAAGAACTCAGCGGGATGACCTTTGCTGAGATTTTCTTCTCCCACGATTTCCAGCGCCGGTTCTTTGAACACCTCGGATCCGGGGAGGACATCAGGAATTTTGAGACCTGCTTTGCCACAAAAACTAAGGAACACCACTGGGTCAACCTCTCCTGGAGCCGGATCGACGACACTATTGTCAGCTGTTCGGTTATCGATGTCAATACCGAGAAACTTGTCCGGCAGGAGGCAGTCGACAGTTCAACCCAGTACAGGCAGGTGACCGAGAACTCGCCCACCGGTATGGTGATCACCGATCACACGAAAATCCTCTTTGCCAACCCGGCATTCTCCATCTTCTCCGGGTACACACCGGACGAATGCACCGGACGGGATCTTGCCGACAGTGTCCTTGATGAGGACAGGGAACGGTTCGCGGCTTTTGCCGGCCGCTGGGACACAGCGGCGCCGGTCCAGGACCGGGCGGAGTTCCGGTTTATCACAAAGAGTGGTGAGATCCGGCGGGCGGTTCTCTATTTTACTCCCATCACCCGCAACAACCGGCCCGCCGGGCTCATCAATATCATCGATAATACCGAATGGGAAGAATACCGTGAACGGGTGGAGCAGACCAAAGAGCGCCGGCGCGAGATGATGCGTGCCGTTGCCCACGAACTCAGGACGCCGCTCCAGCCGGTCCTTGGGTACCTCAACCTGCTTCTCCAGGACCCGAAGTCTTTTGGAGTGACCGATGAGACCCGGCAGATCCTTGAGCGGTGCGCCAAAAGTGTCGACCAGGAGCGCCAGATCATCAACCAGATGCTGGAACTCTCGGTCCTTGAGGTCGAGGAGACCGGCCTTGACTATTCTGTTTTCTCCGTGCGGGGAATGGTCAATGCCGCCATCGCAAACGGTGGGTATGCGATTAAGGCAGAGATTGCAATCGATATCCCGCCCGACCTTGTTTTTGAGGCCGATCGCCAGAAACTATCCTATGTCCTCGATGTGCTGCTAACAAACGGGGTGACCTACTCCAAAACGCCAAAAAAGATCTGGATTACGTACCGGGGCTCGCCAACCCTCCCGTTCCACCGGCTTGCCATACAGGACAACGGTGTGGGTATCACCGAGACCCAGCTCGATGAGATATTTAAAACCGAAAAAACCGGGAGCACCGATTCCCTCCGGCAGGTCATCGGGGTGCCCGGGCGGTCCCTTGCGATTGCAAAAAAATATGTCCAGCTGCACGGAGGATACATCAGCGTTGACAGTATCATGAACATTGGGAGCACATTTACCATTCATATACCCAAAAAACGGCCAGATAAAGGTGATCACCATGATGCGTAAGATTGTAGTTGTCGAGGATGACCAGCCTATCCTCGACCTTATGGAGATCCTGTTGAAAAAACTGGGATACGAGCCAGTACTCATCCCCAACGGACTCGATGCACTGAACTATGTCAGATCTGAACCGCCAGCCCTGATCCTGCTTGATATTATGATGTCACCCCTTTCAGGCTGGGAATTTCTGGATCGGCTGCGGACGGAATATAACCAGCGGGAGATCCCGGTGATCCTCTTTACCGCATCGCCCACGGTGCCCGGGAAGATGGCAGAACTTCATGACCCGAAACTGGGTATCCTCCAGAAACCGGTCACCTTCAACGAACTCAAAACAGCTATACAACAATTTCTTGGGTAATGTACCGGACACTGGCGGGAGATCCGACGATTTTTTTAAAATTGATTATCTGTGCACTATTTATCATAGTTTCAGGTTGCCACGCTGTCGGGCAGGCAGAATGAGACATATACCATTATTTATTCTGAAAAACGATGGGAATATACTAAGTTTCTGACCTGATGCCGCTGGAGGTAGCCATGATCCCGGTTTTATTGGTTGACGATGAATCAGCACTCCTTGAAGTAACCAAAATTTTTCTGGAGCGGGGTGGTGAGTTCAAGGTCGAAACCGCTGCATCGGCCGAGGAGGCAATCGGGAAACTTAAGAGAGAGAAGTACGAGGCGCTGGTCTCCGATTACCAGATGCCGGGGATGGACGGTATCGAGTTCTTAAAATACCTCCGTCCCCGCTGTAAAGGGATGCCGTTTATCCTCTTTACCGGCAAAGGCGGGGAAGAGGTTGCGATCGAGGCACTCAATGCCGGCGCTGACTTTTACATCCGGAAAGGGAGTTCGCCCCGCAGCCAGTTGGCGGAGCTCGAGACAAAAATACGATCGGCCGTTGCACGGCGGCAGGGCGAGCAGACACTCCGCCAGTCTGAAAAGGCATACCGTTCGCTCGTTGAAAACCTCACAGGCATCGTTTTTACCGTCAACGATGAAGGGATCCTCACCTATGCCAGTCCCCGTATAAACCGGTTTGGGTATGATCCAAAAGACGTGACAGGAAAGGACTTCGCCATCCTGGTCTGTGCAGAAGATATCCCGCTCGTCGCCCACCATTTTGCCCGGGTAAAACAAGGTATGACCTCCCGGTTTGAATTCAGGATAATTAGTAAGAGCAGGCAGTCCTGCAGGGTGTGTGCCTCGTGCCGCCCGGAGATGGATCAGGCAAAGTGCGTGGGTGTGCAGGGCCTGCTGACCGAAATCCCGGAACACGAAAAGGGGGGGGAGACGCCGGGGGGGCATGAGGTCGCAGAAGAGAACGTGGCACGGCAGACCCGCACCGGTCGTGCTGCCCTCTTTGAGGAGACATTCAGACAGGCACCGCTTGCCTGCCTGACGCTCTCCAAAGACGGAAGTATTACGGACATCAACCGGGCCGCCCTGGTGCTGCTGGGTTGCCCGGCTGAAACGGTAATCGGGAGAGACCTCGCCGGGTTTATCGCCAGGGAAGATCAGGCGCGGTTCTCTGCCGGTATCCTGGAACTTAAACACGCCGGCAGTATCCATGCAGAACGATTTGTTCTTGCCAGAAACGGGGGCTGTGCCACGATTGTCTCACTGGACGGCTCGGTTGTCCTAGATCACGGGGGAAATGCCAGTCTGCTTTTTGTCACGCTGACCGACATCACCGGACAGGTACGGAAGGCCACGATGCTGCAGGCAACAACCGCATCCGCAGAGGGCATACTCGCCGGTGCCCGGGAGGGGATCCTTGTCTGCACCCCGGCACTGGTTCTTTCCCGGTGGAACCCGGCAATGGAGGATATCACCGGGATTGCGGCCCGGGACGCCTGCGGGAAACCGCTTGCCGACATGCTGCCCTTCCTGCACGGGACGGGACCGGATTCCCCGCCGGTCCGGGCGATGGCCGGTGAGATCGTCGCCACCCCGGATTCCCGGTACGAATATCCCGGCTCAGGGAAATGCGGCTGGGCACGGGCGATCTTCTCCCCCCTGCGGGACGCACGAGGTAATGGGGAAGGGATCATCGGGGTGGTTCAGGAGATCACCCTCCGCACAACTGCCGCCCGGCGGATACGGGCGGCAAACCGGCTCTATGCAATCAGTTCACGGGTCAGTACAGCCGTCGCACAAGCCCGGGATCTCGAAACACTGCTTGCCGGCACCTGCCGGATCGCTGCGGATGAAGATGCGATCGGGATGGCGTGGATTGGGCTTTTCGATCACGCCGCCGGCATCCTCAGGCCGGTATCGCACGCCGGAGACGGGGAAGGCCTGCCAAAAGAGGGGTACCGGATCGCCGACGCAGATCAGGGCACAGGACTTGTCGGTGACGCTATCCATTCAGGAATACCGGTGACCTGCCACGATACCACAACGGATCCAAAACCCTGGATGGATGAGGCACACCGGCAGGGATACCGGTCACTGGCTGCCGTACCGTTCCGGCTCAAAGGCCAGATCGTTGGTGTCCTCACTCTCTGTTCCGGTGAGCCGGATGCGTTTTCTGATGAAGAGTCGGAGCAGCTTGCGCTCCTTGGCACCACGCTCTCATCGGCGCTTGACCTGCTTGACAAAAAAACGTTCCAGCGCAGGGCGGGGAAGGGCTCCCACGGCAGTTGGGAACGCACACAGTTCCTTGCCGGGGGAATAGAGTCCGCATCGGTCCCCTTTGTCGCTGTCTTCCCTGACGGGAGCACCGGAGCGGTAAACTCAAGCCTCTGTGCCATGCTCGGTTACACCGAAGATGAACTGCTTGCGCTCCCGTTACCCAGCCTCTTTTTTGGCGGAACAACTGCTGATGAGGACCGGTTCATGCGGGTAATTACCACAAAAATACCGGAGCGCTACGAGAGTACGATCCGTACAAAAGACGGCACCATTCTGCCGGTCGAGTGCTTCCTCCAGGCCATGACCGATGAGACCAGCGGACAACCCTGCGCTTACGCGTTTATCACCGATATCGCAGATCGTAAGCAGCGGATGGACCGCCTCGAAGAAGAATGGCAGCAGTACCTGGCATTCTTTGAGACTGCGAGCGCGGCGATCATGGTAACAACACCGGAGGGATCGGTCCTTGCCGCAAACCCTGCTGCGTGCCGGCTGTTCGGCCGGACAGAAGAGGCGTTGCGTTCAGCAGAGGGTGGCGGTCTTGCCGGCACAGGAGATCCCCGGTTTGTCGAGCTCGCGCGGACATGCAAAGAGAACGGGACCGCACAGGGAGAACTGCGGCTTATCCGTGAGGAAGGGATGCAGTTCGATGCGGCGGTCCGGGCTGCATGGATCAAAGACCAGAACGGCCGGGCTGCCATGAACCTTACCCTATGGGATATCACCGGACAAAAACTGGCCGGGGCCGCACGCAAGCAGGACCGGAACGGTGGTGTTTCCATCCTCGACAGCCTACCAAATCCCCTCCGTAGATCCAATCCTGATGGTGAATGTATCTTTTTCAACAAAGCATGGCTTGCGTTCACCGGAAGGGTTCCTGCCGATGAGAG
>CAYVTY010000042.1:0-14953 GCA_964454995.1 uncultured Methanoregula sp.
CTTTGTCCTTCTCGAAATACTTCTGGTATTCCTTTAAGGTCGTTGCGCCGATGACGTGCAGTTCTCCCCGGGAAAGCGCGGGTTTGAGGATATTTGCCGCGTCCATGGCGCCCTCGCCACCGCCGGCCCCGACCAGGGTGTGTATCTCGTCGATGAAAAGGACGATCTCCCCGTCAGAGGAGGTCACTTCCTTAACCACGCTTTTTAACCGTTCTTCAAATTCTCCCTTGAACTTGGCCCCGGCGATCAGGGCACCCATATCGAGGGAAAAGATCTGCTTGGTTTTCAGGTTATCCGGTACATCCCCGTCAATGATCCGGTGGGCAAGACCTTCGGCTATGGCTGTTTTTCCCACACCGGGTTCCCCGATAAGGATCGGGTTATTCTTCGTTCTCCGTGAAAGGATCTGCAGCACCCTGCGGATCTCTTCGTCACGGCCGATGACCGGATCCAGTTTCCCCTTACGGGCAAGATCATTGAGGTTCCGGGCATATTTTTCCAGGGCATTATAGGTCTCTTCGGCGTTCTGGCTGTTCACGGTCTCACCTTTCCGCAACTGGCTGATGGCAGTCTTCAGGTCTTTTTCCGTTACCCCGTTCTCCTTTAACAGCCGGGACGTGCTGTTGTTTATCGAAAGAATTCCAAGGAGGATCTGTTCCAGGGAGACGAATTCATCCCCGGACTCCTGGGAAAGAGCGGTGGCTTTCTGCAGGGCTTTTGTAGCATCACCGGAGAGGTTCTGATCCCCGCCGGTTACCTCGGGATACGCATCGATGATCTGGTCGAGGGCAGCGGTAAACCCATCGACGTTCACATTCAGTTTTTTCAGGAGGTACGGGATGACATTCTCGTCAACGAGAAGCATTCCCTTGAGGAGGTGCGACGTTTCGATAGCCGGGTTCTTTTTTGCCGTTGCTAATTCGATCGCCTTCGAAACGGCTTCCTGCGATTTTATGGTGAAATTGTTGAAGTTCATGGTGGTGGTGATTTTTCTCGTTGTTCACAATCCGCTACCGGTAATTCGTAATAGCGCTTCTCCCTGTCAAATAACTTACCAATGAGGAAGTCTGTCCGGTAAACACCGGGGGCGATCCCGTGTCGGTCATACATATTGGGCAAGGGTATCCGCATCGACGGGGTCAGGGACGTGGCCCGGGGACGCGATCCCGCAGGTCTCGTCGAGGCCATCGATCCCAGCCGCGTCCCCACCGGACCGGCTGAGCTGCTCGATCACCTGCCAGAGCAGGATGGCACGCCCTGCGTCGGCTTTGTTCACGGCTTCCCTTACGGTCAGTTTTACATCTGTAGAATCTGTCATAATCATAAGCCTCCCTTTTAGGATTAACCATAGGTTAGTATGGTTTAGTATATAAAAGATTGGTTGGGGGGTTCTGTTAACTTGGCGTGGGGCGGGAACAAGTGTTAACCAGAGTGGGATAATCAAAGTTTAATATTTAAGGAAATGGAAGGTAAAATAAAAAAAGGATTTAAATTATTTCTTTATAAGACTAAGTTCCGAAGCAATAGCCGCGATAGCGCATCTATTGTATAACGAGTCAAACCATGCACACGAACCCCCCAAACAGGGTTGCATTGAGATCCCTTCCGTTCCCGGAACGGGAGGTCTTATTGGACACATTCCTAATGGTATGATAATTCCTCCAATCAGATTTGTTACGAACCCAACCTAATGACGCACCGGGTCTTCTCTTCCCGGTGCGTTATCGAATATTTGTGCTTCAGTGAGGGATAGCACTTAAAGCGATCCCGACAACGATAACAACCGCGACAAAAATCGCAATAGCGATCACGAGTCGGGTTGCATCGGAGATTAAGTCGGCCAATAAGCCGAGTGGGTTTCTGCTTGTCATTGTTGGGTTCTGTTTTTAACGAACTTCAAAGAAGTCCGAGTTTCCCGTCTGACCGGCAACCTTAAGAACTATTAAATAGATAGAAATAGCATATACTAAGTCCATCTAGTGAAAGGCACCGGTGAGGTTGCCACACCATTTTCCGGTGCCTCTTCGCTCGCTGTCTGCCGCAGAGCACGGTCGTCCCCATTTCTCAAACGACAGAACACTTAATTCTCAGCTTTTTTAGTTTATAAAGTACCTCAGCGTGTCCTAAAAATACGGTCGGATTGATTCTGAAAAAGCCATTAAACCGCGTAAAACGCGCATAAAATATAACCTACGACGCAAAAAATTATTTTATTTGTGCCGCATTCTGGATCAACGTTATCCACTTATTCTCTCCCTCAACAACAATCCCACACGCTTCCGCCGGAGTCTTACCGCCAAGTGCTTCATGAGGCCGGACATAGTTGTGATAAATCTGCATCCCCGGCAGAACTTTTGTGGTAGTTTTCTTTATCCCTCTCATGGTCTTTTCCCTATCGCGGATGCTGCCGTTTAATCTCTCCATCTTATTGTTATTTTCATTCCACGCATTCCCGGTGAGTTTGATCGCGTTAACATGCCGGGATCTCGGATTTGTGACGGTGTAGAGTTCGCGGTTGAATGCGTCGTGGTATGCCGGTAATCCATCGGTGATCATAACGTTGGGGCGCTTCCCCGCGATCTCTTTTGCATCACGGAAAATCTTGGCTGCATCGTGCTTGAACTTTGAACCGGCGACTTCCTGCGCAATCCAGTACCGAGTCTCGTCATCCATCACAGCAAACACATACTTCATATCGCCCTTGATTTTAACGTAAATCTCATCCGCTCTCCATGTGTCGGAAACCTGTGGCTGGATCTTGTCAATGAATTGTTCCATCAGCGCCGTGTATTTGTTGATCCACTTGTAGACCGCGACGTGAGAGACCTTAACCCCGCGCAGTTTTAGCGCCTTGGTTACGTTCCTAAATGAGAGTCCGGAGAAATAGAGCTGCATCGCGGCGGTGATGTCCTGCGGCGTGGATTTCATGCCCTCAAACCCTGCATTCAGAACAAAATGCTGCCCGCATTCTTTGCAGTAGTAAACCTGTATGTCACCGTAATCGTTGTGCCTCACTCCGTCCTTGATGATGAGAGAGGAACCGCAGTATGCGCAGAGACCCGCAGTTGTATTGATCGGTACAATCCTCTTAATCGTCTCGACCTGTTTGCGGATAGCGAAGGATAATTTTACGGCGATAATATGTTTGCACTCGACGCCGCGCATCTGGTGATCCGGGCAATTGCACGACCAGCCGAGATCGGTTTTCTTGACTTGATACGAGCCGTGGCCGGACTGTGACCGGACCCGGTACAGGCTGTCGCTGTATCTCCATATCTGGCCTTTCTTATCAGTGATTGCTTTACCGCGTTCTTCTCTGGTGGTTGTTAGTGGTGCAAAGATTTGGGGCATTTTGTTCATCTCCTTTCGCTATAGTAACTATAAGCACCATAAGTATATAATAACTATGGTTACTATAGTTAAACTTAAATACACATAATAACCATAACTATTATGGCTGTTGTGGACAAACCCAAAAGCACGACAATCCAAGTATTAGTTGAAACGAGAATTGAATTACAATCTCTCGGAGGTAAAGGAGAAACGTACGACGAAATTATCAGAAAATTAATCAAAGTAAATAAGGAATGCAACAAAAAGTGATTGTCCTAAATCTAATGATTCATATCATTATAGATTCAATTTAACATAAAAAACTGTGAAGAAACAAATTTTGGAGCATGGAGAAAACTTTATTTTCCTTTAATTCATTAAAGGATATTCACATACGGAATAGTGTATTACAATGATATCAAAATTCCACGAGGGAGTTATAACCTTCGATGAGTCAACGAAGGAAGAGCTGCTCTCTTGTTTTGGCAAAACTGTTGATGATGAGGGTTACATCATCGAAAGGGACACTGGGCAGAAAGTCGTTACGCAAGAAGGAGATCGTATTTCAATAGAAGAATTTGCAGGTATTAGGAAAGGTTCCGAGATATACCTTAAATCGGATCTTCCCTCTCTGATCAAACTTCTTGATACAATCCGGTAACGATGACTTTTTTTGAGAGATTGAAAGAATTTATTAAAATTGATCTTAAGCTAGATATTCACGATCTGATCCACATCAATATTATTCGTGTTGAGGGGCAGCCCCCAATAAAATATCAAAAAGATAAAAAATCGGCTGTTATCAATCTGGAATCTTTAGATAGTATACAACAGGGCCGGTTCAAATCGATGCTTCCGCCGGCTGTTAAAGAAGAGGGGATATTATACCTCGATGAAAAAGTGAGAGAGACCGTTGAGAAAATTGATATCGAAGAGGGGTTAGAAGACGGGAAAAAATTATTAAAATTTTATAAAGATAAAATACCGCCGGATGATTACTTTGCTTTAAGGGCGTCATTGTACCTAAAACAGAAATTTAAGGAACATGCTTCCAGAGAAGAGATCTACGCGATAAGAAACCAGATTATTAAAACTTTCCCGGAACATGGCGAAAATATCAGTAAATTGTGCAGCTCCGGATATTTCGAAACATGGATAAAACGTGTATATGAAATAATGAGCGGGACCCCGGGATTTAAAAACGAAGATTTTATAAAAAGATTTAATTTGTTTGTTGAAGAGGGGGGATTCGCAGTTTTTGTTTCGGAAAAGATGACTTCTAGCAGTGTAATAAAAGCCATTGAAGAGGAACGAGCGACACAAATAAAATATGGGGTCACAGATCCGAGTGTGATTATACACGCAATTGGAAGAAATAATATTGAAAATGCAAATATGGCAATTTATGACCTAAAAACAAAATATTCGCATCTGTCGGTTTATAGAACCGATGATATGGACATCTATTTTGCTCGTATAAAATTCAATTAGTTCCAACTTTTTATAACTTTTTCCAATCATCCCACTCTAGTTAACGCCCTGAGCCACCCCACGCCAAGTTAACAGAACCGGTTGGGGGGTTCTGTTAACTTGGTGCGAGATGATATAGACCTGTATACAAGAGGCAACCGTTGCGATTCCCCCCGCCGCCCCCGACAGGAAGCCCCCTCAGGCAGGGCAATTACCTGTCAGCCCGACAATGTAATCTGCCCGAGCAGAGGATCTGGCGAGACCCTAAAAAAGCAAAAGGAAAGCCCGGAAAATTACTTTCCTATCCTCTCAATAATCTCGGCAATTTTTTCCCGATCTCGGTTACCCGGTAATACCGGTCCCGGTTTTCTTCCGGTGTCAGGCATTCCACGAGCCCGACTTTTTCCATTGCCTGGATTGTCCGGCTTACCGCGGCTTGTGCGACACCAAGATTCTTCGCACGTTCTGTCGGGGTATTTGGCCGGAGAAGACCCCTGGTAACTTTTCTTCTCACGCTCCCCCGTGTTACAAAACTCACGAGATTATACATGAAGGGAACAAGGAAAATTACACGTATGAAAATGTGGTACAAATGTTTTCCAGATTTTATCTCTTCTCCCGTCGATATCCATAATGGTGCCTGGTGTTCGTCATCCTGAGCGTGTGATACAATTACGGAGCAATTTCCCCTGGCTAAAATATTCGTGTTCCCATCGGGAACAAACGTCACTCCGGCAGGATTTCACCGGACACCGGTTTTTTGGATGGATCAGTACTTCGAAAATACGCCCTGTACGGGCTCCGATTCCCTGCTTTTCCGGACCGGGAGGTAATAATTCCCGAAAAAACGGTAATAATTCAGGTTATTTATGCTCTTTTTCCGTCGGAGACCGTGAGGTAACAATTAGCAGCATTTGGATGGCGAAAACTGGTAAGGGGTAGGGATTTGCCTTTCCCGGGGGTGTTTACCTGATTGTAAGGGCTTGGCGGCGTTTTGACAGAAGGAGTGGTTTTACGACGGAGAACGTGGGGGCGGGCAGCGGGACCATCTTTTACCTGCGGCACCCCCTCCCCGAAAAAAAGATCCTCATATCCTTGTTTTTTCGGCCTTTCCGGGTATCGGATGGGTAAATCTAAGGTTGATCAACCGTAAACACACCGGGATTCCGAATGGCAGAACGTTTATAAGGTTAAATGTAAAGTATAATTTACAAAAAGATGAGAATTGTACACAAACCGGCATATACCGCTGCGTTCCGGCATTCGGATGTGTACCGGTCATGTGCCATCGCACAGAGATGCTAAAGCTTATGGTCAGCCTCACCGGGGAGTACTGTAGTAGCGATAAAAGGACAGGGGATGCACCGTGAACGCCCGTTTCATCTCTCTGTCAGGCTGCCTGATACTGATTTTTATCGCCGTCACGGTTATTCCGGTTGCTGCGGATAATACGACCACAACAATAACAACCGTGGCTACGACAGTACCAACGACAACTGCGACACCGGTACCTACAACGATACCAACGACAGCGGCCCCACCAACTCCGATCTTTACCGGCATCTCTCCGGCAACCGGCCCGATGACCGGTGGCACATCGGTCACTATCACCGGCAGCGGTTTTACCGGTGCAACTTCGGTGACCATTGGAGGTGCGGCAGCGACCAGTTTTTCGGTTGTCAGCGACACTGAGATTACCGCAATTACTCCGGCCGGCACTGCCAGAACCGCGAATGTTATCATCATTACTCCCGGTGGCACCGCGACCGGTACGAAAGCATTTACCTATTCAGCCCCGGCCCCGATGTTCTCCAGTATCTCCCCTGCAACCGGCCCGATGACCGGCGCTACATCGGTAACGATCACCGGCAGCGGTTTTACCGGGGCAACTTCGGTAACCATTGGTGGCGCAGCAGCTACCGGTGTGACCGTTGTGAGTGATACATCTATCACCGCAACTACTCCGGCCGGTACCGCCGGAACTGCGAACGTTGTCATTATCACACCCGGCGGCTCGGTCACCGGTACGGGAGTATTCACGTATTCAGAAACGACCTCAATTCCGACATTCTCCAGTATCTCTCCGGCAACCGGCCCGGTTGCCGGTGGCACAACGGTCACTATCACCGGGACAGGCTTTACCGGGGCGACCGTGGTTACCATTGGCGGCACACATGCTACCAGTGTGACCGTTGTCAGTGACACAGCAATCACCGCAACGACACCGGCCGGCACCTCAGGCACCGCGAACGTTGTCGTTGTCGCACCCGGCGGCACCGCGATCGGGTCGTACACCTATGTGACCCCGGCAGCCCCCGGCCCAACGTTCTCCGGCATCTCTCCGGCAACCGGCCCGGTTGCCGGTGGCACACCGGTTACCCTCACCGGGACAGGCTTTACCGGGGCAACATTGGTTACTATTGGGGGTACAGCAGCTTCCAGTGTAACGGTCGTCAGTAACACTACAATCACTGCAACAACCCCGGCCGGCACCGCAGGAACTGCTGATATTATTATCGTCGCACCCGGCGGTACCGCAACCGGTACTGATGCATTCACCTATATCTCACCGACGGTTTCACCAACCGCCACAATAACTCCAACCCCACCGGTTGCTTCATTCACCGTTTCATGGGCTGCCACAGAAAATACTGCACCACTCACCGTTCAGTTTACGGATGCCTCCACCAACACTCCTACCTCATGGAACTGGATATTTGGCGACGGCGGTACCAGTTCTCTCCAGAACCCATCTTACACGTACACGACCGCAGGAACCTATACTGCATCCCTCATTGCAACAAATGCGGCAGGCAGCAGCTCCGCTTACACCCAGATCATAACGGTGAGCGCAGCAGCAACCACGACAGTCCCGGCCGTGACTGAGATCTCACCGACATATGGTCCGGTTTCGACCAGCACCGCAATAACCATCACCGGGACAGGCTTTACGGGAGCGACTGCAGTAACCGTTGGAGGCACAGCAGTTACCAGTTTTACGGTTGTCAGCAATACATCCATCACTGCAACCACCCCGGCTAGTTCAACCGTTGGTCAGGTTGATGTCCTTGTAACGACACCAAGCGGCACATCTGCCTCAGTCGCCGGTGACAAATACACCTTTGCCGCGACAGCAACGACCATCCCGTTGCCGATCTTTTCTGCCTCGCCGACATCGGGGTCTGCACCTCTTGAGGTAACGTTCCTGGATGCATCAACCGGGTCACCGGCATCATGGGACTGGGACTTCGGGGATGGCAATACCAGCACTCTGGAAAATCCCACCAACACCTACGTAGACGACGGGACATATTCGGTGACCCTGACAGAAACAAACTCGATTGGCACGAACTCTACAACCATGACCGGATATATCGTGGTCGGGGCTGAGACTCCCGTCGCTTTATTCACGGAGTCGTTTTCTTCAGGTACCGCCCCCCTCTCTGTCCAGTTTACCGATGAATCCACCGGATCCCCCTCTTCATGGAGCTGGAACTTTGGAAACGGAGATACGAGCAGCCTGGAAGATCCAACTGAAACCTACCAGAGTGCCGGGACCTATACGATCACCCTTACAGCCACGAACTCCGAAGGGAGCAGCACGAATTCCGAGACCGTAACCGTGTATGCACCAGAAGTCGTAACAACCACGACGACTATCCCCCTCCCGGTGGTCCCGCCAGTTCCCACCTTTGCGGTCGCCGCTGAAGATACGACAGAATCTTCTGTCGATAACTGGCTTGCACAGCAACAGGCTCTCATCACGGTAACCCCGACCCACAAGTCACCCGGATATGACGTTCTCTCTGCGCTCATCGGGTGTGGCGCCGTTGCTGTTATTGCCCTGCGTCGCAGGAATTAACAGGCCTTTTTTGACGTGGAACATTCAGATTGGATCGTATTTTTTCCGTTCGCGGACGGGTGTGGCCCTTAAAACGGGCATCAAAGATTGCAGCCGGACTGAAGCACCGAAATAAGGGATATTACCGCACGGCAGCATGACATACCGGGATACGTGAGACAGGGCCCGCCCGGCGCCAAAAAGGGATCACGCAGCCGGGTTTTTCCGGACAAATATCTCAAGCGCCTGCCGGAGCTCATCGGTGCGTGTCTGGATCGCGTCGAAGGATTTTCTCTGCCAGTAGACAAGATCCCTGAGCTCATCGGCCTGCCGGACAATTTCATCGCCGAGTGCGTGTTTTCCCTTCAGGTACTCGATCTGGTTGACAAGATTGACGGCACGGTACAGGAGGTCGCGTTTTCCTTTTGCATACAGGAGATCCCAGGACTTCTGCTCGTACCGTTCGAAATCTGTACCATCGAGCGTGCCTTTGATATTCTCAAGCGCGGCATCGAAATGCCGGCGGGTAATTTTTATGGTGTACTCCGGCGTTTTGTCGTCTTCACCGGCGATGGCGTTCCGGGTCAGTTCATCGATGACGAGCGCCTTTACCTCGCGCACCAGCGCCTCCAGATCGGCGCCGACAAAGAACCGGGTCTTTGCGGCAAGTTCATCGACCTGGATATCGGGGTCGAGAACGCCTTCCAGATCCCTGAGGTACGTTGCAAGGATCGCCTTTCGTGCCGCTTCATCAGGCGGGGGAATATACAGGTGTTTTTCGAGCCGGCCCGGGCGCAGGAGGGCTGGGTCAAGCAGGTCGGGCCGGTTGGTCGCGCCGATGACAAAGACCTCCTTTAATTCCTCGACGCCGTCAAGTTCGGTCAGGAACTGGGAGAGGACGCTCTCGGTGACGTGCGTGGAATCGTTCACCGTGCCCCTCTTCGGGAACAGCGCGTCGATCTCGTCAAAGAAGATGATGCAGGGTGCGGACTGCCTGGCCTTCCTGAACGCCTCCCGCACGTGCTTCTCGGAATCACCCACCCCTTTTGAGAGCAGCTCGGGCCCTTTTACCGAGATGAAATTGAGATGGCGCTTGCTTGCGATCCCTTTTGCAAGCAGGGTTTTGCCGGTCCCCGGCGGGCCAAAGAGCAGGATGCCCTTCGGGGGTTTGTAGTTGAGTTTTTCGAAGATTTTGGGATACCGCAGCCGGCCCTCGATAATTTTGATGAGGGTATCCTTGGTCTCGTCAAGACCCGCGATATCATCCCACGAGACATCCGGGACTTCGATAAGGACTTCCCGCAGGGCGCTTGGCTGGACAATTTTCCGTGCGGCGTCAAAGTCGTTCTTCGTGAGTTTGAGCTGGTCGATGACCTCGTTTGGGATCTCTTTTTCGATATCGATGAGGGGGATGATCTTCCTTATCGCATTCATCGCCGCTTCTTTCACGAGAAGCGCGATATCCGCCCCGACAAACCCGAAGGTTGTTTCCGCAAAGGCCGCAATATCGACATCCTTTGCAAGCGGGACGCCCCGGGTATGTACCTGGAAGATCTCAAGCCTTCCCCTCTTGTCCGGGATACCTATCTCGATCTCCCGGTCGAACCGGCCCCCGCGCCGCAACGCCGGGTCGATGGAATTCGGAAGGTTTGTCGCCGCAATCACGATCACCTGCCCCCGGCCGGCAAGACCGTCCATCAGTGCGAGCAGCTGGGCAACGATGCGGCGTTCGACTTCGCCCTGCACGTCCTCGCGTTTCGGGGCGATCGCGTCGATCTCGTCAATGAAGATAATGGACGGCGCATTCTCCTCCGCATCGTGGAACTTGTCGCGCAGGGCCTTCTCGCTGTCCCCGTAAAACTTGCTCATGATCTCGGGGCCCGAGAGCGTGAGGAAGTGGGCGTCGACCTCGTTTGCGACCGCTTTTGCGATCAGGGTCTTTCCCGTCCCCGGCGGGCCGTAGAAGAGGACGCCCTTCGGGGGCTTGATCCCCAGTTTCTCGAAGATCTCCGGGTGGCGCAGCGGGAGCTCGATCATCTCCCGGACGAGTTGGAGCTCGCGTTCGAGCCCGCCGATATCCTCGTACTGGATGTTGGTGATCTCCCGTTTGCCCTCTTCGGGATTGAAGGGCTCTTCCTTGAGTTCGATCTCCGTGTCATCGGAAACGATTGCAATCGCCCTCGGGGAGACCCTGACGATAACAAACGTGACGGAGTTGCCGATGATATCGACGCGCAGCATCTGGCCCTCGACGACGGACCGCCCGCGCAGGACTCTTGAGAGATACTGCTCGCCCCCGACAAGTTTCGTCTCCTGGGCCGGCTGGATCACCACCTTTGTGGCGTACACCGCTTCAGATTTGCGGATCTTCACCTTTTCGTCGATACCGGCATTCGCGTTCGCCCGGATACTCCCGTCAATGCGCAGGATGGAAAACCCGATATCCTCGGCAAAGCCCGGCCAGACAATCGCCGCTGCTGGCTTTTTTCCCACAATCTCGATGACGTCGCCGGACACGAGCCCGAGTTTCTTCATCACATCGACACTCAGCCGTGCAATCCCCCGGCTCGCGTCGTTGTGCGCCGCCTCTTTGACCGTTACTTCGAAGAAATCTGTACCTGCCATCGGAGACCTGTAATATTTTTAATTTCTTTGATTTGATGTGGCGACCTATAAAAACATCAGTCAGGGCAGCAGCAAAACGAGCACCGGAACAGGAAAAACACCCTGCAACCTCTCCTGTTTTACTTAAACTCAATTTTACTTGTTTCCATGACAAGCCAGATTTCGCCCGGAAATACAAAACCGAGTCTTTATTTGTCCTTTTGTGGTACCGGTAAGGTATGAGTATTATTGGTGATGCCAAGCGCGGCATCGTAACAGACGAGATGAAGCAGGTCGCGGCACAGGAAGGAGTCACCGAAGACTTTGTCCGGCGCAGCGTTGCCGAAGGCCACATCGTGATCCCGGTCTCCCCCTACCGCAAAGTGAAGATTTGCGGTATCGGCGAGGGCCTCCGCACCAAGGTGAATGCCTCGATCGGGACCTCCACCGATATTGTCAATATCCCAGAAGAGATCGAGAAAGCAAAACAGGCCGAGCGTGCCGGTGCCGATACCCTCATGGAACTCTCGACCGGTGGGGACTTTGCCGAGATCAGGAGACAGATCATCGCCAACACTACCCTCTCGGTGGGAAGTGTCCCTCTCTACCAGGCCTTCATCGAGGCGGTAAAAAAGGACGGCGCCGTCGTCGACATGAAAGAAGACGACCTCTTCCGGATCACCGCCGAGCAGGCCAAACTCGGCACGAACTTCATGGCGATCCACACCGGCATCAACTGGGAGACGGTAAAGCGTCTCCGTAACCAGGGCCGGCACGCCGGGCTCGTCTCCCGGGGCGGGGCATTCATGACCGCGTGGATGCTCCACAACGAGAAGGAAAACCCGCTCTACTCAGAATTTGATTACCTGCTCGAAATCATGAAGGAGCACGAAGTCACGCTCTCGATGGGAAATGGCATGCGGGCAGGAGCCATTCACGATGCGACCGACCGGGCAGGCATCCAGGAACTGCTCATCAACGCGGAACTCGCGGACAAGGCACACGACAAGGACGTGCAGGTCATTGTCGAAGGTCCGGGCCATGTGCCGATCGATGAGATCGCCACAAATGTCCAGCTCATGAAGCGGGTCACCAATAACAAGCCGTTCTACATGCTCGGGCCGATTGTGACTGATATCGCACCGGGCTACGACGACCGTGTCGCCGCCATTGGTGCCGCAATCTCGTCATCGCTCGGCGCGGACTTCATCTGCTACGTCACCCCGGCCGAGCATCTTGCCCTCCCGACTCCCGCGGAAGTGTACGAGGGTGTCATGAGTTCCCGTATCGCCGCACACGTCGGAGACATGGTAAAACTCAAAAAGACCCGGGCAGCAGACCTCGAGATGGGCCACGCCCGCCGCGATCTCGACTGGGACCGCCAGTTCGCCGTCGCCATGAACCCGGCCCGGGCAAAGCAGATCCGGGCGGAACGGATGCCGGCCGATACCGATGGCTGCACGATGTGCGGGGATTTCTGCGCCATCAAGATAGTGAACCGGTATTTCAAGTTTTAATCCCTTTTTTCTTTTTTACTGCCACCCGGTTTTTCCTTTAAAAAAAATGAGCAGCGTTATACTTCCCGGGTACAGGTTCCGCCATCCGAGTACGCTAAATAATGCCATCTCAAATGATCCGTAACGGTGATGCTATCCAGCTGAATTTCGGGGGTTTTATCCCGCTCTCAACGGTAGACTGGCGTGGCCGGGCGGTCTGTACGGTCTTTTTCCGGGGCTGCCCGCTCCGGTGCTCGTACTGCCAGAACGCTGCGATCTTCAACGGTGAGGACGAGCGGGATACGGACGAGATTATTGCGCTTATCA
This sequence comes from uncultured Methanoregula sp., assembly GCA_964454995.1. Taxonomy (GTDB): domain Archaea; phylum Halobacteriota; class Methanomicrobia; order Methanomicrobiales; family Methanospirillaceae; genus Methanoregula. The sequence continues at coordinate 13,072 of CAYVTY010000042.1, forward strand.
GAGGCTCGAAACTCGCGGTGAGCGGTGTCGTCTTTTCCGGGGGCGAACCCACGATGCAGAAGGATGCGCTCCTTACGCTCGCCCGTGCGGCAAAAGGGCTTGGCCTTGCCACCGGTGTCCAGACAAACGGCATCTTCCCCGGTACCATCGAAGCGCTCGTAAAAGAGCAGCTCGTGGACAGGATCGCGATCGATTACAAGACCCGGTGGGAGGGCTTCTCCTGCGCGGGAGACTGCAGCGAGCAGTCCTGTCAGGATTACCATAAGAACGTCAGGCAATCGATAAAAATTGCAGGAGATGCGTTCCGGGAGAAGACCCTTTCCGAACTCGAAATCGTAGTAACCGTATTTTATGAGAATGTAAAATACTTACAGGAGATTTCAAAAACGGCAGGCGACATCCCGCTCGTCCTCCAGCAGGGGGAACATAAAATCCCGATGGTCCCGGGCGGGGCAACAAACATCAGTGCATATATCTCTCAAAAGTTGGACACCATTGAGCAGTACACACCCATGACGCTTGCGGAGATCAAAAAAATAGCAGACGGGCTCAAAAGGGATGTCCGGATCCGGACCCGCGAGACTGGCGAGATAACCTATTCCCGGAAGTATCTTCTATGAACGTGATCGGAGTCGTCGGGCTTCCCGCAAGCGGCAAAGGCGAATTCTCAAAGATAGCGGAGAGGCTGGGGATCCCGGTCGTTGTCATGGGCGATGTGATCCGTAAAGCGGTAAAAAAAGCCGGTCTCCCCCCCACTGATGCAAACCTCGGTGCGATGGCAAACCGGCTCCGTGCCGAATGTGGCATGGACGCGATTGCCAATCTCTGTGTCGACGCAATAAACGAGCAGGCCGCCCCGCTTGTCCTTGTCGATGGTATCCGGGGCGATGCGGAAGTAAAAGTTTTCCGGCAGAATTTCCCGGGCTTTCGTCTCATTGCCATCGAGACGTCGTTTGCGAAACGACTTGAGCGTCTCTGTGAACGGAAGCGCAGCGACGACGTGGGATCCGCAGAGGGCCTGAAGACCCGGGACGAGCGCGAGCTGGGCTGGGGCCTCGGGAATGCCCTGAAACTGGCGGATATCACGATTAAAAACGATGGCACTCTCGAAGAGTTTACCGCAAACGTCACTGAACTGATCGGACGGATGGTGTGTGACGCATGAACCTCCGCCCGTATTTCTCCTCCTCGGCAAAAGTCTGGGACGATATCCAGTGGGTGTACGGCATCGAAGAGGCCGGGTATGCCGGCTGGGAGATCGTCGCCGACGGCAATTACCGGCTGGAAAAACCGGAAAACCTTAAAAAGATAAAAGAGGTGATCGCAAGCACTCACCTCGGGGTCACGGTGCATGCGCCCTACGGGGATCTCAACCTTGCGACCCTCAACGACCCGATCTGGCGCGAGTCCATCCGGCAGATCGAGATCTGCATTGAGAATGCAGGAGAACTCACCGACCGGGTCACCATCCACCCGGGCTATCTTTCCCCTGCAGGAAAACTCCTGCCCCAGAAAGTCTGGGAGCTCCAGAAAGAAGCCCTGCGCCGGATCGGGAAGTGTGCAGTCGAGCACGGGGTGCTTGCCTGCCTTGAGAACATGATCAGCCAGAAAGAATTCCTCTGCCGGGATGCCGGGGAACTCATGGGAATGGCCGGGGGCATCGAGGGTATCGGCCTCACGTTCGATTTCGGGCATGCAAACACGCTCGGGAAAGTCCCCGAGTTTCTTTCCAATGTCAGGCATGCGAACCACATCCATATCCACGACAACCACGGGGTCTCTGACGAACACCTCCCGCTCGGCGCCGGCACCATCGACTGGAAGACCGTGGGAAAAACGATCGCCGCACGGTACAGCGGTGTGATTGTGATCGAGGGTCGCT
>CAYVTY010000043.1:0-14534 GCA_964454995.1 uncultured Methanoregula sp.
GTCCCGGAGCATGTTTCCCCGCGCGATATGAACCGCCCGGTCGTGATCCCCGATCGCAATGAACTCATCGAGACCCAGCCGGGTGATCTCGTCGTGCGTTGTGAATGTGTCGTTCCGTATACCCCACCATGTATCGGTATTGAGCACACCGGCAAAAAGGTACATGACTGTATCGAGGTCCGGCGATATGTGGTTACCGGAGATCCAGATGTCCTCGGCCGTATTTACCACCACCGAGATCTCGTGCCTGTCCATCACCTTTTGCATCCCGCGCAGCAGCTTCGGAGTGCCAGTCCCGCCCGAAAGGAACGTAATCATTACTCAATACTTTTATGCGATGTATATGAAGATTCTTTAGAGTGAATCCCAAGATCATCAAGGACCCGGTCCATGGCTATGTGGAAATCGATGAAGAGATCCTGCCGCTCCTTGATTCCCCTGCCGTTCAGCGATTGCGCTATATCCGGCAGCTTGGATTCTCCTACCTGGTGTATCCCGGGGCCAATCACACCCGTTTTGAACACTCTGTGGGCACGATGCACTTGGCCGGCGTCGCATGCCGGCAGTTTGATCTCTTAAAGGAAGACCGGCGGCTCGTACTCGTGGCGGCGCTCCTCCATGATGTGGGGCACGGGCCGTTCTCCCATGCAAGCGAACCCCTGATGGAGGCCCGGCTCGGCCGTACTCACGATGATATTGCCGGTATCGTGGATGCACAGTTCGCGGCGCTGCTGGAGCCACTGGGGATAATACCCTCTGACCTGTGCGCAGTCGTCAAAGGCAGCCACCCCCTTTCAGGAATCATTCATGGCGATCTCGATGTGGATCGGATGGATTACCTGCTCCGGGACGCGTACTATACCGGCGCTCCGTACGGCACAGTCGATGCGCACCGCCTTATCAGGAATCTCCACCTGACTCCGGAAGGGATCGCCCTCGATGAGAACGGGATCAATGCGGCAGAATCACTGCTCATCGCACGGACCCTGATGCGCCCGACCGTCTACTACCACCATGTGAGCAGGATTGGGGAGTGCATGTTCCAGATTGCGATGCTTGATCATCTGGCAACACATCCGCGCGGGGGTATTGAGCGGATCTGTACACTTGACGATGCGGAGTGCATGCATGTGCTCAAAAACTCAAAAAGTTCCCTTTCCCGGGAGATGGCAGAGCGACTCTATGGCCGGCGGCTCTACAAGCGGGCCATATATGCCGGGCAGGATCAGGTCAATACCGTGGCCTTCCAGACCGGCTGGTCGCTTGAGCGATCGCGGGAGGTTGCAGAAGATATTGCCGGTATAGCCGGGTGCCGGGCTGCCGATGTACTCTTGGATATCCCGCCGGTTCCCGGGGATATGTCATTAGAAGTTCAGGTAAAAAACCGGCATAATCTCGTCGGTTTTGCCGAGTTGTCCCCCCGGCTCCAGACACTCAACCAGACCCGGCGCGAGCAGTGGCGTCTCGGAGTGTATACTCTCCCGGAGTACCGCGATGCGGTTGCCGATGCAGCCGCGGAGATCCTGCACATAAAAAAGCCGACCCGCCAGGATACCCTTTTCTGATTTGATCCGGCCTGTGATGACAGACCGTACCAAAAATCCCGGCGGCAGGATAAAAAACTCTAATAGGTGGCATTTCCAACATTCACCCCTATGAAAAAATACCTGATCGCGGGTATGTTTCTGATTCTTGCGGGCGTTGTTGTTGCAGGGTGCACGACCGGCGGCACAGGTGGACAGGGTGCGAGTGTTACCCCTGTACCCCCCACCGTTGGGGTTCAGGAAACAACGGTGGCCGTGACTGCAACTCAACCGCTCCTCTCACTAGGAGATCACTATCTCCAGAAGTCCTATTCTTTTAACAGCGAGAATGACAATTTTACCGAGCAGTTCAGGATTGATGATCCCTCATGGGGGATCGTGTTTACCGTACTCCCATTAAATGATGACCCGCAGTATTGCTGGTTTGAGATGACCGTAACAAATCTTGATTCCCAGAAGAGCCAGACATATGGATTTGGCCGGACATATGCTTATGACACATACCAGCAATACCCGATGTACACGACGGGCCCCTACAAAATTGAGATGAAGGGGAACTTGGTCAAAGTGGATCTGGATGTTGCAAAGAGGCTTCCTTAAGGTGAAATGAGATGAGTGATGTAATCGGCGATGTGTTTGTTATCACATGCGGTACAGTTATCGTCATAGTTATTCTTGCGGTATCCTTCCTCAAACTCCGTTCCGCGGAGCGCAGGATGCACGAGAGCAGCTACAAACTCAAGGTATATACGGATCTGCTGAATGCCGTGACCGAGATCAACCTTTCCGGTGGCGACAGTTACAAGATGGATATTGCAAAAAAGAACCTTGCCCTTACCCTCAACCGGCTCAACCTTATTGCAAGCTCCGGGGTACTCAAGAGTGTCAGCGATCTTCTGGATTTCTTCAACGAGCACAAGGACAAGGAGTTCGACACGCTCCGGCTCCATAATATCCTCAATACGATTGTCATTGAAGCCCGCCGTGACCTCAACCCGACCCATGCCCGCCGGGTCGAGGAGTCTCAGGTGAGGTACCGTTTCTTTGCCCCGACGCGGAAATAAATCCCCTGTTTTTCCCTCTTCCTACCACATTATTTCGGCATAAACACTTTTACCTAGAGGCTCCGACATTGGTATCACAGGAGAGCAGGGTGGCACATATGAAAAAGGAATACGTGGTCGGGGTGACCGGAGCAAGCGGGATCTGCTATGCCCGGCGCCTGCTTGATGTACTGTGTACGGATGCCCGTGTGCATCTCATCATATCGGATGTCGCGCAGGAGATTGCACACCACGAAGGAGTGGATCTTTCAGGCTTTGATGCAACGTACCACGATATCGGTGCGATCAGCGCTGAGATCGCGAGCGGCTCGCACCGACATGACGGGATGGTCATTGTCCCGTGCAGTTCAAAGACTCTTGCCGCTATCGCATCCGGCTACGCGGATAACCTGATCACCCGGACTGCGGATGTCTGCTTAAAGGAGCGCCGGAAATGCATCCTTGTCACCCGCGAGATGCCGCTCTCGAAGATTCACCTGACAAACATGCTTGCCGCACATGAGGCCGGGGCGACGATCATGCCCGCATGCCCGGGTTTCTACCACCGCCCGGAGATGATTGATGATCTCGTTGACATGGTGGTGGCCCGGGTCCTCGATCATCTCGGGGTCGATCATACGCTTACAGAACGCTGGAGTGGTTACGATGCGTGAATTTATTGAAAAGATGCGAAAAGCGGGACGGGTCATCGATGTCCACGAGCCATTCACCCCGGACGATATGAAGGTGGCACAACAGGCATCTGCAACGGATAAACTTCTCTTCTTCCACAATATCGGTGGCGCCCGGGCGGTCATGAACGTGACCGCGGACCGGCATGCCCTTGCCCTCGCGTTGGGGATCGACGAGAAGCAACTCGTGAAAAAACTCGCAGATGCAAATTTCGACGGGAAAATTGTTAACGACGGAAAACTCGCCATGCAGAAACCGGACCTTTCAAAGATCCCGGTCATGCATTTTTTCCCGAAAGACGCCGGGAACTACTTTACGGCAGGCATTGTTTTTTCGAAGTGGGATGGGGTGGAGAACGCGTCCATCCACCGCATGCTTGTCCTTGACGACACCAGAGTCGCTGTCCGGCTCGTTGAGGGCCGGCACACGCACGTGATGCACAAGAAGGCGCTAGCCTGCGGGGAGCGCCTGCCGGTCGCGATGGTGATTGGGGTGCACCCCGCCGTGACCTTTGCGAGCTGCACCCGGGTCCCGGCCGGGAAAGAGCTGGCCTATGCAGCTGAACTTCTCGGTGGGAAAATCCATGTACGGGAATGCAGCAACGGTGTGCTCGTTCCCGCCGACGCGGAGATCGTGCTTGAGGGCTTTATCGGGCCGGACGTGACGGACGAAGGGCCGTTTGTCGATATCACAGGTACCTACGACCCGGTCCGGCGCCAGCCGGTGATCGAGTTCACCGGCATGTACACCAAACCGGATTTCATCTACCACAGCATCCTGCCCGGCGGCGATGAGCACAAGATCCTGATGGGCTGCCCCTACGAGCCCAAGATCTACCGGGCGGTCGCCGGTGTCACTGAGGTAAGAAACGTCGTGCTTACCACAGGGGGCTGCGGGTATCTCCACGCGGTCGTCCAGATCAAAAAGAGCACGCAGGGCGACGGGAAGAATGCGATCATGGCGGCCTTTGCCGCCCACACTTCGCTCAAACATGTGGTTGTCGTTGACGAAGACATCGACCCGTCCGACCCGGACGATGTCGAGTACGCGATCGCGACCCGGGTGAGCGGCGACAAGGATGTCATGGTGATCACCGGGGTCCGCGGCTCGTCGCTTGACCCCTGCCAGAAAGAGGATGGCACGAACGTGAAGATCGGGGTCGACGCGACCATGGTGCTCGGCCATGAAGACGAGTTCCGGCGCGCCACATGGTGATCCCTGCATGATGCTCGATAAAGCCGACCAACGGATCCTTGCCGGCGAAGAAGGGGAGACCCGACAGAAGATGCTCGAACTCCTTGTCGCGCTCGGGAAGGTGTTCGGGGCAGACCGGCTGGTTCCGATCAAAAGCGCACAGGTGAGTGGGGCCTCCTACAAGACGATTGGGAAATACGGGCTTGACTGGCTTGCCAGTCTCGATGCAAAAGCGGCGGTTCCCGCGGTCTTAAACCCGATCGGCATGGCCCGGACCCGGTGGGAGGAGATGGGAATCGATCCTACATTTGCCGGGAACCAGCAGGCTGTTATCACCGCGTACGAGCGGCTCGGGATCCGACTTGACTGTACCTGTACCCCCTATTACCTGTACGAGACCCGGTACGGCGATCACCTCGCCTGGTCGGAATCGTCAGCTGTCAGCTATGCGAACTCCGTGATCGGGGCGCGGACGAACCGGGAGGGTGGCCCGAGTGCCCTTGCCGCGGCCATCATCGGAAAGACACCCTGTTATGGCCTGCACCTCGACAAAAACCGGGAGCCTCAGATGGTTATCGATGTCCATGCCGACACGTCCAACTGGACTATCGCTGATTACGGGGCGCTCGGGTACCATGCCGGAAAACTCGTGGGCAACCGGATCCCGTACTTCCGGGGCATAACCCCGGGTGCAGACTCGCTCAAGGCAATAGGGGCAGCAATGGCAGCCACCGGGGCAGTCGCTCTCTACCACGTTGAGGGCATAACGCCCGAGGCGCAGAAAAACCGGTATGATCTCTCCGGTATCGAAGCGGTTCCGATCGAACAGACAGAACTTTCCCGACTGTTTACCGATATTCCGGTAGATGCGGTTGCTCTCGGCTGCCCTCACTGTTCGCCCGCGGAACTTGCAGAGATCGCCCGGCTCCTTGCCGGGAAAGTTGTGACAAAGCCGCTGTACGTGTTTTCAGCGCAGGGTGTCATCGAGAAAAACGCACGGATCGTTGATTCTATCGAGAAGAGTGGGGCCCGGGTCTTTGCCGATACCTGCATGGTCGTCTCACCGGTGATGGAGCAGTACGGCTCTATTATGGTGAATTCCGGAAAAGCGCTGGCTTATGTGCCCAATATGTGCGGGGGAAAGGCCCGAATCGGGACGCTCGAGGCCTGCATAGCGACCGCAACCGAATAATCATCAACGCACCTTCTTTTTTTGCCACCAGAGTCGACGAACCTGTTCGTGTTCTCCTGAAAGCCCGCATTTCCCTTCGGGAACTGCAAGTCTCCCTGAAAATATCCTCATTTCAGGATCCTGCGCGTTAAACCTCCCGTATTATCCCTCATTACCCATCAGAGCGTACACAATACGACTGATCGTTATGGTGGGAATGTATTAAAAAGAAAAAATTCAGGAGAGTCCCAGCAGGATCTTTTTGATCCCCCCGATCGCTTCCGGCTTCGGATTCTTCCCCGGCCGTACTCCTTCGCCAAACGCCAGGATGCGATCGATATCAGTTTTATTGGCATGTGCAAAGGGAATCTTCTCCCAGATATCCTGGTCGATTGTGTTCCAGGTGCACTGCAACAGATGCCCGAGGAGGATGATCTTCTCCTCGTTAAAGGACTTCCGCTCTGACCCGAGGCCCTGCTGTAGCAGCTTAATCGCCCGCTCGACTCTTTTTTCGCGCAGGACATGATACATCCGCCGTCCGATTTCGGCCTGGGTTGCTTCTGGCATACATGCTCCTCCCACCCCCATGAGGGGATGATGAGTGAATCCCGCTGTGCAGACATATACTTTGTGGCGGGCCGGACCGGAACACGGGGGATCCGCACTTCCTGTCCAGACCTCTCCAAGCCATTTTCGAAGAAAATTTTATAAACCGGGACTGAATAATTCCGATACACTACACCTATGTCCCGAACCAGTGATGAGGAACTGGGCCGGCGGCGGTTCCAGCTCGTAAAGGAACAGGCAGTTGAAGATGCGGTGGAGAAGATACGGCGTGCCCAAGCTGTTGACTGGCCGTCACTTTGTGCGGCGGACTGCATGCTGCTCCGGGAAATCCTTGGAGAACTCTGGATTTGTCTTGAACGGGAGAGATGGGAGCGTTACTCCTTCTCCACGCTCACGAAGCAGGATATCAGCGATCTCCTTACACTTGGAGCAGGAATGCGGGGCCACCTTTCCTGTTCGACTATTGAAAAGATGGAGGCAATCCTCGCTCATACACGAAACAAATGCCCTGGCCCGTAAATGGACAACGGTACTCTCGGTGGAATATGGCTTCCACGGGATGAGTACGCAATACTTTAATATAGCAGTAATCTGTTAGGTTCTATCATTGGGAGGTATCGACATGGTTGGTTGGGAAGTCCCGATTGGAGCTGCCATCGCATTTGCCGGTGGTGCCATAGGTACCGGATTGGCGCAGTCCCGGATTGGTGCCGCAGGAGCAGGTGCGATTGCCGAACGACCCGAAACGGTGGGGTCGATCATTATTCTCGAAGCAATTCCCGAGACACTGGTCATCCTTGGGTTTGTCGTCGCCGCGATGATCATCCTGATGGTCACGTAATCCGGGCAGCGCATACTTCGTGTGCGGGAAACTGCCACAGAGTACCGCGTTTCCCTGATAACATTCTTCTTTCCCCACTTGGGCCGGGAACACCGGGGGCAGGCTGCAGTACCGGGTCACTGAAAACACGACAGAGAACGGTGATGCCATGGCGTATGAAAATCTTTTGAAGTCCGTGGAAGAAAGTGCACTGGAGAAGGAGCGGGAGCTCCAGACAAAGGCACAAAAACAGACAGAGGAGATCCTGTCTACGGCAAAGAAACAGGCAGAAGAAATCCAGAGACGCACCATACAAGAAGCAGAAATCTCTGCGGCTATCGAGAGGAACAAGAAGCTGTTTCTTGCGAAAGGTGCGATCAAGGAGCAGGCCCTGAAAAGCCGGGAGAAGGTGTTCGAGGCAGCATTTGAAGCGGCAGGGCAGCGGCTTAGCCGGCTGCGGCAGGATGATACGTATCCCGCTGTATTCAGACGACTTGCAGAGGAGACGATCAGCGCGATCGGGGAATCGCTGTTTGTCATTCATGTCGATCAGCGCGATCTGGATCTCTGTAAAAATACGCTGGCTGCGATGAAGACCTCCTGTGAGATCCGTGCCGATTTGGAGTGCATGGGCGGCCTTGTGGTCAGCTCGCCGGACGGCCACATCACCATTTCCAACACGATAGAGTCCCGGCTCGAACGGGTGCGGGAGCACAAAAGACTCGAGATATACTCCGTACTTGCCGGTGGTTGATATGGACTGGGGATACATCAATGCCAGGATGCGGGGGATGAAGAGCCAGTTGCTCGATCACCACACACTTGACAACCTGATCCTCCAGCCTGATCTCGGGTCCCTGATCGGCGAGCTTGAGAAGACTCCTTACCGCGATGACATTATCGAGGCTAAAGGCCGGTATACCGGTATGCCCTGCATCGAGTACGCCCTGCGGAAAAATTTTGTCCGGACCTTCCGGAAGATTCTTGCATTTGCCCGGAAAGAGGAAGCGGAGAATTACATCAGGATCTTCCTGCACCGCTGGGATATCCAGAACATCAAGACGATCCTCCGCGGGAAGAACATCCACGTGACAAACGAGGAGATCCTCGATTGCCTTGTGCCGGTGGGCGAACTGGACGATGTGACATTGACCGAGCTCGTACGGCAGCAGGATACAAAGGCGGTCGTCGACCTGCTTGCCACATGGCGCATCCCGTGGGCAAAACCTCTCACCACGGTATTCCCGGAGTTTGCCCGGGGTGGTGATCTCGGCATGCTCGAATGCGCCCTCGACAGATATTATTACGAGGAAGCGCTCCGTGCGGTGAAGGGCAATGATGTCAACAACGCGATGATACGGAATATTCTTTCTCTTGAGATTGACGTCGTCAACATCAAGACAGTCCTCCGGATGATCCGGGATCATATCGATCCGGAAGAGGCAAAGAAATTCCTTCTCGCAGGGGGACAGGAGTTCAATATCAGGAAACTCTCCCGGATACTTGTCCTGCACACGATCGAAGACGCCCTCGCGGAGATGGCCATATCCCGGTACCAGTTCCTGTCAGGGATCCCCGAGGCCGCAGTCAAGGCACAAAAGATCTCGGTCATCGAGAAAGAACTGGAACGGTACCTGGTACAGCAGGGCACGAGGGCCTTTCGTGGTGATCCCCTGAGCGTGGCCTCTCTTATCGGGTACTTCTGGGCGAAATACAACGAGATCACCAATATCCGGGTCATCTCGCGCTGTAAGACTGCGGATTTTCCGATCGAGCATCTCCGGGAGGAACTCGTGTATGTATAAGTTTGTCATCGTGACGGACAGCGAACGGGCCGCGGGTTTTCGGCTCGCGGGGGCGGAGGTGTTCGAAGTGCAAAACGTGGAGGATGCCAAGACTACGATCCCGCCCCTGCTCCACAAGGATGATATCGGGATCGTGGCGGTAAACGAGGAGTACATGCTCGCGCTTGATGAAAAACTCATGGACAGGATCGAAAAGATGCACCGCCCGCTCATCATCCCGATCCCCGCAAAGACAAAGGAAGTGGACCGGCGGACCTATATCGAGCGGCTGCTCAAAAAAGCGATCGGGTACAACATCGTCTTAAAGAGGTGAGGGTATGGTTTCAGGAACAATTTCACGGGTGTCGGGTCCGGTGATCATCGCAAAGGGCATGAAGGGTTCCCGGATGTACGACGTGGTCAATGTCGGGACCGAGGCGCTCCGCGGCGAGATCATCCGGCTCGAAGGGGATGAGGCGGTCATCCAGGTATACGAGGACACCACGGGCCTTACGCTGGGTGAGAACGTGGAGAACACCGGGATACCGCTCTCTGTCGAACTGGGCCCGGGGCTCCTCTCCTCGATCTATGATGGTGTCCAGCGCCCGCTGCCGATCCTCCTCGAAAAAAGCGGGGATTTCATCGGCCGTGGCATCACGGCCCCGGGCCTTGACCGGTCGAAGAAATGGGAGTTTGTTCCTGCAACAAAGACCGGCGATGCACTTTCCCCCGGTGACATCCTCGGGACCGCCGCGGAATTCCAGTTCGAGCACCGAATCCTCGTTCCCCCGGGGATCTTCGGGAAGGTCACGGAGATCCATGCAGGTATATTCACTGTCGATGAGATCGTCTGCATTCTCAACGATTCGATCAAACTCACCATGATGCACACGTGGCCGGTGCGGATCCCCCGGCCCCACAAAAAGAAGCTCGATCCGGTCATGCCTCTCATTACCGGGCAACGGGTTTTCGACTGCATGTTCCCGGTGACAAAAGGTGGGACGGCCATGATCCCGGGCGGCTTTGGGACTGGGAAGACTGTCTCCGAGCAGACACTTGCCAAGTGGTCGGACACCCAGATCGTCGTCTACATCGGGTGCGGGGAACGGGGCAACGAAATGACCGATGTGCTCGCGGAATTTCCCGAACTCATCGATCCCCGGACAAAACTCCCGCTGATCCAGCGGACGGTCCTCATTGCCAATACGTCGAACATGCCTGTCGCTGCCCGCGAAGCCTCGATCTATACCGGGATCACCATTGCCGAATACTTCCGGGACATGGGGTATGATGTGGCACTGATGGCAGACTCAACTTCCCGCTGGGGCGAAGCACTGCGGGAGGTCTCCGGCAGGCTTGAGGAAATGCCGGGCGAGGAAGGTTATCCGGCGTACCTTGCGACCCGGCTCGCGGCGTTCTACGAGCGGGCCGGCCGGGTCATCTGTCTCGGCGCCGTGGAGCGGACAGGGTCGGTCACGGTCGTCGGGGCAGTCTCGCCGCCCGGCGGGGATTTCTCGGAACCGATCACCCAGAACACGCTCCGGGTGGTCGGGACGTTCTGGGCGCTGGACACAAACCTCGCCTACAGACGGCATTTCCCTTCGGTAAACTGGATCAAGAGTTACTCGCTCTACCTTGACAGCATCGCGGAGTGGTACAGCAGGACAATCTCCCCTGACTGGCGGGAACTCCGGGATAAGGCGATGTACCTGCTCCAGAAAGAGGTGGAACTGCAGGAGATCGTCCAGCTGGTGGGTCCGGATGCACTTCCCGACAGCGAGAAAGCGATCCTCGAGGTAACACGGATGATCCGTGAGGACTTCCTCCAGCAGAGCGCCTATAGCGACACCGACTCTTTCTGTCCCGTCGAGAAGCAGTACCTGATGATCAGGGTGATCATGTCGTATTACGAGCAGGTGAACCTCGCGATGAACCGGGGGATCAGCCTGCGGCAGATCCAGGCACTCCCGCTGAAGGCGGCTATCGGGAGGATGAAGGAGGCTGGCGACCTGGATGCAATCAGGAACCTGAACCAGGAGATCAGTGGCACGCTGATGGCGCTGGAGGTGGAGAAATGAAGGATTCATCCCTGCTGACAAGGGAATACCGGACTATCGGGTACGTATCGGGCCCGCTGATCTTCGTCACCGGTGTAAAGGGGGCGTCATTCGGCGAAATCGTGAAGATCACGCTCCATGACGGTGAAGAACGGAACGGGCAGGTGCTCGATATCTCGGAAGACCACGCGGTCGTCCAGGTCTATGAGGGCACCCGGGGAATCGACCTTATTGGTACCACGGTCCGGTTCACCGGTGAGCCCGCCCGGATCCCGGTGTCAAAGGATATGCTGGGCCGGATCTTTTCTGGGGTTGGCAAGGCCCGGGATAACGGCCCGGAGATTATCCCGGAAGCAGTGCTCGATATCGCAGGGAGGCCCATTAATCCGTCAGCACGGGACAAGCCTGCTGACTTCATCCAGACCGGCATGTCGGCAATCGATGGCCTCAACACGCTTGTACGGGGGCAGAAGCTGCCCATCTTCTCCGGCTCCGGACTTCCGGCGAGCAAACTTGCAGCCCAGATCGCCCGGCAGGCAAAGGTTTTGGGCGAGGACGAACAGTTCGCCGTCGTGTTCGTGGCGATGGGGATCACCCACAAGGAGGCCTCTTTCTTCATGCAGGACTTCGAGCGCACGGGGGCACTCGACCGCGTGGTCTTCTTCATGAATCTCGCTGATGACCCGACGGTGGAAAGGCTGGCAGCCCCGCGGTGTGGTCTCACGGTCGCAGAATATCTTGCCTTTACCCACCACCTCCACGTCCTCGTGATCCTGACCGACATGATCAATTACTGTGAGGCCCTGCGCGAGATCTCGACTGCACGCGAAGAGGTACCCGGCCGGCGCGGGTACCCGGGCTATATGTACACCGACCTTGCCTCCATCTACGAACGGGCCGGCCGGCTGAAAGGGAAAAAGGGCTCGATTACCCAGATCCCGATCCTGACGATGCCGGACGACGATATCACTCACCCGGTGCCCGACCTGACGGGCTATATCACCGAAGGCCAGATCGTGCTCTCGCGGGACATCTTCCGGCGCGGTGGCGACCCACCCGTCGATGCCCTCCCTTGCCTCTCCCGTCTCATGAATCTCGGTATCGGCGCAGGTAAGACCCGTGAGGATCACCGCGGTGTGGCAGACCAGCTGTACGCTTCGTATGCGTTCGGGCGTGACCTTCGACGGCTCGTCTCGATTGTCGGGGAGGAGGCGCTGACCGACCTTGACCGGAAGTACCTGAAGTTCGCGGATATGTTCGAACGGCAGTTCATCACGCAGGGTGATGAAGACCGGCCGATCGAAAAAACCCTCTCCATTGCCTGGGATCTCTTCAGTTCCCTGCCGGAGGACGAGCTGAAGCGGATAAAAACGGAGCACATCCGGAAATACCACCCGGCGGCACATGAAGCGGCAGGAAACACAGAGGGGAACTGAAACGCTATGGAGCAGGTCCGGCCGACAAGGATGGAACTGATGAGGATGAAGGCCCAGATCAGGCTTGCGGAGCAGGGCCGGGACCTTCTGCGGCAGAAAATGGATGCACTGATCCAGGAGTTTTTTAAGATCTTAAGCACCGTTTCGGAGTCCCGCGACGAGCTGGAGCAGGTTTCCCGGGCGGCAGACCTCGCCCTGATGATCGCAGAAGCCGTCGATGACCCGGTTACTCTGCGGTCCGCATCGTTTGCCACCCGGCGGTCGATCACGGTCGATATCACCGGGAAAAACATCATGGGCGTCCCTGTCCCGGTGATCGAGAAGAAACGCGTCTCGAAGAACATGCTGGAGCGGGGTTACGGTATCATCACGACCAGTGCACGGATCGATGAGACGGCTGAGCGGTACGAGGTGGAACTGGATCTCTTGATCAAGCTCGCCGAGATCGAGACCGCGATGCGGCGCCTCGGGAGCGAAATCCAGATGAACCGCCGGCGGGTGAACGCCCTCGAACAGATCCTGATCCCGGAGCTGAAGAGCCAGGCGAAGTATATCAAGAACGCGATTGAGGAGCGGGAGCGGGAAGATCTTTTCCGGCTCAAGAAGGTCAAGAGCATTATCGAGAAGAAGAAACGGAAAGCGAAGGAGAAGAAGAAAGGATTGTAATCTCCTAGTTTTTAGCAAATTTTGTTTCCCTGATCCTGCCCGGGATCGCCCGGGAGAAACGTTTGGGAGGAGGGGGTGATCCCCCTCCCCCTGTGCCACTAAGTGTGCTGTAAAGTGACATCGTGACCTTTCTTATAATTGGGAATTTTTATCATCCCTCAAAAGGTTCTGGTGCGTTGTCGTGACTTTAGGCCAATTTTAAATTAATATCATTTAAACCATTAAAGGAATTTATAGTATTTTTATCCGTCTGATACACCGTCTATATGATAATATTTTTGTTATCAGAATTGTTATCAGAACTGTATACAGCGTCTACAGTGCCAAAATGGCAGTAAACTGCCAAATAACTCATCATTATCAACAGATATTTATTCACGAATGTCTTATTGATTTGTTGTAGGGTAAAACGTACCCCTACGTAGGGGGATGGCAAAGAGAGAAAAGGAAACCTGAAATTGTGGCTGGATTGTTTAGGTTGGTAAAAACGGCTGACTTATAATCAGCTAATCCCCTCAGAAGGATTGCGTGGGTTCAAGCCCCACTCCAGCCGTCAATTAATTATAAGCTCCTACTTAGAAAAACTTTTCTGTACTAGCTAGTCTGTTTAGAGCGTTCTATTTTCTCAATTGTAATTCTCAGGAAATCTCCTTCTTTGATGTTCTCAAGTTCCCTGATCTCCTGTGGAACTGTAATCCGTCCATCTTTTATCACCTTAACGGTGGCAGCATGTAGTTCAGCCATGTTTATCAATTGATATTATACGCCTTTTGCATTAATAATACTTTTCACTACGTTTTCCACCGTAAGATATATATCGTAGTCTAACGTATAATTAAGTATACAAACGTAGTTAAAATGCGGGTGTATTAAAGGGAAGGGGAATCCGCCAAGATCGACCCCCTCCCGAGGAGGCACTAACATGCAATCAGTAACACTCCCTACCACAATTTACAACCCCGCCGGGATTAATGGTTTCCCCGCGCCGGCTGTCGATCTGTTCCGCTATGAGAACCTTTACCGGAATTCTAATGATGGATTCGCGCTTGAATTCCGGCAACAGATCATTGCCCTCAGAGAACAAGGATTAAAACTGAATGAAATCGCCGAAAATCTCAACTGTTCTATCTCTGTTGTTAAGAAATGGTTACGGCGATACCGTGAGGGTGAACTTATAGCGGATAAATCCCGCGCTCCCATTCATAGAGAGATCAAGAATACACAATTTCATCAGCATATGGTAGCTGAGATTATCACAAAGTTCCCGTTCTACGGCTCGCGCCGGATTGCTCACACGATTGAGAAAGAGATCGGCGTTACTGTCTCTCACGTTACCGTCTCGCAGATGATGAAGGACATTGGACCGAAGAAAGAGCCGGTCGTTGCCGAGAAGATCGAGATTGCCGAGCCGGACGCAATCTGGCACATGGACATGACGCCCAAGAGGATCGCCGGTGGAAAACAACAGTATATCTTTGGTGTGATTGACGCGGCAACCCGTAGAGTTCTGGCAGTCAAGAACTATGACGGCTGCACTGCTGCTGAGGTTATCGACTGCT
>CAYVTY010000044.1:0-14467 GCA_964454995.1 uncultured Methanoregula sp.
CTTTTGGCATCGGAAGCAGCCATCGCAAAGAAGAAGCGGGTACTTGAACGGCTGATGAAAAAAGAGACACCGTAAATGAAGCGTGCCGGTTATCCAAAATCAGCACCTGTTTTTGTTTTTAGGCTCTGTAGAACTCCTCTTTTTAAGATATGCCTCCCCCCTCTTGCGCCAATGCGTCCCCGAGGGGGACAGGGCGCAATTGCGATAGTGAGGGAGTTACCTGTACGCACAAACACCCTTCAAACTCAAATTTGCGGAACAGGTAATACATCATCATCGCAACCGGGGGATGCCACAAGCGTGCGGGGGCGGAGGCGTGCCGGAGACCTAAAAGAGCGGTTTATATGAATTTTATCATGGATTGTGGGTTTCTACAGAGCAGTTTTTAAATCTCCTGCACCAGGATCCGGTAAAACTCTTCAGCGGCGTTGCGTTCTATCCAGGGCCGGTGGCCGCATTTCTGCAGGAGAACAAACCGGAAATTTTTGAGTTCCTTTTCGAGCGGGATCTCCACGCCCCGGGCCGGGTGGGGGTCATAATCCCCGTGAATGGCAATCACCGGGCACGTGATCTCACGGGCCATATGAAGGAGCGTTTTTTTACGACGAAGTTCGCACGCTTCATCCCATACACCCCGGAAAACATCGTACTGGCAGTAAAATGATTTGTCTTCCTGGGTCAGGGGGTCAAAGGTATCTGCCCGGCCAAGCAGGTTCCCCAGCCGGGCAAGGAGTGCATTCTTATCTCCTTCTTTCCCGTCAGCAGCCGGTTTTCCCAGCTGCTCCAGCACTGCCTCCGCTTCCCGGCGGTCCTCCGGTGTAAGCCGTTCGAGCCGGGTTTTTGTGATCGATGCTGCATCCTGTTCTTCAAAGGGCGGGCAGCCCACAAGGATCAGCTTACGAACGAGCGCCGGATACCGTGCGGCAACCATCCACGACAAAAAAGCCCCCCACGAGAAGCCCACAAGGGTAACCGGTACCCTGCCGTCCCTCTCCAGAACAGACCTGAGTTCCCGCACCTGCCCTTCAAGGGTGGTCTCGGTCTGGAAGGGTTCAAGTACCCCTTTGACCGCGGAGAGTTCCCGGGCGACCGATGCCATCTCGCCCGGGGCGCCCGGGCCACCGTGAACAACAGTTACCGGGTAGGGACCTGCCCCCCATTTTCGAACCGGGCTCATACAGGTATCTGGTTATTGCTTTCCGGTATAAAGTGTTCCCGCTATTGGTAAGAGGTGAGGGACCGGGGATTGTTTATGGTTTTTTGCCGGCCGTTCGCATGAGGGCAAGCAGCCCGGTAAGGATCTGCGTGGGAGTGGGAGGATTGCCGGGGATCTTCAGATCCACGGGTAAAATCTTGTCCGCCCCGCTCAGCACCGCATACGTCCCTTTATAGATCCCGCCATCGCAGGCATCGTCTCCGACTGCCACCACAAATTTCGGGGAGGGCATCGCATCGTAAGTCTTACGGACGGCAATTTCCATGTTGTGCGTGACTGCACCCGTCACGAGCAGGACATCAGCATGACGGGGGGAGGCGACAAAGGTGATACCAAAACGTTCCACGTCGTAGAATGCATTCAAGAGGTTGTTTATCTCGATCTCGGCCGCGTTGTCGCTGCCTGCATCCAGTTCACGGATTGCAAGGCTGCGCCCGAACCGTGCGTCAATCTCCTGTTTAATCTCCCGGCCGAGCCTTTCTGTCTCCTCATCGGGCAACGGGCGGGTTTCTGTTACTTTCTTTTTTAAGAGGCAGGAAAATGCGTTTACCATCTCATCTCACCTCAAAGGTCGGTCCCCGCATACGACAGGTTCAGGCTCTTGTTGATGACCGGGAAGTCGGCGATAATATTCCCCGGTACTGCGTGCTCAAGGGCAAGCCAGTTGCAGTACGAGGCGGTCCTGATCTTGTACCGGCTGATCTTCCCCTCCTGCACCCAGACCCAGCAGAGGTTCTGTCCCCGTGCGGATTCCACGAGCGCAAACGCACAGCCGTCCCGGATCGGATCCTCGCTCTTAATCGCTCCGTCCGGCATCGCATCGATCACCCTGTTGATCAGGTCGAGCGAGTCCATGATCTCCGCAGCTTTCACCGTGAAACGGGCAAGGACGTCACCGTCCCGGAGGATGTGGGGTGCCGGGGAAAAACGGTCATATGTCCCGTACGGGTGGTTTACCCGCACATCCACCGCACCTCCCGATGCGCGTGCAGCAGGGCCGGTAATATTGAGCGGGCGCAGTAACGGTTTTTTGATGATCCCGGTCTGCGAGAACCGGTCGATCACAGAAGGTGTCGAGAGCACGATGGAAAGCCCGATCTTACACTGTTTTCTGAACTGCACGAGGAAATCCCGGAAGCCTGCGAGTGCGTCTGCAGGAATATCATGGTTGACCCCGCCGATGCAGAGCATGCCCCGCAGGAACCGGGAGCCGGTGAGTCGCTCGTTCTCACGGGCCATCTCCTCGCGCAGCACCGCGAACTGGCTGGCGCCAAGGGGAAACGCGACATCGGTGAGCATTCCTGCCAGATCGCCGAGATGCGAGCAAATCCTTTCGGATTCACAGAGGATCGTCCTCAGGTACCATGCATGGTCGGGCACCGTAATCCCTGATGACCGTTCTACTGCCATGCAGAACCCGGTCGCGTTTGCCACAGATTCGTCGCCGCTCACCGCTTCTGCGATCTTCAGGCAGTCATGAGGATTTTTTCCCTCGGCAAGTTTCTCGATGCCCCGGTGCGTGTAGAACAACCGTATCTCAAGGTTGAAGACAGTCTCCCCGATCACGCTGAACCGGAAATGGCCGGGTTCGATGATGCCGGCATGTACCGGCCCGACCGGTACCTGGTAGACCCCCTCACCAGTCACCGTCCGGAACTGGTACTCGGTAGTGGCGCCCATGGTGGTGGTTGTCGTGATCGGTGTATTTGAAAATGATTTTTCCAGGGGGTGGAACCCGGCCGGGTAGGACTCGTGCAGGAAAAGCCGCCGGGTGTCAAACGCACCGTCGAACCCGATCCCAAAACCGTCCCGGCATTCCCGCTCCGGCCATGTGGCAGAGGGAAAGATTGTGGCAATGGATGTTGCCCGGGCACCCGTGATATTCCGGACAAGGATCAGGATGCTGCCTTTTCGCTCGAATACGTACAGGAGAAAATGTCCTGCCCCTTCCCGGAAACCTTCGACACAGAACAGGCTGATTAAAACAAATTTGCGGGAGGCAAGCCAGGGGATGGCCAGAGCAAATTCCGGCTCGCTCACGTCAACGGAACATTCCCGGTTGCACCCGTACGTGATCCGGGCAGGCACCGCTGCAGCGCCGAACAACTCCCGGACCGCCCCGGTTGCGGCATCATCGTCCGGTAAAACCTGGCTGGTCATTTAGAACCCCAACTCCGTTACGATCTGGCCAATAAATGTGCACCCGCCTGCCGGGAACAGGATGCCGAGGATGAGGATGAGTGCAAGCAGGATCACAATGGGAGCTTTCATGCTCAATGGTGTCTGGTAGGCCACGAGATCAACCGGTTCGCCCGGTGGGGTCACGCGGGTAAAGGTTGTGATCACAAAGTATCCGATCGCGGCTGTGGCAATAAATATGAGGACAAGGACGAGCGCAAGTACCCAGAGAGAAAGCGATCCCAGCGAGAGCAGGATGAAGAATTTTGAGAAGAAGACCATGAACGGCGGCATGCCGATGATCGCCAGTCCCCCGAGGATGATCCCCCATGCGGCAAGCGGCTGGAACCGGAACACGTCGTGGATATCATCGGGCGCGTCGGCCGAGAGATGGCTTCTGTATTGCCGGTGCAGGATGCCGGTCGAGAAAAAGAGCGAGGCCTTTGTGAACGCGTGCGCCATAATGTGGAAGATCACCCAGAAGATAGCAAGCGGGGTGGCAACGGCAAGGCCGATGAGCAGGATACCCATGTTCTCGATGCTCGAAAATGCGATCAGTTTTTTGAGATTTTTCTCCGGCAGCATGGAGATCGCGGCTATGGCAATAGAGAGGACACCGAAGAGCAGGATCAGGGGAGTGACGGTGGTAAATGCCGGGGTCTGGTGCACGATGGCAAAGACCCGGATGATCCCGTAGATGCCGACATTCAGGAGTACTCCGGAGAGAACGGCGCTGACCGCGGATGGCGCCTTTGCATGGGCTTCGGGAAGCCACGTGTGGAACGGGAAGATACCGGACTTTGCAGCAAATCCGATAAAGATGAGCGTGAACGCGGCGATCATCATCCCGGGGGGAAAGGCGGATGCGTGCTTTATTAAGACCGTCCAGTTCAGGGTACCGGTGCCAAGCGTGGAGCGCGCAATTTCAAAGAGGAAGATAAGCCCGACAAAGGCAAAGAGCATCGTAACCGACGCGACGAAGATGTACTTGAGCGCCGCATCGATGTTCTCCTTTGCCGAGAGAATGGCAACAAGCATCGCGGAGATGATCGTCGTCATCTCGGCAAAGATCCAGAAGAGCGCGAGGTTGTCCGAGTAAAATGCGAGGACGATCACCAGTTCGAGCAGGCACCACGCGGCATAGAAGAGTTTCAGGCTCCCTGTTTCCAGTTCTCCGCTAATAAGCAGGTTTTCGACATACCCCCGGGCATACACGGCGGCAAGCGTGAAGATGACCGTCGCGACTATCACCTCGAAAAGTCCCAGGTGGTCGATGAAGAAGTACCCGTTGCCGACCATGAACGTGTCGACCGGGACCTGCACGCACAGGAGAATGTACCCGGTGATCGCCCCGAAGAGTAAGCCAAGGCCGATGGCTGCCATGTTCATCTGCCGGTGGGTACGGCTGATGGCGACAAGGACAAGTGCCGCCACTGCACACAGCACGTAGGCGACAAGAATCATGGCGCTTCCTCCTGCTCTTCCCAGAGATAGAACCGGTGGAGCCGGTTGTGGTACTCCTCAAGCGTCGAATCAATGCCCACCGTAAGGATGGTGGTCAGGAGGATGAGGATGACCAGATCGATGATGATCAAAAACTCGATGATGAACGGGAGTTCGGTCGCAAAAAGACCAAAAAGAAGTACCCCGTTCTCCATCGAAAGGTACCCGAGTACTTTTGTGATCGCCTTTTTCCGGGAAAAGGTCACCATCATGCCCATAAGGACAAGGGAGATCCCGATCACTGCCCCAAAGAATAATGGAGTCCCGATGCTCCCTTTTGCCAGGGTATCCTGAAAGATCCGGGAGAGCGTGATGTAGACAAGAAGCATCAGCCCAAGCGAGAGCAGGAGCGAGCTTGTCGGGCTTAAGAAATGGAATTCGATATCCCGTTTTATCCGGATCTTTTCCTGGACTGTTGTAATGAAATACGGGATGACGATGACCTTGAAGACCAGCGTGATGAGCGCGATTGCAAGGAGGATTGCTGCCCCCTCGTACCAGTAGAGTGCGAGCGCGATACAAACGAGCGTGAGCGACTGGAGCGCATAGACCCTGACAAGCGTGATGAGGTTTTTTGTCGTGATGATATACGCGGCAGTGATAATGACGCAGACAAACAGGATCTTGATAATACCGTCAAAAAACACAGAGTCGGTCATGCAAACACCTCGATGATGATGGTAAGGGTCGAGAAGAAGAATGCCATCATAAAGAGACTGGGCAGCCGGAAGAACCGCATCTTTGACATGGACGACTCAAAGAGCCCGATCACGAGAGCAAGGATCGCGCCTTTTGCGGCAAAGAGGCAGAGTGCGACTGCTATGGCGGCAAACGAGAACGTCGTTGCAAGGCCCCACGGGATGAGGAGGTTGATGAGAAGTGCCATCAGGAGGGTCTGCTTGATTGCCGCAGAGAGTTCCATGAGGGCGAGGTTTCTGCCGGACTGTTCGAGGATCATCCCCTCGTGGATCATGGTCAACTCAAGATGGGTCTCCGGGTTGTCGACCGGGATGCGGGAGGTCTCGACGATCAGGATAATAAACAGCGATATCCCGATCAGGATCAGCGTCGGGCTCACGGGAATCCCGGCAGCGGCAGCGACCGTGACCATGTCGATAAGGTTGAGGGATTTGAAGACAAATGCAAGCGCGGCAAAAACGATAATCGTTGTGGGTTCGATGACTGCCGATATGCTCATCTCCCGGGAGCTGCCCATGCCGCCAAATGCGCTGCCTGCGTCAAGGCCGGAGAGAGCCATGAAGAACCGGGCGAGTACCAGCAGGTACAGGAAGAGGATGATGTTCCCGATGCCCCCGACAGGTTCCGTGACAACGACAAGCGGGACAAAGAGGGAAGCCACAAGGATGGCAGAGATGCACGCCCATGGCGTGATCCTCATGATCCATGACGCGTTTCTGGAATAGATCACTTCTTTTTTGAGCAGTTTTGCGAGCGTGTAATAGGTCTGGAAAACTGAAGGGCCCTGCCGTCCCTGCGACCAGGCTTTGACCTTCTTTACCAGGCTCACAAAGAGGGGAGATATGAGCACAACGCAGAGCGTGTTGATGACACCGTAGAGCAGGAAATCTGCGGTCATGCCGACCACCCCAAAAAGAGGATAACCGCGACCACTGCGATGAACACGTACAGGAGATAGGTATCAAGGCAGCCGTTCTGTATCCGTGCGATCCTGGCAGAGGCCCGGGTCGCCCCGCGTGCAATGGGGAGATACAGGTATTCCTCGAAGAACTTCAGGAGCCGGATCTCCGCGGTCCCTTCTGCAAAGATGCAGTCATGCTGGTCGTAGTACGTCTTTGTGCTGGATTTTTTTGTCCGGTAGATGGAGGAGAAGATGGTGACGATCGGCTCCGAGAACCCGTGCCCGGTATACTCTGTTGAGGATGGCTGCGATTTTGCCCCGCAACCCCAGGTCTCGCTGATCCTGATATCGTGGGATGCGGTGAAATACAGGACAACGTACGTGAGCGCCGCCATGATAAGGAGGAGCAGGCTCACGAGGAACAGGTCCGGGATGGGAAGCACATAGCCGAAAGCGGTGAGGATCTGGTACGCAAAGACCCCTAGGATGACGCATGCCGCGGCAAGGATGGCCGGGCCGGCGAGCATCGGGAAGTTTACTTCGTGGGCGCCTTCGCTCTCCGGTGAACGCGGCTGGGCAAGGAAGACGGAACCAAATGCCTTTACAAAACAGGCAGCCGAGAGAGCGCTTGTGAGCGCAAAGAGGGCCAGGCAGATAAAAAGGAGGACTTTTAAGAGGGGATCGACGACGGTCACGGACTGGAAGAACGCGATGTACATCATCAGTTCACTTGCAAAGCCGTTTAACGGGGGGAGGGCGGCAATGGCGATCGCACCGGTAAAGAAGAGTACCGATGTGTAGGGCATTTTCCCGGAGAGCCCGCCCATCTTCTCGATGTCCCGGGTGTGCGTTGCGTGCACCACCGATCCCGCGGTGAGGAAAAGGAGGCTTTTGAAGAGCGCGTGGTTGAGGGAGTGGAAGAGCGCCGCAAGCAGGCTGAGGGTCGCAAGCACCGCAAGTCCCGAGCAGGAGAATATCACAAAGAGGCCAATACCGACAAAGATGATGCCGATATTCTCGATACTCGAGTACGCCAGCATCCCTTTAATGTCGTGCTCCTTGAGAGCGTATATCACACCGAGCACCGCTGATGCAATACCGAGAGCAAGGATCAGCACGCCCCACCAGAGATCGGGTGAGAAGACCGTGATGATGAACCGGAGGAGACCGTAGACTGCGACCTTGAGCATCACGCCCGACATCAGTGCCGAGACAGGTGACGGGCTTGCCGGGTGAGCGTAGGGAAGCCACTTGTGGAACGGGATGATCCCCGCCTTGATGGAAAAACCCACAAAAAGCAAGAGGAACGCGGCAGTGACAAGAGGCAGCGATACAGGAGTGGCGTGCAGCGGTGCAATCGCAAACGAACCGGATGCGTAATAGAACGCGATGATCCCCAGCATCACGAAAAGCGTGGAGAGGTGGGTCATGACGAAATAAAAAATCCCGGCTTTTCTTGTCTCTTCCTGTGTGTACTCGTACATGACAAGGAAAAATGAGACTGCTGCCATCAGTTCCCAGAAGAACAGAAACGAGATGGTGTTTTCTGAGGCGACGATAAGCGCCATCACGAGCACAAAGAGGCTGATGCAGCCGCAGAGCAGGTTCCGGCGGTTCCCTCCTTCCATGTGCTCAACATATCCCATTGTGTAGATGGCAACGCACGCGGAGACGCTGCCGATCAGGAACAGGAAGAACGCGGCGAGCCGGTCGATGAAAAAATCTACTGAAAAGCCGGGGAACAGCTGCCATGCCGCAGGAGTGAAAGGTACACCGCTGACAAGGATGATAAGGGAGAGCACGGCAAGGAGGAGAGAGGCTCCGGCAGTGCAGGCAAGCGAGAGGGTGCGGATGATCCGGGTATCCCGTGCTGTGCCCGGCAGGGAAATGACGGTGCCGGCAAGGAAGAGCGCGATGACGGCATAAAAAAGCAGGCCGATCATCAGGCCCTCCCTCCGATCTGTCGCATCGGAGATTTCTCCCTGTGCGGCTGGCGTGCCATCTTTCCGGCCATGGATATGTTCCCGTACCGGTATCCGGATATCATCCCATGCACTCCGTATTATGAATTGTGTTCACGGCAGACGGATCGCGTTTCATGGGGCAGACATCGATCCCTGCAAGGTTGCCCATGCAGAATCCGAACCGGTCCCGGATCGTCTTAGGGAGCTCGGGTTCCGGGATCGGGTAAAACCCCATCTCGCCGTAAAAGTCCATGAGCTCCGTCTTTGCGTGCATGTAAAGCGTCTCGTGCCGGCCGCACTCTTCGATCAGTTGTTTCATGACCGACCGGGCAAAACCCCGGCGCCGGTACTCATCGAGCACGTACACACCGTCCACTTCAAAGCCGTCCGGGTGCCGGGAGCAGCGCGCGACGCCAACCAGCTGCGTCCCGGCAAACGCCGCAAAAAGCCGATCCGTTGCGGCGTTTGCCTTCTGCTGGTGGTAGTGGATCCAGAGTTCTTCTTCGGCACGGACCATCTCGTGGGGTGAGAGTTCCCGTACTTCGACGGTGCCGGTAACCGGGTGAGCGGCCTCAGCATGTCCCGACGTGAAGAAATGCTGCTGGAGCCGGTGAATAAGACGGGGGCGGAAGGTAACAAAACTCCCACACTCCTCTCCGGCAAGCGCGTACAGGGTAAGGAGCGTTGCATCCTCACTGAACGAATCCGGCGTGGTTACGGGAATTGTCTGCGTATGGTGCCTCCCGGGAGGGCTTATCTCTGCTCGTGGCGTGGGCGCATCTATTTTCCTTGCATCCTGCCGTACAGAGATGGATCTTCATTATTTCATCTCATAGGGCATAATTGTTGAGGTTGACGTAAAGGATGCTGTCTTCCCTTCATGGCAGAATAGAACAGACACTATGTATCCGGATTATGGTAACACCTCAAAAGGTGTTCTTTAAAAATGTCGTTTCCGGATTAAACGCAGGCATCGATCTCGTTTTTTATCCGGTCGAGCACGATCCTCCCGATCCGGGTGAGTTTCCCGTTCACAAGAACCATCGGGATCGGCGGGTAATCCTTTTCGAGGATTGCGCGGATATGCGCCGGCACCTCGTCGTCGATAAGCGTGAGCCTGAGCTCCACCCGATCGCCATAGGTCTCCTTAATGACGGCTTTGAGCGCATCGAAGGCTTTGGTGAGTTTTCCTGACGGGTAGCATTTGGATAGCCCGCAGGTCCGGTCTGCGTCGCAGGGAAACGGGGAACACTCTGAATATTCAAGGCCGACAATCTCGACAAGGATTGGGTCACTCATGTACGATAGGTTGGCGCGAACGGTATTTTAGTATTGGGAGAGGGCAGGGGCGGTTTTGTCCACCCCCCACACGGAACCGGCCCTGTCTTTTACCGGAATCCTCATAGTGCGATCCGATCTTTTTTTTTTGGGGAACTCAAGCGTTCGGGCCGGATATTTTTTTTATAAATTCTCGATCAATCGGCTCTGTAGAAATGCTATTTTTTGATAATAATGAGGATTTCTACAGAGCCAATTCTTATAATCATTATATGATATAAAATAATTATAATGGAAGACTCAGGTAACTGGTTTTCACAAGGTGTCACACTTTTTGAAAGCAAAAATTATCCCGATGCAATAACCGCGTTTGACAAGGCTATCGCTTTTAACCAGTTCCCGGTTGACGCGTGGTTTAACCGGGGTCTTGTATATGCAGAAATGGGAAAGTTCAAGACGGCCCTCGACTCATTTGACCAGACACTTTTACTCGATCCCGGCTATGAAAATGCCAACATCGCAAGGACCATGGTCCTTAAACGGATAAAGAATATGCAGGATACGACTATAGAACCGTATACGTCAGCACCCCCTCAAAGAACTTCTGTCACTGCCGATGCGGTTCCCGGGAGTGTCCCCTCTCCCGGAACGGTGCCGATCCGAAGTCCCTTGCTGGCCGTGATATTCAGTTTCATCTTTCCCGGATGGGGTCAGTGGTACAATGGAAGAAGATGGGATGGCCTGTATTTTTTCGGGGCTTTGTTTATTTTAGGAATAACCAATCTGGTTTTGAGTATACTCCTTAAATTTAACCATCTGGTATTTGCAGTTTTCATAATTCTGGGGCTGGGGCTCTGGTCTTTCGGGATGTATAATGCATATACCACCGCTGAAAAAATTAACCGGAATGAGATCGAGTTTACTCGTAAAAGCAGGCTGTTCTGGTTACCTGTAGCAGTACTGGTTGCTATGATTGCTCTCCTGATCGCGTCGTTTGCCTTAGCCTTCTTTGTATTCGGTATGGCCGGAAATATTGCGCATGCCACTACCAAAGTCGTGGCGTTAACCGCAATAAAACCGGATTCCCAGCATATTGTTGTCACCTATCAGGGTGGACAGGATGCTGATCAGCTCCGGCAAGTAACGATAACGGTAACTGACAGTTCAGGTAATTCACAAACAGGTATTATCGGACAATCATCACAAACAACACCAGTTGTGGTTGACAGTTCCACACAATTTACCGGCGAATTTTTAGGAAAGACACATGTTGTCGCTATCGGAAAATTTAGTGATAACACCGAACAGATGCTTCTCAACACATATCTTGGGTGATATTGAAATTGGGGCTCTGTAGAAATGTTAATTTTTCGAATGAAAATGAGGATTTCTACAGAGCCGATCAACCGGGTATTTTTCATTGATAGTCTTACGATGATCCGGTGTATCCACAGCAACGTGCATACCTCTTTTAGAAGATGGTGCTCTGATCTATCGGGGCCTGAACGAAGTGTTTGATGCGCCCGCTCCCGATGCAAGTGATCACGATGCCTGTGCCCGCGTGAGCAGTCCAGTCCCGCATCGGTCAGAAAGGCCGTCAACGAAAAGCCTCCGATCAGCCTGATGATAAAGAGGATACTTTTATGGTGTCATAGATTATAGTCTATATACTATGGCCGAAACAACTACCATTCAGGTCTCACGGCCAATCCAGCAGGAGCTGGACGATCTCAAAAAGATCGAGCGGGTCAAGTCCTACGATGACGTTATCAAAATCCTCCTTATCAACCGGAGACGAAGCATCCCGTCAACATTCGGTTGTCTGAAAAAGGCACCGGTGTTTGTCAGGGATGAGGGGGAGGATTCCGATCGGGTACCTCATTGATACGTGGACGTGGATTGAGTACTGGCGGGGCAACCCGGCAACCCGTGAATATATCGAAGGCGACGAAACGATCTATTCCTCGATAATCACACTGACTGAAGTCACCCGGTACTGCATCCGCGAACTCGATATAAAATCCATCGTGCCAATGCTCGCCGATATACGGGCACGGAGCAAGATCCTCACCATCGATGAGGCAATAGCGGAACAAGCCGGGAGATACATTAAGCAGGAAGTCCCGGGACTGGCGGATGCCATAATCCTTGCCACAGCACGGAACAACGATCTCAAAATCGTAACCGGGGATCACCATTTCACACCGTTGCCGGACGCCATCGTCATTGAGCCGGCAGCGTAATCATTTTTTTAGCCAGTTCGTCCCCCCTCCACTCAACCATCCCGGATAGGAGAACGAAACATCTTCGGGTTGGAGAATGTCTGAAAAAAGAGGGGAGAACTGGTAATACCCCTGATCAGATTCTCCTCCTCCATTCTGGGGAATCCTTTTTAGGTTTCGCATCCCCACTATCTTTTCAAGGATTATGGCGCAACCGGATATTTATCAGTTGATCCGTTCAAAGAGTGGGGAGATCACCCTTCTTGCAGGGAAGTACGGCGCTTCCCATATCCGGATCTTCGGTTCAGTTGCGCGTCACACGGCCGACGAAAAGAGCGATGTCGATTTTCTTGTCGAGCTCGCACCGGGAAAAACCCTTTTTGATCTTGGCGGGTTCGCGTACGATCTCGAAAAACTGCTGGGAAGACCTGTGGATGTCTGTACCGTGCCCCTCCTGCGTGAACCGATCCGCAGCCGGGTCGTTCTGGAAGCGGTTCCCTTATGAGAGATGACCGGTTGCGTTTCCAGGACATGGAAGAGTCCCTACAAAAAATTGAGAAGTACACAGCAGCAGGAAAACCAGCCTTTGAGCATGACGAGCTTGTCCAAGTATGGGTGATTCACCATCTCCAGATTCTCGGAGAATCTGCCCGTGGGGTATCCAAGGAGTCGCAGGAGAAATATCCTCAAATCCCGTGGGGGAAGATCATCGGATTCCGAAACATTCTTGTCCATCACTATTTTGCGGTCAATACTGATGAGATCTGGGCGGTTGTCCAGGTAAATATCCCTCCTTTGAAGCAGGAACTGGAGCGGATTCTTGCGCAGTACCCTGCGGATGCGTGAAGCCGGGGGCTTGTTTGAGAGTACGATTATGGGGGAGATCTTGTATGCATTTCCCAGGGGGAATCTCCAAAATAAGCCCGTAAAACCGTCCGATCCCCCTGCTCGGAAATTCGGCCGTTTATGTGCCCCAGTTTGCCAAAATAAGCCCAAATTGAGCCCCATATAATGCCCATAATCGGGTCATATTCGCGTTCTGACAGCGATCATTTTCCTCATCAACAGAAAACACGATCGGGCCGGAGAAATGGCCTCAAAACGCGTCTATGTGAACGTTTTATTTCGTCCGATTGCGAAAATACGACCGATTTGGGCTTATTTTGAAACGAAGCCCGATACGGGCTTCTTTTTGATCTGAAAATGGGCAATCGGGGGCCAGATTGAGCCCGGATTAGGGTAAGTCAGTACCCCTCCCTGAACGCAGAAAAGATGGGGGCATCCCACTCTCCCCTTTGCCCGCTTAAAATGTTCACCGGGATTTTCCGGTTTTTCCGGAGAAAGATCGATAACGCTGTCAGCAATTTAAAAAAAAAATCCGGCGCGGTTATCGAACTTTTGTAAAAAGCCGGATGAGGTTACCGGACTTTTCGGAATCGTCCGCTCGTGATGCGATCTTTTTTTGAAATTCTCAGCAACTCGATTGATCCTTTTTTGAAATTGCCGGCTTGCGACCCGAACTTTTTTTAAAATCCTCAACAACCCGATCGATCTTTTCTAATAATTGTCCGCACGCGACCGGAAGTCTTCAAAGAAAAGTGCCGGATGGTTGTACGGATCTGCCAGTTCTGGAAACTGATCATGAAGATGGGGGCTTTGCCCCCATACCCCCATGAACAAGCAGTGCCACCGCCCAAGGGGCCTGATGCGTGCACGTTCATTTCAGATTATCGGCCATCACCTGTTTGACATCTCCATCGCTTCCTGGATGGTCTCCCTCGCATCCTCCCGCTCAATCCGGTAGAGTTTTTGCAGGGGAACCAGTGCCCGGGGATCCCCGAGCATGCCCAATGCCCAGGCAGCTTTCAACCGCACCCGAGAATCATCATCCCACAAGGTGTCAATCAACGGCTCCACGGCCCGGGGATCTCCCAGCCGTCCCAGCGCTTCCGCCGCATTCCACCGCGTCCCCTCATTATCATCAGAGAGCTTTTCGACCAGGATTTCAAGAGTATTCGACGTACCCTGTCACCTTCGCCCGGCGGTTGGTTGTTTCTATGTGGTACATGGGGTGAGAAGAAGATTTTGTTCGGTTATTGGAGGTTCCCGAAATTTGTTCCTTTGAGGAAGGAGATCTCCCCATAGCGATGGACAGGTGCAATGACTCCCGCCGCCCCCGACGGGGCGCCCCCGCGGCGGATCAAGTGAGAAAGAGACCAAACCGGCACTTGCCCCGCCGTGCCCCGAGAGGGGCCCTGAGACGGGGAGAACTCACACAAGATCTCACTACTTCAAGCCTCTGAAATTGTTCCGGTTCATTGTAGATCTCGCGGTAATCAACCTGATCGAGAATGATCGGATAGAGAAAAAAGACTTCATCCGCACAGAAAACTACACGTTGAGGTTGAGATCAGCAGGCGCGCAGAAAGTTACGGATGAGATCAACGGATTGCTCAACAAATCCGCTGTTTATCAGGGTAAGGAAACATCATGGGATTATGTGATC
>CAYVTY010000045.1:0-14424 GCA_964454995.1 uncultured Methanoregula sp.
GGGCAGGAACGTGCTGCAGGGCCGCTCGAAACTGGCCGGCAGGCTCGGCGAAACGATCACCGCCCCGCTGCTCTCCCTGTATGACGACCCCCACCGGATGGGGGCTGACGGGAGCACGTGGTTTGACGCCGAGGGAACTCCTACAACCCGGCTTGATTTTGTCAGGGACGGTGTCCTGACAGCGTTTGCCTACGATCTCAAGACCGCGTACCGGGCCGGTAAGGCATCCACCGGGAGTGCCATCCGGGGCGGGTTTGCCGGGCTTCCCGCGATCGGCCATCACAATTTTGTCGTGGACGGCAAACGTGACGAACTCTTTGATGAACCTGCCATCTACGTCCACAGCGTGGTGGGGGCACACACGGCAAACCCCATGAGCGGGGATTTCTCGGTCGAGATGTCCAACCCGTTCCGGGTAAAGGATGGCGCTCTTGCAGAGCCTATACGGGGAGCAATGATCTCCGGCAACTTCTTCGATCTCCAGCGGCAGGTTACCGCACTCGGGAAAGAGAGCCGTTCCGTCGGATCATACATCCTGCCCCCGGTAAAAGTTAATAATGTCCGGGTCATTGGCAAATAATATTTTGGCATGCGCTTAACCCGTGAGAATATCTTCGCCAGAGAATATGCAGATGGCGGAGATCAGGCATCCGGCACGAACAGATTTGGATTTAATCCCGGTTGATTGTGGCAACTGCTGGTATAATGCCCACACCCTGTATCATCATCGCACCCGACCGCCCGGGCGTTGCGATCATAGTACCCCGGTTCAAATACCTGTTTGTACTTATTTTCATTACCTGTTGTTTTCCTGCGTTTCCACTCGCATTCTCGATTCTTCCACACTTTTTGAACGCGAGTATATATTAAATAACAATAAGTAAAATTTATATTACATGTAGCCGCGTGCTAAAATGTACTCAAGAACCCCGGATTTACATCAAATTGTAGGAACACAAATGTGGAAAATGAGGGTAACCCAGAAAAAGGAAAAGATAATCCGGCAGGCAAGTTCCGTTTGTACCGAAAGTGAGGGCGTGGTCGGTGCACCTGTCCAATATATTCACTCCATTCGGATCAGGATTGGTTCTTGTGCATTTGAATCGTTGCGTTGCCAGGATTTTTGGTATGAATCTCTAAAAAAACAAGGATGATTTCATGAAGAGACGATTTGTAATTCTTGGTTTAATCCTGCTGGTGCTCGTGGTATCAACGGCATGTGCCGCCCAGGGTTCGAGCAGTTCAACAACCGGTAGCTCGAGTTCGACAACGAGCAGTTCCAGCTCAACAACGGGCAGTACTGCTACATCAGCCAGCACGTCAATAGATAATTCGGCTCTTGTCACGGTATCAAATGCTGTTATGGACCCGGAAGTTTTTTTCCCCTATGAAGAGGGGACAATCACCGTAACCCTGACAAATGCAGGAACATCCGCAATCGGGCTGACGGATCCAACTATCATATGTAATAAAATTCATGTTGTTCAGGAGGATGATCTGGGTACAACGACGTACATCGGAGCAGGCGAAACAGTGACATATTCTTTTGATGTTACCGTAGATCCCCCTGATGGGACGTATTACGCATTGTTCACTGTCGGCACCGTGGGTGGCAGTCCAGTCCATTACCCGATTCCCATAATTGTGAATTCAGCGCCACTTAAAGCCGTTATAACGGATAAACCCACTCCATTTGCTCTTTCAACGCCGGGTAACGTGACCGTGAGTCTTATTAATTGCCGTGACGGTGCGTTACAAAATATCGAGGTTACTGCTGAAGGAAACGGCGCAGATGTGAGCCCCCAGCAGGTATTTATCGCATCTCTGGATGCTGATAATTCATCGGATGTTGATTTTGAGATTACACCTCACCAGGAATCAAATGTTACATTCTACGTCACTTACCAGAATGGCGACAATGATCATGGGGTCAACCTCACGCTTCCGATAACTCTTGGTGCAGACAAAACTGCAGCAGTACCCATTCTCAACGATGTTGCCCTCACCACATCAGGGTCGGGTTACGATATCACCGGTGACATCACCAATGCCGGAATCTCCGATGCAGAAGGAGTCGTCGTCACTGTAGGATCTCCTGCGAAAGGCACAGGAACCTACCCGGTATATGCCATTGGCAGTATCGCTTCTGATGATTCCGGTAGTTTTGAAGTAACCTTTACCAGCAGTGACCTCTCATCAGTCCCTGTCGTTATCAGCTGGAAAGATACAAACGGTAACGATTACAGTCTCACAAAGATGCTCGATCTTTCATCGTCATCCGGATTTGGTAATTCGACTCCTGGCAGCAGTTCAAGGACTTCATCCGGTTCCACGATGAACAGCGCTCCCGGTGGAACGGGTCGTGGCAGTTACGGGAGCGGAGGACGTACCAGCACCAGCATTTTTGGGGGGATAACCAGCAGCAGAGGCGGCGGCATCAGTTCATTCTACCCCCTCATTACCGGTAGCATCATTGTTGTAATTGGTATCGTTCTGTGGACCAAACGGAAATGGATCTCACTCAAACTGAAAAAACCGCAGTGAGGGTATCGTTATGACCGATTCCCTCCCTGTCCAGCTCTCTCGCGTGACAAAAACGTACCCCTTACAGGGTGGAGATTTTACTGCTTTCGATCGCATCTCACGTGACTTCGGGGAAAAAGAGTTTATCGCAATTATGGGACCATCGGGTTCCGGTAAATTGGCCCTGATGAAGCAGCTGGGAATCCTCTTGACCCTTGACCCGATGATCACGGAGTATGCCGCCTGTCTCCCCCTCAGGCTGGTGGATGGGAGAATTGCAGAATCATGATCAAAGGAGACATATTCTTTAATCTCTCCGTCAGGAGCGTCCGGCTGAATTTTCTGCGATCGATGCTTGCTGCAATTGGCATTGTGATCGGTGTCGTCGCCATCGCCTCCATGGGAATGCTCGGAACCAACATGCAGCTGGAGGTAAAGGATCAGCTCTCATCCAGCGCTAACACGATTGTCATCTCATCTGATACTGTCAGGATGGGGCCTGTCGGATTCCGACCCTCATCATCTGCGGCAACAGGTATAACCAAAAGCGAGCTTACGAAGATAGACACTGTTGTGGGATCAAACGGCACGGTAATCCCCCTTTATTCAACGAACGGTGAGTTTACCATCAGTTCGGTCTCTGGCCGGGGTTCGATCTATGGTATCGATCCTATGGACATTCCCAAGTTTCTCACCCTTAACCAGTCGTATGGCAACGGGACAACGGATTTAGGGGTCAATGAGGTACTGGTCGGGGCCGATATTGCTGAAAATTTTAACCTCAAGGTCGGAAGTCGCATCAGGATTGGATCGTTCTCAGCCACGTCACGTCCCGAGCTGCGCATTGCCGGGGTTCTCCAGCCACGGGGAACCGTCGCTGATGGCGTTTCGACTGATAACGGGATCGTGGTGAACAGTAAATGGTATACCAATGAGTATGGCGGGGATGATGAGTGGACCCAGGTAAATGTCATAGTCAACGATATTGACAATATCAGTGACATCGAATCTGCCATCGATACGAAACTCAACACCAATGCGAAAACCCCGGTAGTCCGGATCAGGGATGCCACTTCACAGCTTGCGACAGAGACCTCCGCATTGAGCACCGTAACGACATTTATCATGGCGATCGGTGGGATCTCTCTCCTCGTTGCAGCGGTGAGTATTTTTAACGTGATGATGATGTCAGTGAGTGAACGAATAGAGGAAATTGGTATCCTGCTCTCCATCGGGACGGAGAAAGGCGAAATACGCCGGATGTTCATGTATGAAGCATTTATTCTCGGGCTTCTGGGGGCTGGTATCGGTGGAATCTGTAGTGTCGCTATAGGGTATACCGTGGTGGAGGCAATGATTGGAACAACGGCATATTTCTTCCAGCCGGCAAGTATTCTCTACGTCCCTGCCGCCATGTCTATTGGTGTCGCTGTCTGCGTCATCTCTGGCGTATACCCGGCCTGGAAAGCATCCAACATGGATCCCATCGATGCATTAAGGAGCGTTGAGTGATTTTCCGGCAATCTGATAATAAAAGGCGGTTATAAAAAACTCCGGTTCAAGAGGTATCAGGTGAAAACAGATTTTTTCAAACATCCTAAAATACTTCTGTGACTGGCAGTGTTTCCGGTCTAAACCAGCAATTTCATTTAGATCTGGTTTCGAAAACACTGATCAAGATCTTGATGGGTGATCGGGATATGGTTATAATTCATATTTTATGGTTCAGGATCGACAGTGCCACAATAGTATGAAATGACGGCAAAAATATAACCGATTGAAGAACAGGTATCTCAATGAACTACCGGTTTAACCGTTCGAAATCCAGTTAATCCGGAAATGATCTTCATAAATAGCAACAGGTAAAAAACAGTGGTAAGTAACTATGAGCGATATCCTCCTTGCTATCGTCCTTATCGTTGTCATCCTTGCCATTGCGTATTATCTGGTAAAAAAACTCGCGGTGCTGGTCCTCAACGCCGTTCTCGGCCTCATCTTTCTTTTTGTCTTAAACACGCTCCAGGTCATGACGTGGGTGGGCAGGCCCGATCTCGGGTACAGCCTTGCAACGCTTCTCATCTGCGGCATCGGGGGGCTGCCGGGCGTACTTGTCCTTGTGCTGCTCAACATTCTCGGGATTACCGTATGAGGGAACAGCCCGGCTCTCTCGGCCACTATAGATTAATTCGGAATGGACCATTTGATGTGAAATTGAAATGCCCTAGGCTCTATAGTATAAGTCACCATGGACCCCCGGGAGATCTGGTTCTGCACCCGGCACAAGCGGACCTGGCGACGGCTCCGGGTCCATGACCTCTCCGTGGGCGAGCTCGAATGGTGGGGGCCGGCTGATTACACGAACCCGCACGCCCGGTAGTGTGCTGCTCCACCATTCGGGCAGGACTCCCGTTATAAATGGGGGGCGGTGGCCGGACATGCCCTCTCCCACGATTCATTCTCCGACGGAGAGTTTTCGGGCCGGATCCGAGGCTGTAACGCTCCAGTGGAAATGGTGCCAATCCACTGCACGATTTTCTCTTTAAACAGGTATTTTTAGAAACGGGCTGTTTTAATCGGGAAAAAACCGTGCAATTTAGCCGCGTTCCTTTGATCGTGAAAAAGGGGACGATCAACTGGTCATGCGGAACGCTGGAATGGCCTGGAATGAAAATATGGCCGAAAAATAAAGGGAGTTCCTGAGCAGGAAAAAGCGACCCGGTTTTTCTGGGAAAAGATCCCGGATCAGCTTCCATCGGCTTCGTATGGTGTAAATAGGGGTGTCCGAAGGGAGGGATACCATGATTTTGAAGGATTTTACCGTCGGGGACAGGTATATTCCTGCCAAACATGCGTCACCGGGATTCTTTGATTTCGCATTTTTTCTCCGGCTTCGTTGTTACTGTCAGGATTTTCCGGAAAAGAGCGTGCTCTTGGGGGCTTCGCCCCCGCCGCACGGGCATCCCCTCTAGTGCGATGATGCGTCCGTACGGTTGAATGGGATTTTTGGTGGAGCAATCTTTACAGAAATGTATTCACGTGCCCGCCGCGGGGGCGTCCCTTCGGGGGGCGGCGGAACTCCTCGCTCGTTTGGGGGTATGGGACATCAGCCCTCATCATTATGTCCAACCGGACAATGGCCCGGCCGGACATTCCCGGAAAAGTTCGGGTCATGAGCTGATGAGTCCGGAATCTTCACCAACCGTATGACCTTTTTTGCAAAAGATCGCCAGCCTCATCAAATTTTTTTCGTAAAGTTCATGAAAGTTCCCGGACTTTTAAAAAAAGTATGACAACCTTCACGAACTTTTTTGTGAAAATCCGGTAGGTCACCCGGGTGATTCGCCAGTATTGCTTAACTGACAAAAAGAGGATGAATCAGAATACGTTCGCTTCCGAGTACACCGTCACTTGCGTCTGCTCGATCTCGTACGGCTTGATCTCCCGGGAATGAGCAGACATCCTCATTTTCACCACTTCGAGCGCAAGGTGAACATCCGTGAGATCGCTTGAACGGACATACCGGAGCAGAATGACGGTGTCGGCAAGGTACTCGATCAAACCGTGCCGGCTTGAAAATGCATTATTCTGTTCGGTCTCCGAGGTCATCATGATGGTGCATGCCTTGTCCCGCAGCCCTTCGATGAACCGGAACATCTCGCGGCGGCGTTCCGCGTCGTTTGTGAAGAGATCCTCAAAGAGCGAGATGGGGTCGATCACCACCCGACTTGCCTGAATCTCGCTGATCAGGTTCGGGAGTTCATTTTTGATCCGGTTGTTTGCAAGGTTGAAATCAGTCGGGTCGAGTTTGATGATATAGAGGGACTTGTTGAGGAACGGCTCCACGTCCCATCCTTTCTTTTTCATGTACAGGACCAGCCTGTCCTCACGTTCCTCGAGGCTGATGTAGATGATCCGCTCCCCGGCTTTGAGTCCGTCCCAGACAAATTCGAGAGAAAACGTTGTCTTTCCGGTACCGTAGGTTCCGATGATGGCGCAGATGCTCCCCGCAAGCAGGCCACCACCGAGCATGTCGTCAAGTCCGGAGATCCCGACTTTTACGCGTTGTTCGCTCATATGACCATCCTGATATTGCTCACTTCAAATCCCCCGGTCGTGGATATCCTGACGGCGAACTTCACGAGATCCTGCTCTTCAAGATGGGGCATGACCCCCCGGAACTTTTCAAAGAACATCACCCGCTGGCGCCGTGAACCGGTGCTCTCCTCCCACCGGAAGAGGAAGACTGCATCTACAATATCGGCAAGTTCGCTTTCCTGTGCCGGCTCGATGATACCCTTACTCAACAACAGGTAGATGGTCAGGTTCTTTGTCTTTGAGAGCCGCTGGAGCCCGCGAAGGAAGCCGGTCAGGTCCGCCCAGAGGTTCGGGAGGGCCGTCTGGGTTGCAATATCGGTGATCGAATCAAGGATGATCATACTGCCCGGTTCTGCAGCTGCAAAGATGTCAGCAAGCTTTATGAAGATGTTCGCGTGTTCGGAGCGTTTCTGGAGCCGGGTCAGGGTGTTGCTGTGGCTGTACCATGAGTCCGGGACGATGCTCCGGTCAAAATAGAGATCTGAGAGGTCCTCGAACTGTATAGCCGTCATGCCCTCGGTCACACCATCGGCATGGAACGACTGGATAATTTCGTGGCGGACATCTGCCTCAAGCCGGGTAAAGGTGATATACAGGATCTTTGACGGGCAGCCGGTGCCGGCATCCTTTGGGCGGCTCATGCACGCGAGCGAGTTCACCGTGGAACTGTAGGCAAATTCATAGTGGCCGGCCCCGATCTCCCCTAAAAGGAGAATCATGGACCCCGGCGGGACGCCGCCGTCAAGGATAGGATCGAGCGAAGCGATCCCGGTAGGCATTCTGGTCTTGGTTGTCTCCTGCATCTGGCACTCCACGCATCCCGTGAAACGGTTTAACGTATCTCTCATGGGTGCGATGATAAATATATCTGAACCCGTACGGCCTGCGCTCTATTTTACCCATAACCTTTGTTCGTATGCAGTAAAAAACGCGAAACTTCCTGCGTTTACGTGCAGATATGAGGTGATTTCCCGTAAAACACTATTTATACAAGAATCCCCCGAACTATAACCGGATAATATAATCGTTCTTCGTGGGGCGCGGGTTATGCGGCTTTCAGAATTCTTTGCAGGACTTAAAAGACACGAGCCCGGTACCGGGGATATTACGGAGGATGCGATTCCCCGGGAACTGCGTACCGATGATGCCGGGGCAGAAATCCCTGCAGAAGCCTCCCCCGATGCGGAACCTGCGGCGCCAAAAAAACATGAGGCAAGTTACCGGTACTATTTTCGTCTCTTTAACACCAAGGAAAACGTCTCAAACGATGAGTACGACTTTACAAAGCACGGCACGCTTGTGAGCGGTGAGCTTCCCGAAGGGTATGAACTGCTTGACCAGTACTGGATCGAAGAGGGCCGGACGCTGGTGTATATTGCGCTCAACAAAAAGACGAACCAGACCGAGTACCTCCTCTTCGAACCACCCCTGTCGGATTTCGAGTACGAACTCCTCGAGCGGCTCCACCAGGATCTTATTGATGTCCTGATCCTGACATCGGATGAGCTCAAAAAGGATCGCAAAAGGATCCTGCTTTCCAAGGTGCACGGTCTCCTGGATGATTACGGTCTCGTGCTCGACCAGATCCCCCTTTTCAAGCTCGAGTATTACCTTGTCAGGAACTTCATCGGCTGGTCGCGTATCGACCCCCTCATGAAAGATCCTCATCTTGAGGACATCTCCTGCGACGGGAGCATGATACCCATCTTCCTGTACCACCGGAAACACCGGAACATCAAGACCAATATCGCGTTTGAATCCGATGTCCTCAACTCGCTTGCCATCACGCTTGCCCAGCGATCCGGCAAGCACATCTCGACCGGTTCCCCGATGCTCGATGCCACCCTTCCCGACGGTTCCCGGCTCCAGCTGACGCTCGGGACGGAAGTGACGACCCGGGGGACATCATTTACCATCAGGAAATTCCGGGAAGAACCATTCTCGCCGATAGAGCTCATGGAGTACGGCACGTTTTCAAGCGACGAACTGGTGTATTTCTGGCTGGCCATAGAAAACAGCATGAGCCTGCTCTTTATCGGCGGGACTGCGTCCGGGAAGACTACTTCGCTGAACGCAGTCTCGTTGTTTATCCCCCCCATCGCAAAGATCGTGAGCATTGAGGACACGCGGGAGATCACGCTCTACCACGACAACTGGATCGCAAGCGTCACCCGGGAATCGCTTACTGAGGGTGGCAGTGCGATCAACATGTTCGACCTCCTCAGGGCTGCCATGCGGCAGCGGCCGGAGTATATCCTTGTCGGGGAAGTGCGGGGCCCTGAGGCGCAGACGCTGTTTCAGGCAATGAACACGGGCCACACCACGTTTTCCACCATGCATGCAGGCAGTATCGATGCGGCGATCCACCGGCTGGAGAGCGAACCCCTCAATGTGCCGCGCAACATGCTCCAGGCATTAAACATCATCAGCGTCCAGGCGCTCATCTACCGGGGAACCGAACGGGTCAGAAGGGTGCAGGAAGTCGTCGAAATCGTCGGCATCGACCCGGCGACCGGCAATCTTCAGGTCAACAATGTCTTTGAATACGACCCCATCCATGACCGGACCACCTATACCGGGAGATCGCAGGTCTATGCAAAGATGGCCGAGAAGCGCGGGTGGACGCGGGACCAGCTCGATACGGAGATCGCGGTAAGGAAGAACCTGCTTGAAGAGATGCACAAACAGGAGATCCGCGATTATATATCAGTCGCCTCGCTTTTCCATAACTATCATATTAACCGTGCGGATGTGCTCGCCCATATCGCTGATCTCAGACAGGTACTGTAATGAATTTCCGGCACTCCCTCCAGAAATGGCTGCTGCGCGACCCGTTCCGGTACCACAGCCTTCATGCCGATTTAATCTCGTCCCGATCCGGTATGACACTCGACCAGTACCTCTGGAGATCCATCCGGATCTCCCTTCTCGTCGGCGTACTTTTTGGGGTACTGGGATACCTGGTGAGCCGGTTTTTTGCCCTGCAGGTAGAGTCCGGGAGGGGTATTTACAATGTCCTCAGTCTTCGCCTGCCTGAAAACCTGGCGTTCCTTTCCAGTACGACGGTCTTGGAGTCTGCAAGTGTCGCGCTCTCGTTTGCCCTTGGGGCATACCTCACGTATCTCATCCTGCTCCGGATCCCGGGTATCGAAAAGAAAAACCGAAGCATCAGGATAAACCTGACGCTCCATAACGCGGTTGCCTACATGTACGCGATGCGCCGGGGCGGGGCGCAGCTGATGACCATCTTTTACGCCCTCTCTGAAAATGCAAACATCTACGGCGAGGTCGCGCTTGAGTTCCGGCAGGTCGTGCGGGATGTGAACTTCTTTGGATCAGATGTCGTGACCGCCATCCGCCGGCTCTCCGAAACAACGCCTTCGGCAAAGCTCAAGGATTTCCTCGAAGACCTGCTGTCAGTTATCGAGAGCGGGGGCGATATGACGGAGTTCCTTTCAAGCCGGGTGAGGCTCTACCAGGAAGAGGCACGGTTCGAGCAGAAACAGTTCCTGACCATCCTATCCATGGTGGCGGAATCGTATGTGACCCTCTTTGTTGCCGGCCCGCTCTTTTTGATCATCATTATGGTGGTCATGGGTATGATGGGCGGATCTGCGGTTCTCCAGCTCTCCCTTATCGTCTACGTGATCATCCCCATCGGCTCGCTTATTTTCATCCTCCTGATCGATCTCATCTCAACCAAGGCAGAAAAGACCGAACGCTACACCAAAGCCCATCAGCTCAACACGTACTCAGAGGTAAAGATCGTCAAAAAAGCCGGGGAGGAGTCGCTCTTTGAACAGCTCAGGAAATACGACAAGATACGGACACTGGCCCACAACCTCCGGCACCCTCTTGAAAGTTTCGTGAGCGATGTAAATCACACCCTGTATGTCACAATTCCCGTGGCGCTCATTTACTTGGCACTGGTCATTTCCAGCGTCCCGCAATATGCCGATCCTGAACTTTTTATCGATGTCGTGGACGATCACGTCGTTATTGCCCTGTTGATTGTTCTTATTCCCTATGCGATCTTCTACGAGATCTGGGCCCGGAAAGTCA
The DNA here is from genome assembly GCA_964454995.1 of uncultured Methanoregula sp. GTDB lineage: Archaea > Halobacteriota > Methanomicrobia > Methanomicrobiales > Methanospirillaceae > Methanoregula. The sequence continues at coordinate 10,681 of CAYVTY010000045.1, forward strand.
GGGGGATCCAGATCATGATCCCGGATTTCCTTGAACGGATGTCCGGGATTAACCGGGTCGGTCTGACGATAGCGCAGGCAATCGGGATCATGGTCAACACCAATCTCGGTCTCCTGAGTTATGAAATCCGGCGGATCAAACAGGATATGGACTGGGGCGCGAACTTTTCCGAGGCACTGATACGCTTTGAGCGGCGGGTCAGTACCCCTACCATTGCCCGGACGGTCACGCTGATCACGAAAGCAAGCGAGATGAGCGGACAGATCGGAGAAGTGCTCGCAATTGCTGCAAGCGATGCAAAGATGAGTGAAACCCTGAAAAAAGAACGTTTTGCCGAGATGTTCATCTATACGGCGATAGTGTACCTTTCGTTCTTTGTCTTCCTTTTTGTCGTTGCGGTACTCGCCACCCAGTTCCTGCCGGTCCTTGCCCACATCGGGACATCAGGGATTTCATCGACAGCCGGCCCACTTTCCGGCATCGGATCGGTGCCGGTGAAATCGCTTGACCGGCTTCTCTATCACGCGTGCCTGGTCCAGGCGCTCTTCTCGGGCCTTATCGCCGGTCAGATGGGAGAGTCATCGCTTGCCGCCGGTGTAAAACACTCCTGCATCCTGTTGATCATCGCCCTTGTCACCTTCAACTTCATCCTCGTCGTATAGTGACACTGGAAAACATCCTCTCTGCCAGATGCTACCGCCTCCCTGCCGTAAACAGGCATAAATAATACCATGGGGAGATTAGAGTAGTGAGGTGATTGGAGCATGTGTAGTGTTGGCGGACCGACCGATATTGATCTTCCCGCAGACCGGGTCAATGCAAAAGATTACCGGTGCAAGGAATGCGGTGAACGGTTCAAGGGAATCGGCAAACGGCCCATGTGTCCTTCCTGCCAGTCGGAAGACGTTGTTGAGATATGAACACCTCCGTAGGTAACGATGTTCTGCAGGTAAAGGGCATCCGTTCTTTTCTGCTCGCGGCGGTTGTCCGTGAAAATTTTTCCCTTTGCATCGAGGCAAGTCATGAAGAATACTGCCAGGGAGTTCATGCCGGGGACCTCGTGGTGGTTTCCGCTCCTGAAGCGGGTCCGATCGAACCCGCCCTGATGCTGCTTGAACTGGTAAGGACGTACCACCTGCCGCTCCTGGTCCTTCCCAGAGACCACCCCGGATCGAGACGGATCCCCTACGTGGTCTCGGTGGGACCGGTAATCCGGACAAACTGCTCGATTGTACGGGGAACGCACCCGGAGCAGCACCTGATCTGTTCTTCGGACGAACTCGCCGGCATCACGCTGAGCGGAAACGGGGACGGTATTGATGTCTCGCCCCTATCCCCCACGCTCACGCTGGATCGGATAAAATCCAGAGATAATCGCTGATTTTTATTTAAATGCCCGTTTTTTTGGAAATTTCCGCTCTTTAAAACAGACATGAAATCCAAAATAACAATACATATATTGTGTTTTTCACCAACTAATGTACTGCCGTGAGTGGAGGGTTGGATGAAAACTGAGGTCTTAAACGACATCAAGAAAACTGAAACCGAGTATCAGTCGATGATCAGTGCGGCGCAGGAAGAAAAAAAGCGCAGGCACTCCCAGGCAGATCTGGAAGCTGATAACCTGATAACGAAGGCGCAGAGCAATGCTGAACAGTACAAGAAGCTGAAACTGGAAGAAGCACGGCACCAGGCAGCCCAAAAGCACGCTGAAATCATAAACGAAGGCAATCAGCGTTCAGCGGCATTGAAAGAGAAGGGCACAAAGAACCTTTCAAAAGCAGTGCAGCTGCTGGTATCGCGGTTTAAGGAGCAGCTGCATGTTGGCGCCTAAACCGATGAGCCGGTTGCTGATCGTTGCATCCCGTGATCAGGCAGTGCCGATTGTAGAGGAGCTGTACCGGGAGAATCTGTTCCATATCGAAGACTATGTGGAGCAGGGACGCGAAGGGTACGAGGGCTTTAAGATCGGCACGCCGCTTGAAGGGGCAACCGAGGCATCAACCGAGCTTGTCAAGGTCAGGGCAATCGAGAATGTCTTTGCAATCCGTGGCGAGGATGTCGACGCGAAACAGAAACTGAGCCTGCCGCAGGTCCGTCTACAGATCGAACAAGCACTTCCCGGCATCGAAAAAGAAGTCGAGGGACTGGCAGGTGCACGCTCCAAACTTGACACGAAAGTAAAGGAGTGCGAGCAGAAGATCCTGGAGCTCGCACCATTCATGGAGCTCCCGGCTGATCTTGCTCTTTTGCGGGGGTTCCGGCATTTCTCTGTATTTGCCGGCTATGTGAACAGCGATGTCCCCATTGCCGTCCCGCACGAAATTCAGGTAGTAAAGGGCAAAGATCGCTCGTTTGTCATTGTCGTTGTCCAGGAAAAGGACCGGGCCGTGGTCGAACGGCAGCTGCAGGATGCGCAGTTCCAGTCGGTTACTATCCCCGAAGAGAACGGCACCGCCCCGGAACGCACCGCGTATTACACGGAACAGATTACGTCGCTCAAAAAAGAGATCGATGCGACCAACGAAAAACTCGCAACGATCAAGGAGTCGCATACCGATCTCCTGGTTGCCTGCGAGGAAGCGTTCCGGGCGAAGATCGAGCAGACTGAAGCCCCCCTCCGGTTTGCCACGACCGCAAAAGTGTTCGTGGCAGAGGGATGGGTTCCGGCAGATCGCACACACGAGATCAGTGCGGCGCTCGACAAGATTACCGGTGGCAAGGTCTTTGTCTCGGAACTCCCGGTCGACCCCGTGCACGATGCCGTGCCGGTAGAGTACAGCAACCCGTCGTTTGCAAAACCGGCGCAGATGCTCATGGATATGTACTCCCGCCCGACGTACACAGAAGTAGATCCGACACTAATCTTAGCGATCATGTTCCCGATCTTCTTCGGGCTGATCGTTGGGGATGTCGGGTACGGCCTCTTGATGCTGGCCATGTGCATCGGCTTGTGGAAGTTCCTCAAGGGTGACGAAGCCCGTCAGTTCCTGAGCATACTCAGGAATGCAAGCATCATGAGCATTATTTTCGGGATTTTGTTTAGTGAATTCCTGGGATTCGAGCTCCCGTGGGCCCCGATCATCTACAGCCGCCACCTCAATATCGGTGTGACTGAAGCTGCCGGACACGGGGCGGCAATTGCAGAACTGCTCATTGTTTCAGTCTGGATCGGTATCCTGTATTTCACGCTTGGCCGGGCGCTGGGCATGATCAACCATGCACGTCAGGATCATGGGGAGCACCGGGTAAAAGCAGTGCTCGCGAACCTTGGCTGGATCATCTTGACGTGGGGCATCCTCATCGCCATCTGGTCGATGTTCCCGATCCCGCTTATGCCGGACCTCAGTGGGCTCCCGATTGTAGCCGTGGGGCTTTCGGTGGGGATTGTTGTCGCTATCGTGTTCATCGTGATGGGTGTCATCTTCATCGCCCGCGATGCGGTCCTTGAGATCATAGAAATCCCGACGATTATTTCCCACGTCCTTTCCTACACCCGTCTGACAGCCGTGGGACTTTCATCAGTGGCCATCGCGATGGTCATCAACTACATGTCTATTGGGTTGTTTATCAATCCCGGAATGAAAAATCTCTCAATTGTCGGAATTATCATGATCATCGTCGGTGTCATGATATTCTTATTTGGGCACGCGTTCAACCTGGCACTGGGTCTTCTTGATGGCTTTCTTCACTCAATCCGGTTGCATTATGTCGAATTCTTCACCAAATTCTATAAGGGTGGAG
>CAYVTY010000046.1:0-13939 GCA_964454995.1 uncultured Methanoregula sp.
CAAAAGAGGCGCGGAAGTTCTTAAACAAACTGCGGGCAACGCTCGAATACCTCGGCGTCTTTGACTCAGAAAAAGAGGGGTCAATCCGGGTCGATGCAAACATCTCGCTCCGGGGCAGCGCGCGTGTGGAGATCAAAAACATCACCTCGTACAAAGGAGTGGAAAAGGCGCTTACCTTTGAAGTGACCCGGCAGAAAAACCTGCTCCGGCGCGGCCTTACGGTCGATCGCGAGACCCGGCACTACCTTGAGGCCCGGGGGATCACCCAGTCCGCCCGTTCAAAGGAGATGGAAAACGATTACCGGTACTTCCCGGAACCGGATCTCCGGCCGCTCCGTGTCCAGTCATGGGTAAAGGACATTGTGCTTCCTGAGCTTCCCGATGCCCGGCGCGAACGGTTTGTTCAGCAGTACGGGTGTTCCTTAAATCACGCCCGCACCCTGACCGGCGAACTGAAGGTAGCAAACTTCTATGAGGCCGTTGTCGCGGGGAGAGGGAACGGACTCTGTACTCTCGCCGCAACGTGGATCGCCGACACACTTACCGGTGAGCTCAACTACCGGAGCATGAAAATCGATGGGGTGGACGCTGAAAAGTTCACCGGTCTGCTGGAGCTCTTAAAATCAGGAACGATCACCGACAAGAGTGGTGTCGAAGTCCTGCGGGTGATGCTCGATGAGCGTCTTAAGGGTGAGATAAACGAGACACCGGAAGCAATTGTCGCCCGCCTGAACCTTGCAAAAACATCTGGTGACGATGCGGTGCTTTTGGGTGCCATAAACGAAGTCATAACGGAGAACCAAAAGGCGGTCGAAGATTACCGGGCCGGGAAGAACGGGGCCTTGAATTTCCTCGTTGGCCAGACCATGAAAAAGACCCGGGGCCGCGCCGATCCGGGCGAGCTTAACCGGCTGATGGTTGCAGCACTCAAAAGTACGGAGCAGTGACCTGACGTGCACCTGATAGTTGCAGAAAAGAACATCTCGGCCCGCAGGATCGCCCAGCTCCTTGCCGGGGGACAAAAAGTCGTCGAAAAAAAGGATGCCGGGGTATCGACTTACAGTTTCGGCGATACGACGACAGTGGGGCTGCGCGGCCATGTTGTCGAGGTTGACTTCGAGCCCGGCTACGAGAACTGGCGCAGCGAGCAGTACACCCCCCGCAGCCTGATCGATGCAAAGACCATCAAGGTGCCAACCGAGAAAAGGATTGTCGCGCTCCTCCAGAAACTGGCCCGTCATGCCGACCGGGTCACCATTGCAACCGATTTTGATACCGAAGGAGAACTGATCGGCAAAGAAGCATACGAACTGGTCCGGGCGGTCAACAGGAACGTTAAAGTCGACCGGGCCCGGTTCTCTGCGATCACCCCGCAGGAAATCAAGACCGCATTTGCGAATACGACCGACCTTGACTTTGCACTTGCATCCGCAGGGGAAGCCCGGCAGTCCATCGACCTGATGTGGGGCGCATCGCTGACCCGGTTCATCTCGCTTGCCGCACGCCGGGGGGGGAACAACATCCTCTCGGTTGGCCGGGTGCAGAGTCCCACGCTCTCCATGATCGTCGACCGGGAAAAGGAGATTGAGAAGTTTGTCCCGGAGACCTACTGGCAGCTCGGCATTCTGACCGAGAAGGCCGGCGAGCCGATCGAGGCCCGTCACACGAATGGCCGGTTTAAGGACCAGAAATCCGCAGAACTTGCCCGCGACCGGACAAAAGAACCGCTTCTGGTAACAGAAGTCAGGGAAGGTACAAAACAGGACCGATCTCCCTCGCCGTTTGATACGACAACGTATATCGTTGCCGCCGCCCGGCTCGGCTTTTCCGCGGCAAACGCGATGCGGATCGCAGAAGAACTGTACATGAACGGGTACATCTCCTACCCGAGGACCGACAACACGGTCTATCCCGCATCGCTCGACTTAAACGGGATACTTGCGACGATCAAAAATTCACCGTTTAAAAAAGATGTGGAATGGACGATTGCCCACCGGCGCCCTGAACCGACCCGGGGCAAAAAATTATCCACCGACCACCCGCCAATACACCCGACCGGTGTCGCAACAAAAGAGGGGATCGGGGACGACGCGTTCCGGATCTACGAACTCGTGCTCCGCCGGTTCCTTGCGACACTCGCCCCGGATGCGCTCTGGCAGACTTTAAAAGTCAACTTCGATACCGGTGGCGAGGCCTACACCACGACAGGAGGACGCCTGATCGAACCGGGCTGGCACACGGTCTACCCGTTCTCCGAGGCAAAGGAGACGATTCTCCCGGCATTTACCGTTGGGGAGAAACTACCGATCCGCAAGGTCAGCCTCGATGAAAAGGAGACGATGCCCCCGGCGCGGTACACGCAGAGCAAACTCATCCAGAGGATGGAGGAACTCGGTCTGGGAACGAAGAGCACCCGGCACGAGGTCATCGCGAAACTTGTCTCCCGCAAGTACGTGGAAGGCAACCCGCTGCGCCCGACCCTTGTGGGCCGCGTCGTAACTGAAGCGCTCGAACACAACGCTGACGCGATCACAAAACCCGACATGACCCAGACGATCGAGTCGCACATGCAGCAGATTAAGGAGAGCAAACGCACCCGGGACGATGTCATCAAAGAGTCCCGCAGCATGCTGCACGCGGCATTCGATCAGCTTGAAGCAAACGAGCAGGTAATCGGGGACGACATCCGGAACCGCACCGCCGAAGAACTCAATTTAGGTCAATGCCCGGTCTGCGGCGGTACGCTTGCAATCAAGCACCTGCGGGGTTCGACTCAGTTCATCGGATGCTCCCGGTATCCTGAATGCACGTTCAACATCGGGCTTCCCGTTACCCAGTGGGGCTGGGCGGTACGCACCGATGACATCTGTGAGAAGCACCACCTCCACTTCGTGCGGCTCGTGAGAAAGGGTGCCCGTCCATGGGACATAGGGTGCCCGCTCTGCCACCACATCAGTTCAAACACTGAATCGCTCACCGAAATTCCCTCAATGAATGAGACTCTTATGGAAAAAGCCCGGGCCCGGCACATCTATACGGTTGCCGAGATCGCCCGAAGCGAGCCTGAACGCCTTGCAAAGACCCTTGAACTGGCACCGGATTCAGCGCAGAAACTCAAAACCGAGGCGGAAGGCGTGCTCGAAAAACTGCGCCGACGCTCCGAGTGCCGCAAGTTCATGCGAAACCACCTGATCCCACGGAAAGGTCGCAGTTATTCAAAGATCATGGCGGCCTTAAAAGAGTCAGGAGTCACCGATCTTGCAGCACTCGCAAAGACAAATCCTGCAATCCTCCAGAAGGCCGGTATCGGTGAGATCGAGGCAAACGACCTTCTCGCAGAAGCCCGGATCATCCACAACGGGCAGATCTTAAAAGAGATCGGCATTCCCGCAGTAAGCCTCAAAAAATATCTGGCGGCCGGCGTCATAAGCCCCGAGGAGTTCTGCTCGACACCCCAGGAAGAACTCAGTGCGAGAACCGGCATGAGCACCGGAACAGTGAACCGGCATGTGGGTCTCGTGTGTGAATACCTGCACCGGCCCGTTCCCGGTAAAACACAGAAAACCACCCGGACCCGGAAAGGACAAAAAGAACTGCTCGCAGCCAGGGGAATGACCGCGGTTGTGGCAGAACATCTCTCAAAAGCCGGGATTACGGACGCGGACAGCCTGATAAAAGCAGATCCACAAACCCTTGCCACCCGGACCGGGCTCGACCGGGAAACGATCCTGAAAATACAGACACAGATCCGAAAAAAACGGGAGATCATCCAGATCTAGTGTGGGATTGCACATCCCTTATTTTAAAACAAGTCCGATTGCTACCCGGAGATCGTTGTCATCAAACGGTTTGACAATAAATCCGTCAGGCTTGCTCTCACGCGCCCGTTCCAGAGTGGGACCATCGGAATGGGATGTCACGTAGATCACCGGGATATTGAATCCTTTTTTAATCATCCTCGCTGTCTCAATACCGTCGATCTCCCCTTTGATGTTAATATCCATCAGCACGAGGTCCGGCTTGTGGTTTACCACCATCTCCATGGCCTCGGCACCGGTTATCGCCCGGCCGCAGACCCGGTATCCCAGATTTTTTAAACGCCACTCGACGACCTTTGCGATGATATCATCATCTTCTACCAGAAGAATTACTTTATCAGACATTGCATTCACAGTCTCGTTGTGTATATGCCCGGGAGATGCCATATGGTTATCCTTCCCGTTTTTCATCCTTCTTATCCCTGATAAATCTGAACGCCCCGTTGGGGATCAACATTTCGAATCTCGCCCCACAGCCGGGCCTGCCATTCTCCTCGATCATAATACCGGTAATAAGCAGGATCTCCCGGGTCAGAAACAGGCCCATGCCGGTATTTTTTCCAACCCCCCTCTCGAAGATCCTCTCCTTTTCATTGTCGGGGATACCGATCCCGTCATCCTCGCAGATCAGGGCAAGCCCCTTATCGGAGATCAGGTAATAGAACTTGATGGTTCTTACGTGCGCCCCATACCGGACCGCGTTGTCGACGAGATTGTAGAAGACCTTTTCAAGCAGGGGATCGGCATAGACCAATGTATCATCGATCTCATTGGCGAACGTGATCCCGGATCCGGCAAAGTTCATGATCGCCCTTTTTAAGATCTCCCTGAGGTTCTGCCATGTGGGGGCATTTACACCCACAGACTGGTATTCGCGGGTAAATTCGATCTGCCTCTGGATGACCCGCGTGAGTTCCTTGATCTGGTTGAGGAGTTCTTCGCGTTCGGCTGGCACTTTTGTGGCATTTGCCATATCCACGCAACCCAGAAGAGCAGTGATCGTGTTGAGGATATCGTGACGGGTGATATTGTTTAAAAGATTGAGTTTTTTGTTGGCAAGCACGATGGCTTCTTCAGCATGCTTACGGTCGGTGAAATCGCGCAGGACACCGTTAATCCCGGTTGGTTTTCCGAATACATCCATGCTGATCGCGATCTTCGCTTCGTTCCAGTGAATGAATCCCCACTTATCTACCAGCCGGAAGGTTGTGACCATGGGTGTGCATTCTGTAATTTCCTTGTGAAGTTCAAAACTGACCCTGGCACGATCTCCTGAGTAAACCAAATATGTAAAATCGCTCGAGATTACGTCTTCGCTAAGGTAACCATAGCGGTTGATGGCGAGCGAGACATACAGTACCTTTCCATTAATATCTGTCGTAAAGAGAACATCGGACGTATTCTCTGCAAGTTCCTGGAACCGGGTTTCGGTTTTTAACAGTTCGACATTGGTTTTTTCGATATCATCAAGCATGCGGTTAATCTCGCCGGCAAGATCGGAGAGTTCATCACTGCCGGCAAGTCCCACCCGGGACGAACGGTCAGAGCCGGTGCCGATGCTGCGCACCTGCACGCCCAGAGACTTAATCCGTGAGAGGACGAATCGGTCTAAAAAAAAGATCATGACGACACCAAAAACCATCTCCGTGAGAAGAAGGATGACGATGAACTGGAAGATCGTGCTGATTCCCTGACGGTAAAGATCACGCGGTTCAGTGATCTCAAGCACGAGCGTAGGGTTCCCGTAGATATCCTGTACAAGCGTATAGCCGGTCACGGTATCCTGGTTTGTAGGCAGAATGAAGGAATTAGCCGGATTTTTTTCTATTGCAGACAAAAAATTTGGGGATATGGACGGGTCCATAATCCGGTCAAACGTGAGGGTGGGGACGGTCAGACCGGCCAGCTTGTTTATCTCGTCCTGATCGAGATAGCGGCCCATAATCACGACTCCCTGAGGTGTCCCGGAAAAATCTGTGTGGACGATAGGTTGTGATGTGATGAGCACCGGAGTATCCGGAAGCATGAGGATACCGGATACAGCAGCACGAGGATCGGTCATGTTCAGAAGCGGGCTGTTAATATTTATCTCATGCAGCAGGGATGCTTTCACCGGGATTATGGTCCCGTTTGCCGGGTCATAGGCTCCGGAATAAACGATCCCGCCCTGACGGTTGGTGATGATCATGAAATCCAGGTGCAGGTTGTCAAAGGTGTACGCGTTGATGTTTTTCTTGATATAATCCGGATTGCTGCCATTGACAAAATCATATGTCTCATCCCACGGGGCCCAGTCGCTGTCGATGGCGGAAAGAGTGCTTACCTCATTGTTAATCTGAGAGACCACGAGGCTGAGGTCCTTTGTCATATGTGCCTGTTCAAGCGACTGGTAGTTTGAGAGAAGGATGGATGTGACAAACACCCCTGTCAGCGCGATAGCCAGGATCAGGAACGTTACCAGAATGAGCAGGGTTTTTTTCTGGAGATCCATAGGTATCGACGTTTATTCGTCCGTTAATCGTACTAGCATATAAATTAAGTTATTTGTTATTCTGGTGAAAATCTGCGTATTTTGATATTTTTCCTATATCCTGCGAGAACTTCCCGATGTGGTGTATGGCTGTCCATTTTTCGGGGGCCGACAGGTGCAGGTGCCCGGTCAGGTCCACTGTAAATAATTCCCGGGTAATTCTGATGGGGGCCCGTAACGTCCCGGTGCGCAGGGCAAAGCACCGGTTTATTGGGATAAACGACACAGGTACTGATGATACTGACATGAAGTGGAAAGACTGGGTACATGTGACCAAACTCGATCCTGACAAGCAACTTAAGCCCGGAGATATCGACGCGATCGCCGCAAGCGGGACTGATGCACTGATGCTCTCGGGCACGTTGAACGTGACAAAAGAGAACCTGCTTGCTCTCCAGAAGCAGATTGCCGCGTACGACCTGCCGCTTGTGATGGAACCTGCCGGCCCTGAGGCCGTGCTTATTGAGGGAATCGATTATGTCTTTGTGCCAAGCGTGATGAACACAACCGATGTGCAGTGGATCGTCGGCAAGCACCGGTACTGGGTGCAGCAGCAGAACGGTCGTATCCCCTGGGATGCGGTTGTTCCCGAGGCCTATATCGTGCTCAACCCCAACTCATCGGTGGGCCGGGTTACAAAGGCAATCTGCGACCTCAAACCTTCGGAGGTTGCAGCGTATACCTCCGTTGCTGACCACTACTTCCATTTCCCGGTTGTGTATATCGAATATTCCGGGACATATGGCGATCCAGCCGTTGTGAAAGCAGCATCCGGGGCAATCGACAAGTCAATCCTGTATTATGGCGGCGGGATTAACTCGGCCGAGAAAGCTGCGGAAATGAGTAAATATGCGGATACGATTGTCGTCGGGAATGCAGTCTACGACCAGGGCGCCGCCGTTCTCAGGGCAACCGTGGAAGCGGTCCAGTAACTTTTTTATGCCCGAAATTGACATCGTGCTCGTGGCCCCTCTTTACGAGGGAAATGTGGGGTTTGCCGCACGGGTGATGAAAAATTTTGGGTTTACCCGGATGGTCCTTGTCGATCCTTGTAAACTCGGGGACGAGGCAAAAGCCCGTGCCTCCCATGCGCAGGATGTCCTGAAAAATGCAGAACTGTGTACGATGGAGGATGTGTTTGCCCGGAGCAGTATTGTGGTCGCGACAACCGGGCAGGTGAGCAAATCCGTCTGCACGCCGATGAGGATGCCGTTTTTTTCGCCCCGCGAGCTCCGGGAGCGCATCGGCACCGCGGAGGGAAGGGTCTCGATCCTCTTCGGGCGCGAGAACTGGGGGCTCAATAACGACGAGGTCAAAAGGAGCGACATGATCTGCACGATCCCGACCGCTGACGAGTACCCGATCATGAACCTTTCCCACGCGGTGGGGATTGTCTGCTACGAGCTCGCGAACTTCCCGCCGCCCCAGTACCGTCTGGCTTCACCCTACGAGATGGGCCACCTGTACCGGCATATCGACCGGTTTCTGGACGAGGTGCACCACCCGGCCTTCAAGCGCGAGAACACGATGATCATGATCCGCCGCATTCTTGGCAGGGCCGGCCTTACGACCCGGGAGGCAAGCACCGTGCATGGCCTCCTGCGCCGGACCGAGTGGCACATCGATCCCGACGCACTCGACCGGGAGAAAGAGGCGCAGCGGCAGCACAAGAACCAGCATGCGGAGGGGGAGACCTCTCCGGATCAGGATCCGGGCGAGGAATAGACCCTGATGTTTTAACAACGGGAATGCGGATTTATTTCGATAATCGTAACAAGCCTCCCAAAAAGATCCGGTGGAGGTGGGGCTTGTCAATGAAGAGGGAGGGCAGTACCTTACTGATTTGATCGGAAAATGTATCGGGAAAACCTCAATGACAAAGCGAGAATTGATAAAATTATAATCCTGTGAATGATTTTGTTAAGACGTTTGAGTGTTGATTCAAACGTTAGAAATACCGGCTCTGCACCCGGCACGAGCGGGCCTGGCGACATCTCCCGGATCCTTGAGCTCTTGCGTGGACGATCTCAAATGGGGGGGGCCGAATGATTACACGAACCTGCACGCCCGGTAGTGTGCCGCTCCATATCTTGGGCAGGACTCCCTTATAAAGGGGAGGCGGTGGCCGGACATACCCTTTCCCATGATCCATTCTCCGACGGAGAGTTTTCAGGCTGGATCCGAGGCCGGAACACTCCAGTGGAAATGGTGCCAATCCTCTCCACGATTTTTGTTTTAAATCGTTATTTGTTGAAACCGGTCATTTTAAGCTGAAAAAAACCGTGCAATTTAGCCGCGTTCCTTTCATCACGAAAAAGAGAGAGTGCAATTGGTCATACAGAGCGTTGAGAGGGCTAAAAAATGCGTTTATTGCCCGAAAATAAAGGGGGTTCCTGATTGGAAAAAAGCGACCCGATTTTTCCGGGAAAACGTCAGGGATCTGCCACTCCCGTGCTTCCATCAGGTCAGGAACGGCATCCGAATGGCGGGATGCAATGGTTTTGATGAGTTTTACCATCGGCGAAGGCGAAATTCACAGAGGGTGTTGCTGCAAGGATTTTTCGAGCAGAGCGTGCTCTCGGGGGCTCCGCCCCCGCCGCACGGGCATCCCCCGGTTGCGATAGTGTGACAGGCGGTTGAATGGGATTTGCGGTGGAACGATCTTTCCCGGAAATTTATTCATGTGATCCGCCGCGGGGGCGTCCCTTCGGGGGCGGCGGAACTCCTCGCTCGTGGGGGTTTTAGGGGTAGGACCGGGATCTGCGTAATTCAGGTTTCACTTTCACACTGCGCGGGGTAATATTTAAGGGTAAATGCAGCAATCAAAAATTATTCATTATAATATAATCTGCTGCGAATGATCTGACCTCATCATTATAAAAAGAATCTACCATGTATTACGCACACTCAACAAAAAATCCTGATAAATCTGACTGGCAGCCGCTTAAGGATCATCTGACAAAAGTTGCAGCACTCTCCCGAGATTTTGCGCAGGTTTTCAATGCTGGAGATCTGGCATATACGAGCGGTCTGTTTCACGATCTTGGAAAATATTCTCGTGAATTCCAGAATCGTCTTGAAGGAAATAAGACCGCTGTCGACCACTCAACAGCCGGTGCAATTGAAGCAACCCGGCTATTCAAAAATGACCAGTACGCTGCAGGGCTGATGTTTGCTTACCTTGTTGCCGGCCATCATGGAGGCCTGTTGAATTACGGGAGCGTTGAAGGGGGACTCTGCGAACGGTTGCAGAAAGAAAAATTACCGGATTATTCTGCTTATCACAACGAAATCTCTTTTGACACACAAAAAGTTGGTCCGTTTAAATTACGTCCGCTCCCCCACAAAACCGGTTTCAGTGTCTCATTCTTCACGCGGATGCTCTACTCATGCCTTGTCGATGCAGACTCTCTTGACACAGAAAATTTTTCAAGTCCGGAAAGATCCTCAACACGAAAAAAATACGAATCGTTTGAGATCCTGAATAAGAAGTTCGAAACTCACATGCAGAAAATTAATTCCGGTGCGGAAGATTCGCTCATCAACCGCGAGCGGAAAAATATTTTCGAGCAGTGCGTTCAGGCCGGCTCGTTTCCACCGGGAATTTTCAGTCTGACAGTCCCAACCGGTGGAGGAAAGACCCTATCCTCAATGGCATTTGCGCTTGAACATCTGAAAAAGAATAACCTGCAACGGATCTTCTACGTAATCCCGTATACCAGCATTATCGAACAGAATGCCGAAGTGTTCCGGAATATTTTCGGGGGGCAGAATGTGCTGGAGCATCACAGTAATTTTGATCCGGCAACAGTTGATACCGGAGATCTGGATACCGGCAAAGACTCTCTCCGGCTTGCAACCGAGAACTGGGACATGCCGATTGTTGTCACGACCAATGTCCAGTTTTTTGAATCGCTCTTCTCCAACAAAAGGTCACGCTGCCGGAAACTGCACAACCTAGCAAAGAGCGTGATTATACTTGACGAGGCGCAGATGCTCCCGACAGGGTACCTGTTTCCCTGTCTTGCTGCATTATCGGAACTTGTGCGCAACTATGGTGCAACCGTCGTGATTTGTACCGCAACACAGCCGCGACTGGGAGATCTGCTCGATGAAAAAGCCCGGCCTCGGGAGATCATGCAATCGCCGGATCGATTGTATGAAACTTTTAAGCGGGTGAACGTGACGAATCTTGGCCCGCTCAGCGATGCGGAACTTTCTTCTCGGCTGAAGAAACACGAACAGGTGCTGTGCATCGTGAATACCCGAAATCATGCAAAGAAACTGTACGATGCCATCAAAGACTCCGGAAATTGTTATCATCTCAGTGCCCGGATGTGCCCGGTCCATCGCAGGAAAACGATCGCAGATATCAAGACCCGGCTTCGCGAGGGGAAAGACTGCCGGGTCATCTCAACGCAATTGATCGAGGCTGGGGTTGATATCGATTTCCCGGTTGTGTACCGGACCATGACCGGTATCGATTCGGTTGCACAGGCTGCCGGGAGGTGCAACCGTGAAGGGAAATTGCCAGAGAAAGGAGAGGTCTACATTTTCAAATCAACGGAATCTTACGGAAAGGCAACCTCATGGCAGAGTCTCGTTGCAGAAATTGGCGAGATGACTCTTACAGAATCGAATGACCCGCTCTCGCTCCCGACCGTAGCGGATTACTTCCGGCGTTTATATCACTACAAGGGAGATGACGGACTGGACGAGAAAAAAATCCTGCGCCAGCTCGAAGAGCGGTCTGGTGAACTTGCATTCCCGTTTGAGGATATCGCGGATGAATTTCAGATAATCGAGGAGGGAACTAAAGACCTGATCATACCCTATGACAAACACGCCACAGATACGATTGCAAAATTACGCACAGCAGAATTTCCCTGGAAATTCGTACGGGAACTCCAAGGGTATTCGGTCAGTATCTATCCCAATGAATTCCGGGATATGGAACGGATGAACCTGATTGAAACGATTGGTGACCGGTTTTACGTATTGCGATCCTGTGAGGATTATTCCGATGAAACTGGATTGAAACTCCGGCAGTATGCCGGTTACGATGGATCATTGTTGATTACGTAAGGAGGTGGTGAATATCGGATTTGGTATTAAACTCAAAGTCTGGGGAGATTACGCCTGCTTCACGCGTCCCGAGATGAAAGTCGAGCGGGTCAGCTACGATGTGATGACCCCTTCGGCTGCCCGGGGAATTCTTGAAGCGATTTACTGGAAGCCTGCGATAACGTGGGAGATTGACCGGATTCATGTGATGAAGCCGGTAAAATTCGACAACATCCGAAGGAACGAAGTGCTGGGAAAGATTCCACTTGCCCAAGTGAAAAGTGCGTTTTCAGGAAAAGAGGCTGTTCTTTTCAAGGATTCAAACGATGAACGGGTTCAGCGGGCATCGATGGTTCTCCGCGATGTCTGTTACTGTATCGAAGCGCACTTTAATCGGACCGACAAGGCCGGTCCCGAAGATACCGTGGAGAAACACTACAATATCGCTATCAGGAGAATGCGGAGAGGTCAGTGTTTCCACCACCCTTACTTCGGGTGCCGCGAGTTCCCCGTTCAGTTCGAGTTCATTGAGGATGAGATTCCCACATCAGAGCTGAAAGGGAAGAAGGATCTCGGGCTCATGCTCTGGGACATTGATTTTGCCGACAACATGAACCCGGTCTTCTTCCGGGCAGAGATGAACGATGGCGTGATCGATGTGCAGAAGTGCCTCAGGGGAGGCGTTCACTCGTGATAGTACAATCGCTCGTCCGGTATTATGACATTCTGGCGGGAGATAATTCTGTCAAAATTCCCAAAACTGGTTACAGCCCTGCAAAAATTTCGTTTGCTCTGGTCATTTCAAATGATGGAGACCTTACCAACATTCTTGATCTCCGTACTGATGGGAAAAAAAAGCAGCCTAAAATGATGGAAGTCCCGTACCAAAAATCCCGGGCGGTATCTGTCACTCCGTATTTTGCCTGTGATAATGCAAAATACATCTTTGGCATTGAAAAAATAAAGGCAGATCCTAAAAAAGGGTTCTCTTCAGAAGATTTCCTGACAATTCTGGAAGAGACTGAAAAAGAAAAGATCGTTGTATCAAAGAGATCCCGTGAATGTTATGAGCAGTTCAGGACTCTTCATCATTCACTCCTTGATTCTGCAATAGATGCCGGGATAGTATCGTTTCTGAAATTCCTTGATGGATGGAATCCGGAGAACTCCCTGAAGAATTCCAAAATTTCCGAATACAAGGATGAGATCCTTGCAGGTGGTTTTTTCGTATTCGATATTGGTGGCATCTACCTTCATCAAACCCCATCAGTTCGGCAACTGTGGGATTCATATTACATTCGTTCTTCATCAGAAGGAACAGCGGAGGTTGCACAATGTCTTGTCAGCGGTAAAAAGGAACCTATCGCACGGGTCCACCAAAAAATCAAAGGAGTGTATGGTGCTCAATCGGCAGGGGCCACGTTAGTTGGGTTCAATGATCCTGCATTCTGTTCATATAACAAAGAACAGAGTTTCAACGCCCCGATCAGCGAATCGGTGATGTTCAAGTACACCACTGCACTGAACTACCTGCTCGAACGGGAGAGCAAGAACCGGATCCAGATCGGTGACACCTCAACGGTTTTCTGGGCTGAAACCACCAAGAAAACCTGCGCGAACCTTACCCATTTCTTCATCGATCCAGTTGACGAGCCAGAAGAATCCGGTGAGGATAAGAACAAGGGCGAAATAAAAAAACAGGACCTCCAAACCCGCCAGTTGGTCAGTGACATTCTCCAGAAAGTCCGGAGCGGGAAGAATCTGGAAGATAAAGATCTTGGTGTGCCAGATAAGACGAATTTCTATATTCTTGGATTGGCACCGAACAATGCCCGGCTCGCTGTCCGTTTCTGGTACGAGGATAGTTTCGGAAATTTTATCAAGAGTGTCGCACGCCATCACCTCGACATGGAGATAGAGCGGGACGATCGTGGGCCGCAATTAATCTCCGTGTACTGGCTCCTGAAACAGACAGTCCCCCAGAATTCCAGTGACAATGCATCATCGCCCCTTCTCGGGGGGCTCCTGATGCGTTCGATTCTTGAGAACACACTTTACCCGGTGCCGATGTACAACGCGATCCTGAACCGGGTGAAAGTCGAGCGATCGATCAATTATGCCCGGGCCGGATTCATCAAGGCATGCCTGATCCGTCTTGCACGAACGAGAGGAAACCATGAAGAGGATATGATTACCGTGAGTCTGAACGAAGAGAGCACAAGTGTTCCATACCGCCTCGGAAGATTGTTTGCGGTGCTGGAGAAGGCGCAGAGCGATTCGAACAAGGATCTGAAGAGCACGATCAACAGCAAGTACTTCAGCAGTGCATCGACAACACCGTCTGTCGTGTTCCCGGTCCTGCTGAAACTGGCACAGCATCACATCGCCAAATCGGACTGGGGGTTCAAATCGAACCAGTGGATCGTGGAAGTACTTGATGGCGTTGACAAATTCCCGGCTTATCTGAACCAAGAAGAGCAGGGGATGTTCATGCTCGGGTACTATCACCAGAAAAAGGCGTTTTTCA
>CAYVTY010000047.1:0-12299 GCA_964454995.1 uncultured Methanoregula sp.
TCGAAAGCTACTGGCGCTTCGCGCCTCGGGAGTTCAAATCTCCCCCTCGGCGTCATCACCTGCTGTTTGTCTTTTTTCGGATCTGTTCTCATAAAAATTCAAAAAACGGGTTATTCTGGCTTTTTAGCGTGAATAAACCCAAAATTTCGGCGGTTTTCTAGTTTTCCCAATTAAAAAAACTTAAATATAACGTATCCCTAGTATACAATATCTGCATACATCCTGTATGGCTTTGACAGTCCCATGACCAAACCTTGAGTGAAGACCATGTTCCGGATCAAAAAAAGCAAACCGAAGATCTCTGCCGAGGTTAAAACCTTCCGTACGGTACGGCGCCTGAATATCAACCGCACCTATACGTCATTAAAGATCGGGGTTGCTGCCGGGTATATCCTGCTCGGGCTGATGTCGGCATCATCCTCCATGTTTGGTATCATTGTCGGTGCGTTGCTCAGGGCGGCCGGCTACTGACAGTTTCGGGAATCTTTTTTGGACAAAATATCAGTTTAACGGAGCCGGATAGAATCCATGCGAGGGCATGTAGTCCCCCTTCACCATCAAATCACTGGGGAAACTGTATGTACCATTCACCTCACATGAAGGATGAGCCGCCAAAAAAATCAAAAGAACAACAGAACGCCAAGAATCCCGTGGATAACCGCACATCCAATGGAGAACACGGCAAAGCGGGGGTGCCAGACAAAGGGGATCGTGTGGATGCCGTGCCTGTTTGCAACGGCAATAAGAGCGGTAACAAGGAAGGCCGTCAGCGTCAGGATCCCAAGATACATGATAAGCGGTTTGCCAAAAATCGGATAAAATGAAATTTCCTGCAGCATTGTTCAGGTCACAACCACGGAGCCCTGCATCTGGGGATGGATGCCGCAGGAATAATTATAGACACCGGTATTGTAAAATCTCACGGAGAACGACTGATCTGATGTGAGTACACCGGACGGATCGATCATAGAGGCCTTGGAAAAGACGACCGAGTGCACAACCGTATCCTTGTTGACCCACCGCACGATATCGCCCGCATTCACCGTGATCTGCGCCGGGTTGTATGCCATGTTCTGGATGATGATCGTGTTGTCCGAGATCGGTGCGCTGGTCGTCACCGTGGGAGCAGCAGGTACGGTAGTTGCGACACTTTTTACGAGTGTCGGTGTCACCGTGGTGGCAGCAGGCTGGGCCTGCGGTGCAGTAGTCTGGGTACATCCTGCAGTGAGCAGGAGAACAACAACTGCCATACAGAGAAGAAGAATGCGTTTCATGGGGGAATCCGCCTCAATTTAGTCTATTAGAATATGTAGAGCCAGAGTTTTTTAAGCTGATCCGGGACAGGATTTATTTCTGTTCACCCACCCGATCGGAATCTTTCACTCCTAGGTATCCGTTTTTGTCACGCCCGGCTCTGCATTCGGCATCAGGATAACTGGCACCTGCACAAGAGTACGGGTAAACGCTCCGATATGGTAATAATCAGAAAGGACCATCGCCCGGAAATCCAGCGGCGGGAGCGCTGCGGCAAACTTCCATAACTCAGGGGACGGCAGCGGGAGGAACGCTGCAACTTCATCCGGGGAGAGCGCCGGGATACCCAGGATCGCCCCTGCCACCTTCGCGGCAGCACCGGTCTTTCCGGCCCGCATGACTCGCACCCGGTAATCGTCATACCTGACATGGACCCGGCCAAGCAGGCCTTTTGTCAGGTAGGCCAGCACCCGGTTGAACCGGCTGCCATAAAAGGAATACACGACGACCTCCTTTCCGCCGTTTCCCTTTTCCTCCCGGACAAAGATGCCCTGCCCGGCGATCCCGGTGGGAAGTGTGCGAAGCGCGGTGTCAAGCGCCCCGGTCTCCCCCTCCCCAAGCGGCAGGGTGGTCCCGCCCCGGGCAACAATCCGCTGCACCGCCCCACAGATCACCGGTGAGAGCGCAGCCTCCTCGCCTGCAGTCCAGAAGACCCGGGACATGCCCCCGCCGTTTCCGCCCGGCACCACTACCACAAGATTATGGCTCTCGTCGCACTTGACTACCGACCAGGTTGCCCCCCCAAGCGCAAAGTCCCCGGGGTCAGGACGGTTGGCGAACCGGGCGTCGAGGCTGCCCACCACCTCGCCATCCGGTGTTACGGCCCGGTACTCGTTCCCTCCGCTGATCACCGAGTACAGTTCCCGGTAATTCGACCGCCCGAAAACCCGCTCTGCTTCCGTTCCCGGCATCAGCATCTCCCCATCCGTGGCAAGGTACCCGGCAGAGACCAGATGATCAAGGATGCGATCCACATCCCCGGAGGAGATGTGCGCAAATGCGGAGAACGTGAGGAGGTCGCGGGCGATCGTACCCCGGCCGGCCCGGGATGAGGAGAGGATGGAGAGAAAGATCTGCTGGACGAGCACGTTGTACGGTTTTTCCAACGGCAGAAGGGGTTCAACCTTTTTTTCCCGGGCGCATTCGATCACGGCACAGCTGGTGAGGAGTTCCCCCGGGTCGGAAAGGAGCCATGCGACAAACGCGGCCTGTTCCCGCCGGCCGCTCCGGCCCATCCGCTGTAAAAACGAAGAGACCGAGTCCGGCGGGCCGACCTGAACCACGATATCCAAGTCCCCGATGTCGATCCCGAGTTCCAACGTGCTTGTACAGATGATGCACGCGCCCTCCCCGTTGTGGAACGCTTCCTCTGCCGCCTTTTTTGTAGCGGGCGGGACCGATGAGTGGTGGATGTGCAGGTTTTTTATCCGGCCGGCCGCCTCCTGCACGATCGATTCTGCTGCGCTGCGGCTGTTGACAAAGACAAGCGCTTTTTTTCCGGCAACAAGCCCGGCGAGCTCATCGATCCGGCGGGCCGGGTCCGGCTCGATCACAAACCGGAACTTTTTTACCGTTGCCGGGGCAGGGACGGAAACAAGCCAGCGGGGGTGGCGGCCGGACGAAAGCCACGCAAGGATCTCATCCGGGTTCCCGACCGTTGCCGAGAGCCCGATCCGCTGCACCGGGCCTCTCGCGATCCGGTCGAGACGGTCGAGAAGGATTTTCACATGGACACCCCGCTCAGACTCCACGAACGCATGCAGTTCGTCCACGATGACGTACCTGAGGTTCGCGAGGTCGGTACCATGCCCTTTTTCATGCAGGAGCACTTCGAGCGACTCGGGCGTGATCGTCAGGAACTGTGGGGCCTCGTCTGCGTTCCACCCACGGTCGCCTTTCGGGATATCCCCGTGCCATTTTGCAACGGAAAGACCGGTGGGCCGGCAGAACGCGGCGATGCGTTCCTCCTGATCATTGATGAGCGCCTTTAAGGGGGAGAGGTAGAGGCAGGCAACCCCTTTCGCGCCGGACTTCAGGATATCATCGAGCACCGGGATCAGGGCGGCTTCGGACTTGCCCCCGGCAGTCGGTGCGATGACGAGCACGTCATTTCCCCCACGTATTGCCGTATACGCCTGCTCCTGCACCTCGCGGAGCTCGCACCAGCCTAATCGTTCAGCAAGCACGGCCCTGAGCGATTCGTGCAGTGTGGGAAATACCGATGGCCTGTTCGTAGTACTTCCATTGTCCGGTGGCATTATGGTCTTTTTGGGGAGTCCTGCCGGTCTCACTCGTGGTGATGCTTGTTCTCCGGGAATGGTATGGGGATGCGAAGGTCCCGGAAGCACCCGTCCCGGTCGGGCAAAAAACATTTCCTGAACTCTTTTTTATTGGAAAAACCTTTTTTGGTTACAGACCGGACAAGATAACCATGGAACTCGCGCAGAAGAAATGCTCAACATACAAGCCCGGCTCACCACCGATCACGAGAAAGGACACGGTCGAACTCCTCAAAGAAGTGCCCGGCTGGTCGCTTGAGAATGGACACTTAAAGCGCACGTTCACATTCGAAGACAGCGAGAAGTCCATCGAATTCTTAAACGATGTGCTGACGATTTCAACCGAAGAGGGCCACATCCCGGATCTCGCCATGCGGGAAGGAAAATTCGTAGATGTGGGATATTACACATACCCGGCCGGCGGCCTGACGTTGAACGATTTTATCATGGCCGCAAAAATCAACGAGCACCGGTATAACGAATAAGGATCCAGCAGATCTTTTTTACCGGGGTTCCCTCCAGAAGATAAGGGCCTCCCGATACCCTATCTGATCCCCATAGGACCGATCCGGAGCTTAACCTATCAGGGCCCAATTTGAGCCCGGATTCACCCTTCCGGTACCCAAACGGAGCCCTTATCGGGCTTCTTTTAAAAATAAGCCCAACCAAGGATTATTTTGGCAATCGGATGAATTAAACGGTTCACGTATTCGCGTTTTTTAGGCCGATCTCATGGCCGTACGGGGTTTGCATGATCCCGGAAAAGATGGCTGCCGGAAGGCCGCTATGGGCCGTTTATGGGCATTATATGGGGCTTAATTTTCGCTTATTTTTTAAAACGGGGGCTTTAAAACGGTTATATTTTCAGGGGCCGCAATCGGACGGTTTTACAGGCATTTTATCAAGCGCCTGATGGGGTGAGACAACCTGAACCAGGCGGCAGGGAACAACAAATTTTGGATCCGGTCCACCAAGGGATAAAACGATTCACGTGATGAGGGAGTTAATAGTTCACGGACTGCCCTGACGATTGAATTGCCCCGACAGGTCTAATCAACCACAAACCCATTGGAGCAACAATGAAAAATCCGGTCAGGTAATGAAAAAATCTGGCAAGAGGGATGATGAATATCCAGCTGTTCATTCCGGGAACTACATCACGGTCGAAGGCTACTGCATGCTCAATATGGAGTTTGGCATGTGCAAAGACCGGTATGTCTGTGAATTAAAACCGGATGGATCATTTAAACGAAAAAAGAATGATCGGTACGATCCGACAAAGAAACCGGATCCGTATCCCGAAGGATGCCCCCGCTCCATCCGGTCGGTTTGTATCGGGTGTCAGCATTTTGCATGGTGCGATCCGGATCATCCCGGACGAACAACAAAAAGCGTCCGGCCCCGGATAACCCGGTAAAACAAATATGTCATACTCACAGAAGTGATTCCCACTATCTTTGGATCTTCAATGAGAATGAATTGATCAACAATCCAATCAGGGTAACACGAAAATAAAAAAAAATTACTGGTATTCCGGTGGCTGAACCTTCTTTGGGAGCCCGCCTTTGAAGTGCTGCTGGATCTTGCCGTAGTAGTCCCGCAGGTTGTCATTCATGGTCGGGTGCACCTTCTTCTGGGCCTCTGAAAAGTGCTGGGGGGTCACGACTGAAGCGCCATCCCGCAGGGCAAACATCCCGGCCTCCCGGCAGAGCGCTTCGAGATCCGCGCCCACGAATCCCTCAGTTATCTGGGCAAGAGATCCAAGGTTTGCATCCCGTACAGGATCCTCAAATGTGAGGTTCTTCTCGTGCATCAGGTCAACCAGCCTCCGCCGCCTCGCACCTTTCGAAACACCTGCACTCGCATCCTTTACCGGCACGATCGCAGCCTTTACGGTGCCCGCAGTAATTTTTGCGTCCTTCCCCAGTTTCTCGACAAGTTCCCCGAGCGTGTCCTCGGTGTACCCTTCAGTCAGGCTGACGATCCCTTCGAGCGCCGAGCCTTCGAGCGGCATGTACTGCGTGTGGATCCCGATGATCTTCCTGCGATCCTCTAAGGTCGGCTCCCCGATGTAGACGAGACGGTCGAACCGGCCGGCCCGCAGGAGCGCCGGGTCGACGATATCCGGCCGGTTGGTCGCGCCCATGATCACGACATCCTTGAGTTCTTCAAGGCCGTCCATCTCGGTTAAGATCTGGTTGAGCACGTTGTCGATCACATGCGAGTCGCTCGAAGTACCCCGAGCCGGGGCGAGTGCATCGATCTCGTCAAAGAAGATAATCGACGGAGACACCTGCCGGGCCTTCTTGAAGATCTCGCGCACCGCCCGTTCGCTCTCGCCCACCCACTTGGAGAGGAGCTGCGGTCCCCGCACCGGGATGAAATTGGCGCCGCTCTCGCTTGCAACGGCCTTTGCGATCAGGGTTTTTCCTGTCCCCGGAGGGCCGTAGAGCAGCACGCCCCGGGGCGGCACGATCCCGAGTTCATCGAAGCGATCGTGATGGGTCAGGGGATACTCGACTGCTTCGCGGACTTCAGTCTTTGCCGAGTCAAGCCCGCCAACTGTATCCCACTTCACATGCGAGACTTCGAGCATCACTTCGCGCATCGCGCTCGGGCCTACGTCCCGCTGGGCGCTCCGGAAGTCGCTTGCAAGCACGCGGAGCTTGTCAAGGGTTTCCTGATCGATCTCCTCCTTATCAAGGTCGAGATCAGGAAGATACCGGCGCAGGGCCCGGATTGCCGCCTCACGGGCAAGTGCTGCGAGATCGGCACCGACAAACCCGTGGGTCTGCTGGGCGAGCACATTCAGACTTACATCTTCCGCAAGAGGCATGCCCCGGGTGTGGATCTTCAGGATCTCGATCCGGTCTATTTCGCTCGGGACCCCGATCTCGATCTCCCGGTCGAACCGGCCGGGCCGGCGCAAGGCCGCATCGATCGCGTCAACACGGTTCGTGGCACCGATCACGACGACCTGCCCACGCTCTTCGAGACCATCCATCATGGTAAGGAGCTGAGCGACGACCCGCCGCTCGACTTCCCCGGTCACTTCCTCGCGCCGGGGTGCAATCGAGTCCAGTTCATCGATGAAGATAATCGAGGGCGCGTTCTCCCGCGCCTCCTCAAAGACCTCGCGAAGCCGCTGCTCGCTCTCGCCGTAATATTTCGAGATCACCTCAGGGCCGGCGATTGAGATGAAGTGCGCACCGCTCTCGCTTGCCACCGCCTTTGCGATCAGCGTCTTTCCTGTCCCCGGAGGGCCGTAGAGCAGCACACCCTTGGGCGGCTCGATCCCCAGTTTCTGGAAAAGCTCCGGGTGCCGGAGGGGCAGTTCTATCGTCTCGCGGAGGCGCTGGAGTTCGTCCTTTAAGCCCCCGATGTCCTCGTAGCTGAAACGCTTCACACCTTCGAATCCGGCGGCTGGCTTGTCCGAAAATTCGACCGAGGTATTCTTCGTGATGATGACCGCCTCTTCGGGTTCGATCTCGACGACCTTGAACGCGACGATCTGCGGCTGGACAAAGGGCAGGCCCAGCATGATCGGGATCGAGTCGTTTTTCACGACCGGGAAATCCAAGAGGCCGTTAATCACGTGCGGATTATTCGCAATCGGTATTTTCTTGGGGAGGTCTTCTGGGGGGGCGAGCACAACCCGTTTTGCCTCGATTTCCTCGGAGAGCGTCGATATCTTTACCGTATCTCCGATGCTCACACCGGCATTGATCCGGGTAAAATTGTCGATCCGGATCTTGCGCTGGTTCCAGTCTTCGACAAGGGATCGCCAGACTTTTGCCACGGTCCGGCGTTTCCCCTCGATTACCACGAGATCCCCTGGTGAAATCTTCAGAAGGAGCATGGTTTCAGGATCGAGCCGCGCTTTTCCCCCGCCCTGGTCGCCGGGATACGCGGAATCGACCTTCAGTTGCACTTCAGGCATTACCTTAAAGGTCATATACGCAGGGATTTATAAGTACTGTAAATGCGAGTCCTTGTTTTTGACCCGTTCCACGGCGCAGCAGGTGACATGATCACAGCAGCCCTGCTCGACTGCGGGGCTGACCGGGAACGCGTCGCTGCCGCGATGCGGGCCGTTGTCGCGGAGCCGACGGTGGAGACTGTGACCCGGGCCGGGATTCAGGCAGTAAAAATTCACACCCACGCCACCCCGGCACACCGGTCGCTTTCTGATGTCTACAAGCGGCTCGATGATGCCGCCCCGCACGTACCACCGGAAGCGCTCGCGATGGCACGCCGGGTCTTTTCGCGAATCAACGCGGCAGAAGAGGAGGTCCACGGGGCCCACGTCCATTTTCACGAGGTCGGGGCCGACGATGCAATCGCTGATGTGATCGGTGCCTGTACCGCCCACGCCACGCTCCGTGTCAGCGGTGTCGCGGTGCTCCCGCTCGCGCTGGGGTCGGGCACGGCCACCAGTTCGCACGGCACCATTCCGATCCCGGCTCCCGCAACGGTGGCGATCCTCAAAGGTTCGGGACTCGCGACTATGCAGGGGAACGATGTGGGGGAACTCTGCACGCCAACAGGTGCCGCCCTGCTCGCAGAATTTTCCTCGATTGAGGCGGCCGATCTCGGAGGGTATACGATCCAGGCTGTCGGTTACGGGGCCGGGAGCCGGGACACGCCGCACTCCCCGAACGTACTCCGGGCGATGGTGGTAGAGACAACCGGCGCACTGCCGCAGGACACGGTCGACCTCCTTGAAACAAACGTTGACGACGTGAGCGGCGAAGTGATAGGTGAGGCTCTGGCCCGGTTCATGGCCGCAGGGGCGCGGGACGCGAGCGCGACACCAGTCATCATGAAAAAAGGCAGGCCGGGATACCTTGTCACGGTCATCGCCCTCCCGGAAACAAGCGCCGGCCTCGCACGGCTCATGGCCCAGGAACTAGGCACGCTCGGAGTCCGGCGCATTCCGGTCGTCCACCGGTTTGTCGCAGAACGCACGATAGCAGATGTGGAGGTGGAGATCGTCGGGCACAAAAAAAATCTGCCGGTAAAGTGCGGGTGGATGGACGGGCGTATCTACACGCTCAAGGCCGAGTTCGATACCGCACGTGACTGGGCGGCGGAGCTGGACCTGCCGGTGCGTGACGTGCTCCGCGCCATTGAAACTGCTGCGTGGAACCAAGTGCGGGAAAAAAAGCAGGATGCCGGCCCGGGTGATCCATGAAGACCGACCGGCTCACGAGCGGGAATGCGGCCCTCGACCGGCTGCTCGGCGGGGGGCTCGAACTCCGTACCATCACCCAGTTCTACGGTGGCCCTGCAAGTGGCAAGAGCACGCTCTGCACGATTGCAGCCGTCTCCTGCCTGCGGGCCGGGGGATCGGTGGTCTTCATCGATTCCGAAGGCTTCTCGATCGAGCGGTTCCGCCAAGTCGCCGGCAGCGACACCGATGTGATCGCCGACCGCCTCTTCCTCTTTGAGCCCGTCGATTTCGAACAGCAAGGCAGCATGATCACCGAGGCAGATAAAATCCTCAAGCTGCACAAGCCCGGTCTGCTTATCCATGACTCCGCAACAGCGCTTTACCGCACCGACCTCGAAAAGGGGCGGGACGCCATGCAGATGCTCACCCGGCAGATGCTCCAGCTCCTCGGTTATGCGAAACGGTACGAACTTTCGGTACTCGTCACCAACCAAGTCTACATGGACACCATGAGAAATACGTTTGCCGGCCTTGGCGGGACGTCGCTCGAACACATCTCAAAAGCGATCATCCGGCTGGATCGTCTCGAAGCACCCGGTTGGAGACGGGCAACGCTCGTCAAACACCGGTCCCGGCCCGAAGGCGCCAGCTTCGATTTCGAGATCGTGCAGGACGGGATCCGGGCAAAAGATTAATGCCGGCATTATCGGTCCGGGGATGAACTCCGGGACAGGTCCCGGAAAAAAGGTAAATACTGGACTATTAATTAATATCTTTTTGAGTCAATATTATTTCTTTAATGGTTGTGAGCTGGGAGATCACCGCACAGATCAAGGATGTCCTGGCAAAAAACCCACAGGGCCTGAGTATCACCGACATCGTCAGCGAGATCCATATTAACCGGAACACCGCAGGAAGATATCTCGAAAAGCTCCTCATATCCGGTCAGGTGGAGATGCGCCACTTCGGCATGGCCAAGATTTATGCACTCGCGCACCGCGTGCCCGTTTCTGCGGTGCTCTCGATCTCCTCCGAGCTTATCATGCAGCTCTCCAGCAGCATGAGGATTGTTTTCGCAAACGAAGCGTTTGCACACTTTCTTGCCACACCGGTGCAGGCCCTGATCGGGAAAAACATCGAATATTCACCCGTAGTGACGGCCTTTGACGATCTCTTTGGCGGGTTTTTGGTACAGGTAAAAGCAGGGCTCGACGGCACCGAGTGGAGCGGTGAACTCGCTCCCGCGAACCAGGAGATTATCTTCTTCTGCCGGATCGCCCCGACGGCACTTGACAACGGGCAGAAAGGTGTCTCGGTCATCCTTGAAGATATCACCGGGCGGAAACGGGTTGAGCAGATGCTTCGGGAGAGCGAGGAGCGGTACCGCATGCTTGCCGAATCTTCGAGTGACCTTGTCTACGTGATGGGTCGGGACGACCGGGTCGAGTATGTTAACAATCCTGGCGCAGCGATGTTCGGGAAAACTCCCGGGGAGATAACAGGAAGAGCACGGTCTCTCTTTTTCCCAGCCGATGTGGCAGAGCGACAGAAAAGAGTGCTTGAGCATATTTTTGCCACCGGGATTCCTGCTCGTAACGAAGGGCCAATACCGGTTGAAAGAGGGATACGGTGGTTCGACCATGTTCTTGTGCCGCTCATGAACCCTGATGGATCGGTACAGTCTGTTCTCGGCGTGGCCCGTGACATCACAGAGCGCAAACTATCGGAGGATAGAGTAAAAAACAGCGAAGCCCGGTACAGCAGGCTGTTGCAGCATTCGTTTGATGCGGTCGTAGTCCACCAGAACGGCATCATTACTCTCGCAAACCAGATTGCGGCCAACCTCGCCGGAGCATCGACCCCATCAGAACTCATCGGAAAGAACATTTACGACTTTATCCATCCTGATTCCCGGGATATTGCCCGGGAGCGAATTGTAGCGATGACCAGCGGGGATGAAACAACTACTGTCGATGCTGTCGAAGAAAAATTCTTACGAATTAATGGAAAGGCCGTTGATGTCGAAGTTGTCGCCACCGGTTTTCTCGATGCCGGAAAACCCGCAGTCCAGGTTGTATTCCGGGATATTACCCGACGCAAGGAACTGATGGAAGCACTGGGCCGTTCGGAAGAAAAATACCGGATTCTTGTCGAACACAGCCAGAGCGGTGTGTTCATCATACAGGGCCGGCTGATCCGTTATGTCAACTCGGCATTTGCCTGGATTCTCGGTGGCGTCCCGGAGGATTTCATCATGCATGATTTCGCGGGGTACATCGCACCGGAAGACCGGGACTGGGTACTTGACAGGGGCCTTTGCCGGCAGCGGGGCGGGACTGTACCTGATAACTATGAGTGCAGATTGCTGCAATGCGACGATACTACCCAGGTTTTTGTTTCCCTTGATACCGGGCTCATCCAGTACGAGGGGGGCCCGGCAAGCATGGGAACCATACGGGATATCACGGAACAAAAACGCGCCGCGGAGGCGCTCAGGGAGAGCGGGGAGGAACTCAGGGCGGTCTTTGACAGTACGTTCCAGTTCACCGGTATGATGACACCCGAAGGGATTCTCATTGATGTCAATAACACCGCACTGGAGTTTGGGGGTGCCCGACGGGGAGATGTGGTCAACCACCCCTTCTGGGAGACCCCTTGGTGGCAGGGGAATGCGGCGCGGGTGCAGAGGCTGCGGGAGGCCATCGGGAGTGCGGCATCGGGTAAATTTGTCAGATATGAAGCCGAACTGCAGGGTGCCGACAATACCACCCTACTTGTCGATTTTTCCATCAAACCGGTATTCAATCCCGAAGGTAAGGTCCGGTTGCTCATAGTTGAAGCCCGCGACATTACCAAAAGCAAACGTACCGAAGAGGCGCTCAGGGAGAGCGAGGACCGGTTCCGGAAGATATTCGAAGACGGCCCGCTCGGTATGGCAATAGTAGGCAGGGACTACCGGTTTGCCATGGTGAACCGGAGGTTCTGCGAGATGCTGGGATACACTGCCGAAGAACTGCTGACCCTGACATTTGCGGATATAACCCACCCTGATCATGTGGATCAGGAGATAGCCGAGATCAAAAAACTCTATACCGGCGAAATTCCCAGGTACCGCACGGAAAAACGCTATATCAGGAAGGATGGATCCGCGATCTGGGGAGCGCTGACGGTCAGCCCGATCAGGGACCGGGACGGTTGCATTGTCTCGACACTTGCTCTTGTAGAAGATATCAGTGAGCGGAAGCGGACCGGGAAATAAGAGAGGCGCAACCGGAATGGTCAGAGTGCCCACAAAACACCGGACCGATTCCCTGAAATGAACGGATAACAGGAAGTACCGGTCACTTTCACTCCCCGCCCGCCGCCACGTTATATGCGACAACCGTAAAACGGGAGTACATGTCCGGGTGCGGGGAGAAACTGGCAAAACTGACGTCCGGCAGCCAGTATGATATCTGTATGCCCGGGGAATGCATGCAGATGCTCACCTCGGGGGCCTGCATCACGTACAACCAGAACGCGGGTGGCTGCAA
>CAYVTY010000048.1:0-11708 GCA_964454995.1 uncultured Methanoregula sp.
GCAGGAACGAAGTAAAATACCGGGGCATCTTCAACCACTCTGAAGCCGGGATCGGTCTTGTGAACAGTTCTGATCGCAAGATAAAGGAAGTCAACCGGCGATTCGCCGACACCCTGGGCTATACACCCCTTGAAATTGCCGTTATCCCCTTTACTCAAATCTGGACCGACACTACGGACCGTGACCGGTTTTTCCGGATCCTCACAAATCAGGGGAATGTAGAAAATCTCGAAACCCGTTTTGTGACAAAGACCGGAACGCCCCGGTGGGTTCTGCTCTCTGCGGGGATGCTCCCGGATGACCAGTTTGTGTGTACCATTGTTGATATTACGTTAAGAAAACAGGCAGAGGAAGCACTCATCATAAAAGATCATGCGATCAGTTCCTCTATTAATGCGATCGCCATTATGGATCTCGATTTTGCGATCACCTACGTGAATAACTCCCTTTTAACGATGATGGATTACCATGACCAGCGTGAGTTCTCCCATAGAGGCCTGTGGGAATATGTTGCATCAAGTGACGGGATTGATAAGATCAAGGAGGCACTCCACAGGAAAGGGAGCTGGTTTGGTGAGATCCCTCTCTTTAAATCTGACAAGACTCAGTTTTATGTCCTGCTCTGGATTAATCTCGTGAAAAATGAACAGAACAATCCTGTCTGTATCATGGCCTCGTTTATTGATATTACCGACCGGAAGCAGATGGAGGCTGTAAAGAGATCGGCACTCGAGCAGATAGAAAAAAATATCGAGCAGTTTGCTATTCTCGGAGATCATATAAGAAATCCCCTTGCCGTGATCGTGGGACTCTCAAGTCTCGCTCCCGGCGAGGTGACCGACAAGATCATCATGCAGGCCCGGGAGATTGACCGGATCGTGACACAGCTTGATATGGGCTGGATCGAGTCGGAGAAAGTCCGGGAATTTATCAAGCGGTATTACATGGTCGGGGTTCTGGACGGCAGCGAGAACGGGGTTGCCGGGAGTATGGCCCGATAGCAGGGCAGTCTCCTGTCTTTTTCTGGGATTTTATCGGGGTGTCATGAACCCTGAATCCGGGTGAGTCCCGCCGCGTTTCAGCCGTTCGGTAAGTTTTTTTACCTGGTCGCGGAGCGCGATAGCCCGCTCGAAGTCAAGGTTGTCAGCCGCATCCCGCATCTGCTTTTCAAGTTCTATTATCACGTTCGGGATCTCGGCTCTTGGCACGTGTTTTGTATCCTTGATCTCGACCTCTTTTTCTTTTACCGGCTTTATGATCGTCTGCGGGACGATGTGGTGTTCCTCGTTGTACGCGATCTGCATCTCGCGCCGGCGCTTTGTCTCTGAGATCGCTGCCTTCATGGAATCGGTCATGGAATCTGCGTAGAGTACTACCTTTGCGTTCACGTTCCGGGCGGCTCTTCCGATGATCTGGATCAGGCTCCGTGTGTCCCTGAGGAACCCTTCCTTGTCCGCATCGAGGATGCCAATGAACCCAACCTCGGGGATATCAAGTCCTTCCCGCAGGAGGTTGATCCCGACCAGGACGTCGAATTTTCCCAGCCTGAGCTCGCGGATGATCTCGGTGCGCTCCAGCGTCTGGATCTCCGAATGGAGGTACCTGGTGCGGATACCATGGTCGGCGAGGTATTCTGAAAGTTCCTCGGCGAGTTTTTTTGTAAGCGTCGTCACGAGCACCCGGTCGCCGCGTGCGATGGTCCTGTTTACTTCGCTTATCACATCGAGCGTCTGTCCCTCAATGGGCCGGACTTCGACTGCCGGGTCGATAAGGCCGGTCGGCCTGATGATCTGCTCGACGAGCTGTGCCGAATGTTTTAATTCGTAGGGTCCGGGCGTTGCTGAGACAAAGATAACCTGACTCATGTACTGCTCGAATTCGTGGAATTTCAGGGGCCGGTTGTCGAGTGCCGAAGGGAGCCGGAACCCGTAATTCACAAGCGTCTCCTTCCTGGACCGGTCACCGTTGTACATCCCGTGGAGCTGCGGTATCGTCTGGTGGCTCTCGTCGATGATCATCAGGAAATCGTCCGGGAAATAGTCGAGCAGGCAGTACGGCTTCTCGCCCGCTTTCCTGCCGTCGAAATGCCGCGAGTAGTTCTCGATTCCTTTGCAGGAGCCGGTCTCTTGGATCATTTCGAGGTCGAAGTTTGTCCTCTGCCGGAGCCGGTGCGCTTCGACGAGTCCGAGCGTGGGAAGTGTTTCGTCGAGTTCTTCTTTTATGGTGGCAATGGCCGCTTTCTGTGCACTTTCCGTAGTAACAAAGTGACGGGCGGGGTAGACATAGAAATATTTCATCGCCTCTTTTTTTGCACCGGTGTTCTTGTCGACCTCAGTGATACGCTCGATCTCATTTCCGAAGAGTTCGATCCTGATGATGTCGTTATAGTACCCCGGCACGATATCGATGGTGTCCCCCTTGACCCGGAACCGTCCCGGGGAGAGATCGATATCGTTTCGCTCGAACTGGATGTCCAAAAGCCGGCTCATGATATCGTTCCGGTTGATCTTCTGGCCGACCGAGAGGTCAAAACCAAGGTTGCGGAAGTTTTCCGGGTTCCCGAGGCCGAAGATGCAGGAGACCGAGGCAACGACGATCACATCGCGCCGGCACGAGAGCGAAGCGGTTGCGGAGAGCCGGAGCATCTCGATCTTAGGATTGATGGCTGAGTCCTTCTCGATATACTGGTCTTTTGCCGGGATATAGGACTCAGGCTGGTAGTAATCGTAGTACGAGACAAAGTACTCGACCCGGTTTTTCGGGAAAAAATCACAGAACTCCTGGTAGAGCTGGGCGGCGAGCGTCTTGTTGTGGGCGATGACAAGCGTCGGCTTGTTTGCCGCTGCAATCACGTTTGCCATCGTGAATGTTTTCCCGGAACCGGTGACGCCAAGGAGCGTCTGGAGCCGGGCGTGATCCGCCAGTCCGTCATTGAGCTGCGCTATCGCTTCCGGTTGGGAGCCGGCCGGGGGAAAGGTTGAGACGAGCTGGAAATCTGTCACGTGCTGTAAGTGTTTTTGCCGGGATATAAAAAAGAATGGGGATGCGGCATGAAGGTAATGCCGTCACTTCGGTTTATAGTAACCCCATTTCGTAAGGGCTTCCTTAAGTTCCTTTGCCTTTTTTGCCTTCTCGTCAAGCGTCACTCCTTCCTGCCACGCCTCGATTGCCTGCATGGTCGCCCGTGCCCCGGCCCGGGTACCCTTCGGGTGGCCGTGGATGCCGCCCGAGACCAGCAGGACGAGATCCGTACCGTAGATGTCGAGCACATCGGGAACAAGGCCCGGGTGCAGACCGCCTGATGAGACCGGGAACGCCGTCTTTATTGAGCCCCAGTCCTGCGCAAGGCACTGGTGCGGGACCTCGGCAATCTTTTTCTTCCGCAGCAGGTCTGCAAGCAGGATCGATTCGGTCTTTGTGCCGGTCAGTTTTCCCACGGCAGTACCGGTGTGGATCTGGGAGACGCCGATAAGACGCATGAGTTTTGCGAGGAAGTACATCGTCATCCCGTGCTTCTTGTTCCGGTCGAAGGTTGAATGGAACGCCCGGTGTGCATGGATCGCAAGGCCCAGGTCTGAGCAATAGTCCCGCATTGTCATGACACTCGCGTTTCCTGCGACGACAACATCGATCATTGCGTAATTCCAGCCGTACTCTGCGAGCAGATCGGCACGCTTTTTCATGGTTTCAACATCGGCAGAGATGTTTAAGAACGCGGACTTTTTCTCGCCAGTCTCCTGCTCAGCCTTGTCCCGCAGTTTTGTCATATATTTTACGCGGTCGTCGAACCGGTTGAACGAGGTCGAGGTGAGGTTCTCATCGTCCTTGACAAAATCAAAGCCGCCCATCCAGGTCTCGTACCCCACTTCGGCGTGCTCTTTTGCAGAAAACCCGATCTTTGGTTTTGGTACCGCACCGGTCAGGGGCCTGCCGTAGACCTTCATCATCTTCCGTATGCCGTCCGTGCCGAAGTGGGGTCCTTTGAACCCACGGAGATACGCGGGCGGGAGCGTAGCGTCAATGAGCCGGAGGTTTTTGAGTGCCTTCATCCCGAAAATATTGCCCGCTATCCCGCTCATCAGCTGGACTGCGTTTCCCTCCTCCCAGAGTGCAAGCGGGTAGGCGACCTTGACAAAGTGCTTGTCGAATGCAAACGCTTTTGCCTCCAGTTTCTTCATCCTCGGGGGCATCGTAAAGAGTGTTGTCCAGGTGCCGGTCGAACTCTCGGATGCGATCCGTCCTGCGGCCTCATTTTCCGTGATTCCTGCCGCCGGTTCAAAGTAAAAAAGACAGACAAGGTCGTCCTTTGCCGGCTCGTAATTTCTATCAACAAACTCGTTGTACCAGTCAATTGCCATAGTTCTTCCCGTACCTACCAATGCGTGCATGATTCAAAAATCTTCAGGCCGGGAACCGGGGTACATCATTAAAAGAAAGAACCCGTCAGGGACAGAAAAATGCTTTAGGTCAACCGAAACCATTTTTATTTAGGGTATCCTAATTATTGATCAGATGGCACAGGAACAGGTTGAGGAATATCTCGAAGCGATTTACGATATCGCAGGGACAGATGGCGCAGCAAAGACCACGGCGATTGCAAAGTGCCTCAAGGTTGCGCCCGCAAGCGTGACCGAGGCACTCCAGAGCCTTGCGGAAAAAAACCTTGTCAATTACGAACCTTACAAGGGTGCAAGCCTGACCGAGGATGGGAAAAAGATTGCAGAGACCATCAAACGCCGTCACCGGCTCCTTGAAGTCTTTCTCGCCGATGTGCTCCATATCAACCGTACCAGGGTACATGATGAAGCGTGCCGGATGGAGCATACGATCTCCGAAGATACCGAGAACGCGCTCTGCCGGATGCTCAACGCCCCGGCACGCTGTCCCCACGGGAGTCCTATTGCACCCTGCGCCAAGGGTGTCGGGAGCTGCAGCGAGTGCGATGCTGTAACCGCTTCTGCCCTTCCTCTCCCGAGTGCCCTTCGCCCCTCTGATATTATCCCTATTACCGATCTCGGTGCACAGGAAAAAGGGACGATTGCGTTTATCCGGGGGGACTGCAAGGTTGTCCAGCGGCTTTCCGATCTGGGCCTGACGCTCGGGACCACCGTCTCTGTCACCCGTAAAGCACCCATGAGCGGGCCGGTTGAAGTCTTTGTCCGCAGGACAAAACTGGCGATCGATCACGCGATCGCGGAAAATATTTTTGTCAATGCAATAAAGGGGGAAACACCGTGAGCTGGTGTGGGGGATGCAAAGAGTGCACCCCGCCAAAGGAGAGTACCATAAAAAATGTGGATTACACCATTGCCCTTGCCGGTAATGCAAATGTGGGTAAAAGCGTCACCTTCAACCAGCTGACCGGCGTCGACCAGATTATCGGGAACTGGCCGGGGAAAACCGTCGAGCGTGCTGAAGGGCTCCTCCAGTACAAGGGCAAAAGGATCCGTGTCATAGACCTGCCGGGGATCTACTCGTTTTCCACGTACTCGATGGAGGAACTGGTCTCGCGGGAGTACATCGCGCTCGAGCACCCGGATGCGGTCGTCAATGTGATCGATGCATCCGCACTGGAGCGCAACCTCTTCTTTACGATCCAGCTCATGGAGCTCGCCCCGACTCTGCTCGTCTCGGTCAACCAGATCGATCTTGCGGAGAAAAAAGGGATCAGTATCGATACCGCAAAACTCTCTGAGATGCTCGGCGTCCCGGTCATCCCGACGGTGGCTATCCGGGGAAAGGGCATTTCCAATCTCACCGAAGCGATCCTCAATCTTGTGCATGATCACCCGGCTCCGCCGGTTCTCACGTACGGCAGGGAGATCGAAGAGCGGATCGGTAAAATCGTCTCCCTGATGGGTGCGGTAACCACAGCGTATCCCGTCCGCTGGATCGCCATAAAACTGCTGGAGCGGGACCCCGAGGTCGCCCGCATCGTCGGTTCACAGGACCCGTCCATTATCACCGCTGCCGGGAAACTCTCCGAAGAGATCGAGACGTTGCACGGGGAGCCGGTCTGCGTCGTGATGAGCGCAGAGAGGTACCAGGTAGCCGACCGGATAGCAGCTGAAGTGATCACCGTACGGCCTCAGGAGGACGGCGTGCCAAAGAAGAGCCTGACCGACAAGCTCGATCAGGTGGCCCTCCACCCCTACCTCGGGTACCTCGCGGTCTTTCTCGTGATAGGGGGGCTGCTCGTATGGACATTTGTCGTCGGTGCCCGTATCTCCGATATTATCCAGTCATTTCTCATGCAGATCGCGCCGTATGAACCGGTCATAACCGGTCCTGTCACCGGTATTCTCTGGAACGGCGCGTTCTCGGGATTTATTGCGGGAGTCACGCTGGTGATCCCGTATGTCCTGCCGTTTTACCTTCTCCTCGCGGTGATGGAGGACTCCGGCTACCTCACCCGTATCGCGGTGATGCTCGACCGGGGTATGCACAAGATCGGGCTGCACGGAAAAGCCGTCATCCCCCTCATCCTTGGCTACGGGTGCAACGTCCCGGCTTGTTTCTCCTGCCGGATCATGGAATCGCCCAAGCAGAAACTGCTCGCGGCGTTTCTGGTCACCCTCATCCCCTGTACGGCCCGGACGGTCGTCATCCTCGGTCTCGTCGGTAAATTCGTCAGCATCTGGTGGGCGCTCGCGCTCTACGCATTCGATATTGTGCTGATCGTCATTGTCGGGAGGATCGCATTCAAGGTCGTCCCGGGAGAGTCGGTGGGCCTTATCATGGAGATGCCGGACTACCATGTCCCTTCAGCCTCTGTTGTCGTGAAGCAGACATGGGCGCGGACAAAGTCTCTTATCTGGTTTGTCTTTCCCGCGTACATCATCGGGAGCGCCGCGATCCAGGTCTTCTATGCGGTCGGCCTGCTCACCCCGGTCAACAACATCCTTGCGCCGGTCACGGTCTTATGGCTGGGCCTGCCCATCATTGTCGGGATCACCCTCATCTTCGGTATCGTGAGAAAAGAACTTACGATCCTCACGCTTGCAGTGCTCTTCGGGTCGACCAACTTCGCGGCCTTCCTCACCCCGGTCCAGCTCATCGTCATCGCGCTTGTCTCGATGCTCTATATCCCCTGCATCTCGGTCATCCTGGTGCTCGCCTCGGAGTTCGGGTGGAAACGATCGCTTGCGATCTCATTTACCGAGATCGTCCTCGCTCTTCTGGTCGGCGGGATCGCATTCAGGCTGCTCAGCCTCTTTATGGGCTGATACATCTCCGACGTTTTTTTTATCCCGCGCTGGTGTCAGCCGGAGACCGGTCAGGGAAAAAACATCTGCCGTATATTTCAGAGCGGAGAAACCGGATGCCTTAAAAAAGACGTACCAATTCCCCTTCTGTCAGGTACGTGCGGTAGTGCAGGGGATCTTCATGAACCAATCGTGGTTACCGGTACATAGGGGGCTTTCCCGGTCTTTGGATCGACAAGGATTGAAATCATCCCCTTCGGGACGCTCGTTGTGAACTGCCTGACCAGTGTGCCATTATTATAAACCCCGACA
The DNA here is from genome assembly GCA_964454995.1 of uncultured Methanoregula sp. GTDB lineage: Archaea > Halobacteriota > Methanomicrobia > Methanomicrobiales > Methanospirillaceae > Methanoregula. The sequence goes on from CAYVTY010000048.1 coordinate 7,518, forward strand.
GCCAGGAGATCCCCATAATAATCCTGCTTTGTGAAAGAGGCCTGCACGAGATCGTTACCGTTCTTTATCGGATAGAACTGTTCCCCGGTGCCACGTACCTCTGTAAGGCTTCCCGGGTTCCCGTAGGTCCCCAAAAAGGTCCCGTTGTACGTTACCTTCACCCACACGCCGTCAGCGGGGACCATGACCGGCACGGTTGTCGTCGTGACGGGGACCGGTGTCAGGTCCACCGGTGTGACCACCGAATGATCTGAGCCTCCGTTCATTCCTGCCGGCACCAGGTACATGACGACCGCTCCCCCGATGATGACCAACAGCACGATGATGATCGCAGCCATCATCCGGACCGGGATTTTTTTGGGCTGCGGTACAGGATGCTGTGGGGCAGGGGACGGTACTGTTGGCGGAGTTATAACTGGAGGTATCTTCGGGCCAGCGCCGGACGATGTAGCGGAAATCACCGGGAAAATGACCGTGTCAGGTAATCCGGTCTGTATCCCGGTCCCGGTTTCAGGAGTGCCGATCTCGTCCCGGTGATCCGATGCAGATACTCCCGTCTCCCCGTTCACCGACAATCCGGCCGGCATACCAGCAGATGTCTCGTCACGCTCTTCAAGGTCCGACAGGTCCGGGATCTCCGGTTCTGGCAGGTTCTTTAAATGCAAAAGTAATTCCGGGAGCACCAGACCGGGAATTCCCGTGTTTTTTGCCGGTTCCGTGAACCCTGCAGTTTTTCCGGGGAGGACTGGTTCTTTGCCATCCGCTTCTTCAGTTGATGATGCCGGCTCTGCTTCTGTCTCCTTTGGCACCAGTTCATCAAACGGTGTTGCCGGAACCGCAGGGCTAACCGGCTCCTCCTCCTGAACGGATACAGCGAGGCTTTCCTCTGCCGGGATGATCGGACGGTCACCATCAGCATTTTTTTGGGAAGGACCCGCTTTTACCAGATCGACCGGTTCTTCTGGTACCGGTGAGGTGGCCGGTTCTTCTCCCTTAAATATCGGGGCCGGTACCGCCGGGCTGGTTTCATCATCCGGGACCGGTGAAACGTCGTCTTCAGGATATTTCTGGCCCTCCGGCGCCGGGGTTTCAACGGTCTCGTCCGGTGTATCCCACTCAGTCCCCTGTATCGCGGAAAGCAGTTCCTCCGATGGTCGCCTGCTTTTCCCTGCTACCTGCGAGTGTGGCAGTGGCACCTCGGGAGCTCCGAAGCGGCGGACCGTGGGATCCATGCCCCGCGGTTTTGACGGGACCTGCTGTTTTGCGGCCGTGGCAGGTTCCTGGCGGACCGACACAATATTCTCGATCAGTTTCTGTACCCAGCGATCGCATTCTGCGGCCCTGTCTTCATACGGCTGCTGCGAAAAGATCAGGTCGATGGTCTGTGAGTCCTCAAGGCCGACAGGATCAATGACTGTGAGGGTGATAAACGGCTCGCGCGCCGGGGTGGTCCCCCCTTTTACAGACAGGATGGTGGCAAACGGGACGACCTGCGGCTGATCGCTGATGTGATCGCTGTCAACGAGGGCAAGGCGCTGGCTGGTGAGGATCAGGTCGTACTCGACATCGTCAATCAGCACCCGGTCGGTTGTCAGGATTATGGATTCGCCGCTTTTCAGGTACGGGCCGGCCAACTGTTCTGCACTCTCCGGATACAATTTTGTTGTCTGTCATGATATGCTTTTTAGGTAATCCGGTCTTTTCCGTAACATCCTGTGGCAGGCACGGCAACCCCTTGAGGCAGCCGGGGATCCCCGCAACGGGGCAGCGATGTACCTGTTCCGGGTACCTCATCCGGCTTTTGTCCCTTCTGACCGGTAATCCGGCGTTCCCTTCATATAGGAACCTGAAGATACCGTTACACCGGGCGATGATACCAGTATGAAAGCGGTGCTCATTTTTTCGGGCGGGATGGACAGCACGACCCTGCTCTACGACCTGATCCATGAGGGATATGAGGTCAGTGCCATCACGTTTGATTACCACCAGAAACACAAAAAAGAGATCCGGTGCGCAGAGCGGACCTGCGCAAAACTCCGCATCCCCCACAAAATTGTCGATGTTTCTGTCTTAAACGATCTGGCCCCGTCCAGCCTGACCCGGGACGCGTGGGACGTTCCCGAAGGCAATTATGCAGAAGAGTCGATGAAACAGACGGTCGTCCCGAACCGGAACATGGTTTTTTTGAGCCTTGCAGCGTCCTATGCCATCGGCACCGGGGCCGGCCATCTTTTTTACGCGGCACATGCCGGGGATCATGCGATCTATCCGGACTGCCGGCCGGCATTTGTGAGTGCCATGACGACCGCCCTGCATCTCTGCGACTGGAACGATATCGTGCTGCACGCACCGTATCTCCGGTTGAGCAAAGGGGATATTGTTAAAAAAGGCATCGGGCTCGGGGTCGATTACGCGGATACCTGGTCGTGCTATAAGGGTGAGGAACTCTCCTGCGGGAAGTGCGGCGCCTGCACCGAGCGGCGCGAGGCGTTCCTGCAGGCAGGCGCAGTCGACCCGCTGGAATACCGGGATTGAAGTGCAGCGCAAAAAAAGATTACCTGATCCTTTCTTTTTTTACGGGGTCTCAAAAGCAAAATCGACCCGGTAGTCCTGCGAGCATTCCCCGTCAAGGATCGTCTCGTAGGTTGTTGTATCTCCCGCGCCAATGTGACCGACAAAGATGGATCTTGAATCCCGGATCGTGCCGGTCCCGGTATTGACAAGATTGAAATTCAGCCGGAGATTGTCCGCAGATACGTTCCCGGCGTTGTAGACATACCCGGTCAGGTGCGAATAACAGCCGTATTCAGGAGACCACGAGTCCTGGTATTCGTAATGGGCATGCAGCGGACCGGACGAACTGTCCTGAACTGTCGTCGTGCTGAGGCACCCGGCACCTGTGGTAAAGGCGATCACGAAAATACAGACAAGCGCACCGGGAAAAATTTTTGGTAAAAACATGACCGGTTTCTCCATACGAGCGAAAACCATCCCCAAAAATGGGGTGGTGATCACTTGAGTACGAGGATCGACTCGGGGGCACGGACCACGAGTGCAAGGCTCTCGTAGATCTGGAATTCGAGCAGGTCGCCGACCGGGCCGTTGTACCCGACTGCCATGTCCTGGCCGATCGCGACTGAAGCGTACTGGCTGCCCGAGGCAATCAGGACGCCGCCGTTCTTGAGCGCGGGAGCCTTGACGACCCCGTCGCCGACAATCGAGGAGATATGCTCAAGTTCTGTTCCGTCGCCCTGCGGATATCGCCTGAGAAGCAGGTTGTACTGGGCCGGGGCGAGGGCAAGACTGTACGGCCCGTGGAAACCGGCGGTGTCCAGCTTGGTGACCGCATCGATGATCTGGTCTGCCGCAACCCCGACCTTGTCCCACTTTGACAGCGTCAGGGAGCCGGCTCCCTCTGAGTTGAGCAGCCCCGGGGTTCCGGTAATTCCGTTAAAGATGACCCGGTCTTCCTTTACCGCTGCATCCATCGCCGCGCAGGCCACCGGGGCCGTGTCGAGGATGAGATGGTCGCGTTCGTAGGCTGCAAGGTCGCGCTTGCCCAGGGAAAACTCCGTCCGGATCAGGGAGAGGGGGAGCGAGATGCTCGCGCTGATACCGTCTTCCACTGCATAGTCCCCGAGGGGAAGTGACTTGAGTCCGAATCCGTACGGGCCTTCTATCGGGAGCAGCCGGCGCCCGGTGATCTGGCTCTTTGCTGCCTGGACTGCAATATCGTCAATGAGCTTCCAGGTCTCTGCACCGATCGGTGCCTCTTCGCGTCCGAGATATGCATTTGCCATGATTAAGCCTCCTTTGTGGTTTTGAGTGATCCGATGGTCGCTTCCTCTTTTGCCGCCGGTGCACTGGTGGCGCCCAGCGTACCTGCAAGGGTGTCCACTTCGAGCGTTCCTTTCTTGTAATATTCATCCTCGTCACCGGTCAGGATGGAAAGGAGCCGGAGGAGCTCCCCGACATGCACGCGCTCTTCATTGGCGATATCGGTCAGGACTCCCTTTGCAAGCTCGTTGTCGGTCGCATCCGCATGGGCCATATACCCGTGGATCGCTTCAAGTTCCCCGGCAACGTCGAGCCGGACAACCCGGATGAGTTCCTCTTTGGTCAGCTTGCGGTCCGGAACCATACCGCTGAACGGATTGAAAAAGTCTGGCATTACTATCACCTGATATGTAT
>CAYVTY010000049.1:0-9898 GCA_964454995.1 uncultured Methanoregula sp.
GCCTAAGTCATACCTCTAGACCATCGATGCACTGCGCTCTACAATTTTGGCGGGGAGGTGTATTAATGCTTACTTATCCCGGTCTGATCAAAGTTTCCGACCCTGATCGTACATTGTATTGGTTTCGCCCCTCGTTTGGGGCGTACCGCTTTCGCCGTCATTATCTGGCATCAAAAATATACGTCTCCGCGCTGTGAGAAATTTAAAATGTGAAAAATCCCAAAAAACGTTCGTGCTAAAAAATTATAGGTCAGTATCCGCGAAGTTCGATCTCAATTTTTTCAAGAGCGGCAATCCGCTTCTCTGTCGCCGGGTGGGTCGAGAAGAGTTCCATGATCCTGTTGCCCGAGAGCGCCGGGATGATGAAAAATGCATTTGCCCCCTCGACTTTTGCCTTTGCCTGGGGGGGCACAACCTCCATCCTGCCGCTGATCTTGTTTAAAGCCGAAATAAGCGCCCGGGGATTTCTCGTGATGAGCGCGCTTCCCCGGTCTGCTGCAAACTCGCGGTACCGGGAGAGCGCAAGCATCAAAAGGGTGCTCAGCGCGTAGACAATGATCGAGACAATCCAGACAATTATCCACCCCGAACCACCCTCACGATTATTGCCCCCAAAGAGCGCAGAGAAGAAGAAACTCTGCATGATCATCGAAGCGATCATCGCGATAAAACTCGCCATGGTCATCGTGAGAATGTCACGGTTCTTTACATGCGAGAGCTCGTGGGCGAGAACTGCCTCCAGTTCATCCTGTGTCAGGAGGCGCATGATTGAGTCGGTGCAGCAAACCACCGCGTGCTTCGGGCTCCTTCCCGTAGCAAACGCGTTTGGCACCGGGCTCTGCATGATGGCAATCTTTGGCATGGGTAGATCGGCCTCATGGCACAGTTTCTCGACAGTACGGCGAAGTTCCGGGTATTCGTCATCTGTTATAATGCGCGCACCCGTGCTCCAGAGTACCAGCTTGTCCGAGAAGAAATACTGGACAAGTCCCATGACAACTGCCAAACCGACAATCAGCAGGATGCTGACGCTGGGGAAGAACACCACCAGTACGGTCATGAACACGAGGTAGAGGAGGAACAGTAAAAATCCTGTCAATAATACCCGGGCTGTCAGGCCCCAGTCTCTTTTCCATTCCATAATTGGTATTTTTTTGCTGCCTGCGCTCTTAAATCATTCGAAAAAGACAGCGGGAAATTCCTGTATTCCATTAATTTCACGTGTTACCGTCCCCGGAATTTTTGCTCTCTCCGCTGTTGTGCATTCCATTTCAGGCCCAGTACTCAAAGCAGAAACTATTTTTCGGCAGAACACCGGACGGGTACAATATGGACGAAGTCGATTCTGAGGCTCTGGCTGACGTGGCATACGGTATCTTCGATCACCTTCTCACCAGAAGACTCCAGACGCAGGGCAAGTATCTCTGTGCGCTCGTTGAAGGAGGCGTTGACTTCACTGCAGACCTGAACGATACCTTCGGGCAGCTCACCAACGAATACCCGCAGCTCGCCGAGGCACTCCTTGCACGTTTTGGTTCTGCCGATACGATCTACCGAATGCTCTGCGAGGGCGAAGGTGTCCTCCCCTCAAAGACGACACAGATGTACTGGATTGTTCAGGATGCACCGGGCAGCGCACCCGAGGCCATTGAGGATGAGCATGCCGGCAAGTGGCTGATTTTCCAGGATCCCGATGTTGCAGATGACGCGTGGAAGAAAGTGCGGGACGCAACCGTTGCACACGATCTGGGGATCTCCGCGAAGGTAAGCACGGCAAAACCAAACCCTGACTCCCGGGATCTCCGCAGGGTCATTTATGTCTATACCAAGGACTGGGCAGATGAGCCGGATGTGATGCGGGTGCGGGAGAACCTCCGCGCCTTAGGGTTTGTTGACCGGATCGGGTACAAGCGTAACATCGAGACATTTGCCGGAGAATATGCACAGAAAGGCAAACGCGTCACGTACTATTCGTCCTGATCTCGCTATTATAAAAAAACCAAAAAAAGAAAAACAGTATTGAAAAATTCAATTACGCTTTTCGTTCCTTGTTTTTCGGGCGCAGGTTCTTGTAACCGCACTTGCGGCATGTTGTTGCGCGGATGGCATTGCGTGCATTGCAATGCATACATACCTTCACGTTGAGTAAACGGGCTTCGGCCTCTGGGAACTTTGCCATGAATCTACACTCCTGTCTGCCCTTATAACAATGTTCTTCGATCTTTTAACCGTTTCGCGTAGCCCCGTAATAATTTCAGGCCGGCCTTTTCACAAACCAGTCCCGGAACGCAGCAAGTGCGCGGGCGCGATGGGAGATGGTGCTCTTCTCTTCAAGCGGGATCTCGGCAAGGGTCTGTCCATTGACCTCGAAGATCGGATCATATCCAAAGCCCCCGGTGCCCCGGGGCGCTGTTATGATCCTGCCCACAATTGTTCCGGTAAACACTTCAATACCGGTTTCATCAGCAAATGCGATCGCGGTGGTGAATCGGGCGTTCCGGTCCAGAATATTATCCATCAGCCTGAGGATGCCGGTGTTGCCAATCGATCTGAGCACGTATGCCGCGTACGGCCCCGGAAACCCGTTGAGTGCATCGATGGAGAATGCAGTGTCATCAACGATGAGCGGTTCATGCAGGTGATTGTATGCATACCGCGCTTTCTCCCGGGCGATCTCTGTTACGTCATCGGACCGGAGTTCCGGGATGTCGAGTGCCACATGCCTGACTTCAAGAGTTCCGCCAAAAAATGCTGCGGCCTCTTGTGCTTTGTGTGCATTGTTGGTGACAATCGTCAGGCTCCGGTTCACAGGTATCTCCCCCGAAGTTCGATCTCCTGTTCCCGGGCCAGCACCTCTTCTGCGCCGGAAAACGTTTCCGCGTACCCTTGGGTAAATGCCTGACTGAACACGCCGGCCTCTTCCGGGTTTGTACTTTTAAGTGTCTGGAACATAACGTGGAGATCAACGCCCCTCTGCTCGATCTCCGATGTCACCTGCGATAAGCCGAAATCGATCAGCACGCACCTGCTGTCACCTTCGCGCAGGATCATATTACTGGTTGTGAGATCCCCGTGCATGATGCCGACCGCGTGCAGCCGGCCGACAATTCGTCCGGCCTCCTTGCAGTGCGCCTCAGTGAGTGCTCCTGTGAGAAGCGTACCGGCCACCTGCTCCATGACAATGGAGTCATGGGTGACATCGCGTATGACCGGTGTGGGGACGCCCCCCTTCCGTGCCATGTGAATGAGCCGGGCCTCGGCCCGGGTCCTTTCCGCGATCAGCTTTTTGTCGAGAGCGGGGACCCGGTATCGCTTGGATACCCGCTGTTTGATCGCGGTCCCGTCCCTGAAACAGACAAGGGCCTCTGCCCCCCGTTTCTGCCCGGTGCTGCCATACTGTCCGTAGTCCGGCGCGCGCGTGACTTCGTGTTTCCAGGTGACTTCGACCTCATCTGAGCGGAAGGATGGGTTGACCTGCGAATGTTCGATGGCAAGCGACTGGCCGCTCTCAAGCATCAGTTTTCCTGTATAGGCGATCATCGCACCGTTATCCCCGAGATATTTTCGCTCGGGCACAAAGAACCGTGCCCCCCTCTCCTCGCACATGATCATGAGCATCTCCTGCAACCGGGCGTTTGCTCCCACGCCACCGACAAGAAGTACCTCATTTTTTCCGGTAAGTGAGAGAGCCCGCTCGGTTACTTCGACGCACATCGCAAACGCCGTCTCCTGCAGGCTGTAACAGACATCGGGCAGAGGTTCTTTTGACTCTTTTGCCGCGGAAACCAGTCCCGAGAATGCGAGATCCATACCCTTGACCGTGTAGGGAAGTTCAAAATAATGTCCGGCTTTTGCCTGCGCTTCGATAAGTGGCCCCCCGGGGTGCGGGAGGTCTTTTGCCCGGGCAAACTTGTCAAGCGCGTTTCCTATACCAATGTCCAGCGTCTCCCCAAAAATGCGGTATCTCCCGTTGAGATACCCGATCACCTGCGTGTTTGCCCCGCTCGCGTACAGCACGACCGGGTCCCGGCAGCCGGTTGCCCAGCACCCGATCTCCACGTGGGCAACGCAGTGGTTTACCCCGACAAGCGGGACGTCAAGGGCCAGCGCAAGCGAGCGTGCTGCGGTCGCTACCGTCCGCAGGCACGGTCCAAGTCCCGGCCCCTGCGAAAAGGCAATCCCGGTAATTTTCTCCGGTTCCTGAAGAACTGAGAAAATGACTTCTTTTATTACCGATGCATGGTGCTGTGCGGCCTCGCGCGGGTGAATACCACCATGGGTGGGAGAATACGGGCGTGAGCACAATGCGAGAAGATCACGGTCAAAAAGAGCAGCACTGAGGTTCCAAGCGGTCCCCTCAATGCCAAGTATCTGCCCAAAATCCGGCATCAGTGTTTATTTCTTGAATTCGGTGTATCCGCACTTTCCGCACGCAACACGATCCTTGTGGTCGGCCATCATGACACCGGGGCCACAGCGGGGGCAGTACTTCTTCGCCGTGGTGACCTTTTCACCTTCGACTTTGAAGAATGCACTGCGTGAAGGCCCTTTCGCCGCTGCTTTCTTTGCCGCTGCCGCCATGCTTATGCCGCTCCTTCCTCTTTGGGCTTGGGCATGCCGCGTGCTGACAGGTACGGGCGTTCAGTCTTCTTCTTTGCGTCTTCAGTATCGTACACGCGTGCTTTTCCGGTGACTACGGTCTTGCCGAAATTGCTTTTCAGACTGTCAAGTACAACCTGTGGCTCTTTTGCATTGAGCAGTGCGCACAGTTTGCCGATAATCTGCATGCGGGAGGGTGTAGCACCATCGTATGTGAGAGTAAACTGAATCTCTCTCCGTGATAAAAGTTCATTCCTTTTATCGCTCTCGATTTCAAAGTCCATCGATATCCTGTAATTATTGGGAACCGTGTTATTTAAAACCAGAACCCTGCGTGAGAAAACAGCAGAATAAATCTTAAAAATCAAATAGGAGCAAAATATTCTGTTTTTTTATTGTTATGCGCCGGCCCGGACAAACTGCCTGAGAAGTTCGTTTGCGGCAGTTTTTGCTCCGGCATCGATTGTGCGGAGTACGACGCCTTTGTGCGGCTGGCCATAGAGCACGACGGATCCATCCGGCGCAGCGATTACCAGTGGGATCACGGCGAGATCTTCCTCTCCGTTTACCATGATGGTAACGGGGGGATGGTCAACCGCGTAGCTGATCGCTTTCACCAGATCATCGGTGATGGTGCCGGGCGGATTTTCCACACGGATACATTCACCGGAGAGCTCCGGCATACGGCTGCACGGTGAACGCATCGTCTGGCCATCCACTACGGCGATTGCGGGGGTGATCCCGTTTTTCTGGAGGTTGTGGGTCACAACATCCCCCACCGAATAGACCGTACACCCGACAAGTTCCGGGAGTACCGTGCCCATATCCCGGTGGAGTACTCCGAAGGGCTCTTTGAAGAGTTTGCGCGACTCTTTTGGGAGCACGAGCATTTTAGCGGACCTTTAACGCATACCGTCCGGGGAGATTAATATTCATCCGTTTTGCCACGTCTGAATTCTCCGGGTCGATGATGACGAGATAGCCCGACCAGTCATCGCTTAAATTTGCCGTTCCGCAGATGACACAGTTCTCGCCTTCAACCACCCGGTGGCAGTCCCGGCAGACCTTTCCCTGTTTTTTCTTATTCATCGGCGGCATGTTCTTTCCTCTTGCCTTTTGCCTTCTCCGGCTTATCCTTCGGGGCGCCTGTAACACCGGCCGCCGCTCGTTCTTTCTCTTTCTCGATCTCCTCTTCGAGCCAGAGTGCTGTGCCGAGGCCGGCCTGCCGCATGGTGAGCCCGATCTTGCTGTCCCGTGGCTCGCGCTCGTTTAAGGAGAGCGTCACCACACGGACCCTGACCGTGTCACCAACACCGATGAATCTTTTGGATTCCTGGCAGATGAGGCGGGCGTTCTTCTCATCGAAATTGATGTACTCGTCTGAGATCTGGCTCACGTGCAGCATGGCGTCGATCGGCCCAAGGCTCACAAATGCCCCGAAACTCGTGGTCTCCACAACGAGACCCTCGATGACTTCCTGCAGGGCAAGCCGAAGGACGAGCCCCTCAAACTTGACATCGTAATACACACCGCCATCGCCGGGTACGATCTCGCCTTCGCCGACGTGCTCCACTCTGGTTACAGCAATGAAAATCCCGAGTTCCTTATCGATGCTTCCTTCGAGTTGCTCCTGAAGGACATCTAAAAGGACCTTATCCAGTTTTTCGCCAAGCCGGGTGGGGGGCACCCTGACTTTGTCTTCCAGCATCATCTTGTAATACATAACCCACCTACCTTCGCAATATCTCTAGTTTTTTCTGTTTTCTCATGGATATAACTCCGATACCCTTCATGAGCAGTGCATCCCTGACCCGGCGGTCGTTGGTTGCAACCAGGCAGTCGTTGGCCGATGCCCAGGCAATTACCTGTTCATCTACCGGAACAGATGAAACAGTGCCTTCCGCAACCGTGCACTGTCCCGCAAGTGCAAGACCGAGCCGCGCTGCGGCCCCGTCATTGCCTTTTGCCCGGGACAACCCGGTGAGTTCCTGCACCACACCGGGAAGAACCACTGGTTCGAAGTTGCCGAGCAGTTCACGGATCTCACTGAAGAGATCGATCCTGAACTGTGCCGGCATCATGAGTGCATTTGCATCCAGCAGAACTTTCACTCGCTCAGGATACCCATCCCGATTAACCGCCAGCGTGCTCCCACCTGCCGGCTGATAGCGATCCGGGCTCCCTGCTCTGCACAGACCGGACGTTTCAGCTGAATTTCGACTGCCTCTTTCTTGGTACTTGTGACCACGCCCACGGTGACCGCGGTACCAACGGAGAGCATAAGCGGCTCATTGAATTTCAGGGGTTCGATGACAAGTTCGCTCGTTGCACCGACGACTCGTTCCATCAGGGTAACCTGGCACTTGATCTTATCCCAGACCGGGGGCAATTTACCCACATGGCCGACGACCTGACCGGCCAGAGCATCGCTTTTGGTGAGCGCCGGATCAAGTTTTGTTCCGACGCCGAGAAGCCCGCCCGGGGTAGCTTCTTTTACGGTATCTGTACCGGCATTAATTGATGTAACCTCAGTGGTTATGGATATCCACTTGATCCGGTTCTCGACTTGCGTCTGTCTGCCGGGCCGGATCTCAATAGCGTCGCCTTCGCGGAGGATGCCCCGGATAAGAGACCCTCCGACAACACCGCCTTTTACCTCCTTCCAATTACAGCCGGGTTTGTTGATATCAAATGAGCGAGCTACGAGCATCACCGGCTCGGCAGCGGGATCGCGCACCGGCTCGGGAATGGTCTGGTCCAAGGCCTGCACCAGTGCTCCCATATTGATCCCTTTCTGAGCTGAGACCGGGATAATGGGGGCATTCTCGGCTACGGTTCCTTTCACGAATGCCTTGATCTGCTGGTAGTTGTCCATCGCCTCTTTCTGGGAGACAACATCGATCTTGTTCTGGACGATTACGATCTTCTTGATACCGACAAGTCCCAGTGCCATGAGGTGCTCTTTCGTCTGAGGCTGCGGGCATTTCTCTGTGGTGGAGATGACAAGCATCGCCCCGTCCATCAGCGCTGAACCTGACAACATCGTCGCCATCAGCGTTTCATGTCCTGGAGCATCCACAAAAGAGATGGACCGGAACGGTGTTCCGGTTCCGCCACATGCCGGGCAGACCGGCTTTGTTGAGTAAGCGTCCGGACCTTCGCAGTGTCCGCACTTGTAGAATGTTGCATCCGCATAGCCCAGCCGGATGGAGATACCCCGCCGCACCTCTTCGCTGTGCCGGTCCGTCCAAGTACCGGTGAGCGCATTAACAAGCGTGGTTTTCCCGTGGTCCACATGGCCCACAACCCCGATATTCACACTGGGTATTGTCACATCATGCAAATGAAATCGAACCTCCTTATCCTATTACTAATGGGCATACTTATACATAACCTGTAACGGCCGGTTTTACCGGCTCATGATATTTTTAACCAAGTCTGTGTTTGTGCGAAGTGAAAAAATCCCCCTAGTTGAGGATAAAAAATATCGGGGGATTAGCCTCCGCCTTCGCAGCTCTGGTCAATATTTTTCAGGGCGTCCTGGAGTCCCGTTCCCCCGGCAAACTCCCGTTCACGCCGGATCACTTCTTTTGCGTCTTCTGTTATGGCGGTCACCGAATTTTTTATGTGTTCTGCAGGGATCAACTGGTCTGTACGATAGAGAAGGTGCGTACTGTCCAGTTCGGCAAACCGGCTTCCCCTTACTTGTTCTATCCGGACCACAGCACCGGTGGTTCCGGTACGCGGGTACCGCACCCGCATCCCAAGGGCGATCTCTTCAGTAAGCATACATGAGAATGAGTCTGCTACTAGTATAGAAATATTATGCCTGTCATGACTCAAAAGGTGGCATCCGTATGCCTGCAAGGTACTTTTTTATTGGATTCCCCATGTGGAGTAACTCAAAATCAGGGATGACAATCTTACTGTTTTTCTTTATCGTGGGGCACTCTAAAAAAAGATTAATTAATGGTCAGACCCTGCATAACTGCAGACTCGGGCACATCAAACGTCGTCCCGGTTCCAACAATCTGATATTTCCCGGTGGCCTTCACATCGTAGGGATTACCGGTTGTGGAATAGGGTACGACAAATTCCCCGTTTACACTCTGCTGGCTGTAGGTAAAGTTCCTCCCGGTGTTAGTAACCAGCGGGATCTCGATGATACCGGATCCCTTTATGTGGGCACCTTTGACGTACTCAAAGATCTTCACGTACTTCACATCGATTTTATCCGAATTGAACACATTTGTCGACGATTCATGGACAAGACGATAATGCTGCAGGGCAGGAACATCCGTGATTGGCAGCACGACGGAGGCACTGAGTACTTCTGCATGGTATCCGCCCGGGGCATTCTGGTTGTACTGTGCTGCCCGGGTTGTGGCAGCAGATACGTTCATCTCCGCGGCATTGGTGAGAACCGGGTACGAGGCATGCGTGATACTCTGGTCTGCATACTCGACATAATATGCCGAGCTTGCCGTTGTCATGGATCCATCGAAATTATGGAGCCGTGAAACCATCGTATCGTAGTAGGGCTGCTCGTTTAAGAGCGCAGAGTCATAACTGCTGGAATCTGTCTGGCTCGGGACGAGGAATGTCATCTGGTACGGTGAAGCAGCTGCAGTGGAATTAAACCATGTTGCCATTGCCCAGAATTTTCCGGTGTCCATCTCGATATCGGTGATCACGTACCGGGTTCCATCATGATCAAGGATCGTATTGGCAGTTGATTCGTTTGTCGCCATGAAATACGCAGCAGCACCGTCGGGACCGCTCACTCCTGCCTGGAATGGGTTGGCATTGGGGATTCGCTGTGCGATGTACGTGATCATATGGCCGTAGTCCCACCACGACATGACTCCGTAGGAAGAATTGGGATACGTGAAACTATTTTTGTCATAAATCGTGTAATAATTGACCCCGGTTGCTGGTGTATTGTTTTGCATCCATACAAGGGAATCCCTCCAGTCCTGGTTCATGGAGAGGGGATTTCCGGATGCATTGACATAACTGTAAGATACAGATGTATACACAAACAGGATGCCAAGACCGGCGGTAATGACGATGAGTGCAATAAGGAAATAATTCGTGGCAGATGGAGCAGTGTTTTTCTTCTGAGTTTTTTTCTGTTTTTTACCTTTTGGTGCCTTATCGTCTGTCCCATCTGCTGAATTTTCCGGTGTCGATTCAGGGGTGATGCCCTGTGCGAGCCGGACAAGATCGCCCCCACCCTGTTCCAATGCAAAACTGATACAGATCGCTGAAAGCAGCGCGACATTAACCGCCAGATAAT
>CAYVTY010000050.1:0-9696 GCA_964454995.1 uncultured Methanoregula sp.
GAATCAGGCGGATCCAAGTGGAAAAAATGACGAAGAACGCCACTATGCCGGCAATGTAGAGATTACGACGATTAATAAAATCCAGTTGTACCATGTACCTAACCATTCCTGCCTACTAGGTCAATTTCGGGAGCATTAATAAATTTGTGTGCAACAAAAATTACTGCAAATTCCCCAGTAAATCCTCGAACTGCCGGGCTTTCTCTTTCCAGCTGTATTTTTCAAGGTTGATATGGAATGTTGCAGGGCTATCCATCAGGGTTTTGACCTGTGCAACAAATTCGTCCCGTGTCCTGTAGACAAAAAGGTTCGGGCCCCCTATACGGGCAACATCGGGTATCGGGCGCATGACGATCGGTTTTCCACAGGCTGAGTACTCAAAGAACTTATTGGGCAGGGCAATATCACCCCACTGGGGCGGGGCTAGGGGGATCGTGCAGATGTCCATACATGCGATGAACCGTGGGAGGTCCGCATATGGTTTTGTGCCAGTAAACATTACGTGATCGGCTACCCCCAGATTCCCGGCAAGGCCACGGAGTTCCTGTTCATAATCAGTAAACAGCGAGCCGCCCACGACTAAAAGACGCGTGTTTTTCCGGTACCGGATCAGGTCGGGAAGTGCCCGGATCATTTCATCGATTGCATACCAGCGCTCGACACTCCCCGAGAAACCAATAACAAAATCGTCTGTCCCGATACCCAGTTCCCGCCGCGTCTCTGAACCGTCCTGCGGCACGAAAAGTTCCGTATTGACACCATTTGTGATCAGATCTGCGGAGAACCCCAGTCTCTTGAGTTTATCGACAAGCGAGGGGGAAACTGTTGTGATCCTGTCGCTACGGGCGAGATTTCTCCTGGTGATCTCCCACACACCTTTCCTGATGCACTGCGCAATACACCGGTTTTTGAAGTATGCCGCTGCCGAATCCGGGAACCAGTCCTTGAGATCGAAAACGACCGGCACGTTATATTTCTTTGCCGCAGAAATGACAGCAGCCCCGGCAAGGACATGGGCTGCAACGACAACATCAATCTGGTTGTCCCGGATGATCTTGTTGAAGATATAGTAATGATAGGGCGTGTTGAGCGTATAGTGGAGGAGCGGGTTTTTTACCGGAAATTGAGTTGCCTCTTCCACAATAAGCCGGGTAGGGCGGGTTTCACCCCGGCTGACATGGAAATGCGCCACATGCACCTCCTGGCGCCGGGCAAGTTCCTCAAAGATATAGTGGTGCCGGGAGGGGATGGGATGATGAATGTAATCCTGTGTTGAGACAAGGAGAATTTTCATGGGTACCTCGTGTTTGCCGGGTCTGATGGTAAAAAAATTATGAGTCCACTATGGTGTCACCGGGACTTCCTTATCGCGAGAGCCGATGGCAGATCATGTATCCTTGCCGGTGCACCCACTGCAAGTTTGTGCGCCGGTACATCCCGGGTCACAATCGCACCTGCCGCTACCAGTGCGCCCTCCCCGATATGGATGCCGGGAAGGATGGTGGCATTGGCACCTATGGTGGCGTGATGGTCGATCACCGGGCCCACAAGCCCGCCAATGCCTGATGGCGGATACCGGTCGTTGGTCAGTACTGCATTCGGGCCGATAAAGACCTGGTCCCCGATCGTGGTATTGGTGGGGATGTATACCATGCTCTGGAGGCTGACATCGCTGCCCAAACGGGTATTCCCTTCAATAACGACCGATGTGCCGACAGAGACCTGATTCCCGATCCGGGTCTTTTCACGTATTATGACATTATGCCCGGACTGGAACCGATCCCCGATGATCACATCGCAGTATATGATGGTGCCTGACCGGAGTACTGCATCTTTTCCAATCGTAGTACCTACAAATCCGGTTTTTCCGATATTTTCCCGGGAGGGAAACCCCAGCGTCACCGATTCAAATACCTGCAAGCCTTCTCCCGTTTTGTTGATCCCGTATTCGATCATTCCACCGTCACGCTCTTTGCAAGGTTTCTTGGTTTGTCAATGTCCCTCTCCAGTGCCACGGCAGTCTGGTAGGCTAGGATCTGGAGAACCACGAGGCTCGTGAGCACTTGGACAAAGAGATGTGTCTTTGGCAGGGGAATAAACCGGTCGACAATGTCGGGTAGTTCCTGGTCTCCTTCGCACCCGAGTGCGATCACCGGCGCCCCCCGGGCCTTGATCTCCTTGATATTGGAGACCATCACACCGTATGTCTCTCCGGGCATGCAGATGGCAATGACCGGTGTTTCCGGTGAAAGGAGTGCGAATGGTCCGTGTTTTAACTCCCCTGCTGCATAGCCTTCTGCATGGATGTAGGAGATCTCCTTCATCTTGAGGGCACCTTCCAGTGCGATGGGATAAAACGGTCCCCTCCCGATGTAAAAAACACTCTGTGCACCCCTGCACATCTCAACAGCATCTGTCAGATCCATGAGGAGTACCGCTTCGATTGCCTGGTGCGCGTGCAGAAGAATATCCTCGTACCTGCCATCTGAACGGGCATCAATCATCTGCATGAGAACTGCCAGCTGGGCGATAAATGATTTTGTGGCGGCGACACTGATCTCAGGTCCAGCACGCATAAAGAGCGTGGCATCGGCAATCCTGCTGGCGGAACTGCCAAGGACATTTGTTATGGCCAGGGTCCGGCAGTTGTGAATCCGCGCCTGCCTGAGGGCAGTCAGCGTATCGGCGGTTTCTCCCGACTGGGTGATCCCGATCACGAGATCATCTACGGGTGGGGGAAAATACCTGAACTCCGAGGCAAAATCCACACGTGCAGGTATCCCGCAGGACTTTTCGAGGAGGTATTTGAAGATAAGCCCGGCATGGTACGATGAACCGCAGGCAACAATGGTTACCGATGAGGAATGACAGACAAATTCAGGGAGATCGTTTTTGTTGACTGCCCGCAGGGTGTTGAAGAATGCCTGCGGCTGTTCGTAGATCTCCTTGAGCATATAATGGGCAAACCCGCCTTTCCTGACATCTTCCGGCGACCAGTCAATCAGTTCAACAGCGCGGTTTACCGGTTTGGCATCCTGGTAAATTTCCACGCTGTCTCTTTTCAGGCAGGCCATATCCCCGTCTTCGAGGAATATAGCACGCTCCGTATACTCGATTATGGGGGTCATGTCCGATGCGGCAAAATATTCCTTGTCACCGACCCCAAGCACCAATGGACTGCCTTTCCGTGCCGCGATCAGGCAGTCTGCTCCGGATGCAATAACGAGCAGGGCATACGATCCTGCAAGGTGCGGAAGTACATTCCGGACTGCGGAGAGCAAATCCGCTGTTTTTACAAACTCTTCCTCAATGAGATGAACCGCCACTTCAGTGTCGGTTTCGGACCGGAAGATGTGTCCCCTTGCAACCAGCTCTTTTTTTAATTCCGTAAAATTTTCGATGATCCCATTGTGGACCAGTGCGATCCGGTTGTTGCAGTCTGTATGCGGGTGGGCATTTACATCGTTTGGGATCCCGTGAGTTGCCCACCGTGTGTGACCGATGCCGATGGTACCGTGCAATCGGATCCTGCCGGAGTATTCGGAGATGCGGCCTTTGTGCTTGTCGATTTCAATGTGGCTTTGAAGCGTTGCTATCCCAAACGAGTCATACCCGCGGTACTCAAGTTTTTTCAAACCCTCGAGGATCAGGGGTGCAGCCTGTCGCCTGCCAATGTAACCGACAATTCCGCACACGTCATATCACCAGAGAACTGTCAGGAATTATGCGGGAGATTACCGTCCGGTTTCTTTCCAGCGTGGCATTGTTCCCGATTATACAGTTCTGGAACCGGGAAAACGAACCACTTTTTACATTGTCCCCAAGAATAGCGCCGAACTCCGAGCGTGTTGGTACCCCCTCGATGTCCAGGATGCCCCCTGCAGTACCCGTTGAGGTATGATCGGCCAGCATGCAGCGTTCACCAATGACTGAGTCCACAATGCGGGAGTGCGATGAGACCGTGGTGTCATCCATCACGATCGCATTCCCGATCAGGCTCAGTGGTTCTATAGTGACCCGGGACCCGATACTTGCATTGGGCAGGATACAGCAGTTCGGCCCGATCGTGCAGTCGTTCCCTATAATGACCGGACCCGAGATCACCGTATTCGGGCCAATGGTCGTCCCCTTGCCTATGTGGACCGGGCCGGTTATCGTGGCATGACGGCTTGACGTGCCATCTCTCTCCGCAGGGAGATGTTTAAGGAGGCGCAGATTGAGTTTGAGCAGATCCCAGGGATAAATCGCGTCCTGCCAGTCATCAGCGGTGACGGCGTTGATCCTGCTACCGACTTCTATCATGCAGGAGATGGCATCTGTGATATCGTTCCCCCTCACGTACCGGAAGAAGTCTTTGTTTAACGAATATATCCCGGTACTGACAAGGAAACTGGGTGCATGGTCCGGCTTCTCCACAATACTGTTGACCTGTCCATCCCGGATTGTCACCACACCGAAATTCGAGGGGTTGGGGTGTTCTTTTACAAGGATAGCATTTTTGATCTCCTTGATCTTTGCCACCGATTGCGCATCGATATAATTATCGCCGGGTAAGAGCAGGAAGTTTCCCGCGATCCGGTCTTCTGCCTGCCGGAGCGCATGGGCTGTGCCGAGCTGTTTTTCCTGAACAACCACTTCAATGGGCAAGTCGAGCTGGTTTAAGAACCGGGTCACCTGTTCCTTACGGTATCCGACAACGACGATGATGTCACGGATGCCGTTTTTTACGAGTGCATCAATCGTGTACGCGATGATGGGGCGGTTTGCCACCGGGATCATCGCTTTTGGCCGGCTCCACGTGAGCGGGCGGACCCTTTTTCCCTCTCCTGCCGCAAGAATAACTGCCTGCATATCATCACCTACCGGATAGTTGCGTTCTCGCCAAAACTTCCCTCAATGGAAGAGTTAGGCGCGAAATTTGCGTTGCTGCCGATCACCGAACCAACGTTGACCGAACAGTTGATCCCAAACCTCACGTTGTCCCCG
This sequence comes from uncultured Methanoregula sp., assembly GCA_964454995.1. Lineage (GTDB taxonomy): Archaea > Halobacteriota > Methanomicrobia > Methanomicrobiales > Methanospirillaceae > Methanoregula. Next base: position 4,987 of record CAYVTY010000050.1, read on the forward strand.
ATAACTGCACCGAACTTGGTGTGTCGGGTATCCCTTCCGCCAACTCTGACCGGGGCATGGTCATGCCTGAGGTTCGCAATTTTCGTACCTGCACCGAAGTTGCATCCGCTCCCGATAACAGAATCCCCGACATAGTTGAAGTGGGGGATCTTTGTCCCTGCCATCACAATGGAATTTTTGAGTTCCGTACAATGTCCGATATGGCAATCGTCGCCGATGCTCGTTGCTCCCCGGATGTACGCGTGGGGACCGATCCGGCAGTTGTTCCCGATAATGCAGGGCCCCTCGATATAGGTCCCCGATTTTACCACCGTATCTTTTCCGATGACCACCGGGCCTGACAGGTGCGCACCCTCTTCTACAATTCCGTGATTTTCTGAGGAGAGTTCAGAAAGGAGTGCTGCGTTTGCATCGAGTAAATCCCAGGGATAGCCGATATCCATCCACATCGAGAGGGGAACGGCCCGGAGCCGGTGTTCTCCGATCAGCCTCTGGAGGGCATCGGTCAGTTCGAGTTCTCCGCGTGATGAGAGCCCGACCTGTGCCAGCAGATCAAAAATTTCCGGAGTAAACAGGTATGCACCGGCGTTTATGGTATTGGATTTGGGCTGCTTTGATTTTTCTTCGAGGGCTGTTACCCTGTCGTTTTCCACCAGCACCACTCCGAAATCCCCCGGGTGATCGGTTGTGCTCGTGCTCATGCAGGGGGCCGGCGTCCGGATAATGTGGGCAATATCTGTACTCGTGAGGATCATGTCCCCGTTCATGACAAGGAACGGCCCGGTGACGAAATCCTGTGCCGAAAGGAGTGCATCGGCAGTACCCATCTGCTGGCGCTGCGGGACGTACGAGATGTGTACCCCAAAACGTTTCCCGTCGACGAAATGTCCCCGGACTTCACGCTCCCCGTAGCCGACTACAAAGACAAAGTTCGTTATGCCGGTATCTTTGGCTGCCAGCACGAGGTGCTCCATCATCGGGCGGTTTGCCACCGGGAGCATCACTTTCGGGCGCCGGGCGGTGAGAGGACGCATGCGTTTTCCCTCACCGGCCGCCAGCACAACGCATTCCATAGGTACAGCTCATCCTGCAATATTTAAGCAGTTTTCCCCTGCCGGATAAGTGTTTTTGCAGTTTCCAGTAGTTCTTTTGCCCTCGTCAGGCTTTTCCCCTCAGCCGTAATCCTGACCTTGGGCTCGGTTCCGCTGGCCCGGATAAGGTACCACCCGTCTTCCTGTGCCATCCTGATCCCCTCAGTTGGGTTTCCAGCGCCAAGTTTTGTTACAATCTCCCGTGCATTATCCATCGGGAGCGATTCGCGGAGGATTGGGTAAACCGGCATGGCATCAAGACGCTCCGCGACATCGCAGCCTGACGCGATCTCGCAGAACAGGGCTGCGGCAAAGGGGCCGTCAGGGCAGTATGAGTGGTGGGGGAATATCCAGGCGCCGCTCGGCTCCCCCCCGAAATCCCCCCACGAGAGCAGTTCTTCGGACACAAATGCATCCCCAACCGGAGTGCGGTGGACCTCTGCGATCTCATCGATGATCATGGAGGCATCGCTCGTTGTGACCACTTTTTTTGCTCCGAGGTGCTCGGCAAAGAGCATGAGCAGGTGGTCGCCGTCAATATACCGGCCCCTGTTGTCAAATGCCATCATCCGGTCCGCATCGCCATCATGGACAACTGCACAGTCGGCCCCGGTCTTATTTACCATCTCTCCTACGTATCCCAGGTACTCTTTAAGGGGTTCTGACGGACGGGCAAAATGCCCTGTCGGGTCACAGGTAAGACAGACCGGTTTTACCCCGGCCGCTGTCAAAAGGCCAGGTGTCAGCACAGAACCGGCGCCGTTCCCGCAATCGACGACGACTGAAATCCCAGGTTCGATGGAGACTGCATCAAGGATCGCTTTTTTGTGGGGTGTGAGTGCATCGAAGGCACATTCTTTGCCCTGGTAGCGCCAGTCCGCCCAGTGAGGTTCTTTGAGAAATTCTTCTGTGTCTTTCTGCTGGTTCTGCGTGAATGAGGCGCCATCCGGGTTGAACAGTTTAATCCCATTGTAATCCTCGGGATTGTGGGAAGCAGTGATCATGCACCCGGCCGCTGCGGTGCGGGCACTGTACGCGACAGACGGAGTGGGGGCTATCCCGGTGAAGAGTGCACGTCCTCCGGCACCAAGAATGCCGGCAATTATGGCACGGGCAAGAGCCGGGCTTGTGGTCCGCGTGTCGGTTCCCACCACGCAGTCGGGGAACCGCTCCCCCAGAACCCCCCCGACTGCAAGCGCGATTTCCACAAGCGACCGGTCAAACCGCTGACGGATACCCGATGACCCAAAAAGCATGCATCATGGTGGGCGTTTTGTATAAAAAGAGTTTTAGCCTTTTTTTACTGTGATGGAGCCGGGATGAAATCCGGTGTTTGCTGCCCGTACGGGCACCAGTGGTCCCGCTGCTGGAGGCGGGAGACCCCGGCGGTGGACGGGCCGAGAAAAATAATACGTTTTTTTTCTGCCCATGCTGTCACGAGATCCCCCGTCCCCGGTGCAATTACACCCTCGTTGTTGATCACGAGAACATCCGCCTCGTCAATAATTGTGGTGACAGATGACCCGAGGGCACGTTCCAGTGCCGGTATGTTCCCGATGCAGAAGACCCGGTGGCATTTGAGTTCCCCGGCCAGTTCGTGAATGCAGGCAGCGTGCGATGCCGCCGGGCAGGCCCGGTGCACGCGGGTGAGGCAGAAGAATGCCGTGGCAACGTTGATGATAGCGCACGCGGCGCTGCGGACGTTCGGGGCCTCAAGCGGCGTCCCGAACATAAATGAGATCTTTGTCATGGCCCGGATCGGATCGTCTGTTACAAATTCCGCGGTCCTGCCCCCGAATGATGCGATCATGCAGGCGCCCCGCTCGTATTCGCAGGTTGTTGCGTCTGGATCGACATCAAGATGGACACCCGCGTCCTCGCAGCCACTGTTTATGAGGATCTCTTCAAGCCTGTTTACTGAATCCGTGACAATATCCATTAGAAACCACCGTCATTTTGTATGAGCACGACCCGAGCGGGCGCACCATCTAGGCCGGCCAGTCGCAGTGGCAGGGCTGCCATCTCGTAATCCCCTTCAATTACTCCGGTGAGGTTGAGGAGTTCGATAATGATGCAGCCGTGACCGAGTAGTTCCCGGTGCACCGATCCGTTGCATACAAATGCTTCGATTGAGAACGAGTCGATCCCGACAGAGAGGACACCGTTTGCGCTGAGCAGTTCCGCTGCATCCGCTGTGAGGTGCGGGTAATCTTCCCGGAAACGACGTTCTGCTGAGAACTTCGTTTTCAGGAGGATACGTTTCGAGGTACCGAGCCTGCCGCTGAGGTCTGCTGATGTAATCTCACTGCCGGCACTGCTCACGTCAATGACCCGGCACGGGCCGATCACATGATCGAGCGGGATGGCGTCGATAGTATCCCCGGTTTTCAGGTAATGGACCGGGGCATCGATATGGGTACCCGAATGGCTGTTCATGACGAGGTCGCTGATCAGGTACAGCCCCGCATCCCTCTGGGAGAACTGCGGCGGCGTATCCCCGGGGTACGAGACGGTTTTTTCTGAAAGCGGGCGCGTGATATCAATAATTTTCATGGTATCCTCAGTTTTCCCATCCATGTTCTCCGATGAGCGGCACAAACCTGACACCCCCTTGGAGTTCCTGCGTGAACCGGTCCTGGTGTTTTTCGAGTACGACCAGTTCCTGGATTGCGCGATCGCCGACCGGGGCAACCAGCCGTCCCCCTTCTGCGAGCTGCTCTTTAAGTGGGACTGGTATTTCCGGGGTTGCAGCAGTGACAATGATGCCGTTGTACGGGGCACCCGGAGGATACCCGAGTGTACCATCCCCGAGAACGATCTCAACGTTATCCGCACTGACTGCCATAAGGTTGGCGCGTGCCAGCGCTGCAACCTCTTCAATGCGTTCGATCGTTATCACCTTTCGCACCAGCGCCGAAAGGATGGCCGCCTGGTACCCGCTCCCAGCCCCTATTTCAAGCACGGTGCCTGTGGGTATCGGGTGGAGCAGTTCGGTCATGAGCGCCACGATATATGGCTGTGAGATCGTCTGCCCGTTCCCGATTGGCAGCGGTGCATCCGCGTACGCATCCCGGTCGTAAGGCGCCGGGATAAAAATGTGGCGGGGCACGTCCCGCATCGCGGCAAGGACTCTCTTGTCACGGATACCCCGCACCTCGATCTGCTGCTCCACCATCCTGTGCCGTTCGTCCGATCGGGGATATGTGGAAGTCATAGCGGTTTTGTCTGACTCAGAACCCCGCTTTCTCCGCCACATCGATGGTGGCATCGATCTGTTTCTGGAGCGCCTCGGGAAGCCCGGCGATCTTGACGTCGAGGAACCCCCGGATGATCGTTGCAGTCGCCTCATCCTCGGAGAGTCCCCGGGCCATCAGGTACTCGATCTCATCCTGCGCGAGTTTCCCGACAGCCGCTTCGTGGGAGAGCTCGGTCCCGACAACTCTCCCGTCGATCTCCGGGATCGCATAGATTGTCCCGTCCTTGAGGATCAGGCCTTTGCATTCGAGATGGCCCCGGGTACCGGCGGTCTTTCCGATGATCTGGCCCCGGGAGATGATCGTCCCACCCTTGGTGATCGCCCGGGTCAGGAGCTCTGCGCTTGCGCCCTTCCCTTCAAGGA
>CAYVTY010000051.1:0-9174 GCA_964454995.1 uncultured Methanoregula sp.
CGTGTTCGATTCCGAGATCGACAAGGTGATCGTGATCGACCAGAGCCCGATCGGCAGGACACCGCGCTCGAACCCGGCGACCTACACCAAGGTCTTCGATGAGATCCGTACGGTCTTTGCCGGGACAAAAGAGGCAAAGATGCGGGGCTACAAACCCGGTCGTTTCTCGTTTAACATCAAAGGCGGGCGCTGCGAGGCCTGCGAAGGCGACGGCCTCATCAAGATCGAGATGAACTTCCTGCCCGATGTCTACATCGAGTGCGAGGAGTGCAAGGGCAAGCGCTACAACCGCGAGACGCTCGAAGTGAAGTACAAGGGCAAGTCGATTGCGGACGTGCTGGACATGAGCGTGGAGGAAGCCCTCGCGCTCTTCGAGAACATCCCCTCGATCCAGAGCAAACTGGAAATGCTCTCACGGGTCGGCCTCGATTATGTCAAGCTTGGCCAGAGCGCAACCACACTCTCGGGCGGGGAAGCGCAGCGGATCAAGCTCACCCGGGAGCTCGCCAAGCGTGCGACCGGGAAAACCCTCTACCTGCTGGACGAGCCGACCACCGGGCTCCACTTCGATGATACGAAGAAACTGATCAAGGTGCTCGACGATCTTGTGGAGAAGGGCAACACCGTGGTCGTGATCGAGCACAACCTGGACGTGATCAAATCTGCCGATTATCTCATCGACATCGGGCCCGAGGGCGGGGATGCCGGCGGGGAGATTGTGGCGGTCGGGACGCCGGAGAAAGTGGCGGCGGTGGCGAAGAGTTATACCGGGCAGTTTTTGAAAGCGATGCTCGGGAAGGCGTAAGGAGCTGCCCTGTCAAAAAATCGATATTTATTAATAATGCAATACATATTGTATAGATAGTGAGTAAGTCCTTCCCGAAAAGGATGATGCCACCCTGAGGTGGATGGGACGAAGTAGGGAAGGGTTCACTATCGTTTCTGCACTCCTTTGAAAAAATCAAGGGCAATTGATATTTTACCATCTATTATGCGCCGGTACGTATCATCATCTTCCCGGTACTGGTAATGCAATGCCCCGGCGACAAAATCGACCGCCTGGATGCAGGGCTCACTTGCTGAATCCGCATGATCAATTCTGATCGCTGGCAATGGCGGGGCGTTAACGGGATTTTTCTCCATTGTTTTGAACACGAGATACTGGTTAAATGCTTCCCGCTGAATGCCGTTTAAGGATTTATCCACGGTGATCTCAATGTCGTCGGCAGGGTGGTATTTGCCGATGATCGTTGAAATCAATACACCTGTCAGATAATTATAGACAATCTGGTGCTCGGTACGCAGATGCTGGCGGACCTGCTTTTTTCGGAGTACACAAAAGCAAATCTCGACATCTGCCGATGCTATACAGGAAAGGATGCGTCGTTTGATCTCTGCACTTGAATTATTGAATTTAAATTCCGGAAGTTCACGGTATTTTTTCTTAAGTTTTGTCCGTCTTATTCGTGCGAAGCAGCGACGGATAGAAAGTGGGTCATGGACAACGAGGGCAACAAGGACAAAGTAGGGAGATGAGCGACCGGTAAACCCCATATCCCCGGATTCGTCTATGTAAATATGCACAAGAAAAATTCGCCCTAACTGCTATTATAGGTTGTAGTGGGAAAAAGAGCCTCATCCGGGTCGGTCTGGGGTATATCTAGCTCACCCGGGAACTTGCGAAACGGGCGACCGGGAAAACCCTCTACCTGCTGGAGGAGCCGACCACCGGGCTCCACTTCGACGACACGAAGAAACTGATCAAGGTGCTCGACGACCTTGTGGAGAAGGGCAACACGGTCGTTGTGATCGAGCACAACCTAGATGTGATCAAGTCGGCGGATTACCTCATCGACATCGGGCCCGAAGACGGGGATGCCGGAGGGGAGATCGTGGCGGTCGGGACACCGGAGAAGGTGGCGGTTGTCAGGGAGAGTTATACCGGGCAGTTTTTGAAAGAGATGCTGAATGGGAAGGCGTAGATCATTCTGTATCTCTTTTTTTTTAAATTGCGTTGATCGCACTTTGTGAAATAAGATGAGAGAGCTCCCCGCCTTAGGGCCGCTCACGGGGCACAGCGGGGCAGGGGAATACCAATTCATCACGCCAGGCACTTTTCTGAAATGAAAATTTTAATGTGTAGGCAATTATCGCGAGACTAGTCAAACGTTGAAATATCCCCAGCATACCGGTTTAAAAGATCATATCGGGTAATGATGCCACAAGGAAAACCGTTGCTGGTTACTGCGAGGCCATTCACATCCTTTTCAAGAATCAACGAAATAGCTTTAGTGATATCTTCGTCTTTTTCGATAGAATAGACATTCTTTGACATTATTGCATCTACAGGAGTGCGGAGACTTTTACGTTCTCTCCAATAGTGAAGATCAGTTCGGGTGATAATTCCAGTGTATTTGTTCGAATCTCCAACTAAAACAGACCAGATTTTATTTCTTTTAAAAATCTCTTCAATATACAAAAGAGGGGTTTTTCCCTTGATGACAATCGGGTCCGGCGTCATTATTTCATCAACTGTTTTTACAGGCAAATCCAATCGGTGGATTATTCGGTCAAGCGCCTCTTTTGCAAGCACGACATTTTCCACTTTTCCCCAGTTATTCGTCCAGCCTTTTCCTTTCGGACGTTTGATCTCCCTGTTCTTGTGATCGTACGAAAAGATCAATTCCATAAGTGGTTTAATTGCAGATTTCCGCCCCAGATCTCCAAGTGCCCTGATGGAGATACGACGAATACGACCGGATCGATCTTCAAGGCGAGAAATGAAAATACCAACTGCTTTTTCATTTTTCAATTCGAAAAGCGATACAAGGGATTCATATCTGACCTTGGGATCGTGTTCAACAGATTCAAGAAGTGCATCAACAACTCTGGGCTCATCAAATAATCGGAGTTCTCGGGCAGCCTTGTTGCGTTTTTTATCGTCATAGTCATCTCTAATCGTTCGGATGAGTGAGGAGATGGTTTCCCTATTACCTTGCCCGCCAGTTTCCATCCCCGATGTTTTGGATTGCGGTGGTTTGTTAGGAGGATCTGAAGGGCCAAGGACATCTACGATATCCTGTATAACAGAATCTATTCCTTTTTCCGTTTTGGCAGCCATGCGATCTGCCAAGATAGGAGAATACCGCGCAATCTCATCCCGTTTGATTCCGTGCCAGATGGGCAGGATTATCTTTTTTCCGTTTATTTCGAGAGCAGCAAGTCCCCCAAGTTCTTTTTGCGGCCAGTCTTTGTTGAAAAAATTCTTACTTAAAAGGACAATGCCATATCGGGAATTTGCCAGACCTCGATTGATTGTTAAAAAAAGACTGTCTCCAATTTTAAGAGTCCATTCATCATACCAGACAGCATATCCCATTTTTTTCAATTCAACGGCAATTTGTCGTACAATCGGTTTATCTTCAGTGGCGTGAGAGACAAAGACATCCCACTGCTTTTCAGGTACCATGTGAATAAAGAGTTTAAAGCGAGTCAGAGGTTAAATATCAATCGAATGTTATTCGTTAACACCTTCCGCCGCGGGGGCGCCCCTTCGGGGGCGGCGGCACTCCTCGCGTGGGGGTGGGGGCGACAGCCCCCATCTTCTAGATCCGTTTCCAAAACCCGGCAGTTCCGTACGGCCACCCGCTCTTTTCCGGAAAACTCCGGGTCGCGAGCTGGCAATTACAAAAAAAGATCGATCACGCTGTTGAGGATTTTCAAAAAAGATCGGGTCACGAACTAAGGATTCCGGAAAAAGAACGACTCAGCTGCTGAATATTTTCAAAAATGATCTCGTCACGAGCTGAAGATTTCGGAAAAAAATCGATCACACTGCTGAGGATTTCTAAAAATGATCGGGTCACGAGATGAGGATTTTCAAAAAAGATCGCCCCCCTGCCCCCGCTTCATACTCCGCAAAAAATAATGCCGGATCCCTTCCTGCATTTTCTCCGTCGTAGAATTTCCTCCCCGAATATTTGTCCATTGATAAATCCAGGCCCGTAATATCGCCCGATTCCCCCACCCAAAATTTCGTGCTCAAATATGCCCCTATTAGCAAAAATACGCCCAAATTGAACCCCATATAATGCCCATAATCGGGCCATATTCGCGTTCCGGCAGCCTTCATTTTTGCCCGCAACATAAAACCCATCCGGGCCGAAAAACGGGCCGTAAAACCGCAATACGTGAACCTTTTATTTTGTCCGATTGCCAAAATACGGCTTATTTGGGCTTATTTTTAAACGGAGCCCAATACGGGCTTCTTTTTGATCTGAAAATAGGTAATCGGAGGCCAGAATGGACCCGGATTAGGGAAGACCTGTATCACACCCTACACACCAGAAACGGTGAGGAAGGCATCTATTTCCTCCCGTTGCCCGCTAAAAAAACCAACAAAGATTTTCCGGCTTTTCCGAAAAAGCCAAGCACGGTTGTTGAAATTTCTCAAAAAAGTTTACTGATATTACCGGACTTTTTGAAAATTGTCCGGTAATGTTACCGGATTTTTTGAAAATAGTTTGCCAAGGTTACCAGACTTTCAAAAAATCGTTTACTAACATTATCAGATTTTCTAAAAAAAATCCGGCAACATCCTCAGGAAAACATCCGATCATTCCCGCCGGATACCAGAGGTTACAATGATATGTCCTAACATGAGCCGTCGCTGTGCCTGGACTTCCAGACCTGCCTGTTCAAACATGGTCCGTACCTCATGCCGGGTGCGGAGGTGGCCGTGGCCGCGATTTACAAATCGTAAAAAGAACGGGAGGGGTGCGATATCAGAGAGAACTAATTGACCCCCGGGACGTAAGACGCGCCGTATCTCGCGGATACCCAGTACCTGGTCTGACCAGTGATGAAAGGAAGTAGTACTGAAAACGAGATCGGCAGACGCGTCAGGGAGCGGGATGGATTCGGCAGGGCTCACCATAAACGCAGCATCCGGCATCAGGTCCCGGGCTTTTTGCACCATACCTTCAGCCAGATCGATACCAGTCAGCCGTGCCTGAGGCCAGCGTTCCCTGATCTTTCGTAAGAGTCTGCCCGTTCCGCACCCGACATCCACGATGTCACCGGGAGCAGAGTTCACGTTCACGAAACGAAGGACCCCGTTATGGATCCGGTCGAAATACAGGTACTGGAACCATGAATCCTCATAGGTGCCTGACCAGCGGTTAAATTTCTCAATATCCGAAGAGACATCCATAACCGTTCACCACAACGGGTACTGCCCGTAAGTACTTCAGGTATTTTACCGGCAGGGTCATGTAAGTAACCCCGTTTCAAATCACACCGAATGTTAACCATATCTCTTTTAAGAACTAATTTCTCCGACATTCACCTGCAATTATGTAGTTCAATCGAATATCCTTAAAAAAAGAGCGAACACCTCACAGAATTCCCCCACTTCCTTTCCTGTCAGTACCTCACACACCATACCCACAGTTTCACCCCCCGCACCCGGTGGTTCATATATGGTTCCGGTGCATCTCTCCTCACATTATCCGAGGTCGTTCATGAATACACCGCAGACTGCTCCCTCACAACAATCCGCCGAACCACACCAGACACCCGTCAGCCTGCTCAAAAAATACTGGGGCTATCCCGCGTTCCTGCCGCACCAGGAAGCGATCATCGCATCGGTCCTTGAAGGTCACGATACCCTCGCGATCATGGCAACCGGGGGCGGGAAGTCGCTCTGCTACCAGCTGCCGGCCCTGTATCTCGGCGGCCTCACCGTGGTCATCTCGCCGCTTATCGCGCTCATGAAAGACCAGGTGGACGACCTCAATGCCCGGGGGATCCCGGCGGCTGCCTTCAACAGTACGCTCGACTACCGGGAGCGCACCGGGATTGAAGCGGAAATGAAGGCAGGCCGGCTTCACCTCCTGTTTGTCTCGCCGGAAAAATGTATGCAGGCCGGCTTTCTTGATACCCTTATATCAGCCCCGGTCCGGCTTATCGCGATTGACGAGGCGCACTGCATCTCGGAGTGGGGCCACAACTTCCGGCCCGAGTACCGTGAGCTCGCCCGGTTTCGGAAACTGTTCCCTACCGCTCCCGTGATCGCCCTTACCGCGACAGCGATCCCGGAAGTCAGAAAAGACATCTGCCAGCAGCTCGGCCTCGTAAAGGTCCGGGAGTTCGTGGGTAGTTTCAACCGGGAGAACCTGACCTACCGGGTGATCCCAAAGAAGAACCCGCTGGTCATGCTCGCCGATTTCCTCTGCCGGCATAAAAATGAAGCGGGAATTGTCTACTGCATGAGCAAGAAAGAGACCGAGGAGATCGCGTACGAACTCCGTAAAAAAGGTTTTAAAACGCTTGCCTACCATGCCGGGCTTCCCCGGCCGGTGAGGGGGAACGTGCAGGATGCGTTCCTCAAAAACACGGCGCAGATCGTCTGCGCCACCGTCGCATTCGGCATGGGGATCGACAAGCCGGACGTGCGGTTTGTGATCCACTATGATCTCCCGAAAACTATCGAGTCCTACTACCAGGAGACCGGGCGGGCCGGGCGGGACGGGAAGCCTGCCGACTGTCTCCTCTTTTACAGCAGGGGAGATTATGCCCGGGTCAGGTCGATGCTCGAACACGATGAAGGCGGCGAACGATCGGTCAGGATCGCATTAAAAAAACTCCAGGACATGACCGGGTACTGCGAGACGACCGGCTGCCGGCGTGCATTCCTGCTCATGTATTTTGGCGAAACCCCACCAGCAGGGAACTGCGGTGCGTGCGATAACTGCACTCATCCTGCCGCGTCTGTCGACGGCACAGAACCGGCGTGCCTGATCGCCGCATGCGTACAGCAGCTGCCATCCCACTTCGGGGTCGAACTTATCATTGATGTCCTGCGGGGGAAAAAATCGGCAAAGATCGAAGCGTACCATTTCGACCGCCTGCCTTCATATGCAGCAGGAAAACAGTACGCCAAGGAAGAGTACCGGGTCTGGATCAATGATCTCGTCCGGCAGGGATATCTCGCACGAACCGGTGACAAATATCCGGTCATCGCTCTTGGTGCGAAAAGCAGCGGGCTGCTCGACGGGACCTCCCGGGTCCGGCTCCCGGTACAGGAGCGCGATGCAGTATCGACCACCCCGTCCGCAGCGCCGGAAGCCGGTGAGATAGTCGACGGGGATGCCCGTGAAGCAGAGGCTGAACTTTTCCAACGGCTTAAAGCAGTCAGGACGTCCCTTGCCCGGGAGAGCGGGGTGCCCCCGTATGTCGTATTCGCGGACCGGAGCCTGCGGGAGATGGCCCGCACCCGCCCGTGCGACCGGGCGCATTTCGCGACAATCCCCGGGGTCGGGCAGATCAAACAGGATAAATACGGGCCGGTCTTCCTCGACGCGATCAGGACGTTCTGCAGCGAACCGGCCGACTGACATCCCCAAACCCCGGTACCGGGTTCCACGGTTCGCATTACCCCATCCCCAACGCTTAATGAGCCTGCACCCGGATACTCTTTTGATCCATGATCGACACCGCGAACCTTCCCGAAAATCCCGGATGTTATCTCTATTCCGACGACGCCGGGACAATCATCTATGTCGGGAAGGCAAAGAACATCAGAAAACGGGTGTCGAGTTATTTTACCAAAAAAGATCACGACCCAAAGACAAAGAGCCTGGTCGCCCATATCGCTTCTGTCGATGTTGTCGTCACGGATACCGAGACCGAAGCTTTCCTTCTCGAAAACACGCTCATAAAAAAACACCAGCCAAAGTATAACATCGATTTAAAAGATGCAAAACGCTACGCGTGGATCGAGCTGACCGGCGAGGAATACCCGCGGCTCGTGGTTGCCCGCCGTGCGTCGGGGAACGGTACCTTCTTTGGACCGTTTGTCTCTGCCGCGGAGCGCGACTACGTGCTCAACGTGGCAAAAAGAGCATTCCACCTGCGAACCTGCAAGAAACTCCCGAAGCGTCCCTGCCTCCGTCGCCACATGCAGTCCTGTTGCGCCCCCTGCACCGGCATCGTGAGCCCGGAAGAGTACGGAAAGAACGTGAAAAAAGCCGCCCTCCTTCTCGGGGGCAAATCCCACGAACTGCTCGATGAACTCAAAACTGAGATGGCGGCACGCTCTTCAGCAGAAGATTTCGAGCGGGCGCTCGTGCTCAGGAATGAGATTAATGCCATCGGGCACCTTGCCGACCGGCAGCACGTGGAGCACCGGCGCGAGTACGACCAGGACGTGATCGCGTACCAGATAACCGACGGGAAGGTCTACCTGACGGCATTTAACGTCGAACGCGGATCGCTCGCAAACAAGGAGGAGTTCATATTCGAGGCCGGGGAAGACTTTTTCGAGGAATTCCTCGTCCAGTATTACTCGGACCGGGAACCCCCGCAGGAACTGATCCTCGGACACGAAACTGACCCTGCACTCGCAGATTTCCTTTCGCTCAAAAAAGGAAAACATGTCGGGATCATTGTCCCGCAGCGGGGAGAGAAACGGCAGCTGCTCGACCTCGCACAAAAGAACCTCGAGATCGCATTCTTCCGCGACACGCTGAAAGGAGCCGAGCTCGGCAACGCCCTCCATATGGCACGGCCTCCCTCCGTGATCGAGTGTTTCGATATCTCGCACCTCTCCGGCACCGCGATGGTCGGGTCGATGGTGCAGTTCCGGGACGGGAAGCCTGATAAAAGCAACTACCGGCGGTTTAAGATCAAGACGGTTGAAGGGATCGATGACTTTGCATCCATCGCGGAGGTTGTGAAACGGCGGTACAAACGCCTCCTCGACGAACACGCCCCGTTCCCGGATCTGGTGATCATCGATGGCGGCAGGGGACAGCTTTCCTCCGCACGCGGGGCACTTGCCGATCTGGGGGTGACCGGCCAACCGGTCATCGCAATTGCAAAACGGGAAGAAGAAGTCTATGTACCAGACGCAGAACTGCCGCTCCGGCTCGACAAAAAAAGCATCGCGCTCCGGTATATCGAGGAGATCCGCGACGAGGCACACCGGTTTGCGATCGCCTATAACCGGCTGCTCCGTAAAAAGAAAGTACTCACCTGACTATCCACCCCATGCACTGCAGGATGAAAAATCTGCCCAAAGTCAAAAGTATTTAAACCGGGCGATATACAACTTTGACATACATATCAGGTGATAGTAATGCCAGACTTTTTCAATCCGTTCAGCGGTATGGT
>CAYVTY010000052.1:0-8964 GCA_964454995.1 uncultured Methanoregula sp.
CCGGACTCTGGATGTCGCCAAGGTTCTGCGGGTCGGTCGTGATGTTGATCGGAGCGCCCCCGGACGAGAGGCCCGCTGTGACAAGCTTCGCCGTGGTGGGGAGATCGTCCCGGGTCAATGTGCTCTGATCGATAAATTCCGCCGCATTGGTTCCGCTATTCTGGATGACAACCGTTATCGTGGCATCCTGTCCCGGGGAGAACTCGTTTACCCCGGTGAGATATGCCGTTATTTCCGGGGTTCCCCCCAGATATTTGTCCGCACCCAGCGCGGGCGTGCAGCAGCAGATGACTGCTGCGAGGATCAGGAGTGTGAGAGTAACATGATATTTCATCGGTAATCACATGCGGTTGTTATTGGTACACATTTATATCGTATCATATAAAGCGATGCGAGGCAGGATGCTGCCGGGTTAAAAAACAAACAGAAACTGCGAGGAAAACCTGTTTTAGTAGTCCCGGATCTCAACGAACTCCCGGACGTCCATGAGGCCCTTCATGGCCTGTGTCTGGACAAAGCGCCCGCCTTCGCGGATCGCAGCCATTGGGTTCGTGCCACCGACCGCAACGATGGAAACATACTGCGGGCTTCCCGGTACTCCAAGCAACGGGACATTGGGCACGCCAACTTCGAGGATCCCGGTGAAACTGCTTTCTGCCAGTTCGTCAAGCACGCTTCCCACGAGCGGCTCGGCTTCCATGTGGAACTCCCGGATATTCGCGAGGATGTTCCCGCTGCCTTTGCGCATCACATCGTTGACCGACGTGATCTGCTGGGAGATGAGCACCTGCAACGGATCGATGGTCGTATACTCGTAGAGAATAATATGCGTGAAACGGAGCGGGGCCCGGTTCTCGATCTCGACCACACCGCCGCCAATCGGGGTGATCGGGACGCCCCGCCGGATCAAAAGGCCATCGAACGTGATGCTGCATATCGTGCAGATGGCCGTGCGCCCTTCGGGCACGATAAAATCAGCGATTCGCTCTCCTGATGAAAAAAACTTTACCAGCCCGCTGACAGAAACCCCGGTCTTGTACGCGTCCTTTAAGATCGAAACAGCGTACTCGAAGTCCTCGTTTTTTACAAGCGAGAGATTGTAAACGACATTTCCGGTTCCCGTGGCGGGATCATAGGTCACCTGCATCGCGTAATCATCGATACTCTGATCGACAAACTTGAGCGGACGGGTCATTGTAGTGATTTTGGGCTATTGCAATAGAAAAATTGTTCTATAAGCCCAAGGTAATCCTTATATGATGGAACACGATATGCGGGAAAAAGCCAGGAATGCGATGAGGCTCATTCTTGAAGCTGCACGGTTTGAGGTTGAAGAGGTGGACGAGCCTCTGGATCTTTCTGCGGTCCGGGATGGGGAGTGCCTCCTTGTCCTCTGTTCAAACGATGCCGAGCTGATCGGGCAGTTTGACAAGACCAACTACAGCCTGATGGTTGACGACCAGGAGATGACCTGCAAGAAGCTCCTCTTCACCCTGGAAAAAGATATCTCAACAGAGAACTGCACCCAGTGGGGTATCGACGAGTTTGTCCAGTACGCCGGGGAGGCGGTGCTTGCCGATATCGTCGCGCGGGAACTGACGCTCGACCTCACGCCGGGCAAGGGGAAGGTAAAGAAGTCAGCAGCTGCGGGAGCGGCGGCAGGCCCGGCAGAGGCAGCAGAAGAGGAGCCTTCCGGTATTTCGCTTCTGCACTTCCCGGTCAAACTTTCCGAGCAGGCTGCTATCCGCACCGCAGGAATACAGGGAGCGGCAAAACTCCGGTTCATCCCCTACTACTTGATCCACTACGCGAGCAGCGGGGAGCAGGTGTACAAGGACCGGCGCGTCCCCTTCGATGCTGACGGCTGGGGTGCGATCAACGCCATCAACGGGATCAAGCTCGATCTCGATGGCAAACTAGTCGAGGATACGGAGATCCCGGCAAACGCGGAGGTCTCCGATGCGCATATCACCAAAGAAGAGGCCACCGAACGGATGGTGACCGAACTCATCGAACGGCTTACCCAGAAAGTCCGGATCAAGCAGGAGAAGGGCGATGCGATCTTCTACGAGGAAAAGACCTTAAAACCGGACCGCAAGAACATTACCGTCGACACCAAACAGGTCTACATCCCGGTCTGGCAGATCCGGGGCAAGAAGATCGTCGAGGTCAACGCGTTTACCGGCGAACTCCTGTCAGAGCCGATGGACGAAGGCGTCGAAGTCTTCTAAAAAACCGGACCGTATGATCGTTGTTCTTGGCGGGGGTCCTGCCGGGCGGATGGCCTCACTACGGCTCGCGACGGCAGGAAAAAAAGTCACGCTTGTCGAACCCAGGGGGAAATCCCGGGGGATCGGCGGGCAGTGCCTCCATTTTGGCTGTATGCCGGTCTGTGCCCTCAATGATGTCGCCCGCATCATCGGCCAGGCACGCAGGTTTTACGAGCACGGAATGACCGATGCAGTCCCTGCGCTGCGGTTTTCAAACGTTATGGACGAGACACTCGCGGTCCAGCAGAAGATCGCCGGTATCCTCGACCACGAGACCGTAAGCGCCGGGGTGGACGTGATCTATGGGAAAGAGGGGAGGGTGGACGGCCCGCAGGTCTTCATCGGCGACGAACCGGTCGATGCAGAGGCCGCGATTATTGCCACCGGTTCCCGGCCGAATATCCCGGATGTTCCGGGGGTCACTCTTCCCGGGGTGTACACACCCCATACGCTGTGGGATCTCCGCGAGTTGCCGAAAAAATTTACCATCATCGGCGGAAGCGTGATGGCGGCGGAGTTTGCCTATATTTTCAATGCATTCGGGAGCGAGGTAACCGTCCTCTCCCGGAGCGGCTTTTTGAAAAACCTCGACACGCATCTCCGGGCCATTGCCCTTAAGGAACTTGTCGGCGTGGACATCCGGGAAGGGGCAGAGGTGACCGGGATCGCCGGCACGTCCCGGGTTACGGGCGTCCGGTATTCAGCGGCGGGGACGGATGCATCCATTGAGGCCGGTGCCGTGCTGCTTGCCGCCGGCCTCGTACCGAACTCCGGGATGGTGACCGGGATCGAGAAGGGGCCGGGCGGGGAGATCGTGGTGAACGACCGGATGCAGACGAGCGTGCCCGGGATCTACGCTTGCGGGGATGTGGCCGGGACGCCATTCTTAACACCGGTCGCCCGGCACGAAGGGATTGTCGCGGCCGACAACATCCTCGGGCACGAGCGGCACATGGATTATTCCTGTATCCCGCAGGCGATCTACCTCGCCCACGATCTCGCGTTCTGCGGGTCCGGTGGTGAGGGGAGCGCATCTCTTGCCCTTCCCGGGCCGGCCGGGCCGGGGACCTACTGGTCGGTGCCGTATGGCGATACCGGGCTTGCAAAGATCTTTGCCGATCCGGCATCGGGCGAGATCACCGGCATGTGCGCCGCAGGGCCGACGGGAGGGGTCGTTGCCGGGTACCTCGCGTTTCTCATGCAGCGGCATATCTCCGTGCACGATTTCGAAGAGTTTATCGAGGTCCACCCGTCAACGGATGGTGTAAACGGCCTCGCGAAGTACGCCTCGGAGCTGTTCAGGAGACACAATCCCCCGTAAGCCCCTTTTTTATCGCGTTCCTTTTGTTGCATACTGATGATATCCCGTGGTCGTGACAACGACCGTTTTTACCATTCCCCCTGATGGTTGCCGACGTGCAATCCGCCGCTGTAGGTATTATTACGCTTGACACCGAAGGTATAAGGTACAGCTTAAAAGAGCGGAGCATTCTCGTGACCGATCCTTCTGAAACTCTTGCATTTGACCAGACCCGGCTCGACAAAGTCCGTGCACTGCGGGAAAAGGGCGTCGACCTCTACCCCCCCACGTTCGAGCGGAAGAACACGATAGCAGACATCAGGACAAAGTTTGCAGAGATCACTCACGAGAAGAGCGTTGAGAGCGTGTCTACCGCAGGACGGCTCTACATCATCCGCAACCACGGCAAGACGATCTTCGCCGACCTTGGGGACGAGAACGGTAAGATCCAGCTCTATATACGGAAGGCCGACCTCGGGGACGAGGCGTTCGACTTTTTCAACCAGTTCATCGAGCGGGGCGACTTTGTCGGTGTGACCGGGCACGTTTTCAGGACGAAGCTCGGCGAGATCACGATCTGGGTGGACACGATCACCCTGCTCTCGAAGGCTGTCTGCCCGCTGCCCGAGAAGTTTCACGGCCTCACCGATGTGGAGAAACGCTACCGGCAGCGGTACGTCGACCTGATCGTAAACGAGGAGAGCCGGCAGGGGTTCAGGAGCCGGAGCCGGATTATCTCGTCCATCCGCCGGTTCTTAAACGACCGGGACTTTCTCGAGTTCGAGACCCCGATCCTCCAGCCAATCTACGGTGGGGCAAACGCCCGGCCGTTCACCACCTTCCACAACTGCCTCGGCCAGAAACTTTTCCTGCGGATCGCACCCGAACTCTACCTCAAGCGACTCGTGGTCGGCGGGTTCGAGCGGGTCTTTGAGATCGCACGGAACTTCCGTAACGAGGATATCGACACGCACCACAACCCCGAGTTCACGATGGTGGAGATCTACTGGGCGTACCATGATGTCTATGACATGATGGACCTCACCGAGGACTTCCTTGCGACCCTCGCAGAGGAGGTCCACGGCTCGCACGAGATTAAGTTCGAGGAGACCATGATCTCGTTTAAGAAGCCGCTGCGCAGGCTCACGATGGAAGACGCGGTAAAAGAGTACGCAGGGATAGACATCTTTGCACATTCGGTCGATGAACTCCGGGAGCTTGCCGTGCAGAACAAATTCAAGGAGTCGGACAAGCCAAAGAGCCAGCGCGAGTTCCTTGTGTACTTCTTTGAGAACATGGTCGAGGAGAAACTGATCCAGCCGACGTTCATCTACGATTACCCGGTCGAGAACTCGCCGCTCGCAAAACGCCACCGGACAAAAGAGGGATTCACCGAGCGCTTCGAGCTCTTCATCTACGGGATGGAGATGGCAAACGGTTTCTCGGAGCTCAACGACCCGCTCGACCAGAAGGAGCGGTTCGAGGCGCAGGACAGGAAACGGCTTCTCGGCGACCTCGAAGCCCAGATGATCGACTACGATTACATCAACGCGCTCGGCTACGGCATGCCGCCGACCGGGGGCGTGGGGATCGGGATCGACCGGCTCGTGATGCTTCTCACCGGCAACAACTCGATCAAGGAAGTGATCCTCTTCCCGTCCATGAAGAGCATGCAGGCGGAAGGGGAAGAGGCAGCCGGGAAGGAATCGCCCGCAGCAGAGCCGGCACCGAAGAACTAAAAGGGCCGGGAACTACAAAAAAAGAACCTTATTCGAGATCAGGCCCGTCCCACGGGCGGCGCAGTTTCTCCTTCTCCTTTTTGAAAAACGCAAGAGTTACCTGCTCGTCTGCTTTTTCCATATCCCGTGACACCGCAGGTTCGTCCAGCGGGCCGGCGCGACCGGCCACCTTCTCTGCAGGAGGATTGGACTCTTCTCCCGGCAGGAGCGGTGGCGAGTCGATTCTCGTTGCCGGTTCATCGAGGTCTGCCCTCTCGTACGGGGAGAGCGGAGTCGTATCATCGGCAACAAAATCCTGCTCTTCCGGGTAGAGCCGGTCGACCTTGAAGACCTGGGGAAACGGATCGTCATCCGCATCCGGAATCATGGAGGATCGTGGGCGCCGTGCGGGTAAGAATTTTGTGATGGGGGAAAATTCCAACTTTACAAAAAAATCCGGCACGGTTACCGGGCATTTACAAAAATGTTCGTTGCCAGCTGCAAACTTTTCCGGAAAAATCGTTTCATTGAAAATCTGTTTTTGAAATCTGCCGCCCCCTCACGCCAGCCCTTGCCCCCAAGAGCGTCCGCCGGTTAGCCAAGGAATCCCGGGATCCGTCTCCGACGTGTAAAAATACGAGTATTCCTCTGCTTTCCAGCCGGAATACGCCTGTAAAACTGCCGGTTTCTGACCCCGCGATTAGAGGGCCGCCAAGGCCCTTTGCGCAGCGATCGGCTCTTCAACGGGCATAAGTATGCGGAAAATGAAAACTCACCCAGATCTTGAGGGTCTTTTTAGAGCGCGATATTCGCGTATTTTCGCAATCGGGGGGGTTATATCGCGTTTTTCCGGCACCCCCAAATCCGGACGTTTTAAGGGGTTTTCCGGAGAGGGTTCGGGGGAATCCGGGGCCGATACGGGCCCGGATTTGAGAGGGTAAACCTAGGCTCCTAGAGGAGAATCTACCTTGCAGTTCACATTAAAACACTATCAAGTCGGGGCGACCAAGGACGAAGTCTTAACTAAAGGTAGCAAATATAGGTGTTGATTTTGATGGCTGGCCATCGTTCGTGATGTAGTTAAAATTAAGAAAATTTTCTAGCTTAACCCATGATTAAATGTTAATATCTAAAAATAATCTAACCGCAATTCTTCATCAAAAATTCAGAAGCTCCAGAGTAGATTCCATCAATTTTTTTTGGAGCAAATATTTTTTGATAACGCTGGAAGAGATCCGCGTTTTTGTCTATAATCATAATTTTGTTAATTTTATTATTTCTAGACAAAGCGGATTCGAATAATTTTTCGCTTGCCAAATCGGTTTTAGGACACGAATACCCATAAATTAATAGTTCGGTTGCATTGGATAATTTCGTATTTGCATACAACCATAGATTCTGAATTTTTGAATGATAGATTTTTGATTTATCACCAACTGGTGGAATAATCCTAGGAATAGTTTTTACAACAGTACCGCGTCGGTTTCTATATTTCCTCATTTGAACTGAACTAATATCTTTCTCTTGAGATACGTAAACTCGCTTCTTCGAATCAAACACATCTTCTAGAATATTTGCACCCTTGTCAGGATAGAGTGAATACCAATTCAAAGAACCATGTAATTTTAGAACACTAACACCACCTCTTCTTTGGTACTTCAAAGGTATTCGGAAGTAGCCCTGTCGAGGGGAGGGTGGTCGAGTGGGGAGAGAGAACCTCATTTTATAACAGTAGGGATACAAAAATATTTTTTTCGGGGGATACGATATATTTGCCATTACTTCAAATTGTTCTAAAGTTTTTTCGAGATAAATATCATAATTAAAAGAAATTATTGTTAAATTTTGAGGGTGCACTCCATTTTTTAGATAAAAGTTTATTATTTGAAACAGTGCTTTGGTTTTATCGATTTTTATGGCGTTAGTTTTTACACCAAGTATATCTGAAAAAAGTTTCATAAATTCTAAAAAAACGGTGGATGCAGGTTTTTCTGAGGGAGAGTCTTCGTTTATTTCTCTGAATAGGTCTGACACAACACCTTCAAGTGAATCATTTTCTCCATCACAGATGTTTTTTCCATGCCATATTTCGAAGTATGCTCTAATGTATTCAAATTGTTTAAGCAATAGATGCCTATTTTCAAGAGTATTTTTTGAGTCATTCAGAAATTCAAATGTATTTTGAAAAAAACCATTATTTATGGGGGGTTTTTCATGCTCGTTAGTTGTATCTGCATCCGCATTTGTTGACCCCGCACCCAATACAATAACAACCTTTGTGGCATTTGTCATATGATTATAGAAGATTGTATCTAATCACAATAATTATTCTTCATTCAAACCTCTGGTTCATCCCCATCCAGGGTTTTCCCGTGGGGGCGTATAACCGGTGAAAGCGTCGGGACTGCTGGAATGCCCTTATGGGATCAATCTCCCCACAACCCATATCTTCCCCCTCCCCCAACCTCCCATCATGACCCCTCACAAACACCACGACGTCTTCTCCGCAGAGAACGCCGGGCACCTCGACACGAAGTTCCGCCGCATCCTCTACCGCCCCGACCGGCTCGCCGAGCGGTACGTGAAGCCCGGTGACCGGGTCCTCGACTTTGGCTGCGGCCCGGGATTCTTTACCCGCGAGTTCGCAAAGAGGGTCGGGGAGAACGGCACCGTAATCGCCGCCGACCTGCAGGATGAGATGCTTGAGATCCTCCGTGGAAAACTCGGGCCCGAAGGCCTGCTGCCCCGGGTAAAAACGCACCGCTGCCAGCCGGATTCGCTCGATCTTACTCCGGACCGGGACGGGCAGGTCGATGTCGCCTTTGCCATCTTTGTCGTCCACGAAGTCCCGGACCGGGAGAAACTCTTCCGCGAGATCGCCGCGATGCTCGTGCCCGGCGGACTCTTCTTTTATTCCGAACCCCCGTTCATTGTCTCCGGCAGCGAATTCCGGGAGAGCTGTGCGCTCGCAGAAAAAGCCGGGCTCCGGCTGCTTGAGTCCCGGTTCTTCTTTGTGAACCGGGCGGCCGTGCTCAAAAAAATGTAAGGGGGGGGAGGGGGCCCACCCCCCTCCCCTTCTTTCCTTCAAGGGGGGATCACCCCCCACCCATGTGCCGGACCACCAGGGGGTACCCCCTCCCCCCCTCAAGCCCGGACCGGCTCCTCTTTTCTTTGTCCGGGAAATAGCGCAACCGGACCTTCACATCGGAGGTTCCACACGAACAAACTCTCGTTTCCCGTGCAGAAACAGCACGCATCTCACATATGGCGGAGGGGGGAGGGGGCCCACCCCCCTCCCCTTCTTTCCTTCAATGGGGGGGTCACCCCCCCACCCATGGGTCCGGGCAGGTGGGGGTACCCTCCCCCCGCCCGGCAGGGAAACACCCGATCGAAGTCATCATCATGAACAACATATAACAATTCAACAATTGTGAGGATAGTCCCTCAAGGCCCGATACGATGACACCCCAACCACCACCGGAAAAACCGGATCCGCAAGCGCAGTTCCACACCTTACCAGAGGAAGAACTCTTCTCTGTTCTTGGCAGCAGCCCGAACGGGCTGACCTCAGAGCAGGCACAGGCCGGTCTGCTTCGCTTTGGGAATAACGACATCTCCCATATCCGGAAAGTCCCGGTGATCCTCCAGTACCTGGGCCATTTCAAAAACCTGCTCA
>CAYVTY010000053.1:0-8796 GCA_964454995.1 uncultured Methanoregula sp.
TAGATCGTCACGTTTGCAACGTGAAGGCCACGGGTTCGAATCCCGTCGAGTCCATTCGTTTTTGCATCCGTTTTAATCTTTAGAAAAGTGACCGGGCGGCGGTTTTCCTGTTACCGTAAAAAGTCAATCGATCCAGTCAAGCAGCTGGTTCTTTGACACCTGCTCGCTCTTTTGGATCAGTTTTCTCTTGACTTTTTTTATCGTTTCATCCGCAGGAGAGGGGGGAAGCGGAGCCGGGGGAGCGGTTTTCTCAAACCGCCCGTAATCGAAGTACCCGTCAGAAGAGTCCGACCCGTCATCACCGGCAATCTCCTGGATGACCGCAGGAGGTTCAGCCTCATGCACCGGCATTACTGCAGCAGGAGGAGCATCTGCCCGGGGCTGGAGTATGGCCGGCTCCTCAACCGGGACGGGATCCGAAGAGATAAGCGGGGGCGCGACGGACTTTGGGAGGGCCGGAGCCTCGTGGGATGCAACCTGCACGGTGACACGGATCCCTTCCGCCCGCTGGATCAGGAAGTCGACAAAGTCCTCAACCTCCCGACGCTGATCCGGGGCGAGGTGATCCAGTTTGCTTTCCAGCGATTCCATGAGGGGTGACCGGGATAGTTAGTTATCCATTATCTCTTGTTGTTTGTATTTAAGAGAAATGCGCCGGTGTATCCCGACTACCGGGTTACGACCACCGGTGCTGGTACCCGCGTTTCTCCATGGGCTCGCCATCTGCGAGCACCGCCTTTTCGGGGATCGCTTTTCCGATCACCGTGCAGGGAACACCGGCCACCGGGTACCGGTCCGGGGCGAGCGTGAAGATCAGTTCGTAATCCCCGCCGCCGTACAGTGCGAGCTCGCGGGCCTGCGGCTGCGGAATACCGGCCGGCCGGGGGACCTTCTCGGAGTCCAGAGAAAAACCGCATTCGTTGACGCTCATAAGATCGTAGAGTGAGAGGGCGATCCCGTCGCTGTCATCCATCATCGCGGTCACTCCCCCCCCGCGTGAGAGCAGCTGGCCCTCTGCCACCCGGGGCTGCGGCTCGAACAGCGCCTTTTCAAACTGTTTGTACCCGTCGAGCCAGCCTTGTGCCTGCCCCGGGGTGCCGGTGATGCAGACAAGGTCTCCGGCTCTGGCTCCTTCCCTCCGGACGATGTGCGCCCGGTCCACGAGACCAAGGCCGGTCGTCACTACCGTGAGTTCGTCGTGGTGGTCGATGTCCCCACCAATGATCGCCGCGCCGAATTTTTTACTGCAGTCCTGTGCGCCCTGCATGATGCCGGCAAGATGCTCCCACCGGTCGAGCCCCACGGCGATGAGTACATACTTCGGTGTCGCCCCCATGCTCGCGATATCGCTGATGGTAACGGCAGCGCTCATCCAGCCGATCTGCCAGTCGGTCATGCCATCGACAAAATCGGTTGTCTTATGGAGCATGTCGGTCGTCACCACCATCAGCTGGTCGCCGCACGGCAGCACGGCGCAGTCGTCATGGCAGTTTTCCTCTCCGACAATTCCCATCACTGTCTTTAAGAGTTCCCGATCGTCCATAATTTTTTAGCCTCCTTTGCGCACTTCCTTTCCCCGTTCGCTCTTGTACTCCTTGAACATGTGCTCGATCTGGCTGGATTTTTTCTCGCGCAAAAACTGCGCCTGTTCATCCTGCCAGCGGGCAATCGCGGCTTCGAACCGGTCTTTTGCGGCAAGCCCCACCCGGCCCCGCACCTGCACGCCGGCATCCGTATCGGTGAGCAGGGGGATGCCGGCCTCCCGGAATGCAGGGACGATCTGCGGGTCGCGCTCTCCCTGAAGAGCGGCAGGCGTGATCAGGGCCCTGACCGGTATATCGGCCAGATCCTTTACGACACCCCGTCCCCAGCCGACGGTGCGCTGCACAAAGACAATCTCGCCTTCACCGAGGCCGGTATCGTCCATGAGCCGGCGCAACCCCTCTTTCGTGAGCGCATCCATCACTTTTACCGGCAGCGCCTCGCCATCAACAGAGAGCTCGGCAAATGACCTGATCCGTTCCACCCGTTTTGCGAGCGTGCGGCTGTGACGCTCCTCTTTCCTGAGCCGTTTCTTGAGGCTCTGGATGATTGCACCCTGTTTTGTCACCTCGGCATCCTTGGAGAGCTGCACGTCACGGGTATCGTGCATGGCGCGGAGCCGTCCCTGGAGCCGGTGGATCTCGTACTCCTTTGCCTTGACTTCCTCCTGAAGTTCGGCCACGTATGTACGCAGCCTTTTAACCATGCCGTCCAGCACCCGCACCCGCTCATCGTGCCGTGCCGCAACCGGTGCGGGTGGCGCTTCCTTTACCGGGGCGGCCGGCGCCACCGCGTTGAGGTCGATCAGTACCTGGTCGAGCGCCTGGCCACGGATCACCCCTGCCCGTACTTCGTCGAGGTCGTGGCCCGGGGGCACGCGCCTGATGAGGTTCCGGAACTTGTTCTGGTACTGGAGATAGGCATCGAGCGCCGCCGAGAGAGCGTCCCTCTCGTGGACATTTGTGTACGGGAAACCGACGGTGAGCCCGAGTTTTGCTTCAACGCTTGTGTCCTGCCGGGGAGTGTAGGCGACCGCCGAGAACGCCCGCCGGATCTTCTCCACCGAGTACGGCATCTCCCGCACATCGGAAGCAATGACAAGCGGCTTACCCACCCGGTACAGGGTTTCTATCACGCCGGACATGTTCATCTGCCGCGAGCTTTCAAGGTGCATGAGGTTGCCATCGAGGTCAAGCGCAGCAACCGCGGTCGTGGTGCCCGGATCGATCCCCACGATCAGGTACCGGGGTTTGCCCGAGAGGGGCCGGAACCGGATCCGTTCGAGGCGCTTGCCGCTGATCCTGACCTGCACGTCGGCGCCGCGGTACGTTCCGACCGGCACCTGGCCCCGCACGGCAAAGACCCGGAAGGCCACCCGGCTGCACCCCCCGAAGGCTTTGGTCTCCTTCTTCTCGTACCGGAGCCCGGCCGCTACAAGCTGCATTTCAATCTCCCGACCCTTGAACTGGACGGCACCGTGGATCTTCCGCACGTACCGGTTCTGGCTCCACCCACCCCGGCCCGGCGACCGGTGCCGGCTCACCACGATTTCGCTCTCGTTCTCAAACGCGATAACCTCTGCGCCAGCGCCGAGCGACACGACCCGGGCCGTGGTGCGGGCCTCGGCGAAGGGATCGAACCGGTCGAAACTGATATTGTACCGGGCGGCAACTTTCCCGAGGGTCTCCTTTTTCTCGCCACCGGTCACCTGCACGAGCTTCGTCTGCGGGGGAAGGCCCTGTAAAAAGAAGAAAAGTTCGTGCTGGTCGGTCGCGATCTCCTGGAGGCTGTCGACGGCAAGGATATCGGGCCGTTCCTCGGCAAGCAGACGGAAGAGCCGGAACATCGAGACCGTACTCTCGCTTAAAATATCCTGCCCGTCCATACGGACAAGCGCGTACATCGGCCGGCGGGATCGCGACCTCACCGAGCCTTTGATAATGTCGATCCCAAACACACTCAGCCGGTCACGCATCGCAGTGCTTCCCCGGGGTCATACTCCAGTTTGTACTTCCGCACAAAGAAGGCTAATATATTGCTGATATCGCGTTCGAGAATGGCGCCGGCATTGGGGTGGGTGGCCTCCATCCACTGCGGCCAGTCGATGATGACACATTTCCCGTTCTCAAGAAGGATGTTGTACTCCGAGAGATCTGCGTGGATAACGCCGGCCTGGTATGCGGCCCGCACGTTTGCGAGGATATCGTCGAGCGTGGCCCGGGGATCCGAAAGCCGGCACTTTGAAAGGCCCGGCCCTTCGATAAGCGCCATCACGACCGCATTCCTGTTCTGGCCGATGGGAAGCGGGACGGAAACTCTCGGGTGGAGGAGCGTAAGAGCCGCGTACTCGCGTTCAGCGGAAAGCCGGGAGGCAAGCAGCCACGGACAGTTGCCGGTTTCAGGAAGATACTCCCGGTTGACCCGGGCCGTATTAAACGAACGCTGGCCGATCCGGTGGAACTTGATCGCCACCGGCCCAAGGCCGAGCGCATCGAACACTACCGACTCCTTACCCTCCCCGATTTTTGTTCCCAGCGCCGAGATAACACCTTTCCGGGTAAGGGTGATAAGCGCGAGCGTGTCGTACCCGCCAAAGACGAGCGCATAACCGTCGTACGGTACCGGGTTAAACCGCACCATGCCCCACTGGATAAGCCGTGACAACCGGTAATTGACCTCGGACTCGGCGAGACCCGTCGCCTGCTGGAGACTTTCGAGCGGTACCCACTCGTACCGCTTCATCTGGCGCTCGAGCGCGACAAGAATCGCTTTTTCGTATTTGTGCAGGCTGCGGATACGCTCCGGAGACACGACCATGGTTGTTAGAAGTGGTTATGTGGCAGACTATAAAATCATGGTCTCCGTGGCCACTATCGCCGGAGCATCACAACCTTAAACATCTTTGATCATCCAGATCAGATCGGAATAGTCTCCTATGCAATGCGATACGTGCCGGCGCGAGGCGCTCGTTTTTCAGCCCTATTCGGGAAAACACCTCTGCCCGGTGCATTTTCTGAAAGATTTTGAGGCAAAGGCCAAACGTGCCATCCGCCTGCACGGCTGGCTGCGCCCGGGGGACCATATCACCGTTGTACTTTCGGGAGATGCAGCAGGAGCCGCCCTGCTCGTGTTCCTTGCAAAACTCACGGCAAACCGCCGTGATATCCGGCTCTCTGCGATCACCATCGACCCCGGTATGAGCGGCTGCTCTGCACCGGATCAGGCCCGGAACGTGGCGGCTGCCTGCGGTATCGAATGGTTCTGCGGCTCGTTTGCGGAACGGTACGGCACGACGATGGATGCGATCGTACAGCAGGACGGGCAGGAAGCGGCCTGCCGCTCCTGCCGGGTGCTCAAAAAAGATCTGATAGGGGAGATCGCAGAAGCACACGGTGTGACCCGGTGCGCATTCCCCACTACCGTTGACGACAACGCCGGGGCCTTTTTTTCCAGCCTGCTTTCAGGAACCATCGAATGCACCCTGTTCTCTTCGGGAACAACAGGAAAAAAACGCATCCCCGTCATCCGGCCGTTCATGGAGATCCCGGCGCCGGAAGTGATCCGGTATGCGGAGCTGCATCCGGAGTGTGACGGTTGTGGCACCCTGCCTCCGTGCCCCTGTCACGGCAGCGGCTCCCGTTTGGCGGATGCACGGGTGGCACTCGACACCTACGATCGCCGGCACCCGGCCACAAAGTTCGCGCTCGCAAACCTCGCCGGGACCCTGGCCGGTATCTCTGCAGCGCAAGGGTTACCCGCATCATGCCCGGTGTGTGGCGAACCGATCAGCGGCGGGAAATGTGAAACCTGCAGCATCCGTCGGAACATTGAACGGAGGATCGTATCATGAGATCAAGGAAAAATGTCGTCTGGCGGATCATCCACACGTCTGCATGGATGCGGATCCTGATTTATTTCGTGATGTTCGCCCTGCTCATCCTCATCTATACCATCCTCTTCCATGGGCTGTACCCGCAGCTGGAAGGGACACCGGTAGACTGGTCGCAGTCGGTTTTATTTGTGATACAGACGATCACAACCACGGGAAGCCTGCTTGTCTACCACTCGGATGCGATGATCCTCTTCTCATCGGTCATGATGCTCTCGGGTGTCATCATGATCTTCATGGTCATACCCCTTCTTCTCACCCCGTATCTCGTTGCGGTGCTCCGTTCGGGACCGGCCCGCCGTACGCCCCATGCGCTCTTCCACCACACCGTGATCATCGGGAACGGCGAACTTTCCCACGCACTGGTAGAGAGCCTGTCACTCTCGGACAAGGAGGTGCTCCTTGTCGAAGAAGATGAAAATGCGGCACGCGAACTTGCACGGAAACACCGGAGAGGGGCATTTGTCATATGGGGGGATTATGATGACCCGCAGACATGGGAGCAGGCCTGGATAAAAAACGCGGATTTCATGATCCTCTGCGAGAACGAGCGGACGACGGCAAGCATTGTTCTGGGGATACGGGGGCTTACTTCGGCCAGAATTATCTCGATCGTCGATAAGATCTCCTTTGACCGGTACCTGCGATATGCCGGGGCAGAGTACGTGCTCTCCCCAAAGCAGGTTACCGGGAGGATTCTCGCCCGGCACGCCATCCTCAACCCGGCAGGGGACACCGAACCCGCCATTCCCGGACTTGACCGGCTCACCATCAACAAGGATGAATTCCCGGAAAAAACCCTCCGGCTGATCCACATCCCGGTCATGCCCAAGAGCAAGGCGACGGGAAAAACGCTTGGCGAGCTGGACCTGTACGGGCAGTACGGCATCATCGCCCCGTTTATCTGGAAAGCAGGCAGGTTTATCTCCCGTCCGGAGCCGTCAGAAACGCTCGATATCACCACCTCGCTTTTTCTTTTCGGGACTGCAGATGCTATCCGCCGGGCAGTCCACGAGGAACTTGAGGTCGATAAAGAACAGATCGGCCACGCGGTTATCGCGGGATTTGGCGATGTGGGGTCTGCCGCATACAGCGAGATGGTGGCATCGGGTATCTCCTGCGTGGTGGTCGATTCAAAAAAATACGATGTAAACGAGGTGACCGGGAATGCTGAAGACGAGGAGATTTTGCGAGAGGCGCGAATCGGGGAGGCCCGGTTCTGCATCGTCGCGCTCAACGATGATGACGTGAACATCTTCACCACGCTGATGGCCCGCAACCTCAACCCTGATATCCGGATCCTTGCCCGGGCAAACGAGCCGTCCTCCGTGGAGAAACTGTACCGGGCTGGTGCGGATTATGTTGCGCTGCTCCCGCGGATCGGCGGCCAGACGGTCGGCAGGATAGTGCTTGCCGATACGATCACAATCCTTATCGATCTCCCTGACGGGGAAGTGGTCGTACTAAAACAGATCCGGCACCCCACGGACCGAACGATCGGGAGTGTCGCAGGTGCAAGTGGCGTACGGGTCCTCGGGATCGAGACCCCGGACCGGGTCATTGTCCTGCCATCAGAAGCCGAGGCACTGCGGGAAGGGGACGCAGTGATCGTGGCAGGGAACACCGAACAGTTAAAAAAATTTATCCGCCTGTTCTAACAGAGGAGATATGGTATGGCCATAGAACTCGGGTGCCGGATGGGACAGGTTGAGCAGATGATCCGGTACGCCTACTGGAACAGCGGGTGTACCGGGATAGTTGTCGGAGTTTCCGGGGGCGTGGACTCGGCAGTCGCAGCCGCCTTCTGCTGCCGGGCGGTAGGACCGGAAAAGGTGCTCGGGCTTTCCCTGCCGACATCGGTCAGTAACCCGCAGGATGTAAAGGACGCACAAGTGCTCTGTGCCAGTCTCGGTATGGAGCACCGGGTGGTATGCATCGACCCCATGCTTGAGGCATTTAAGACCCTTCCGGGCTTTACGGAGTCCCCGTACCTGCTCGGGAACCTCATGGCCCGGATCCGGATGACGGTGCTGTACTACCACGCGAACCGGGACCACCGGCTTGTATGCGGGACCTCCAACCGGAGCGAGTGCATGCTTGGCTACTGCACCAAGTACGGGGACAATGCGGCAGACTTCCAGCCGATCGTCCATCTGTACAAGACCGAGGTCTACGAAATGGCACGGGAGATGAAGATCCCGGAGCCGATCCTCACAAAAACGCCGTCAGCCGGGCTCTGGGCCGGGCAGAGTGACGAGGGTGAGATCGGACTTTCCTACGCCGAGATTGATGCGGCACTCATGAATCTTGAGGTAAATGGCTGGAAAGCCGCATCCCCAGCCGAAGAAAAAGTGCTGGCCCGGGCACAGAAGAACGCCCATAAGCGCCTTGCCGCACCTAGTCTTTTAACAGTCCCCTAAAAATATCCAGGTATTTTTCCGGCTCGTTGAGAAATGCAAGAGTATCCAGGTCACCGATCAGGGAATAGATCGATCCTGCACAGGATCGGCCCCCCGCACCCTGTCCCTTAACCACAGTATACTTCCGGACCGGTGGCATGTCCGGGTAGTGCGGGTTTTTTATAATCCGGCCGTCGCTCATAACGTAATATGCCGCACCGTGGAGAGTCTCGTACTCTCCGTACTCGCTCTCAAACGCCGTCGAGACCAGGTTTGCCATCACAAGCGTGGTGTCCGACGAGGGATTGATGGAGATGTGGCCGTACCCCGGCGGAATGACCATGCACGCCCCGGTACCAGCAAAGACAAGGACGACATCATCCAGGGTGTGTGTCTGGAGGAGAAACTGTGCTGTACCTTCCACGACCTCGTACAGCTCCGGGTATCCGGTGCCGGTCGGGTTGACGGGATGGTAATGCCCCTTTGTCTTGACATACTCGCCGCAGAGGTTCCGCGGTGGAATGACCGTAATATCATAGCGGAGCTGATGAGCTGATAACCAGCGCCGGTCTACCTCCGACCGGGCCAAATCCCGGTACATGTAATAGAGAGGGTCGCTTGCCGCGCAAGCAGGGTCGGCAAGAACAGAGCGCATCTCCCGTATCGTCCGTATTCCGGGGGCCGGCAGCGCCCCGCTCCAGCCGCACCTCACTTTTTCTTCCTCACAACGAACACGTAGTAGCCGGCAGCGCCGAGGATCACCGCGACAACGGCGACAATCTCAAGCAGTTGTACAAGGGGGGAGGTTGCCGGCCGGGGCACCACCTGGACATCTGCCTTGAAGGTATCGGAGATCTGGCTGTTATCGAGTGCATCACGGTACCTGACCTCGGTATCGAGAGCATAGGTCCCGGGCGCAGCCCCGCTTGCGGCGGTTATTGCGTACTGGGCAGTCACGTTCCCGCC
>CAYVTY010000054.1:0-8312 GCA_964454995.1 uncultured Methanoregula sp.
ACGGTAACCACGTCGTTACCCGTCACGCAGCCGGTGTCGGTATGCCCTGTATCGTCGCAGCATGCGCACTGGATGCAGGCACCCAGATGTTCGGCCCCGAGGCAACCAGTAAGGTTTACCAGGACACCTTCGGGCAGATCGATGCGTTCAAGAGACCAATGCAGACGATCGCAAAGGGTGTATAATCCCTCATAAGGATACGAATGACTGAAGCCACGTTCCCCCAGTGCAGGATCTTCACCGAGCGGCTGCTTAACCCGGAAACTACCGAGCGCCTGCTGAACAAGCTCACCGAGATCCCCGGCATCCGGCGTATGGTCCTCAACGGACCACGCCTTCCGGCTACCGTAACATACGGGCCGGCCAAAGGTATGGCCAATCCTCATTCGATGAGGAAGACCATCCATGTCGGCGACCAGGAACTGGAGCTGCAGGTTCATGTAGGCACGGTGCTTCTCGAACTTGAGAACCGTGACGTGATCCCCGCACTGAAGACCGCATGCGAACAGGTTTTCACCGATTTTTCCTTCGGCATTCAGGAAGGGAAGTTCATGAAGACCGAACCGTCACTTGTCGATTACTGCAAGTACGGCCCGGATGCGGACAAATCAATCATCGGGCTGGCTGATCCAAGCAGCAAGTCCAGACCCATCATCATTCAGGGAATCAAGTAATGCCGATAGGACGAGTAACCCAGGTTGTTGACTGCCGCGAGGCGATGGGCATGGGTAAAGGAGGCGGGATTGCCCAGCGGGGCACCATCTCCGAATGCCGGTACCCGGACGTGATCGTTGTCGGAATGTCCCCCGGACGCCGCCACGTCACAAAACCGGTGTGCGACATCACCTCGGGGCTGCGGCAGCAGGGCGTCGAATACAGCATCAGTACGCTTGTACTGAACGCCGGCAGCGGCGTCCCTCCGGACGCCCCGAATATTGCCGGCGGCGTGATTGGCGCCTATTTCGGGCTTACTGATAAGGAGGTCGTGCAGATTGAGAAACACAAGGTTGCCATACTTCACCATGGGAACGTCCGATCCCATGTGGTGCACAAGGTCCGGTTTATTCTCGAGGCCTGTGACGTGAAGGCGATTGTCGTTTCCCAGTCCCCGATTGATTATGAGGATCTCGCAAAGGTGGGCGTGAAGACCGCCGTGGTGATGCCACCGGCCGACCAGATCCGTACCAAAGGCACGGTAATGGCGATCGTGAGCGGCGTGACCCGGGGTCAGACCCCGACCCGCGAGAAGATGGCGGAAGTCATTTCGTCTGTCATGAGAATCGTGAAAAAGAAGGAAACATTGGAGTGATAAAACAATGTCATACAAACCCCAGTATTGTCCCGGCCAGACGCAGATCGCCGAGAACAGGCGCAAGCAGCTGGACCCATCCCACAAGCTGGAAAAGCTTCGCGATGTAACCGACAAGGACATTGTCCTCGTTATGGGACACCGTGCACCCGGCTCAGCCTACAAGAGTGCACACCCCCCGCTTGCCGAGCAGCAGGAACCCGCCTGCCCGATCCGCAAGCTCGTAACCCCGACAGATGGCGCAAAGGCCGGCGACCGTGTCCGTTACATCCAGTTCACTGACTCGATGTACAATGCACCCTGCCAGCCCTACCAGAGATCCTGGCTCGAATGCTACAGGTACCGCGGGATTGACCCGGGCACGCTGTCAGGCCGTCAGATCATCGAATGCCGTGAGAGAGATCTCGAAAAGTATGCAAAGGAACTCGTCAACACCGAGCTCTTCGATGCAGCACTTACCGGCATCCGTGGCTGCACTGTGCATGGACACTCCCTCCGTCTCGACGAGAACGGAATGATGTTCGACATGCTCCAGCGTTTTGTCATCGACAAGAAGTCCGGACAGATCAAGTACGTCAAGGATCAGGTCGGCGTTCCTCTTGACTCTGAAGTCAAGGTTGGCAAGGCCATGGACGAGAAGTGGCTCAAGGCTCACACAACCATGTACCACTCACTTGTCGGTACCGGCTTCCGCGATGACGCAGAATACGTTGAATACATCCAGCGCATCCACGCGCTCAGGGTAAAATACGGCTTCATGCCAAAGGAGTGATAAGACATGGCAAAGGCAAAAATCGAAAGGACCCAGAAGCTCTTCCTGAAGGCAATGAAGGAGAAGTTTGCAGAAGACCCCCAGGCAACCTCAACAGTGTTCGCCCGCGAAGGTCTCGAGCAGTCCCCGCGCAAGATGGAGTTCTTAAAGGAAGGCCAGAAAGTCGCTCTGGAACGCGGCATCTCAATGTACGACCCCAAGCGCTGCCACTGTGGCGGTATACCGCTCGGCCAGCGCCAGTTGATGACCTACGAGATCTCCGGCACGGGCGTCTTTGTAGAAGGAGATGACCTTCACTTCGTCAACAACGCTGCAATGCAGCAGATGTGGGATGACATCCGCCGGACGATCATCGTCGGCCTCGACCTCGCCCACGGCACCCTCCAGAAGCGTCTCGGCAAGGAAGTTACCCCTGAGACCATCAACGAGTACCTCCACGTTCTTAACCATGCAATGCCCGGCGCAGCTGTCGTCCAGGAACACATGGTCGAGACCCACCCGGCACTCGTCGATGACTGCTACGTCAAAGTCTTTACCGGCGATGACGAGATGGCAGACGACCTTGAGCCCCAGTTTGTCTTAAACCTCGACAAGCTCTTCCCGGCAAAGCAGGCCGCTGACCTCAAGGCAGCTGTCGGCAAGTCCATGTGGCAGGCAGTCCACATCCCGACAACAGTAAGCAGGACCTGCGACGGTGGAACGACCTCCCGGTGGTCCGCCATGCAGATCGGTATGTCCTTCATCGGTGCGTACAAGATGTGCGCCGGTGAGGCAGCAGTCGCCGACCTCGCATTCGCAGCAAAGCACGCTGGTGTTATCCAAATGGCAGATATCCTGCCCGCCCGCCGTGCACGTGGCCCGAACGAACCAGGTGGCATCAAGTTCGGACACTTCGCCGACATGATCCAGGCAGACCGCAAGTACCCGAACGACCCCGTCAAGGCAACCCTTGAAGTCGTCGGTGCAGGCGCAATGCTCTTCGACCAAATCTGGCTCGGATCTTATATGTCCGGCGGTGTCGGATTCACCCAGTATGCAACCGCTGCATACACCGACAACATTCTTGACGACTACTGCTACTACGGTCTTGACTATGTCAAGAAAAACCACGGCGGTCTCGGAAAGGCAAAACAGACCCAGGAAGCAGTCAACGATATTGCATCCGAGGTTACCCTCTACGGTATGGAACAGTACGAGCAGTACCCGACTGCACTCGAGGACCACTTCGGCGGTTCCCAGCGTGCATCCGTCCTTGCCGCAGCGGCAGGTATCTCCTCTTCACTTGCAACATTCAACTCCAATGCAGGTCTGAACGGCTGGTACATGTCGATGCTCATGCACAAGGAAGGCTGGTCACGTCTCGGCTTCTTCGGCTACGACCTGCAGGACCAGTGCGGTTCCGCGAACTGTATGTCTGTCCGGCCCGACGAGGGCTGTATCGGAGAACTCCGCGGTCCAAACTACCCGAACTACGCAATGAACGTCGGACACCAGGGAGAATACGCAGCAATTGCTGCTGCCGCCCACTATGGACGCCAGGATGCCTGGACCCTGTCCCCGCTCATGAAGATCACGTTTGCCGACCCGTCGCTCAAGTTCGACTTCTCCGAACCACGCCGCGAGTTCGCGAAGGGTGCAATCCGCGAGTTCATGCCCGCTGGCGAGCGCTCGCTGATCATCCCCGCAAGGTAAGCACGATCGTCCCCCAACCAAATTTTTTTTCTTTTTTGTAATTCTCCCCACGGGTCGGATATCCTCCCGGTACTCCGAAGTTCCATCGTTTTTCACACTTTTTGCATTTCCGTCATCTTTTTAGGGTTCCGCTCATATTGGGTAATTACTCCGTCCGGATGGAGGAGGATGAGGAGATGCTTATGAGTTACGAGAAAATAGTGGTGAATTATCGCGAGGCTTCAGAGTCGCTCAAGAAGATCCTGAACCTGAAGGGATCGCCCGTTGCCATCAGGTTTGCGCCCACCAAGGCTGATATCCCGGCCGGGATCCCGGAGCTGGACAAGACTATCCGGCACTGTTCTATGGTGAACCTGGCCCGGATGGAGAGGAAGATCTTCTATGCTCCTGCCGGCAGACACGAATGTAACGGGGGGGCGTGGTCGCTGGGGTTAAAGGAGATCACGCCGAGCCTGAAAAACGGCGAATTCTATTTCAAACTGGGAAAATTCGACAGCGATGCAGCCTGCAAGCGGACGATCGAGCGGATCCCGCACCTGGACACGGGTGAGACCTATGCAACACTCTATGCCCCGCTTGAAACAACGC
The DNA here is from genome assembly GCA_964454995.1 of uncultured Methanoregula sp. Classification (GTDB taxonomy): domain Archaea; phylum Halobacteriota; class Methanomicrobia; order Methanomicrobiales; family Methanospirillaceae; genus Methanoregula. The sequence goes on from CAYVTY010000054.1 coordinate 4,362, forward strand.
CCTTTTCCCCGCAGGTCATCGTGATCGTGACAACGCCCCGCAACATGCTCAAGCTCTCCCAGAGCACGCTTTTCAGGCTCGGCGGGAGGATCTGTGCCGGGTTTGCCGGCATCCAGTCGGTCTGTGCGGATGCAACGGCACAGACCTACCTCTCGGGACAGCCGAACTTCTCGCTGGGCTGCGACGGGTCGCGAAGATATTCCGGCATCGGAGACGACGAGATGGTGATGGGATTCCCGGCCGAGATGCTCCCGGAGCTCGTCACCGCCCTGCCCATCGTTACCGGGGCAGCCGGTTCAAAATAACCTTTTTTAATCGCGGGACCGGCGGGCTGGCACCCAACCGTAAAAGACAAAAACCCTTATCCCCTGCCGAAGGGAAAAAAACATAATGAAAAACCCGTTCCACGTGATGATCATCCCGACGCTGGGCTGCCCCGGCAGGTGCAAGTACTGCTGGAGTTCGGAAGAGGGCTCACCCGTGATGAAACCGGAGACGGTAAAAGAGATTGTGGAATGGCTCAAAGGAGTCGACAGGGAAAGGGTCACGTTTACCTTCCACGGCGGGGAACCACTGCTTGCAGGGGCGGACTTTTACCGTACGGTGCTGCCGATGCTCTCGGAAGGACTTGCCCGGATGCACCCGGAGTTTGCGATGCAGACGAACCTCTGGCGGATGACGCCGGAGATCGCGGATGTGCTCGCGGCGTACCATGTGCCCATCGGGTCGAGTATCGACGGGCCCGAGGCGATCACGGATTCGCAGCGGGGAGACGGTTATTATGAGAAGTGCATGCGGGGCTACGAGATTGCAAAAATGCACGGCCTCGACGTGCGGTTCATCTGCACGTTCACGAACAAGTCGGTGAAGAAAAAAGAGGAGATCTTCCGGTTCTTCCTCGACAAGGGTTTTACGCTGAAGCTGCACCCGGCGCTGCCGTCGCTCCGGTCGGAGAACCCGAAGGAGTGGGCGCTGGAACCCGCCGAGTACGGCGACCTTTTAGTATATCTCCTCGACCAGGCACTCGACCACATGGACGGGATCGAGGTGATGAACATCAGCGACCTCTGCCGGTGCGTGTTCACCCGGCGGGGGAGCGTCTGCACGTACGTGGACTGCATGGGGAGCACGTTTGCTATCGGGCCGGACGGGAGCATCTACCCCTGCTACCGGTTTGTCGGGATGCCGGAGTACGTGATGGGGAATGTGGCCGACCACCCGTCCCTCGAAACGCTGATGGCGTCTCCGGCGGGAAAACTGATGCTCGCGTTCAAGGACTACGTGGATACGGCGTGCGGGAAGTGTAAGCACATCAAGTACTGCCGGGGCGGGTGTCCCTACAACGCGATGGCGCCGACACCGGGGAGGATCGAAGGGGTCGACCCGCACTGTGTGGCTTATGCCCGGATCTTCGATGAGATCGGCGGACGGCTCAACAAGGAGATGTTTGATGCCCCGCCGATGGAGATGGGCGGGTTTGGCGCACCTCCGGCAGCACGGAAACCGCAGAAGCCGAGCGTGATGGCGCTGATGCGGAAGAACGCGATGCGGTAATCACACCTGCCCACTCGTTTTTTCAAGGTTTTTCTGGTATCTGCACGGGCACGCCATCAGGTGCCCTGTTCATGAAAGGTACTCCACCGGATCCCCTGGAAAAGAACCTGCTCCATGAAGAGTATCCGGCCAAAAAATAGGAAATATGAGGGGGGGTTTTAAGCGCTCTTTGCGCTTGAGGTCTTGCTGCTGGCAGCCGACTTCTGGTTTGCTGCCGGTGCGATCTTCGCGGCTGCTGCGGCCTTGAAATTCTTTTTTGACGTAGTTATCACTTCCTTTTCGTTGTTTGTGGGTTATGCCACTTACAGTTGTTCTCTTTGTGCCGGGATATACGCTTTCTTCTCCCGCGGAAAATCCAGACCTGATTTGGGGATATTTTTGAGTCCGGGGCGTAAAAAACGCACCGGCAGACACCGGGCCGGTTTAAGCACAGGACAATCCGCAACCCTCATCTATCTTTACCAACAACCCCAACAGATGGAAACACCGGACAGCGGCAGGAACAAGAAGGGCTTTGGCCTCCTCATCCTCTCCATCTCGCTTGCAACATTCATGGCAAGCCTTGACGGCACGATTGTCAACATCGCACTCCCGGCAATCTCCGAATCATTCAATATCTCGACGACCACCGTGAGCTGGGTTGCGACATCCTACCTTCTTGTGATGGTGGGCTGCCTGCTCGTCTTTGGGAAGATCTCGGATACCATAGGATACAAGAGGATCTTCCTTGCCGGCTTTGCCATCTTCACGCTCGGATCGCTCTTCTGTGGGATCCTGCCGGAGATTATCCTCGGGTTCCCCTCGCTTGTGATGTCCCGGATGTTCCAGGCCGTTGGCGGGGCGATGATCATGTCGGTTGCCGCTGCCATGGTCAGCACTTACATCCCCATGGAGCAGAAAGGAAAGGCGATGAGCATCATCATGCTCTTTGCCGCGCTGGGGACGGCGATCGGCCCGACCATCGGCGGTATCCTGACCCAGTACCTTTCCTGGCACTGGATCTTCTTCATCAACGTGCCGGTCGGGATCTTCGCAATCCTTCTCGGGGCAAAGGTCATCCCGGCGTCGCAGCCGGTGCCTGGCCCCGGTGGTTTTGACAGACTCGGTGCCGGGCTCGCGTTTATCGGCCTCGCGTCGCTGGTCTTTGTGGTCGCGGAAGGGGAATCCCTGGGCTGGACATCCCCGGTGATCCTTGGCACGGCCATACTCGCGATTGCAGCCCTTGCCTGGTTCGTCCTCCACGAACTCGGCGCTGCCGACCCGCTGCTCGATCTTCACCTGTTTCGGAACAGGAACTTTTTCCTGACCAACCTGCTCCTCTGCCTGGTTTTTTTGAGTTTCTCTGGGATCAACTACCTCCTGCCGTTCTACCTGGAATATGTCCACAGCTACGACACTTCAACCGCCGGCCTGATTATGACCTCGCTTTCGTTTGCGATGATGGTCGCGGGTCTCATTGCGGGTGTGACCTTTAACCGGGTGGGGGCACGCCGGCTCTGTATCCTCGCCTGTGTCCCCCTGATCATCGGCTACTACATGATGACCCAGCTGCATGTCTATACCTCCACCGGATTTGTGGTCGGAAGTCTCGCTCTTATCGGTTTCGGGCTGGGCCTGATCGTCACCCCGGCGACGACCATGATCATGATGGCGGTTTCAAAGACAAAGGCGGGGATGATCTCGAGCCTGACCAGCCTTGAGAGGACCGCCCCCCTCACGATCGGGATCGCAATATTCAACCTGATCCTCATCGAAGGGGTCATTAGGATCGCGAGGAACTACGCTGTAACCATGGAATCCCCGGCCGATATCCAGGTACAGGTGCTCTCTGCCGGGTTCGATCTTGCATTCGTTCTCTCCGTCGTGCTGGGTATCGTTATCCTGGTACTGGCCCTTGTGATAAAAGAGGAGATCCACCCGGACTATGCGGAGGAAGAAAAGAGCCTGACCGTGGATTCGCTCTGATAACCGGGAATCACCGGTACCTTTTTTGGATTTTATCGCGGAGAACATACCGGCAGGCACCGGGCCAAAAAAAGAGGAATCGCCGCCCGACTCACGGCGTTACCGGCGTCCAGAGGCCGATGAGGTTTCCCTCGGTGTCGAGGATCATCGCGGTCAGTCCCACGCCCGGGATCGCGGTGATGGGCTGCGCAATCTTCCCGCCCAGCTTCTCGACCTTCGAGACCGCGGCATCGATCTCCTCGACCTGGATGAAATCGAGGATGGGCTCGTCCAGGTGCCGTTTGTACAGCCCGCCCGAGTTCAGCGTGCCCGGCGCCGCCGGCCCGGTGGTGATCGCGTGGTACTGCATCTCCGCTATCCCCATCGAATCGGGGGAAGGCGGTACCGGGTCGATCTTCCAGCCGAGGAGGGCGGAATAGAAGTGCCGTGCCC
>CAYVTY010000055.1:0-8089 GCA_964454995.1 uncultured Methanoregula sp.
ACCGAGACGAGCGCCACAAGCGAGACCGCAATGATTGCGTACGTAATGAGCGTAAAGTTTGCCTGCACTATCGGGAGGTTGCCCACAAAGTACCCGACAAGGAGGAATAGGCTTGACCACATCACGCCGCCAAGGACGTTGTAGCCCAGGAACCATGAATATCGCATCTTCCCGACACCGGCAAGGAACGGCGCAAAGGTCCTGATAAAGGGCATAAACCGTGCAATGACGATGGTGAACCCGCCGTACTTCTCAAAATATTTCTGCGTCTCATCGAGATGCTCTTTTTTCACGAGGGAATATTTCCATTCAAGCACTTTCATCTCGAAGGTGTACCCGATCCAGTAGTTGAGCGTATCCCCAAGTATCACGGCGACAATCAGGGTACCGAGCAGGATCCAGATGTTGAGCATCCCGGCAGCTGCAACGGCGCCCGCGACAAAAAGGAGGGAGTCGCCCGGCAGGTAGGGCATGACCACGAGACCCGTCTCGCAGAACAGGATCAAAAAGAGGATCACATATGTCCACATCCCGTACTGCTGAAGGATCACCGGGAGGTACTTGTCAAAATGGAGTACCACGTCTAGGATATTGAACGGGAGAACCATGGTAGTAGATCATTGGAACGGATGCGATAAATGGATTGGGGATTCACAAAAAGACCTCTTGCAACAGGCATCCCGGAAGCGCTCCCTTAAAAAAAACGGGAATTAAAAAAGGCTGATGAAAAAATAACTTCCCGGGGTTTTTAAGTCATTCCCTTTTGAGTTGATGGATTTTGATGAGGCCGGCACAGGACTTGCAGGTATAATATTCATCCTTCCAGCAGGCCTCGCACCCCCAGCGCCCGCAGAGCACGCATTGGCGGAGCTCGGATATCGGGTGGGGCGTGTTGCAGAGATCGCACATGTACTGCGCAAAACTGCCGGGGTCCTTCGCCGGAGGCTCCCCCTGTTTTCGCATCACCGCGATCTCTTTTTTGATCTCACGAAGACCGGGAGATTCCTTATTTTTTTGGGTTGCCGCGCCGGGCCAGTTCTTTTTCCAGAGTGTCAAGTCGCGCCTCCAGTGACGCCAGGTGAGTCTGCATGCCGGACTCGTAGTTCTTCAGGTCAGAAAGCCGGGCTTCGTTCTGTTCAATCTCCGGTGTACGCTGATCTTTAAAGCTCGCAAGTCTCGGGGGGGAAACGAGCTCCCACTCCTCCACCATGCTCTGGAACCGGCGGTCGAGGTACTCGTCCACCCGGCTCTCCACCGGGCGGGTAAGAGAAATATTTCCCCGTGCGCCCCGGAAAAAATAATACACGAGGAACAGGACGACACAGAGGATGATGACGAGAATAACAAAGGTGAGGAGGTCCATGTCAGATCCTCCCTTTGAGTTCTGCTGCCTGGGTTTCGAGCCGGGTCAGTTTGTCCGATGCTGCCTGGTCAAAGAATTTCAGCCGGGGGATCTCCTGTTCCAGTACCGCAAGCCGGCTGGTGAACTCCACAAGATCTGCCTTTGTTGCGAGATCCCATTCTTCAACGATATATTTCATCCGGCGGTCCACGTAGGCATTGAGATACGAGTTCATGCCGATCATAATGATTTCTCCAGGGATGTGACGAGGTCATCCAGCCGTTGTGCACGTGCTTCGATGGCCGTTCTTTCCGCGTAGAGCTGGTTGATTTCCTCGCTCACGTGCGCCAGCCGGTTTTCGAGCCGTTCGAGATCTATCTCGGTCACCAGGTCCCATTCCTCGATGATTGCAGAAAAATTATGGTCAAAATACGCGTCGAGCGATTTATCGAACGTCGGCATGCGGGAGTCGATCGCCCCGGGGATATGCGAGAACTGATCCCAGAATGATTCCCCGGTCGCATTCTGGTCCGGGTTCTGGTTGATAACCGGGTACATCTGTTATTTCACCTTCTTTTCCTGTTCCTGGACATGATTGAGGAGATGATCCAGTTTTCTTGTTTTTACCATATTCTCAAGCCGGGTCAACTGCTTTTCAAGGAGGTTTTCCCTGGCAAAGATATTTGTTTCAAGGGCCGTGTTCTCATCTTCGACCTGCCGGATCGCAGCCGTCTGTTCGGGAGAGAACCGGGTAAACGGGAACATTTTTGACGCTTCGTGCTGCTGGAGGAGTTTGAGTTTATCCTTTTCGAGTTCGAGCTCGATCGTGCGGTTGGCCGTCTTCATGATCCGGATCTCACGGACAATGAGGTACACGAGCGCCAGAGCGAGAACAATAAGGATGCCCAGAAGAACGGTGTCGGTGATTCCAGGTACCGGTGCCACAACTGCATCTGCTGCCAACGTTACATCACCCCGTCACGGACGTTGTTGTCCCATCCTTCACACCTACGGATCATGTCAGAGTTCATCCTCGGATCCGGTGGCCTTCTTCACCGTTTTTTTTACTTTTTTCGCTGTCTTTGCAGCCGCCTTTCCGATACTGGCCGACGCTTTCTTTGTCTCTTTTTTCACGGTATCCGCAGTTTTTGCAGCCCCGGTTTTTACTTCACCGGCGGTTTTCCTGACCGCCTTGTCAAGTGTGCCAACACCTTTTGCAATCGACACGTTCGCATCTGCTGCGGCCTTCGATAGTTTTTCTTTCAGGAGCGGCGATTTTTTGACAAGAACATCATCGTCATCCTTAAGACCCAGCGTCTTGAGGTCCTCCTCGCTTACGCGGATCTGTCCTTCCCGCACCATGGTATCGGCGATCACGGATGTTGTAACGGATTTTTTGTTTTCTTCATTGATAAGATCGACTTTTTCCCCGTCGTGTATTCCCAGAGCGGGCAGGTGCGCGACATTGAAACGCACCCGCCCCTCGCTTGGAAACGCCCGCTTCCGTATGGTTAACCGGACTTCCTGCATAGTCGATAAACCACCTTAAAAGGGTAAATATCTTTCTGATATGGGCACAAAATGCATCATTATTCATTAATTTTTATCCTTTTTTTGAGGCAATCCTGCATTTTTCCAAACACTGTTATCAGCCCAAAGCGCCAATACTTCTGCAGCATACGGGGAAAAACAGCGATGACACATCAATGCGATGAACCAGTCACCCAGATGCACCTCAAACCGGCCATGACCGTCGGCGAACTGGTCAATGCAATGGGAAAAGCCGGGGCGTACAACGGCGGCTCGCTCTACCACGCGGCAGAGATCTACGAGCAGATGCTAAAGGATGCGGATACGACAAAATTCTTCGGGCTCGCCGGAGCGATGGTGCCGGCCGGCATGGGCGGGATCGTTTCCGATCTCATCAGGGACGGCCACATCGACATCCTCGTCTCGACCGGTGCAAACCTCACGCACGATATCATCGAGGCGATCGGCTGCCGGCACTTCCACGGCACCGCATTCTGCAACGACATCGAGCTCAGGCACGACGAGATCAACCGGATCTACGATGTCTATCTCCCGAATGAGGCCTTCGAGCACTTCGAGACGTTCATGCAGGGAGTGTACAGCGAACTCGAACCCGGGAGCACCATCTCGATCTCAGGGCTCCTGCGCCACATCGGTCTTCACCTGAAAAACGGTATCCTTGCGACTGCTGCACAGAAAGGGATCCCGGTCTACTGCCCGGCCATCCAGGACTCAATGGTCGGCCTCCAGTACTGGCTCTTCTCGCAGACGAACAAGGTGACCGTGGACGCGTTTGCCGACATGCCGGCGCTCCTTGACACCTGCTTTGCGACCAAAAAGGCCGGCGCCCTGCTCGTGGGCGGCGGCGTCCCGAAGAACTTCATCCTCCAGAGCATGCTCATGACGCCGAACGGCTTCGATTACGCGATCCAGCTCACCGGGGACCGGCCAGACCTTGGCGGGCTCTCGGGCGCGACGCTCGATGAAGCCCGTTCGTGGGGCAAGATCACCGAGGATGCAAAGGCCGTGACCGTGTATGCCGATGCGACCATCACGCTCCCGGTCCTCGTCGCGGCTGTGATGGAGCGGCTCAGTCATGCCTGACCTGATCCTCGCGCTGGACATAACGGAAAAGAAAAAAGCGCTCGCGGTAGCCCGTGCCTGCGCCCCGCACCTCGACGCGATCAAGATCGGGTACCCGCTCGTGCTCTCGGCCGGACTTTCGATCGCCGGGGAACTTGCAAAGGAAGGCCTGCCACTCATCGCCGACTTCAAGGTCGCGGATATCCCGAACACGGACACGCTCATCTGCGACCAGGTCTTCGCTGCAGGGTTTAGCGGGATCATCTGCCACGGGTTTACCGGCATGGACTCAATAAAGGCGTGCGTTGCCTCTGCCCATGCGCATAAGGGCGAATGCTTCGTAGTCGCCGAGATGAGCCACCCAGGAGGAAAGGAATTTTTCTCGGGCGGGATCCCGGAGCAGATCGCCGGAAACGCGATCATCGCGGGCGCCGACGGGATCATCGCTCCTGCAACCCGGCCGGACCGGGTCAGGGTCCTGCGGGGCTTTATCGGTGACAAGAAGATCCTCTCCCCGGGGATCGGGACACAGGGCGGGGATGCAGATGCCATCGCCGCACTCGTGGACGGTATTATCGTGGGCCGGTCGATCTATGATGCCCCGGATCCTGCGGCCGCAGCGCAGTCCTACGCGCACCTCCGTAGGGACAGGAAAGCCTAAACAAATCCTTTTTTGAGACCCAATCCACCGGTGCGGGCCAGTACGTACCGCGAATGCAATATTGCCTTCAGGACACGGTCTAAAAATTTATTAAGCCCTTCTGCAATGTAGTAGTATGGATTGGAGTGCAGAGCAGCGGAAAATTACAGAAAAATACAAGAAACTCGACGATATTCCGGAAACCGAGCGAAAATACAAGTGCCACACCTGCCATCTCATCGTAGACCAGACCCCGTGCCCGAACTGCGGGGAGACCAAACTTGAGATCATGTGCCCGCTCGACAACTGCCACTGCAGCCATGAGATGATCTCCGGGATCGAGTACTGCCCCCTGTGCGGCAAGCCCGTCTGCCCTGAATGCGGCTCCCACGATGTCGTCCAGATCAGCCGGGTGACCGGGTACCTGCAGGACGTCTCCGGGTGGAACTCCGGCAAACAGCAGGAACTCAAAGACCGGGTCAGATACTCCGTCGCATGAGATATTATACCGGGTCTGATACTCTTTTTATCCGCGGTGCATTCCGCGCCGCAAGCACCGGTATTGCCGGCGGCATTCGTAACGCTACCACGCTCTTTAACCACACGGTCCCGGGGGACTGGAGTCACGAGGAGCCGAAAAAAGAGATTGGCCGTATCGCTGCTGCAGCCGGTGCCGGTAGCGATGTGCTGGGGTTGCTCACCGCCGTCCCGATCCGGAACCTCTGCGTGCTCCAGTACGATTTTATCACGGTCTTTGTGACAGCAGGCATCCGGCAGGAATCGGCCGGCGGGAGAGGAGCCGGGACGATCAACATTATCGCGTACAGCAGCGAAGGGATGGAAGATCCGGCGCTGCTCGAAACGATCATGGTGGCGACCGAGGCAAAGACCGAAGCCCTGCTTTCCGCTGGAAAAGTCTCCGGCACGCCCACCGATGCCGTGATCGCCGCGTGCGAAGGGGAGAACAAACACCAGTACGCCGGCCGGATCACGGAACCGGGCCGGCGGGTGCGGGACGCGGTCTTAAAGGGCGTGCCCGAGGCCCTCCGCCTCTACGAAAGCGGAGGTATAACGGAGCCGGCGTTTTTCATCTGGAGCCGGTTCCAGGGAGAGCACTGGGTGGAATGGCTGCCCCACAACTGCCCCTATTATCCCTGTCATTTCGCGGGGCAGGCTTGTGACTTCTGCTACTGCCCGTTCTACCCGTGCAAGAACGAAGAGCTCGGTGAATGGTCAGCGAGTTCCACAAACGGCCGGGTCTGGAACTGTTCGGGCTGCACCCTGCTGCACGAACCTGCGGTCGCGGATTACCTGAAACGTTATCCCGATGCTCCGCTCGCAGAACTTATGCGCCTGAAACCAAAACAAAAAAAGTAATTTATTCCTTGATCCCGAGTGCGTTCAAGAGCTCGGGAAGGGGAATGCCGTGTGCCTCCGCTGCTTCGCGGATGGTCTCGCCGCGGGCGATTGCACAGCCGACACAACCCATGCCGAACTTGAAGAGTGCCTCGGTCGCTTCGGGTTTTGCCTGGAGAAGGTCGTAGATCGTAGAGTCTGCGGTTAATTCAGCCATACTACACTTAGTTCCCGTGCAGGGTCATAAACCTCACCATCGCGGCGACAAATCCGCAAGTCTCTTTACTTTCACAGCGCACGGTACCTGATATATACCAAAATGCGATTTGATGTACCGTTGGAGATGTAAGAAATGGATTATTCCGAAGCTACTGAAAGAATCTCCCGAAAGTTTTCAAAAACAGGACATGAGATCGACCGGCAGAAGGTCGAGGGCAAGCTGCGCAGGCTCATCGATGAGTTCGGCGTCCAGCCTGCCGAGGCTGAGCGCAGCGTGTCAAACGAACTCGCAAAGGAATTCAATATCGCCCCCGCCACAGGATTTGGCGGGAGTGCCGGAGGCGCGGGCGGCGCGAATGAACAGAAGCAGGTTGCCGATGCACAGCCCGGCGACTGGGTGACACTCGTTGGAAAGGTAGTCTCCCTTGCCACGCCCGCGTCGCCGGCGATTGCCCAGAGCGGTATCATCGCGGACGAATCGGGCGGGATCCGGTTCGTGGTCTGGGCGAAGTCCAACGCACCGAAGATGGAGGAGGGCAAGTGGTACCGGCTCGAATCCGCGGTCGTGGACGAATACAAGGGTGTCCCGAACCTCAAGGTCCACTCGGGCACCACGATAAAAGAGATCGAGAAGACCGACCCGCTCATCCCGGCACCGGTCCCGGTAAAAGATCTTAAAGCCGGCGTCGCGAGCGTGCGGGCGAAAGTGATACAGGAGTGGGACGTAACGCACGACCGCATGCTCCAGTCCGGCCTTTTGGGCGACGAGACCGGAACAATCAAGTTCATCATCTGGAAAGAGCAGGGGAAGGAAAAACTTGTCCCCGGCTCGGTCTACTCCGTCTTCTACGCACAGGCCGACGAATTCAACGAGCGGCTCTCGCTCAACATCACGGGCGCGACGATCATGCAGGAAGAAGGCGACATCGCGACCGCCAGTGGAGGCGACGCAGAGGTAAAGGGCGCCATCGTGCATATCGCGCCCGGCTCCGGGATCATCAAGCGCTGCCCGGTCGAGGGCTGCAACCGTGCCCTCTCCCGACAGAACTACTGCCCGGTCCACGAGATCCAGCCGAACTTCATCTACGACCTGCGGATCAAGGGCTGGCTTGACGATGGCGAGAAGACGCATAACATGCTTTTGAAGCGCGACGTGGTCGAAGCCCTGACCGGCATGATGCTTGACCAGGCAAAGGAGATCGCGGAGAACAACCCGCTTGGGATGGACGAGGTCTTTTTGCAGATGCGGGACAAGGTGCTCGGCCGGTACGTGATCTGTAAGGGCCGCGAGATCGAGAACCGGCTGCTCGTAAATACCTGCGAACAGATGCATTTCGAGAGCGGGGAGCATGCAAAGCTCCTGAACCGGGCCGGGGGTGTATCATGAGCGCCACGGCACCGGAGATGGGCCGGCGGGACGGCAGTTTCGATCGCGAGCCGGCGCGGAGGGTCTTTGCAAGTGAACTACGGGAATGCCGGTACCAGTTCAAGGACGGCGAGGACGAAAAGAGCCCCACGTTCGTGCTCCTCCCCACCGGGGAACGCAGCAACCGGATCTTTATTGTCGGCACGCTGACCGAGAAGACCCGGCAGGGAGAGCAGAACATCTTCTACCGGGGCCGGGTCATCGACCCGACCGGGACCTTCTTTATAATGGCGGGGAGTTACCAGCCCGAGGCGATGCAGCAGCTCGCAAAAATCGAGACACCTGCGTTTGTCGCGGTCATAGGAAAAGCCTCCATCTACCAGAAAGACCCTGCGAGTGCTCCTCTTGTTTCCGTCCGGGTCGAGTCGATCAGTGTCGTGGATAAGGAGACCCGCGACATCTGGACGCTGGACACCGCGGCCCGCACGCTCGACCGCGTCGATGCATTCGCAACCGGCACGAGCCCGGACATCCTCAAGGCAAAGGAGCAGTA
>CAYVTY010000056.1:0-8011 GCA_964454995.1 uncultured Methanoregula sp.
AAAATGATCTGTTCAGTAGTTATGATCTACGAAGAGTTACTTTCGGAAGTACTGTTCCGGCCCCCCTTCGTTACCATAAACCTACCGGTAGTTTATTTGTGATCCGGGCCCAAAAACCGGTCTTCTTTTCCACCATGCCGGTGATTCTGTCATGGCAGGAAACAGGAATAACAAAATCCGCCGGTCCCTGAACTGGGTAATCCCCAAAAATCCCGTCAGCTTTTTCACGGTTCCTGTTGTACTATCTCATCAGGTTAGCGCCCGGGAACTGCCATGAGAACCCTGTCCCTGATATCCGGAATTGTACTCGAAGGCATCGCCGACCTAGTGTTTATCGCCGGTTTCTTTTCCGGTTCCCCGGTACTCCTTATTGTCGGAGTGGCGCTCATCTGCGTTGCATTTGCACTTATCTTCCGGGGGATTCTCGTGCTCATTTCTCCTGTTCCTGGCGTACAAACGGCTCCTCATGCGGCCCCCGGGCCGGGTGTCCTCTATGCAGACCGGTTCGTCAGCATCTCCACTGACAGCATCACGTTTTTCCACTATTACTTCCCGATAATGACCAGCCGGCGGGTTGATTTTGCCGACATCGACCACATCACGGTCCACCGTGCCACGATTAGCACAGGATCGTGGAGGATCTGGGGCAGCGGCAATCTCCGCACATGGTTCCCGCTCGACACCAGCCGGCCCTCCCGTGACCTGATCTTTTGTGCAATTGTGCGGGGCCGGGGCATGAACATCGGGTTCACTGTCGAAAATTCCGCACGGGTGCAGGAGATCCTTGCCGGAAAAGGCCTGCTTCGCCCGGACGGTGCCTGAAACATTTTTCCTCTCCGGCATGCAACAGAGGGGTGTGACAGCAGCACAGGATGATGAGCTTGCCCGGCAGTACCCGGACATTACCCGGATACGTGAGACCGTTGGGCTCTTTGAAATGGATATCAGGGATGTCGAAGTCCCCCTCAAAATCAGAATTGTCCGGACCGGCGATGAATATTCTGGTCTTGCAAATCTTGCCGTGCGGGAAAAAGGTGCCAAAGACTATTACCGTGATACCGGGAGTTACCCTTCAAAGGAGGCTGCCCTGAACGGGACGGTGGCGGGTTTTTTCCGGCACCTGACCACGGGCGCCTCGATCCGGGAGATCAAAGACGCGGGGAAATGACATACGGATCAAAAGAGATAAAAAATCCCGGATTTTATCGTATGATCGTCCATGTCCCCCTGTGGGTTACATGTGCACGTGTGGTCCATGAACCAGCAGGGCTCCTTTTAAAAAGGAACCGGTGGCCCCGAAAATGCCATGACCTGTTCCCTTCATTGATGAGAATCTTATGAAACTGTTGATCGAGGCGGCTCCGTGATCTTGTTGCATTTGGGGTGTCATTACCGTACTCGTACTATCTGAATCTCGTAATCTTATTCCTCTTTGTTCAATTTCGTAACTTCAAAAAAAGCCCTAATTTTAATTTTTAGAAGAAAATATGCTGTTTAACCTGCCGGTTCGACTATTCATCGCACGTGTTACGCACACTAACCTCCTCGATTTTATGAATAGATATGTCTCTCCGTGCAATAGGCAATCCTGGTAAAATCAACCCCCTTAAGGAAGACTAAACGCAGGTGAAATACAGGGGGGATTGCTATAGTGGGAACAATAGGCCCCCTATAATGGAAAGAATACATTATATAAAGGTGTTAACACTGTACATTAAGGAAAGAAAAACGCACAAAAATGGAAATAATTTAGTGACATTCGTGGGTTTAGGGGCATGAAGAAAAAAATTGCAAAGCATGTGCGGAAGATCCCAGGAAACGTACTTGCGGTTCTTTTCATCATTGCAATGGGAATTATTTTCTTTGCGGGGATAGTCCTGGTATTCCCGTATCTGAACCCGTTTCCGTCACTTGATCCCCGGGCTGCCGGAACGATTGCCATGGAGAAAAGTGATGCCGATGAAACCATTCTCCTTAATAATGAAATCACTGCCGAGTACGGAGAAGCGATCTACCCTCTTGGGAAAGAACGCATCTCTGATGAACTGGCAAAAGTCCGACAGATCCCAGGTACTGATGCAAAACTTGACGAAATTTTTGAATGGGAAATGAAGGACTGGATAGAACCGGACGATAATATATCGGCTTTTGCGTGTGCTAACCTCGCATGCAGTTACATCTACCTCATCAGTGATCCCACCCGGATGAAAGCAAGCCCGTATTATGACAGTATCCTCTACCCCCAGGTGAATCCGAACGGAACGTATTACGCGGATGATCCGTACTGGATAGCATATAATAAAGTCGGGGAATGCAGGGAATATTCCGAGCTGTTTGCTTTTATGGCGCAGCAATCTGGGATTGATTCCCGTATCGTCAGCACCGATGCGCACCAGTGGGTGGAACTTGAACTGCCGAACGGATCCTATTACTACGACCCCTGGTGTGCCCATACCGGTGATTATTACAACGCCACCGACGGCAATATGACGTTTGAGGACAAATGGTTCAACAAAATCGGGGAATACGAGGAGAACTGCCAACCGCCCGATCCATATTTCATCACGTATAGCGAATTTCCGTATGTCTGGGCTACCCCGAAATACTGGGCCGCCTACCAGTGGCAGGAACTGGGTAATGCATTCGATGTGATGTTGCCTGGTAACCGACCGGCTCTTTATTAGAATGCGGATTGAGGCGGCCCATTGGGTCCTGCTACATTTTTAATGGTATTATCGTATCTGCACTTCTCTGCAGGATGAATCTGTTAAAAAAAAGTTTAGATATAGGGGTTCCGAAGAGCCTTGCCCACACCGAAGGTCTTGCGAGATTCGAGCGTGTTCTTGTTCTTCGTAATCTTCTCGTTTGCAAGCTTGCTTACGAGTTCGAGGCCGGGCTTGACCTTCTCGATGGGCTGGGTCTCAAAGACGCCGGCGGCCATTGCCTTTGCCCAGACTGCGTCACCGATCTTTGACCTGACAAAGATGGTGCTCCAGCCGTCGGGGCTCCCAACGGAACCGGTTGAGATATCAGCGAGGTTTGCCACGTAGTCCATGCAGACATGGCAGCCGGGCTGCTCGTACTTGTGGGTCACCTTGAGCGGCAACTGAACGACCTGTCCGCGCTTGCCGTAGACCCAGAACTTGCCCTTGCCGATCTCCATCTTCTTGACGGACTCGAGCTTCATTGCCGCGTGGTCTTCCACGAGCTGGATGATACTCTGGTACGGGAAGTTCTCCATGCAGAAGATACCGACTGCAAGAGCAATCTTGTCGCCGACATCTCTCCAGCCGAACGGGTACAGCTGACCCTTCCTTATGGCCTGCATCTGGCACGGGGTGCCGACGATACCGATCTTGTCAAGACCATAGCTGCGGGTTGCTTCCTTGATTAAGGAAACGTTCGGGCTGATGTTGTACTTGGTGCCGCGTGCCGCGAGCAGTTCTGCCTTTGTAGTCGCAACGACTGGTTTTGGTCTCCAGTGGTGCGGGACCGCAGTTCCGCACATCTCGTTGTCGTCACCGTCGTCGTAGGTTCCTGCTACAATGGCTCCGTCAATGATTCCCTCTTCGAGTGCATATGCAAAGAGCGAGGTAACGATACCGCCGTCCTGTGCACCCTTGAGAATCTCTTTGTCGGTGCTCCGTGCTGACACACATGCCTTGTATTTACCGAGTTCTGCTCCCATTTCAATCACCCTCACTGAAGAGCCGCCATAATGGCCTCGTTGATCGCCTCGTACTCAGTGACCACGTCAGTGTTGAAGAAGCCTCTGGGGCACTGGGCCACACAGGCGCCGCACTTGATGCACAGGTCGCGTTCGAGGTTGGGCTTGCCAAATTCCATGGTGATCGCACGGACCGGGCAGGCTGCTGCACAGCTGCCACATCCCATGCACAGACCCTGGTTGATCACGCTGGTCATGATGTCGCATGCGCATGCAGAGGTGCATGCAGATGCCATGTTCATGAGCGGGGTCAGGAACTTGGTTGCGAGTTCTTTCTGTTCCTTTGTTCCCTTGAGGAGCAGGTATGCCATGACACAGACATTCCTGATCATCTGCGGGGTCGGTGCGCATCCGGGGATGAATACATCGACCTTGATTAAGTCGCCAATCGGCAGGTATGACTCGTGCGCCGGCTGGTTCTGCTGGCCACCGCGGGAAAACCGGGTGATGTTGCCGTAGCATGCGCAGCCACCGAGTGCAACAACCACTGCTGCCTTCTCTCTGGTCTCCTTAATCTCTTCAACTGCGAGCTTGTCCTGAATACAGACTGAGCCCTCGACAATTGCAACATCGACCTGCTGGATGTGCCGTACATCGGCAAGCGTAAGGTGGTATTTCAGGTCGACATACCGGTCGAGGAGAGTTAACAATCCGCCGTAGTTGTCTGCAAGTGCAACCGTGCAACCGGTGCATCCGCTCAGGTGCGTGTAGCCCACTGAAATCTTGTCTACCACAGGCTTAACCTCCTTGTTTGTTGTTTCCACATTTTTTACTACGTCAGCCGCTTTTGCAGGTGCCACAGGTTTCTGCGGCTCCTCGCTGGCGTTTTTCTTAAAGACACTAGATAGCAGTCCCATAATCAACACCTATTGTTTCCAGTACAATCCGTACCGTTCTGGGAATTGCCTTTGAAACTTCATCCGAGAGCCCGATCTCCATGTCGGGATCCGTGACGCGTTTGGGCTGGCATCCGATGACTGTAATATCAATCCGGTCTTTGATCCTCTGGAGCGGTTCGGCGATATCCCACGAATGGGCATCCCGGTAACTGCCCGGAGGCAGATCCTCGATCCGGAGTTTGGTGATTGATCCCGGTTCCGCACCGTAATCTGCGATATCGACGATCACGAGTCTTTTTGTCACTTCCGGGTCGAGCAGCGTAAAAATAAAATGCGGGCCGCCAAGGCCTGCATCCACTACTTTTACATTGTCGGGAAGTGTGAGTTTCTGCAACTCCTCAATGACCGCCGGACCAAAGCCATCATCTGCAAACAGGGGATTTCCACACCCTGCGACTACAATTTCCGGATACAGCATGACCTTTGTACGCTCACTGCTGGATGAGTTTCTGGGCGACTACCTTGTTGTCCTCATTGACTACGATCATGTGTGTAGCGCACGAGACGCACGGGTCGTACCCGCGCATAATAACCTCGGTGAGCTGCCAGGGTGCACCGGTGAGTGCTGCGCTGCAGGTTGCAAAGTTCCAGGTGGTCGGAACGAGCATCGAGAAGTACTGGACCTTCCAGTCCTTGACCTTTGCAATGTGGACATCTGTGCCACGGGGGGCTTCGTTTGCTGCCCATCCGAGCGAGCCGTCACCGTTCGGGATGTAGTCTGCAACGACCTTTCCGCTCGGGTTGAGCTCATCAATGCAGTCGATCATCTCGTACAGGCTGTCGGTGTATTCCATCTCACGGGCAACGTTCTGTCCGATGGTGCCCTTCTCATCGAAGTTCTTGTACTTGACGAGACGTGCACGGGGACCGACTTCAACGGGCTGGCCGTCGTACATCGGGATACCGGTGCAGGCTTCCATCTGCGGGTTGACCTTGGTGCCGAGCTTGGTGGTTCCACCAACGGGGTACTTGGGCTCTTCAAGGGAGATCTCCATCTCTCCCATGTACCAGTCCCAGGGCCGGACTTCCTTGAACCGGCTGATATCCCAGGTGGGGCACTCGTCAAGGCTTGAGCTGCCGTAGAACGCATCGGTTGCAAGGTAGCCCTGGTCGTGGTATCCGAGATCCTTGGGGAGTGCGACCTTCATGCCGCCGACATCGACCCAGTCTCTCTTCTGGTAGTTTCGCAGGACTGCAATCATGAAGTCCATCTGCTGGTGGGCAAGAACAAGGCCTTCCTTTGCAAGGTCGTACATCTTGGTTTTTGCCTGCGCGGAGCAGTTCACGTACATACCGCCGACACGGGTGTTGCTCGGGTGGATGGCCTCGCCACCGGCAATCTGTCCGATGGTCTGTCCGATCTCACGGATCCGCTGGATGCGCTTTGCAACGCTGCGAACCGGCTCTTCAGGAGAGAACGGGTTGATCTTGACATCGGTGCCCGGAAGATACAGGTCGGGCAGGATCAGGATATCGTGCAGTGCAATGCTGTGCAGCCGGTTTGCCAGCTGAAGAATGTGACGAAGCTTCTTGGCATCCTTGGGGATCTCGACCTTGATGGATGCTTCCATTGCCTCGGTCGCTGCCAGCGTGTGTGCAATTGGACAAATACCGCAGACGCGTGATGCAATCTTTGGTACCTGTTCAGGGGTCTTTCCGACTGCGAGTTTCTCAACTCCCCGCACCGGAGTAATGGAACACCAGTTACCTGTCTCGACGATGCCTGCATCGTTTACCTTCAGGACAAGCTTCGAGTGTCCCTCATGTCTTGTGGTTGGGGAAATCTCTACAACTTTCGACAATATAATCGCCTCATGTTATGTTGAGTTGTTCCTATTGCTGTACAAAAATTACTCTGACATCTCTCATCTCTAGAGATAATTGACCGTACAAAGTACGTTCAACCTTATCTACAACGAGCCATTTTATAACGTTTATTGTTTTGATTTCCCGTTTTCGGGATCTCAAATTAACCGGAGGATCGGCCATTAAAATAAAAACGGTGTAAAAAATACCGTCCTTTTCCGGCCGCGCCAGCGGGCCAAAAACGATTTGCAATCAGGATTAATTAAATATTCATTATTATACTCTTTTTTATATTGTCAATTTCAGTACTTCTTGTCGCCATTGAGTTCGTCCAGCAGTTCTGCGAGCGTTGCCCTCCGTTCGGCATACGCATCATGCTGGTGGATGCTTTCTTCGTTGGTCTGCTTGATGGTGACCACGGCATCGCCCGGAAGATAGTCAAATCCGGTCAGGACTTTTTTTGCCATCTCCCGGACGCAGTCTTCCACAAACCGGGGATTTTTATGCGCGGCAAGCACCACTGCACCTTCGTCGCCACGTTTCAGGAGCTCGTAGATGCCCGCGCTCATGGACTCCTTGAGGATCCCGATGATCTTTTCGAGGTCGACGTACTGGTCGTCATCGGTCTCGATACAGAGGAATCCCCGACCCCGCTGGTTGTGGGTTGCCATCGGGACTTCGGTGAAGAACGCGTCGATGGTTTTCCGGTCGACCCCCAGCCCTTCGAGCACGCGGTTTGCCCGTTCTTTCATAATGTTCTGTGCACAGGGGCATGCGGTCATGCCGGTGACTTCGGCGCCGATGCTTTTTCTCACGATCGGTTCGCGGAAGGTCCTTTTTGCAATCGCCCGCGCATGCACCTTGACAACCTCGTGGCATGTCGTGTGGCTCACGGGTGTCTCGCGCTTGACCATGAACTCGCTGCGCATCAGCACTTCGGTACGATCGGCGTACTCGTGACGGTCAAGCAGTTTGCGTGCCACTGCGCTGCACAGGTTCTCGATCTCGTTAACCTTTCCCTCGATCGCCTGCTGGAGCACCTCATCGATCACTTCAAAGTTCCGGGACAGGTTGGCACCTTTCAGGCTACCGGGCAGGTCCACGTAGACATTGAAATTTGAGATAAAAACGACCGGCCTTTTACCGGGGCGGGTAACTTCCACAAGTTTTTTTACGTTTTTTACCCCGACCCGGGTGAGGTTGATCCTGACATCGGGTGATGTGGCCTGGACATCGGGCAGTTTCCCGCTGAACGGCTGATCCGGGGCGTTGTCCACTGCTGCGTGTTTAATAAGTCATCGCATCCATGCTGAGTTTCAAGTGTTCTTCTTTAGTTTTTTCATATAATATTTATGTGCTTTGTTGCTGATATCAAAGGGATTAGTCTATGATGAAAAAATACTATGAGTCCGATGCCGATCTCTCGGTGCTGAAGGGAAAGAAGATCGCCGTGATCGGGTATGGTTCGCAGGGACGGGGACAATCCCTGAACCTGAGGGACAGTGGCCTTGACGTGATCATCGGCCTGCGCAAAGGAAAGAGCTGGGATGCCGCGACAAAAGACGGCATGACCGTGATG
>CAYVTY010000057.1:0-7021 GCA_964454995.1 uncultured Methanoregula sp.
CAGGAAGTCAAATCCATCATGCAGGAGAAAGCCCGGTCAGAGCAGGATCTCCGGCAGATGATAGAGGATATCACGGGGAAAGCAAAACAGCTGTCACAGGACAGCCTGCGGCTCGCGGATGAACTGGCCTCGGAAAAAGAGCAGCGGGCGAAAGCAGAGCAACAGTACAGCGA
Source organism: uncultured Methanoregula sp. (assembly GCA_964454995.1). Classification (GTDB taxonomy): domain Archaea; phylum Halobacteriota; class Methanomicrobia; order Methanomicrobiales; family Methanospirillaceae; genus Methanoregula. The sequence continues at coordinate 174 of CAYVTY010000057.1, forward strand.
ACTCGCACAGGATGCGGCAAAAAAAGAGGCCGCATTTGTCGCTGAAAAAGGGACGTTCATGGAGCACCATGACGCACTTCAGCAGAAATATGACGCGCTCACGGAATCGGTTGGTGCCGAGCGCCAGAAGAGTGCGACGCTCGAAGCCGACCTTGCCCGTATAACAGCGACACATGAGCAGACTGCTGCCGAAATGCAGGGATTACAGGAGCAGTTGGATGCAGCAGCAGCGTTCCTTGAAGTGGAAAAACGCATGCGGGCTGGCGTGGAAACAAGAGTACAGGAAATTACCGATGCAAAGGACCGGGAAATGCAGGCGCTCAACGCTACGCTGGGAGCGCTTCGGCAGGATCTGGAATCGGCAAGGGCGAGTCTCATACATGCAGAGCAGGAGCGGGATGCTGAACGTGATGCGCACAAGATCATAAGAGACGAACTTGCCGCCGCTGAACTTGCAAAGGTTCAGTCTGAAAAACTGGCTCGCTCGGCTGCGACCGAGGTGGAGCAGGCCCATGAAGAACTGGAGACCGAGCGGCGTATGCGCCATGCGGCCGAAGAGAAACTCTCGGAGATAACGCAGGTTAAGGAAACTATCGAGCAAAACCTGAGTGCGTCTGCCGGGCAGGCAGCGGCACACGAGCAGGAACTGCTCGCAAAAATCCAGGCCCTTTCTGCCAGTCTTACCTCCGAGAACGAAGCGCGTCATGGAGCAGAAGAAAACCTTGCACAGGCTTCCCGTGAGAAAGTGCAGGTAGAACAAAACCTGCGGGCTATATCTGATGCAAAGACCGCAGACGACGCCCGGCGCGAAGACACGGTTAAAAAACTCAGTGACGATCTCAGAATCGCGCTCGACCGGCAGCGATCACTTGAGGAACAACTCCTCGAAGCCGGTCGGGGACAGGCCGAAAAAGAAGCGGCTCTCCAGTCTCTTGCCGCTGAGATCGAGCAGGCCGGCGCTGCACTTGAGGCAGAAAAAGAGAAGCGCCATGCAGCCGATGAGGAGTGTGCAGAGGCAAAGGATGCCCTTGCAGCGCTCAGGAAAAAAACACAGATCACGTCTGCACTGATCGAGGAAGTGCCGATACAGAACCACATGATTGTGACAAAAAGACCTGACCTTCCCACGATTATCATGCACGGGCCGCAGGCCCTTGCCCGTAAAGAAGTCGATCACCTCGTGCCGGTCCAGCGGCCGGCGGTGCCTGTGGGAACCGACGCCATATCTGAAACGGATGTACCGCAGGTCAGGATCCGGACCGTGGAAGACCTCTTTGAAGAGCCCGGAGAACTCGATATCGACGACCTGTCGGATGCGGTTACGGCCCCTGGTCTTGCTGTTAACGTGCCCGGGCATCGTGCCCCGGAAACAACCGGGGACAACACGATCGGTACCGGGGCAGATGATGAAGATGAGTCTGGCGAGTGCGAGCCGTATGAGGCTGACGACACCACAGATGAAGACGAGACCGGTGAAGATGAGTCTGACGAAGGCGACGAGGAAAGCGCATACGGGGAAGAACCGTCACCTGATGATGCGACCCCCACATTCAGCCGCCAGCAGTGGTTTGATCTCATGAAATGGGCGCACAACGCCGATGCCCTGAGCCATGAGGATCGGATCCGGTTTGTCAAGCTCGGGCGGCTGATCCAAAAGGGAAGGCGGTTAACCGGGCGGCAGGAAGCGCAACTGGCAGAGCTCGTGACACTTGCCCATGCAATGGGATACCGGACAAAAGAGTGAGTCGCCCGGTTTTCCTGATTTTTTTAGGTCGAAAAACGTTTTTAACCGACGGTATGTGTCAGTTACTTTTTTTATGATATATCAGGCTCTGGAGAAATCCTTAAACCAGTTCTCATAACGATTTTCCCATGGAACTGCATTTTCAGGTCTGTGCTTCTGCATCCGGAATATAACTCTCCTATAGCGATAACCAGCGGGCAGGTCATACAGCTTCATCCCGGAGACACAACAGTGTGGGGGAATGGAACGTGCATGGTCTCTTCGTCACCACGCGATCTCGCAATTTGTACAAACACCTGGGCTTATCCAGGGCCGCATTCTACGGATTCAGGTACTTTTTGAAGGTGACGGAACTTTCACGTCGCCCACAAGGCCGGAATTTTGCCGGATCGACACTTCAGAAAAGTAGACCATCATACCCAGACAGATGCCGACACCGGCAATACTGAGCGGCAGGAAGAGTGCATGTGCCAGAATGCCAAGACTTTCGAGCCCGACAAAGACGAGAAGCACCGTGCAGTGCTGGATATGATACCGAGCGATCCGGGGATCAGTCCTGTCGCAGGGGCGGATGGAACCGGCAACCGTCCAGGGGCTGAAAGGGAAAAACGGGAATATGCCTTTTCTGGTACAAAGATCTTCGGTCAGGTGGAGCCCCATCCCAAGGAGTACACCGCTCATGAAAATGGCGGCAGGTACGGTGAGTACACTTCCCGCTGCATTCACCGGAATATACACGAGCGTCCACATGCACGCGCCGATAAACAGGACTCCTGGTATTGAATGGGTCAACCGTTTGTCTGAAGGGTCCGGAACCGGATGACGGATATGTGCATAGATCCGGCACAGGAGCGGGGCGCAGATCCTCCGGGGAAACTGCACAATCAGCCACGCAAGCGTGCGGAATGTCAGATGGTTTGGCCGGGTCATGTGGATATCCGGCAGCAAAGCACCAATGCAGGTGCCGGCAATAACCAGCACCATCATGAGGGGGTTTGAGAGAAAAAAGGCACTACAGAGAATAAGGGCGCACATCAGGGCAAGTGCTATATGGTGCCGGGTAATCATGGTATCTGGATCCTCACGTTGTTGGCAAATGGTGCTGACAATGGCACAGGTTCCTCAGGGACTGATAATCCCTCTCCTCTTTACGGAGTGTACTAAAGAGTTTATGCGACATAATTATTAGCATTATGCTTAATCTGTGTGTAAATAAAAAGAAAATAATTAACAGTACTGTTATGTTGGCTGTTGATCAGAAAATTTCAACGAATTAAAATGATCATTACTAATGACAGACAGAACCTCCCTGCAGGCCGGGGCCGGGAAATGCCATCGAAGACAAGAATAACTTCAAAATAGGTATCCGGTAATAAATCTCCTATTTCGCGTATCTTATGGGAACACTTCGTGACTCACTTCTTTCTAACCTTATGTAACAATTTGTTATTACTTTCTGGTAATAATAAAGCACAATTTTTAACTATTATCTGGTAAGAGTATATCAGGAATAATTAATTCCAGAGGATTGTGAAGTCATGAAACAGAAGTTGACACCTATGAAACTTACACTCATTAGTATGGTTTTCGGACTCCTGCTCGTATCGGCCCTCTTTGCCGGCTGCACGCAGAGCACGACAAGCACCCCGGTCACAACTGTGGCAACAACCGCACCGGTAACCCCGGCATCCACCCCGGTGGCAACCGTGGCAACCACAGTCCCGAAGACGGTTGCAACCACCGCGACACCAGCCCCGGTCTACACTCCGGCGTCAGGAAATGTTGTTGCGTTCACAGCCGCATCACTGAGTGGCGCTTCACAGACCATCGGTTCTTCATTTACCGCTGCCTATCCGGGAACTACGGTTGCCTTTGACCTTGATGGCACACAGGCACTCAAGACACAGGTGGAGAACGGCGCATATGCTGATGTATTCATTTCTGCAAGCAACAGCTACACAAACACCCTTAAAAAAGAGGCCTACTTTGTCAATGACTCGGTAAAAACGCTCACGACAAACTACGTGATCGTCATCCTGCCGGCATCCAACCCGGCAAACATCCAGTCCCTTGCCGATCTTGCAAAACCCGGTGTGAAGATCGCGATGGAGGATAAGACCGTCCCCGCAGGCACCGCGACCATTGCGGTCTTAAATAATCTGGCGAACTCGACCTATGGACAGAGCTGGAAGAATGCGACGATCAGTAACGTCGTGACCTACGAGACCTCCGAGCCGGCAGTCGCAACGAAGGTTGCCCTTGGCGAAGTAGATGCAGGATTTGTGTACCAGTCAACCGCAACAGCAGCGGCAAGCGGTACCTATCAGAGCATCACCATTCCAATGAAGGATAACTACCTCCAGACGTATACTATCGGTATTCTTCAGGAAAGTAACAACAAGGCCAAGGCCGCATGGTTTGAACAGTATATGCTATCAGCGGCCGGCCAGAATATTCTGACTGAATACGGGTTTACCGCCCCCATAACCTCTTAAAATCCAGTCATCTTTTTTTTGAGCCGGGACCGGCCGGTGATCCCACCGGGAGAGGAACGAACCCATGATACCACAACGATTCCTGCAAAAAAATCACCGGCGCAGTCTGACGTATCTTGCCGCAGGGATCCTGATCGCAGCGGTTACGCTGTATCTTGCGTTGCCGATTGTCGCACTCTTTCTCCGGATGACGCCGGACCTGTTTTTTGACACGCTCCATGACCCGGATGTTGCAAGCGCACTCTGGCTGAGCCTGTTTACGACGGTTATTTCCCTGTCCGTAGTCGTTCTTGTCGGGACGCCCTTTGCCTATTTTCATTCCCGGTACTCGTATCCGGGAAAAGTGGTCGTGGATACGCTCATCGATCTCCCGCTGGTCCTTCCCCCGGCGGTAGCAGGGGTTGCACTTCTCGTTCTCTACGGCAGGGTCGGGATTCTCGGCAGGTACTTCAACATGCTCGGGATATCGATTGCATTTACCACGCTTGCGGTGATCATGGCGCAGATCTTTGTCGCATCCCCGTTCTACCTGCGGCAGGCAAAATCGCTCTTCGAGCAGCTGGACCCGGCCTATGAGCAGACCGCACGGACACTCGGTGCCTCATCAATGCGGACCCTGGTACAGATTACCATCCCCATGACCGCAACCGGCCTTGTTTCAGGTGCGGTCATGACCTTTGGCCGGGCTCTTGGGGAGTTTGGCGCAACGATCATGTTCGCCGGTAACCTGCCCGGGGTGACCCAGACGATGCCGCTTGCGGTCTATGTGGGGATGGAGGGCAGCAACATTAATGCCGGGCTCACGATCTCGATCCTGCTCGTGATCATCTCGTTTGCAATCATGATCGCCGTACGCCTGATCCAGAAGAGGGAGGCAGACCGTGCTTGAAGCAGTGATGGTAAAACGGCTCCGTGACTATACTCTTGATCTTACGATCAGCGTGCAGCCCGGGGAGATTATGACCCTTATGGGCCTGAATGGTTCGGGCAAGTCAACGACCCTTAACATTATCGCGGGACTGCTGCTGCCAGACTCTGCCACGATCACCCTGAGTGGCGAATGCCTCTGCAGGACCGATGATGGCACCGATGTCCCGACCGAATACCGCCGGATTGGGTATGTCCTCCAGAACTCATCGGTATTCCCCCATATGACCGTACGCGACAACGTCGCATTCGGCCTTCGCACCCGGCACCTCCAACGATCCGTGATAACAGAACGCGCCGCCCTCTGGATGGACCGGATGCACATTTCAGACCTTGCCGATGTCAGGGCAAAAAACCTTTCCGGCGGCCAGAAACAGCGCGTCGCACTTGCCCGTGCTCTTGCCATCGAACCCGGTCTTCTTATGCTGGACGAGCCGTTTGCCGCGCTCGACACAGAAAGCACGCAGACGGTAAAAGATCTCACGCGCCGGGTTGTCAAAGATATGCAGATCCCCTGCATCGTGGTAACTCACCGGGTTGCTGACAGCACGGAGATCGGCGACCGTGCCTGCGTCCTCTGCCAGGGCAGAAAAGAGTGGGAAGGGATCCCAGGCACCATGCCGGAGCTCTGCACGGTCTGTCACTGTAAGTGAGGCGGGACCGGCACGGGTTTGGCCAAATTTTTTACCGGATCATCTGCCCGTGCCACTATCTTCCGACACCGAAATGTCCAGGACTTTTCTTTTCTGATGGTCGGGGACGTTAACCGACCGGCAGGCTTAAGGCAGACGGCTTCCCACCGGTAAACAGGATTCGATGTCCCGCATCTCCCGGTTCACCGACATAACAGAATCATTAAGGTAAAACGGTCATGAAAAAGAAAAAAAAGCCGCATGAGAAAGAATCGGACCGGCGGCTCCTCTTTGTCCTCATCGGGGCCGTGATCCTTGCTGCCCTGTTTATTGCAGCCATCGTGCTGACGACTCCTGTGGGATGAACAGCCATATCTTTTATTCCCGTTTATTTCTGTAAGCCGGTCCTCCCTAAAGATGCGCCTGTTCAGGGACGGATTCGGATCCGGTGAACTGACAAGTTCCCATTTTTAAGGTTGGGTGTTGATAAATTGTCCAGATTCTCCCAAACAAAGAGCAATGAATAATTATTCAGGACTATACTAAAACAAAAAATCGGGTTGTGGCATCCCTGCACCAGCAATAACACCCGATTAAAGTGTTAATGCAAAGTCTGTCATCCGCACCATTTCATGTAATGAAAGATCATATCTGGTACAACCCTGATACCGTATTGACCGGGAAGTGTCCTGATGCCATGATCCTCCGCACCGTCACCCTGACGTTTGATTCCACCTGCCCGGTCCACGGCTCTGCGCCGGAACTGCGGGAATTTTTTGCGATAAAGTTTGCCGAATACTCCGAACTCCACCGGCAGGAGGCGGGCTCCTTCATCCACCGGTACCCGGTCGTGCAGTGTAAAATGATCAGAAATTTTCCCACGGTCATCGGCATCAATGAAGGGGGTCTCTTTCTCAAAGAGTTTGCCGAAGAAACCCGGGAAATAAATCTGGGCCCTGACACGTACCGGGTGGCCGAACACGATATTTCCCTCAGGGATGAAGAGTTCGGGATCTCGGAGACGATCCAATCCTATGAATTTGCCACACC
>CAYVTY010000058.1:0-6339 GCA_964454995.1 uncultured Methanoregula sp.
TATCATTGCCGGTATCTCCCAGGCACTCGTGAACGGGTTTATCAACTGGACCGCAATCAGCGATCCATATCCGGTCGGGTTCTTCCCCCGCCTGTTCGCGGTCGTGTTTGATGGTGCGAATTTCCTCCAGTATTTCGGCAATGATCTCCTTGCCTTTGTCACAACGATTGCAATCTTCCTGATCATCGTCTACGTGGAATCCACCCGTATCGAGATCCCCCTTGCCCACGCACAGGTAAGAGGTGCCCGGGCACGTTTCCCGGTCAAACTGATCTACGCCAGTGTGTTGCCGATGATTCTCGTAAGAGTTCTTCAGGCTAACATCCAGATGGTGGGGATGTTCCTCTCCAACGTGGGCATTACAATTCTGGGTAAATTCAACGGCCAGACGCCAACCTCCGGCCTGATGTACTTCCTTGCGCCTATCAACGGCCCGTCCACCTGGATGTGGTGGGCGACCGATCTCGGGCATGCACCATGGGAAGTCCTCCTGCGTATGGGGGTTGATACCACCTTCATGGTGGTGGGCGGTGCGATCTTCGCACTCTTCTGGATCAAGACCGCAGGTCTCGATTCAAAGGATGTGGCACGACAGATCCAGTTGTCCGGCATGTCGATCCCCGGTTACCGGAGAAATCCGCAGGTGCTGGAGAAGTACCTGGATCGGTACATCCCCCGTGTCACGATCATCGGTGGTGTGTTCATCGGTCTCCTCAGTGTGGCCGCGAACCTCTTTGGTGTTATCGGGTCTGTCAGCGGTACGGGGTTGTTACTGACGGTGAGTATCACGTACAGGCTGTACGAAGAGATAGCGAGCCAGCAAATCATGGAAATGTATCCGTTCATGCGAACATTCTTTGGCAAAGAATGATTTGAGGAATGAAGGGACAGGAATGGCAGGAAAAAAGGTCATTATCACGGGTGTGCCGGGTGTCGGGAAGACAACGGTCATCAACGAAGCATTAAACAAACTCAAAAGCGAAGGGGTGGACTACCAGCCCATCAATTTTGGCTCTTTCATGTTCGAAGTAGCCAAGAGCGAGGGGCTCGTTGAAAACCGCGACCAGATGCGGACGCTCGACCGTGCTGATCAGAAACGGCTCCAGCAGCGTGCGGCCCAGGCGATCGCAAAGATCTCTGGCAACGTCATGATCGACACACACGCATCGGTGAAAACCCCAAAGGGCTACCTTTCAGGGCTTCCCGAATGGGTGCTCCGCGAGATTATGCCTGATGTTATCATTCTCGTTGAAACGGATAATGATCAGATCCTCATGCGACGCCTGACCGATGAGACGAGGACCCGGGATAAGGAAGGTGCGCGTGCGATTGCAGAGCACCAAGAGTTCAACCGGTCTATCGCCGCCGCGTACGCCATGGTAACCGGGTGTACGATCAAGATTATCACCAACGCCGATCACCTGCTGGATCTTGCCGCTGCTGAAATGGTGGACGTCCTCAGGTAACCTCATGTAAGGTGACTTCATGGACTTTGGAAAATTCTGGGAAAAATACGGATTATACGTCGCGCTGCTCTTTATGCTGATGATGATGGTCTCGTACAGCATCTCTTGGCTGCGGCTCGGCGTAGGAAAGGGTATTGATTCCGTTTTTGCGCCGCTCGTGGAAAGTTTCAATATACCTTTCTTTATCCTGATCGTGATCCTTTCGGCAGCCACCGGCCTGTACTCCTCCATCATCCAGAAATACACAATCGATTACGAACGGATGACCGACGTACAGGACCGGATGAAGGAGTTCCAGAAAGAGTACCGGGAAGCCATGCTCTCCCAGGATGAGAAGAGGATCAAGAAACTGGATACGAAAAAAGACCGGATGATGCGCGAACAGCTTGAGCTCTCCCAGCAGCAGTTCAAGCCGATGGCATACATCCTGGTACTGACGGTCCCGATCTTCTTCTGGCTCCTGTACCGTCTCAGCCAGATCCACAACACGATCACGCTCCCCTATTATGGTACCCTGAGCCTGACGGCGCCCCTGATCTGGGTCATTCCCGCATGGATCATCTGGTATATGATCTGCTCGATCACGATCAGTCAGGTGATCAGGAAGGCCCTCAACATCGGGGGAATCTGATGCGGATCACCGTGAGCGGGCTTCCCGGCAGCGGGACGACCTCGCTCTCACGGTATCTCGCGGAACGCCACGGTTTTACCATGATCTCGGCAGGTGAGGTTTTCCGTGAATGTGCAAAAGAGCACCACATGGAACTTGCCGAATTCGGCAGGCTCGCCGAGAAGGATCCGGCCTATGACAAAATGATCGATGCCCGGCAAAAAGAGATCGCAGAAAAGAAAGACGATATCATTGTCGAGGGCCGGCTCTCGGGTTGGATGGTGGAGAAGGCGGATCTCAAAATCTGGCTCTTTGCTCCCATCGGTTGCCGGCTCGAACGGATCGTGTTCCGTGACCAGATCGCCGATGTCGAAACCGCAAAAGCGATCACTCTCGAACGCGAGCACTGTGAAGCGGTGCGGTACCGGCAGTACTATGATATTGATATCAACGATCTCTCCCTGTACCATCTCATCCTCAACTCGGAGCACTGGGGGGTCGGGGAGCTTGGGGCAATTGTCGATACTGCGATCGGGCAGTTGAAGGCGGCGCCTCAAAAGGCAGTATAGCCGGTCTGGTAATGACACCGATAGCCAGGTACCTGCAGAAAACGTGTTCTTTTCATATCAGTCGTTTTTTTACCCGGGAGGCTGCGTTCAATGAATGCGGATGATATCAGCGTTTCACTCGTACGCTCGTGGAATGCGGAGGAGATTGTCGCACTCTACCGTGCCGGTGGCTGGTGGAAGGACGAGTTTGATCCTGCCGAAATCCCCGGACTTATCGAAGGCAGTTTTGCAGTCGTCATCGCGGCCGATAAAAAAACCGGTCATGCTGTCGGGATGGGGCGGGTGATCTCTGACGGAGTTTCGGATGCGTATATCCAGGATCTCGTTGTGCTGCCCCGGTACCGTCGGATGGATCTGGGGACTGCGATAGTTTCCCTGCTCATCACGCGGTGCAAAGATGCGGGTATCAGCTGGATCGCGCTCGTTGCTGAACCTGACTCGGAGCCGTTCTATCTTTCTCTCGGGTTTGGCCGGATGGAGGGGCATGTCCCCCTGATCTACCGGGGTGATCAGTGATGCTTGGACAGGAAGATTTCAAACCGGTGACCCTTGCCGACCGGGCATTTTTTGAGCGCCACTACGCGCTGTACCCGCAGACCCACAGCGACAATACGTTCACGAATATGGTCTGCTGGAACCATTTTGCCCAGTACCGGTACGCGTACGTGAACGGGAACGTGATCCTGGCAAGCACGATCGCCGGCATCACCCGGTTCCGCCCGCCCATCGGCCCCCGTGACCCTGTGCTCATGAAGGATCTCATCCGTTTTGCGATGGAGCATGGCGACGATACCCCGCTCGTCCTGATCGATCCGGCGACCGCGCAGTGGATACGGGAACTCGATCCTACTCTCACCCTCATCCCGGACCGGAATCACTTCGAGTACGTCTACCGGGCTCTCGATCTCGCGGAGCTCCCGGGAAAGAACTATCTCAAGATCCGCAGCCAGATCAACAAATTCCGGAAGAACTGCCTGCACACGGTCGAACCGATCACACCTGCCAACCGGGAAGAGGTGATGGGATTTCTGGTGAAATGGTGCGAGTGGAAGGGGTGCGAAAACGATCTTGTGCTCGCCCACGAAAAGGAGGCGGTTTTCTACGCTATCGAGCATTTCACGGAGCTCCCCCTACGGGGCCTCCTGATCAGGGTCATGTCGCAGGTCGCTGCCATCTCCCTGTTCGAGCGCCTTAACTCAGATACCGCGCTTGTCCATTTCGAGAAAGGGCTGCCGGACTGCGAAGGGATCTACAAGGCAATAAACGCGGAGACGGCGGCTCTTCTTGCCGGTGAAGTGGAGTACATCAACCGGGAGAGCGACCTTGGCGTAGGTGGTCTCCGCGAGGCGAAGCAGCGGTACCATCCGCACCACATGGTTGAGGTCTGGTCGCTCAAACAGGGATCTCTGCGTTCTCCTGCCCCGAACTTTTTTATAACCTGAGGCACGGGAGCGGTGCGAATGTTTTAAAAAAGGAGAGTGCTCCGTTCGTTTTAGATCGTAATAGGCAGGCCCAGCGTCCCGATAATCCCTGCAAAGATGATCTTTATTGCAATGGCTGCGACCAGCATGCCAAGCACCTTTCCCATGATATCCGTGACAACGGTACCAAGAATCCTCTGGATGTCCGCTGAAAAATACAGGATTACCCAGGTTGCTGCAAGGCAGAGGGTGATCGCAATAAACGGGATGAGAATGCCATAATCCTTTGAGAGGAGCATCACGGTCGTTATCGCCCCGGGACCACAGAGGAGTGGTGTCCCTATCACCACACCCGCTGCTGTTGGGGAGTGATCTTTGGACTTGCAGAGCTCGATCCCCAGTGCCATCTCCATGCCCAGCAGGAACAACAGGATCCCGCCGGCGATCTGGAAGGTGGAGAGCGTCAGGCCGAGGATCTCGAAAATGGCGGTATTGAAGATGAGGAATATGTACATCAGCACGCCGGCGACTGCGACTGCAATGAATGCCTGCTTGTGGATTTCCCGGGATGACTGCCCTTTTGTCATGCCGGCAAAGATCGGGACCGATAAGATCGGATCGAGGATCACAAAAAGCGCCGCAAACGCATAGATTATACCTGAAACAAGGTCTGCCATATCTATACTTCAGATCATGTGTGGTTCTGACGGATAAATTCGCGGGATTTTTACCGGGGTGCGGCCCACATAAGAGCCCCCGTCGAGCCATTTGCATCATTCATAATATATAATATCCGGTAACGGCTATCATCCGTTATAGCGGGCGTTTCCCGGTTTGGCTCGATCCGACCGGATTGCCCGGTTTGGAGTGCATCGATGGCAGCAACAAAGAAAGTTTCCGGATCATCCGGACCAAAATCTAGAACGAGGGCTGTGAGCACCGTAAAACCCCCTGCACGGACGAAACGGGCAGCACCGGTGAAGAAATCCGCAGGAATCACAAAAGGGAAGACAGCCTCCGTGCAGAGAGCTGGTGCGTCCCAAAAAGGAAAGTCCGGTGGGAAAAAGATCGCAAAAAAATCGCCGGCGAAGAAGATCCCCACCTACAAACTGAAGCGGTACCGGTGCCGGCTCTGCGGGTATGTCTACTCGCCGCTCCGCGGGGAACCGCAAAACGGTATCCCGGCCGGAACCCCCTTTGAAGACCTTCCCGAGGATTATGTCTGCCCGGTCTGCGGGTACCAGGGCCGGGGCAGGATCGGGACATGGGGTTTTGACGAGTGGGTGCCCACCAGGTACATCTGTTCGATCTGCGGGTACGTGTATGATGAGGTGCGCGGCGAACCCCACCGGGGCATAAAGCCCGGGACGAAGTTTGATGATCTGCCGGATGATTATACCTGTCCTGTCTGCGCACAGGACCCGAAGATCGATGTCCAGTTCGGGAAAGTATTAAAACAGGGTTTCGAGCCGCTCTATCTCCAGTAGGATCACCGGGAGGGAACCCCGGCTTACCTCCTCCTTTTTTCAGTCTGGCATCTTCGACGTGTATACGGGAGTAAATGGCGTATCTTAATACCTTATACATCCATGCTGAGTGTGCACACACTACGTACATGATTCCGTCCGCTGATGGTGTGGAGGTGTCCAATGCACAAGAGTCAGGATCCGGTGATGCAGGAGAAGCGTGAGGCGCTCGCCCGGTTCCTTGGCGTGGATAACACCGCGCTTCGCATCTCGAACGGCCACCTGTACGGGTTCAAGGCTTTTTTCCATGGCAACGATGAAGCGTATCTCGTGCTCTCCGATGCGGAGGCAACGCAGGCTGCAGAGAAGGCGGTGCAGGACAAACTCTGGCTCATCTGCCTTGAGTCGCTCTTTGCCTATTTTGATATCGAATCATATCCTGCTGACCTGCTCGGGAAGGTCAAGACAAAGGAGATCCGGCAGGCAAACGAGGAGATCAAAAAACTGATCTATCATACCTGCGGGATGGAACCGCTCAGGAAAAGGATGCTCACCTATGGCAACCGAAAGAACCTGCTCGCCGACTACGATCAGGCAGAGCATGAGCAGGACGGGTTCTTCATTTACCGCTTGTATTGAATGGAAATGGCATCACGTTTGTGAGGAGTCTGGGGTCATGAAAAGTGCATGGGTATCGAAGTACTGGGCCGAGCTCATCCTTCTGGGAATTATCTTCCTTGCCGGGTTCCTTAATCTCTGGAACCTCTGGAACCTGGGATTCTCAACCCCCTACTATGCCGCAGCTGT
>CAYVTY010000059.1:0-6280 GCA_964454995.1 uncultured Methanoregula sp.
CCTGCGCAAAGGAAAGAGCTGGGATGCCGCGACAAAAGACGGCATGACCGTGATGTCCGTCGCTGATGCGGCAAAGAAGGCAGATATCATCCAGATCCTCCTTCCCGATGAACTCCAGGCGTCCGTCTACAAAAGCGAGATTATGCCGCACCTCTCCGAGAACAAGACGTTGATGTTCTCCCACGGGTTCAACATTCACTATGGCCAGATCGTACCGCCGGCAAACGTCGACGTGATCATGGTGGCGCCAAAGGGCCCCGGTTTCATGGTGCGCCGGCAGTACGAGGAAGGCAAGGGCGTTCCCGCACTCATTGCCATCGAGCAGGATCACACCGGGAAAGCCCATAAGACCGCGCTCGCATATGCAAAGGGTATCGGCGCGACACGTGCCGTCGTCCTTGAAACCACGTTCCGCGAGGAGACAGAGACCGATCTTTTCGGCGAGCAGGCAGTACTGTGCGGAGGTATCTCTTCTCTTATCAAGGCCGGGTTTGAGACCCTTGTTGACGCAGGGTATGCGCCCGAGATGGCGTACTTAGAGGTCTGCCACGAGACCAAACTCATCGTCGATCTCATTTACGAGGGCGGGCTCACAAACATGCGCCAGTATGTCAGCAACACGGCGCAGTACGGGGACATGACCAGAGGCCCCCGGGTGATCGGGCCTGAAGCTTACGAAGCGATGGACGAGATCCTTTGTGAGATCCAGAGCGGGGAGTTCGCAAAGGAATGGATGCTCGAGAATATGGTCAACCGCCCGGTCTTTTCCGCGCTCACGAAGGCTGACGAGGAGCATCTCCTTGAAGAGACCGGTAAAGAAGTACGGGCCATGATGCCCCAGTTCAGAAAATAATTATCTCATTTTTTCCTGTGATCCGTTTTTATCCGGTTTTTGTGGGACGTCTGCGTATGCCCGGCAGGTGAAAACTTTTTGTCAAAAGAGGTACGTTCTATTCTGTATGAAGATCTGCATCATCTATCATTCAGAGACCGGAAACACCCGGCACATTGCGCAGCATATCGCGTCTGCCACCGTTGACAGCCACCTTGTCGAAGTAATCGACTGTGTTCAGCGTTCCGCACTGACGCGTTTTCTCATGCAGTGCAAAGCGGCGATGAGTGAGGATACAACAAAGATCGAACCGTCCCACCTTGACGTAAAGGGGTACGATCTGCTGGTGTTCGGCTCGCCGGTCTGGGCGTTTAAGCCGACGCCGGCCATCCATACGATCATTGATGCCATCACCAGCTGTGAGAATAAGCGGGCGGTCGCGTTTGTGACCTGCGGTGGTAAGCCCGGCAGGAGTGAGGAAGTATTCAAAAAGTGGATTGAGGCGAGGGGCATGTGCTTTATGGGATTTCAGTCCGTAAACCAGAAGGATATCGAAGACGAAGCAAAGAATGCCGGACTCGTCGCCTTCGTGACTGCGGCCGCACCAAAACTGGTGTGAGCTTCTGAAAGGGACATCGTGCCCGGTCCATGAAACCGTTCACGCACATCCTTTTTGGATCTCTTTTCTTTCCTTCGGTATACCGTTGGCTGGGTATTTTTTCCCCGGTCCGATCAGGGTATGGTGCTTGAGAAAGTCTTTTGCACCTATGCATCCCTTATAGTACACACGTATGACGGACTCTTATGAAGATCTCCTAAAAAATGCCTATTCCCATATATCAGAAAAAACAGCCTCGTCGGAACGCTTCGTCGTCCCTGAGGCAAAGGCATACATTGAGGGCAAGACTACCATCCTTGAAAATTTTATTGAGATAGCCGACACGGTCCGTCGCGACAAGGATCACCTGATGAAGTACATTCTCGGCGAGCTGGGGACGTCGGGAAAAATTGACGGGAACCGTGCAATCTTCAACGGGAAGTTCGAGATCTCGCTGTTCCGGATGATCATCAAGAGCTACGTCGACGATTACGTGATCTGTTCCGAGTGCGGCAAGCCTGACACGCGTCTTGTAAAAGATGACCGGGTTCTTACCCTCCGTTGCGATGCCTGTGGTGGCCACCGTCCGGTCCGGAAGCGAAAGGTAAGGACCGAACCGGTCTCGGAGAGTCTTGAAGAGGGACAGATCATCGATGTCGAGATCCAGTCCCTTTCAAAGCGTGGCGATGGTGTTGTGAAGATGGGCCGTTATATCATGTACGTGGCAAACGCGAAACCCGGCCAGAGCGTGAAGATCAAGATCTCGCGGATCTCCGGGTCGATCGTCTTTACCGAACGGGCCGAATAAGGCCGGGGTCGGACGGGAAATACGGGCGGTGCGGGGAGGCCGGACTTATTTTTTAAAGAGAACACCCTGACGGGTGTGTATTTTTTATGGTATAATTTTTAAAATCAAAGATCTTTTCTTCCGATTTTCAGGATTGTTCCTTACAGCACACACACTTTGCAGTCCTGCTCGCCGCAGGGGATGTTATCGATCTTCCATTTGAGTGCCCACATCTTGATCCCGCGGATCACGTTCACGATCTCAAGGCCGCTCTCGGTCAGGGTGTACTCACTCTTCACCGGGAACGCTGTGGCATCAACTGTTTTCTTAACGATCCCTTCTTCTTCGAGTTCCCTGAGCCGTTCCGAAAGAATTTTCTGGGTGATCTCCCCGAGTGCGTCTTTGATCTCCGAGAACCTGCGGGTATGATCCCTGCCTTTGTACAGTTCCAGGATGATCAGGAGCGTCCATTTCTTTGTCAGGTACCTCACGGTCTGGTTGACCGTGCATGATTCGTCCATGGTATATTTTCTGAAACTCTTTGGTATTTATAATTCAGTATACAAAAGAAACCTTGTAGCAAAAATATACAAAATGGAGTTGAACCATGTTCTGTTACCAGTGTGAAGAGACCGCGAAAGGAACCGGCTGTACCATAAAGGGTGTCTGCGGAAAAGAGGGGATCACGGCAGGACTCATGGATGTCCTGATCTACTTAAACAAGGGCATTGCCGAACGAAACATAGCCGCGGCAAAATCCGGAAAAGAGGACAAGGAAGCCGGCCTTTTCATCGTCGAATCGCTCTTTGCCACCCTGACCAATGTCAACTTTGACGACCAGCGGTTCCGCGGGATGATCACAAAAGCGATCGCGATCCGCGATGCGCTCCCGAAAAGTGCTGCAAACGAACCGGATGCCTGCACATGGACCCCCGGAAATGATGCCGATATCGCGGCAAAGGCACAGCAGATTGCAGAGATGGCGAACCGGAATGATGACGTCACCTCGCTCCGTGCCTTGCTCCTGTTCGGCCTCAAAGGCGTTGCAGCGTATTACCACCATGCCGCCGTGCTCGGTTACACCGATGAGATGGTGACTTCATTCCTCCAGAAAGGACTCGCCTCAACGCTCCATGACCTGCCGGCCGATGAGATGACTGGCCTCGTGCTCGAATGCGGGGGGATTGGCGTAACTACGCTTGCCCTTCTCGATACCGCGAATACGAAAAGTTACGGCAACCCGGAGATCACACCGGTTAAGACTTCCGCCGGGAAGCATCCGGGCATCCTGATTACGGGACATGATCTCAAGGATCTCGAGCAGTTGCTCGAACAGTCAAAGGACAGCGGGGTTGAGATCTATACTCACGGTGAGATGCTGCCGGCAAATGCCTATCCCGCGTTCAAGAAGTACAGACATCTCGTGGCAAACTACGGCTCCTCGTGGTGGCACCAGAAGGAAGAGTTCGAGAAGTTCAACGGACCGGTGCTGGTCACCACGAACTGTATCGTCCCGCCAAAAGACAGCTACAAGGAACGGGTCTTTACCACAGGTCCCGCCGGGTATCCCGGTGTAAAACATATCGGCGCCACGAAGGACGGCAAGAAAGACTTCTCGCAGCTTATCAGCCTTGCAAAGAGCTGCCAGCCGCCGCAGGACCTGAACGCGCCCGGCCGCGATCTCATAACGGGCTGTGCCCACGGGGCGGTCCTCGCAATTGCCGACACCGTTATTGATGCGGTAAAGAAAGGAGACATCAAACGGTTCGTTGTCATGGCAGGCTGCGATGGCCGGCATGCCGAAAGGGACTATTATACGGAGTTTGCAAAGGCCCTGCCAAAGAACACGGTCATCCTTACCGCAGGCTGTGCAAAGTACCGGTACAACGGGCTCGACCTTGGCACCATCGGCGGCATTCCCCGCGTCATCGATGCCGGCCAGTGCAACGATTGCTACTCACTCGTTGTGATTGCGCAGGCACTTGCAGGAGCATTCGGCGTAGGCATCAATGAGCTGCCGGTCTCCTACAACATTGCGTGGTACGAACAGAAGGCGGCACTCGTGCTCCTCGCTCTGTTAAATCTCGGGGTGAAGGATATCACGCTTGGGCCAAAACTCCCGGCATTTGTCTCGCCCGGTGTCCTGAAGGTCCTTGTTGAGAATTTCGGGATTAAGAAAAACAGTACTGTCGAAGCAGATCTTCCCCGGCTTGTTCCCGGCATCTGAACAAAAAAGGAGATTATTTTTTTTAATTTAACATACCGGGCGGGCCGGAGAAATCCGGGATTTTCATCGTTCCCTGCCCGGGAGATCCTCTCGCCATACTTCAAACAGGATCCGGAACATGTTATGGATATACTCATTTTATCCCTCTAAACACCTCCTGTGACCCACATCCCATCCGGGCTCAATTTGGGCCCCGATCACCTTTCGATCACCTCAAAATAAGCCCGTATCGGGCTCCGTTTAAAAATATCCTCAAATCAGGCTTATTTTGCCAATCGGACGAAATAAAAAGTTCACGTATTGCGATTTTACGGCCCGATCACGGGGCCGGATGGGTTTTGGTTGATCCTGAAAATCGTGGCCGTTCTAGGGGCTTCTATGGCCCGCTAATGGGCATTATATAGGACTCATTTTGGGCGTATTTTTCCAAATGGGAAAATATGCGGGCGCAGAATTTCAGGGGGGGAATCGGACGGTTTTGCGGGGGTATTTTCCGTTAAACTGATATTCAGGCCCGGTTTGTTACATCGTGGATTTCTTTCAGGATTATCGATGTACCCGTGGCTTGAGGAAAATGCCGGTACGGATTCCACATCTGCCGGGTTGGATCAAAAAATATTTTGGCAATCTCTTCCCGTCACCAAGATTAAAAAAAATTCAAGAGACGAAAATAAAATATTCTACAATCCATTGTGTCTTTCTTTAAACAAACTCTCTGTGACATCGGATCATGTACGCTTCTTAAAAAGAAGCCAAAAAAAGAATTTTAAGAATTATTGCGGGGCACTTACTTCTGTTTTGCAAGGCCTTTGATGAGGTCATCGCAGTTGCCGGAGAGTTTTTTGCAGGCCTTCTTTATGATCGTCAGGGGGTTTTTCTTCGCGCTCTTGGTGGTTACCAGCAGCTCCGGGTCTGAGAACTGGAACTCGATGGTGTATTTTGCGACATCTACGTCCGGATCGGTCAGGATTTCTTCGACAAGGGCGTTCATGAACGTGTGACCCTCCCCCTGGATGACGAGTCTGACCTTGTCTTTTTCGAGTTCAAGTACTTTTACAATCATGCACCTATGTTTGGGAACCTGTGAACTATTAAAGTATGGGTGAGTGCGGCATGGTGCCATAAAAATCCTGAACGGCCGGGACAAAAAGAATGCTTGCTTTTATGAGAACTCGAAGACTTCCCCGTCATGCGCAAGGTGCGGGTACTCCCACGGCATCACGTGGCTGATGTGAATGCACCGGAACTCTTTTGGGTGCAGGCTCTCGGCAAGCGTGCAGGCATCGAGATAGTTCATGTGCTTTGTTATCGTGATATTCGAGGGCACAAGGGCATCGAGCAGGAGAAGGTCGAGGTTTTCGAGCAGAGCGAGGCTCTTTTGCGGGATATCCCGGTTGGTATCCGAGGTGTATCCCACTCTCACCCCGCCTGCCTCAAAGACAAATCCGCAGGTATAGGCCGGGGGGTGCTTTACCAGGAACGGCGTAACCGAGATCCCGAAGAGATCGAACGGCACATACGGCTCCACCGGCATCCGGTCGAAGTTCAGGAACCGGAATGTCTCGCCGCAGTACCGGAGCACCGGGTCGGCGGCATAGACCGGAGGCACCTTCTGTACCCGGTAAAACTCGCCAAAACCCATGAAATGATCGTAGTGCCCGTGGGTCCAGATCACCGCATCGATGTGAGGTGAGCTGGACCTGAGGAGCTGCTGCCGGAGGTCGGGAGAAGAATCCACAAGGATGTGCCGGCCGTCATTTTCGATGAGGATGGAGGTCCGCAGCCGGCCGGTGCCGGTCTTGTGGGCACGCGTGCACTGGGGGCAGTCGCACCCGA
>CAYVTY010000060.1:0-6041 GCA_964454995.1 uncultured Methanoregula sp.
AAGAACGGGTCGATGCGGCGCTCGAACGGTACACGGTAAAAGCCGGGCAGAAGACTCTCGAAAGCTGGTTTTAAAAAACTCACCGTATCATAACGTTGTCTCGAAAATTTTCTGCGTCACCCCGCCCGTGAAATGCCCGATACCGGTGACGTAAAAACCAGACCCGGTATCCGTAACAGGGAACGTCGCTCTCGTTCCCACCGGCAGGGGAGTCTGCCCGTTCTCTGACCCCATCTCACCCACGTCAACGCCATTGACATTGATCGTAATATACTGCAAACTGGCAGCATCCCGCCCTCCCTGATAGATCGCACGTATGCCGGAGTTCTCGCGGAAGACGTCTACCGCTACGATATACGTCGTCGGGGATGTGCCCGTCGGGGTGGCGATAAACGTGGAGGATGCTGTCGGAGTGCCACTGCCGGATTCCCCGTCAGTCTGAACAGGAACACGGGCCTCGACAATATAGGATTTGACATTTTTTGCCGTAATGACAAGAGAATATTCTTTATAACCCTCGTAGAATTTCTGGATCCAAGGCCGGGGATCGATGCCTGACCGTTCCCAAAGTGTTTTGTCAAGCCCTCCCGGGGGTTCTATGGTTTCAAGGACCTGATCAGAATTTGTTTTGTCAATGACTTGGATCGACAGGGACGGGAACACCGCAGAGTTCGACCCTGTGCCCGAAACTGAATCCTGCCCTCCCGTCGTGAGCGGGTCTGCCGTATACCAGAGCTCCCAGTACGGCCCGTTTATGGTGAAGGGATCCGATGTTGTCCGACCGTCATAACCGGTGATCTTCATGACCGTTGTGCGTTGCGGACTCTCGGGTATTGTCAGCGTCGGGAGAGCAGTTACCTGCACGGCTGGCAACGGCGTCCCGGTGACAATAGTGGCAGGAGTGTTCTGGTTCCAGTCCAGGCTGTTCAGGCCGAAGATATTCAATATCGCATTGCAATAGGTCAGCAGCCGGGCTTCGCATTCGTCAAGCCAGCTCTGGTATTCCGTCATGGACTCTTTTGTTCCGAGCAGTGCAGTTCCGGTCGGAGGCACCTCAAGGGTAACCTTCGTGATATTGTTCAGGAGGTTATCACCGGTGTCAGCCGAAACAAAGGGCAGGTAAAAACAGAGAAGAATTGACAGGATTATGAGGGCATGAGCAGATTTCATTTTCTGGCCGGATTGTGCATAGTGTTTCCTGAAGATTAAATCTTTTTAATTCATCCGGGCCTGACAGGGATTCGTGAATTTTGGTCCTGCAGATCCCGGATCCGTACCGGATGCTGCAGAGAAAACCTGCCGGATGCCGGTAAAAATCCAGATTGTCCCTCAAAAAAAGAGAGATTACTTCCCATCCTCTTCCATCAGATCCTTCGCAAGCCAGATCCCTCCCGTGTAAACATCATAAAACCTCCACCGGCACTGCGGGGAATACACCCTCACCGGTGTTTTCACCGTCGTAGAATCTCCTCCCCGGATACCTGCCCATTGGCAAATCCGGGCCCTTAATATCGTCCGATTCCCCTACCCGAAATTCCACGCCCATATATTCACCCATTTGCCGAAATACGCCCAAAATGAGTTACATATAATGCCCTTTGCAGCCCCATATTCGCGTTCTGGCAGCGGTCATTTTCTCCCTCAACAGAAAACACGATCTGCCCCAAGAACAGGCATTAAAACGCGTCTATGTGAACCTTTTATTTCGTCCGATTGCGAAAATAAGGCTTATTTGGGCTTATTTTTAAACGGAGCCCAAATTGGGCTCCTTTCTGATCTGAAATATGGTAATCGGAGGCTATATTGGGCCCGGATTAGGGTAAGTATGTACCATGCCTGCACGCAAGACTTGGTGGGGAAGGCATCCCTTTCCACCCGTTGCCCGTTCAAAACACTAACAAAGATTTTCCGGCTTTTCCGGAAAATATTCGGCTCAGCTGCTGAGGATTTCTAAAAAAGTGCGGATCGGTTGCTGAGGATTTGCAAAAATGTCCGGGTCACGAGCTGAGAATTACAAAAAAAGAGCGATCGGGTTGCTGAGGATTTACAAAAATGAGCGAGTCATGAGCTGAGGATTACAAAAAAAGAACGGATCCGTTACTGAGGATTGTAAAAAATCAGCGACATGTATGCACAAAAGGGGGACGGCCAAGAGCCGTATCTTTTTAGATAATCACCCGCACTTTACGGATCATGGCGAGCTGATTCGTCCGCCTCTCTCAGCGGAAGGGAGAACAGAAAACAATGCACTTTATATTAATTCAAATATAACAGTTTTTAAAACGGAAAGAAAACTCTCCATTACAGGTTCGGATCAGTGACACCCATGACCAGAATCAGGCTCCAGAAAAACCCCATTGTCGTTATTGTATTCATCGCCGTGTTTGTAGTGCTGACGTTCTTCTTCTCGTATTATGGTGCGATGGTCAGCACCCATCACATGCCTTATCTCAACGTAGGTCTTTCCCTTGGCGGTTATGCGGCAATTGCTTTTATCTGCATCATTATTCTGATTGCGATTGTGTACATACCTTTTAAGCGCAGAACCCCGGACGAAGACAATGTGGAAGTCACTTCGGGTTTCGTTGCACAAGGGCCGGTTTCACCATGAAAGAGAGCAGCATCCGGATCGTAAAGATCCTCATTGTCGTCTTTATGAGCATCTCCCTCTTCTGCGCAGCAGTACTTTCCCTGACCACATCAGCCCGCCAGGCCCCGGGAGCACTGATCCAGTCATTTCTGCCGTTTTCGACAAACTTCATACTCCTGATCTCCGGTCTCATCTCCTTTGCTACAGCGCTCGTCTGCATGTCCCTGTATACGAATCGGGATGTATCCGCACAGCAGGCGATGGCAAAGGCGGCTCAGGTGCGGGGCGAAATAGAAAGGAAACGATACAATGCAGAGATGGGCCAGCCCCCGGATACCACGTTTGAACGCAGTGCCCTTGTAACACAGGGAAATTATTACCTGAAGATCTGGACGCTGTATACGGCATGTGTGGTCATTGCATTCCTTGTCATCTGGTCGCAGACCATGACACAGAGCCCGGCCGCACAATATACGCTCGCAGGACTGGTCATCGCCCTGCTTCCGGCAATATACATCCAGATCCGTTTTAGCCGGATTGCCCGGCTGGTTGCAGGATACAGGGGCACAACAGGGATCAGCATGTTTACTTTTCTTGCCACCGGCCGTGGACGCGGATCTGGACCCTTCGGCATAGCCACAACAATTTTTCTTCTCTTGGGAATGGCAGTCCTTGTCATGACGTCCTGGTACCATATTTCCGTTTATGACCTGTTTACCGCGTACCTGCCCCTCATAATCCTCGCAGTCCTTGCAACTCTCGGAATTACGTACACCCTCTTACGGCTCAGGGATAACGATACGGAACGATCGGGATACTAAAACGCACTTTCCATGCGTCCGGCCTGATCCGCACTCTGATCTCACGGATCCCGCCAGATCAGCAGATCCGTTATTGAGAGAGAAGGGCTGATCTACATCACCATTTTTCATTCCTTCACACCCATTAAAAAAACCTGAACGCCCCCCACCCCCTGACCCAAAGCGAAGGGTGCCCGCTGACATGAGGAGGACCGGAAAGGAAGGATCAAAAAAGAAACCATTTATCCGGTAATATTGACTGGGAAAACGGTTCCTGTATCGCAACTACTCCTGTTCTCAAAGGGATCCTGGCCTGAACCATTATCCGGACTGGCAAGATCGCGGTAGCACAATTCAAGAGGGAAGTGGTAGGTCCCGGGCGTGATGTCTTGTGGTACAGTGATGGTGAGGGTCAGATTGTAGGAGGTAAACGATCTGCCGATCACCTGTGGCGGATCAAGGGAGAACTGTAGGCCTGTCGGGTTGGGACGGAATTCTTCCTCCGGGAACGGGAAAGAATAATTCATATCCGTCAGTACTCCGCCGATCCTGAAATACTCTTCCCGGATCCCTCCGCCGGAATCGCTTATGGTCAGCGGGACCGATGTGGATCCCCCGGGACGGAGCGATATGTCCTGCGTATTCCCGAAAGAAAAACGGGGATCGCTCCACATCATCGAACCCAGGCCCGGGGAGAAGTAACAGACCTTTACCACCTCCACCCAGTCGTTTGCCCCCGGCTCCGGTTCCCCGTTTCCCTGGACCTTGAGATAGAACGGAAATGCCGGGTTCTGGATGAAATTCTGACTGCTGAACCCGGTCACGTTGGGGCCCACGGTTATCCGGACGCGTGACGTATACGCATGGTACGGTTCTGCGGTAAACCGGTCAGGTTCGATGGTTGCATTCAGGATACCAGCCGGCAGAGGGGTCTCGCCAGTACTCTGGACGTAGTTCACGGGAACGAGGTGGTAGGTAACCGTCCGGGGACTTCCCGCCCCGCTGAAATACGTATAGTTCGTCTCGAAGGTTTCCGATCCATTGCTGCAGTCCATGCTCCCGATATAGGTATCGTCAAACGATCCCATGACCGCAGCGAACTGCTCCTGTTGGGGAAGATCATGGGGTGGCGTTAAAAAATGTGCATCGATCGTTTCTGTGGCAGTAACACCGGTACCATTGGCTGACGGCAGGGGGAACTGTGTGAGATTTTGCCCCGGAGGGGAGTTTGTCACGCACCCTGCACCAAGGAGTATCAGCAGGAGTGCAGCAACGAGGAAAAATATTCGGCGGTCCATTGAACCATGTTGTATATTATAAACAAATAATAATTGGTACTGGTTTTGCCAATGCCCCGGGAGTCACAATATGACGATTCCAGTAATACTCCCGGTTTTCCTGACGATAGGGTCCGCAAAAAAGAAGGCCGGACCCCCTTGGCCCAAAACGAAGGGGGTTACACCCTCAGTACTTTGAGATGGGAGGGGGCCGGCCAATCATAAGATGAGAGCGGGTACCCCCTCAGGATCATGGCAGGTGGTACCCGGGGTTTCCTGCCCCCACCCAAACCCTGATAGCCTTATGGCACAAGATGCTCTCTTAACAGGAGACACCAGCCATGCAGTCGGTCATCGTGCAGCCGGGCGACCCGGCGCGGAACTTCTCGTTAAAAGACCAGAACGACAAAACCTTCGACCTCTACGAGCAGGCCAAAAAACGCACCCTCCTCTCGTTCCACCCCCTCGCGTGGACGGAGTTCTGCGCCGCCCAGATGAAGTCGCTCGAGGACCACCTGGACGAATTTACCCGGCTGAACTGCGTCCCGGTCGGGATCAGCGTGGATTCCCGGCCCTGCAAGCAGGCGTGGGCAAAAAGTCTGGGCATCGCGCGGACACCGCTCCTGTGCGACTTCTGGCCACACGGCGCCGTGGCAGAGAGATACGGGCTCTTCCGGGAAGAGAACGGGTTCTCGGAGCGGGCGAACGTGATCGTGGACGAGCAGCAGAAAGTCGTCTTCGTCAAAGTCTACCCGGTGCACTCGGTGCCGGACATTAAAGAGATCCTGCGGTTCCTGCAGGGAACAGCGTGAGCGGGACAGGATCAGAAGATCGGTTCCCTCTTTTAACTATCATACCCGGAGCACCCCAGGGATAACAACCGGCTCATCCTCAATATCGGGTTTTTGGATCCTCTTCTCGCTCGTCTTTGACCCGGTCAGCAGTTTCCTCTTCCCGGACCTCTCGTGGGACATGCAGCTCTGGCTCTGGTTTATCGGGCTCTGTCTTGGCACGCTCATCTTCAACTTCTGCTGGTACTGGATCAGGCTCCGAGAAGCGCTGAAAAAACAGCCGCCGCGTTCCTGAAGATCGTGCCGGGGACACGGATCATCCCTTCAGATCACGGCAAGGAGCTGGTTTATCACGACGACTGCCGTAAGCCAGACCCCAAGCGCCCCGCCAAAACTGGGAATGAGCGGGTAGCGTGCCATGAGAAGATAGATGGTGATGAGGAAGAGCAGGGAGGGGATGGCAAACCAGAACGCTCCAAAGACCAGCTGCCGGCTCGTCGCCTGCCCTGCCTCTGAATACGTAAAGACGATCGCAAGCGAGGTGATGATCGGGGCCGCCACAAGGATACCCCCGTACTTCGGG
>CAYVTY010000061.1:0-5914 GCA_964454995.1 uncultured Methanoregula sp.
GATCGGGGATCACGACCGGGCGGTTCATATCGCGCGGGGAAACATGCTCCGGGACGGCATGAGGCTGACCAATATCACAAAGAATCTCTGCGATCGTTTCGGCGTACGGGAGAATGTCCTGCCGATGTCGGATATCGAAGTAACAACCAGGGTAAAAACCGAGCTGGGCCTCATCCACTACCAGGAATACTGGGTGCGGAGCAAAGGCAGGATCCCGATCCAGGGTGTCGTCCGCTGTTCAAAGGAGTCCCCGGAAAGTTCAGAGGAAGTGCTGCAGGCGGTCGACGCAAGCGAGGTCGTGGTCATCGGGCCGTCAAACCCGATCACGAGCATCACCCCCATTCTTGAATGCAGGGGTCTCAAAGATGCTCTGATGAATAAATTTGTGATTGCCGTGAGTCCTTTTATCGGGAATGCCCCGGTGAGCGGTCCTGCCGCTGAACTTATGAAGGCCTCGGGCTTTGAAGCGACATCGGCAGGCACCGCAGGATGCTACAGGGATATCGTCGATCTCTTTATTCAGGATATCCGCGATCCTGTCGAGGTAAAAGATGCGATACGGCTGGATACGCTGATGACCGGTGAAGAAAAAAGTATTGAACTTGCGGAAAAAATTCTGCATCTTGCAGACAGGAACTGATTTTTCCCATACTCATTTTCTGATGAGGAGCTGGGATATTCCCGCCTTTTATCATAAAAAAACATTGCACAAGTATTTTAATTGATAATCATGATAACCTCTCCACTATAAGGGATACGGAATGAAGCGGATTCTCATTATTTCGGCATTAATACTCTGTGTTATCATTTGCGGGTGCACATCGACCCAGACATCCGGTAAACCGTCCGGAACACTCCAGTTTTCAACCTCACCGGAAGGTGCGCAGATATATCTCAATAACCAGTACTACGGGACTACCCCGAGTACCCTTCCCGGGGTATCGACCGGTGCTCATACTCTTGAATTCCGTTATTCCGGTTACCAGAGCTGGCATGCCAATATCACGGTGACAGCAGGATCCTCGACATATTCCGCGGCATTGACGCCCCTCGTATCCCAGACAACGACCCAGCCTGTCCAGACACCGGGAGGAATATTCACACAGGGACAGGTCGTCACAACAACAGCGCCGGCCACTCAGGCCACCGTGACTGTCACGGCTGGCCAGGATATCATGGTCATTGGTCAATCGCAGACCTTCTCCGGCACCTGCACGGGAAGTGGTGCCGTAGTATTGACTCTCTATGGACCGGGTGCATACACGAACGGGGTTCTTGTGGCCCAACTGTTGGTCAACGGAGATAATTCGTGGAGTTACACGTGGAACCCCGGGTATTCCCTGATGTCAGGGACGTATACCATGATTGCATCTGACAAGGCGAAAACCACTTCAGACAAAGTGACATTCTCCGTGGTTGGCGGGGGAACGGTCAGCATAACCGCAAGCAATTTTGTCGTGAGTCTGGGAGATTCCGTAACGTATTCCGGACTCTGTACAACCGGGGCGAAAAGTGTTACCCTTACATTATACGGGCCCGGGCAATACGCCAATGGCGCAGAGATCGCAACACTGCCCCTCAATGCGGATAACACATGGTCGTATAAATACACATTCGACCTGTCAAAACCGCTGGGATCGTATACCATGACGGCTGAGGATGCACAAAACACCGCGTCGTCTTCCGTAGCAATCACCCTGAATAATGGCTAGAGAGGCAGCGCGAATATCAGGGAACACGAAAAATCCCCCGGTAATTTTTGTTAAAAAATTTCATGGCCGCGGTAATCGGGAAGCGCCATGATATTTTTCCCCAGAATGGCAATCTGACTTTATAATGGGCATACGATACCTATTTGAAGGATTTATACAAACAATGAACCAAAGGGAGAGAATCGATGGCAATCATTAAAAAAATTCTCAACATATTCAAGTCCGGAAGCCGTGAGGAGGAGGAAGCACGACTGCGTGCCCAGCGGGAACGCTACGAGAATTTCCTCAAGGCTCTCACCAGCGGCGATCTTGATACCCGATGGAACGCTGTACGTTCTGTCGGAGATCTTGGGGAGCCATTCATCGAGCCGCTCATCAGCGGGCTCAAAGATGAGTTCTGGATCATCCGGCGGGGCTCTGCCGATACGCTGGGCAAGATCGGTGCACCTGCGGTCGTTCCGTTAATCGGGGCTCTCGCTGATCCGGGCGAGGATGTCCGGCAGGAAACGATCCGGGCACTCCAGCTCATTGGTGATCCGGCGGTTGCCCCGCTTATCCAGTCACTCAAGCATAATCACCCGTTCATCCGCCGTGGCGCAGTGCAGGCTCTCGGGGTCATGGGCGAGGGCCGTGCAGTAACAAACATTATCGAAGCCCTCAGGGATGCCGACCCGTGGGTCCGTCATGAGGCAACAGTCGCGCTGGGCAGGATTGGCGACCCGCATGCTGTGGCCTCATTGATCGAGAGTCTTAACGATCCCTTGGAGCATGTGCGGATGGCTGCCATGGCGACACTCTGTTCAATCAGCGGGGCATCGATTTCACCCCTCATCCAGGCCCTTGTCGACAAAAACGAGGATATTTCCCGCAGGGCTGCGCTGGCACTGGCTACCATTGGGGAGCCCTCGGTCGAACCACTCATTGATGCCCTTTCAAACCAGAACCCGGGTATCCGCAAAGAGGCCGCAGCAGTGCTGGGCCAGATCGGGAACACAAAAGCAATTCCCTCACTCATCGAGACACTCGCAGACCCGGACAGGGCAGTCAGGATTGACGTTGTCAAAGCGCTTGCAGCGCTCGGCGTGCCCGCAATTGCCCCGCTCATGCAGGTCTTCCGCGAAGGCGATGTCCGCACAAGAACGGGCGCGATGGAGGCTCTCTGGATGCTCGGCCAGCCGGCAACAACGCCACTCATCATGGTCTTGAAGGACGACCAGAGCGACGTGCGGAAGCGTGCGGCTCTCCTCCTCGGGGAGATCGGCGACCAAAAGGCTGCCGACCACCTCACTGGTCTCTTATCCGACGAGAATGTTTCCGTACGGCGCGAAGCATTCGAAGCACTGGAAATGATCAAGAAAAGAAATCCACAATAAGTTCCTTTTTTTTAGTAAGAGTTCCAGTGAACTCACGGCGACATAAAATAAAAAAATTACACCCAGCCCATAGCATTCCAGTGATCGAACTCGTGCGTCCACACATCTTTGTTCGCCAGCACGAGCTGCTTCATGTGGGCTTTCCTGTCTGCATAATATGCCTGCTGGACCGGATCCTTCCATTGCGTCCGGATGGCCTCTGCAAGTTTCCTGCCCAGATCCTTTGCCTTCTTCTCCGCGGGCAGGATCGTATCCGGGTTACCCATGAAGTTCACGCCCACTGTGTCGACCGTGGTGGCCCCAAGCATCCGCATCGAAGCGTTCATGTATTCGGCAGTCTCTTCTGCCATTGCCCCTCCGGCCGTGGAAACCGCACAGCCGTATTTCCCGGTAAAATGCAGGCAGTGGACGCCGTTTGCCATCCGGTCCATCATGGTCTTGAGCTGCGCCGTCACCGAATTGATGTAGACCGGCGAGCCGAATACAACGCCATCGGCATCGAGCAGTTTCTCGTACAGGACCGGTATGTCATCGTCATGGATGCACTCGCCTTTTGCATAACAAGTCGTGCAGGCTGTGCAGTACTTGATCTTCAATACGCAGACATCGACAAACATCACATCCGCACCCGTTGCACGTGCCCCTTCGAGCACGCCAAGGACCAGCCGGCGTGTCTGGCTCTTTTCACCTTTCGGGCTCCCGTTGATGCCGATGATTTTCATGTGAGTGTTCACCAGAGTAGTGGTATGCCCATGGTATCATAAAGATGTGCGACAGCCATTGACTGAATGTGTTGAGCTGCGATAAGGACCGAAATGTAAACTGAAAGGTTTACGTAAAATCCCTTCACTTAGTACTAGGAGTATGGACGCACAGGAATCTGCTGAAAGTAATTTTATCTCGAAGAACCGGCTCGAGGCACTTGTTGACGGGGTATTTGCTTTTGCCATGACCCTTCTTGTCGTGGGTCTCGCCGTCCCTTCCATCCCCAAAGCGGACGCCGCAACCGAACTGCCGAAGTACCTTGCCACAATGTACCCGCAATTCCTCAGCTTTTTGATCGCGTTTTTTATCCTTGCAAGTTTCTGGATAGTCCACCACGAGCAGTTCCATTTCCTCCATTCGGTCAATAAACTGGACCTCTGGCTCAACATCCTGATCCTGATCTTTGTGGTGCTGGTGCCGTTTTCGACCAATCTTTCCGGGGATTATTCACACGTCCAGATCGCAACCCTCGTTTTCCATGCCAATATGCTGATCCTCGGTCTCCTCTTTTTTATCCAGTGGCAGTACATTATCCGCTGCCCGGCCCTCCTTTCCGGGCCGGTTCATCCCACTCGTGCACTGGATTTTGCACTTGAACGGATCATCATCATTATTGCTGCATGCGTGGGGATTGCGCTCTCACTTATGTCTTCCCAGTACTCCATGCTTGCATACCTGTTTGTCCCGGTCATCATGCGAATCCTCATATGGGTTTTTAATCCCCGCTCCCGGCCATTCCGGTCAGGACGGGGAAAAACTGCCTGAATGGATCCCTGTATCCAGTTATAAAAAAGGAATGACCGGTTAAAACCAATAATTCTTTACAAAAACTTTCGATTTCTCGACACGGGATGTGCAGCGGCGGAGCACCAGCGGGACAATAATGATCGTTACAACTGCAGTTCCGATCAGCCATGTGGTAAATACGGACAGGACCTGTGACCACCCCATAACCCCTCCAATCGCCAGCGCAATGGATCCCCACGCAGCTCCGATGACGTTGTTAAGGATCACCCCGAACAAAACAAGGTGGAAGAGATCGCGGTTGGATTCCATGCCGACATTGACATCAAAGATCCGGAAGGCCGTAAGTGGGATAAGAACCTGCCAGAGACTCGCGAGCGAGAAGTAGATCGCAACGGCTGCCGGCATTCCCGAGAGGAGACCGGATCCAATGAAGCAGCCGACATACGCGGCAATTGCTCCGTACATGCCATACCAGAGAGCAAAGACCAGCATGAACGCAGCAGCGATAGAGATCATTGCAACGCCGGCGGGAAGAGAAGGACTGATGATGTGGGAGACCAGAAGGGAAAACCAGGCCAGCAGCGAGTTAATGAGAATAAGCCCGATCACAAGGATAAGGAACGAGTAAGTCGGACGTCGAACATTTTTCATACTTCACCTTATCCCCATATTATACGCGACTCTACATAGAATTTGCCCCTCCTGCAACATTCCGGGGTTCCGGAGAGGCAGGAAACCGTTATCCCGAAATGGAGATGCGGACAGAGGATTTTATGGGCGGGTGTCGTAACACTAGGTACTGTCAGGGATGTGCAGTTCATGATTGTAACAGGGATTGATCCCGGGCTCGCACGGCTCGGATACGGGGTGATCAGAGTCGACCGGGGCACCGCAGCGCCGGTCTGCTACGGGTGTATCGAGACCCGGGCCGGGACCCGGGCGGCAGAGCGTTTGCTTGAGATTTACACCGGATTACAATCCCTCTTCGATCGTTATCCCCCGGATGCCCTTGCGATGGAAAAACTCTTTTTTTCCAAAAATATTACTTCTGCGATGGGTGTCAGCGAGGTCAGGGGGGTCGTCCTCCTCGCTGCCGAGCAGCGTCAAATCCCGGTGACGGAGTACACGCCAAACCAGATCAAACAGGCAATCACCGGGTCAGGCCGGGCTGACAAGGCGCAGGTACAGCAGATGATACAACGGCTCCTCCGGCTGAACGAGGTTCCCCAACCCGACGACGCCGCAGACGGCCTTTCGATTGCCTTATGTCATATCCACGTCATGAGATAGTACAATGATCGCGTATCTGGACGGAAC
>CAYVTY010000062.1:0-5479 GCA_964454995.1 uncultured Methanoregula sp.
CGAGTGCATCATGTTCTGCCCGGACACGCTCGATGAACTCAACGGGAAAAAGAAATGTTTCTGCGAGTCCTGCCGTCAGCAGATTGAACAGCGGCTCATGCCGCAGATCGACCAGATCTGATACATTGTTATTCGCTCCTGCCGGTGGCCCCTGATTATGCCTCCCCGCATTTCACAACGATTATGAGCGGGGAGATCCAAACGGACTCACAAGAGTATTCCCAACGACGATTCCGGCTGTAACGACAGCCATGCGGAGCGGGTATGTTCAAACGGGTTCTTGTTGCCACCGATTTTTCACGTCACGCAGACAGGGTGCTCGCGTGTATCGGTGAGATCCCCGGCATGGAGGAGATCATCCTCCTGCATGTACGTGCCGGGGAGACCGATGACGATGCGGTACCACCTGCCAGGCTGCTCCAGGAAAAAGAACACATCCTTGCTCCGCTCGGCATTCCGGTCCGGTCACTGCTGGTGGAGAGCGAATACGGGGACATCGTGCGCGGGATCACCGGCACCGCCACCCGGGAACGTGCGACGCTCATCGTGATGGGGGCACGGGGAAGAACCCTGCTCCGCACGCTGGTACTCGGGAGCGTCACAAAAGGAGTTATAGAGTCGGGCACGACCGATGTCCTCGTCCTGCACTTCCGGGGCGAAGATGCACCGGACACGGCGAATCTTGAGAAGTACTGCCAGAATATTTTTTCCAGGATCCTCTGCCCGGTCGACTTCTCAAAACCCACTGCCGATGTTCTTGCGTTCCTGTCCGGCCTGCCCCTTGTACGGGAGGTCATCCTCCTGCACGTGCTCCCCGCATCCGTCCCGGGGGAAGACCAGGGAAGACAGGAGCTGTCAGCTACAAAGAGACTGGATGATCTGAAATCTGCACTGAATATTCCCGCACGCAGGGTGAGAACCGTAGTCAGGTACGGCGACCCGGCAGCGGAGATTGCCACGTGTGCAGAGGAGGAGGATATATCCCTCATCCTGATACCCCGGTACGGGAGCGGGGATTATGCCATAAATATCCCGCTCGGCCGTACCGCTGCCGGTGTGGCAGCGCGGGCACAACGTCCCCTTCTCGTGCGGTATCCCCATATCCACCTTGACGTGAAGGCACGGGAGCTCTCTTTCGGGGAATTTGACCGGGCGGAAAAAGTCTGGCTGGGATATCACCAGCAGAAAACCGACCGGAACACCGACCGTATTTTCGGGGTGTTTGTCGAAGGAACACTTGCCGCAGTAGCCCGGTGCCGGCGTCACTCGGACGGTCTTGAAGTCGATGGGGTGTTTGTCAGCGAGCAGTACCGGAACAGGGGCTATGCACGAAAAGCGGTACAGGCACTTGTTGTCGCGTGCGGCACAGGGACGCTCTATATGCACTCCACGCTGCCACTCGTCACTTTTTATTCCTCGTTTGGTTTTACGCCCGTCGCAGAGCAGGAACTGCCGGAAAGTATCCGGGCACGGTTTGATTTTGCCGTCGGCAACCTCAAAGGCGCAAATGCCGCACCCATGCGTCGCCTGCCGACAGCATAAAAGGAGAGAATCATCCAAGCAGGGGCAGGATCTCGATCTCCATCGTGCTGATCTTCTCATAGATCTTTTTTAAACGGATAATCGGCCAGAGCTCGTAGAGGAATACCGTAATCGGTTGCCACATCGCCACCCAACCGATAATCAAAAGCGAATAGGACAGGAGCTGAGGCAGAAGATAATTGGTCCTGGTTGCAATAAGCTGGCTCGCTACAAGGGAGATTGCCAGAAATGTGAGCCCGACAAGCAGGCTCCACCGGCCAAACCGGAATTTTGACCGGAATTTCCGTTCTGTAACAAGCATCTTGTACCTGAAATGGTTATGGATGGCGGGGATGATCTTTTTTGCTTCCTGGCTCTCCACAAGGGAGAGGGGCAGGTAAATGTGGATCATAAATTTTGTTTTTGCAGGAAAATCCTCGACCGTGTCCACGATATAGTGTTCTGCTTCAGTATCGATCTCTTTCTCGTAAAACGGGGCCGGGTCAAAGGAGTTGAAGAGCTGGATAACGGATGTCAGCTTGATCTCGATCAGTACCCGGCCATCCTGTTTGTGGTACATCGATTCGATATCCTGTACCGGCTCTGATGCGAGAGGCATGTTGTTCCTGTTCAGCGGCAAAGCCAATAAACTTCACGAACCCGGCATGAGCTGCCGGATACCCTTTTTTTTAGAGAGATGACCCGGCGAGGGAGCGATATTTTAAAAAAAAAAAACAGGTCCCGTAACCAGCCGGGTTATCCCGGCACGGTTATCTGTAAAAGAACTATTAAAAAAAATCTGCTGATACGACAGCCCGGTTATTCCTTGTCACGGACGTACAGGATGCCATCAGGCTCACGGTAGTCGGTTTTTATGACGATCGTATTGGAGATCCGGTTGAAGACCCGGAGTTTGGTCTGGGGCATCGCAAGCCAGCCGATCAGGCAGTCAAGGGCAAGGATGGGTATGAACGCCTTTCCCAGGCTCTCGATCGCGGCAGTCCCCCAGTGGATCTTTGTGCCGTCACGGTTCACGACCCGGATATTCATGACCATCTTCCCGATCGACTGGCCTTTGTAACTCTCACAGACGGTCCAGTACAGGAAGAAGATGAGGGCATCGATGCCGAAATCGAAAAGTCCCAGATGCCCGAAATCCCAGAGGGCATGCATCTTCCAGTTGAGTGGTTCGAGGATGCCCCCGATAATGTTTAAGAAAAGGATCACGAGGATGATATCGATAAGCCACGCCCAGAGCCGGGTAGACCACTTGGCAAGATACAGGGTTTTGCCATGATCCATCCGTGGGTGTTCCGGCTCTGTCACCGGCAGGGGTTCCGGGTCCGGTACAGGTGACGGTACCGGTGTAGGTAGGGGGGAAGTCCCCGGGAATGCGTCTGCCATTGTATGGTATATGTATGCAGTACGAGAGAATGAAGGTTTGCGAACCGGGACAATTGTTCCGGCATTGCCCCGGCCTTTGTTTGGACAAACCATTTAATCCGCAGAAGAGATAACGGTACAAAATCAGGCAGACCGGACGGTGTGCACATGACTGAATCGGTTATTACCGAATTTAACGGGGCCAGGCGGGAGAGGATTGCAAGGATTTACCGCTATGGCGTGGGCGGAGTACGCGTGTACGACAGTCACGAATCCCTCCGCAGGCTCTACACGTTTGTGCCAAACGAGAACATGCTGACCGAGAACGATCCCGCACAGCCGGGAAAGATCCTCCGGCGGTGCGTGTTTGACAATTACGGGATGCTCGAAGAGACGTTCTCGTTCGGGCGGCCCCCGAGAACGTTCCGCTACGAGGCCGGCGGCCGGCAGATCGTGATGCGGGAAGGCGGGGATTACGGGGCGGTCGGGAAGACGTACTCGTTTGAAGGCAATGGTGTAGCCGAGACCGCGTTCGGGCGCGACGGGAGTATCGAACGGGTCTATGTCTTTGAACCCGGGGGCGCGGCGGTAACCATCCGCACGGGCGGCTGGTACGGCGAGGCTGAGCGGACGCTTGTCTGTGAAGGTATCGACGCGTCTGTCTTCCGCGAGCCCGAGGCCTTCCTCCAGTTTCTGACGTTTACCGAGAAAAGCCAGCGCGAGATCGATGCGGCCATTGACGAAGAGGTGGCAAAGATCCGGGGAGGGTCTGCGTCTGGTCCCGGGCAGAGCCGGTTTGCGTACACCGGTCCACGGCACACGTCCGATGACAGCCCCGGGCCCCGGGGAATGCCGGCGGCACGTGCCCAGGGACGCCCGGATATGAATGCCCAGAACCAGCCCGACCGCCGCCCGGCTCCGGCGGCACGGGCGGATACCGGCATTGATTTCATCGCTGACGCGGATTCGCCGCGGGACGTCCCCCGGGGTCCCCCGGGCTCACGCGAGCGGAGCGCCGGGATCCCCTTTGAGGAGCGCTGGCAGAGTGCAACAGATGGCCGGGAGGGACTTTCCGCCGGCAGGAGCACCAGTATCCCCCTCGACGAGCGATTCCGAAGTTCCCGGGAAGAGGAGCGGACACTAACCAGGGGAAGAAGCGCGAACATTCCACTCGATGAACGGTTTCAGGGTTCACGCGACGAAGATCGTACCCTTACGGAAGGCAGGAGTGCGCAGATCCCTCTTGAAGAGCGGTTCCAGAACGACAAAGACGAAAAAGGAGACCTGACCCCCGGCAGAAGCACTCAGATTTCGTACGAAGAGCGCAAGACCGGGAGAAGGCAGCAGTAATCCCGGGAACAGTTTCACTTACGGACGGTTGAAAGATAATTTTAAAAAGAATGCAAGGCAAGGGGGTAGATGCATATACATCTTGATCTGAGATCCTCACCCATTCCATTGGTCACGCGGGTTTAACGTTCCGGATCAGTCATTTTGAAGATTTCAAAAATGCACAAGATCACCCTTTCCTGTTCGATGAAAACTGTACAGCCCTCCGGATCATGTTTGCCAAATGGTTGATCTGTTTTCCTGCATCCTGATTTTTAGAGAGGATATTCAAGGATTCGTTCATTGCGGCAGCTCGGGCGATTTTTTCGATATCCTCTGCGCCAGAAAAAAGAATAAATGGCGTATGGTCTCCCCGTGCCCTGAGGATTTTCAGAAATTCAACCCCGTTCATCTCCGGCATATTATAATCTGAAACAATGACATCAGCAGGGGTAAATGTAAGCCATTCCACTGCGTCTTTTACGGATGAGAAAATATGAAGGGATATCCCGTACTTATGAAACAAGATGTGGCAGACAAATGATGCTACGTCCGGATCATCCTCAACGTAGATCACAGATACCATGCAAGCCCCACCCTCATTTCTGCTTTTTCCTGAAGTGCAGGATCGTATAGACAATCCCGATGATCGCCGCGACCAGAAGGGAAAGGTAGACCGGGTTTGAGACAATCCCTGCAAAGCCGGTCAGGTTTTTCACATCGATGGGGACTTTCATCGGGTCTGAGATATAAGTATCATCGAGGGCATCAAGGTACCGGATCTCGGAATCGAGGCCGTATTCTTTGATTGTCGCATCGCTTGCCACGCTGATCTGGAACGAGGCCACCGCGGACTGCCCGGGCTGGAGATCTCCCAGATAAGCAACATCGGCAGTACTCGTAAACGGGTCGACCACACTGAGCCGCGCCTGAGCGCTCCTTATCGTCGAATTCCCAGTATTTTTGTATTCCACCTCAATGATCTTCTTACTGCCCGGGCTCATCTCGGCCGGGGGCGACAGGATCACAAAATCAACTTTGTTCCCCACGTTCACGCCCACGGTCTCGGTCCGGGACGTAATAAAATCCCCTTCGTTATTCTGGTATACCACGACGACGTCCACGGGATAGGTCTTATTCTCCGCGTCCTTTGCGACGGTCACCTTGTACTGGCAGGACACGGTGCTGGCTGCCGGGAAGTCGCCGATATACACGCTGCTGTCAACCGGCGTCACCGGGCTGCTGT
>CAYVTY010000063.1:0-5470 GCA_964454995.1 uncultured Methanoregula sp.
CAGCCGACCTCATCGACCAGGTCCGGCTCTCCCACCGGATGATGCATATCGCCCGCGACCTCTCGGGTGGCGAAAAGCAACGGGTCGTGCTCGCCCGGCAGCTCGCAAAAGAGCCGTTTTTACTCTTTGCCGATGAGCCGACCGGCACGCTCGATCCCGGCACTGCAAAAATTGTCCACACGATGCTTGCGGAAGCGGCGAAGACCAACAATATGGGTATCGTCGTCACTTCTCATTTCTCGCAGGTGATCGAAGACGTGGCCAGCCGTGCCCTCCTGCTCGTAGATGGCTCCATCGCAAAGATCGGTACACCAAAAGAAGTGATCGGCGAGTTCATGAAAGGCTGCGACGACACGGAGACCTTTGAACACACGGCAGCGGGCGAGAAGATCGTAGAGGCACGGGATCTTATCAAGCGCTACATCTCTGTCGACCGGGGTGTCGTAAAAGCGGTAAACGGCGTCAGTTTCGAGGTCTATACAAAGGAGATCTTCGGTATCATCGGGAAGAGTGGCGCAGGAAAAACGACGCTCTCGCAGATCATCGCCGGCCTCATCGAGCCCACGAGCGGGGAGATCAATATTAAGATCGGTGAAGAGTGGGTGGACATGACCAAGCCCGGCGTCGACCAGCGGGGCCGGGCAAAGGAGTACATCGGCCTCCTGCACCAAGAGTACGACCTCTACCCGCACCGGACCGTGCTCGACAACCTCACCGATGCAATCGGTCTTGAATTCCCCAAGGAACTGGCCATGCGAAAGGCGATTGTCACGTTAAAGATGGCCGGGTTCTCTGAAGAGAAGAGCAAAGAGATCCTTGACCGTATGCCGGCCCAACTCTCGGAGGGGGAGCGCCACCGGGTCGCTCTTGCACAGGTGCTGATCAGGGAGCCAAAGATCGTAATCCTTGACGAACCTACCGGGACCATGGACCCGATCACAAAGATCGATGTGAAGCATTCCATCATGCACTCCCGGGACGAGATGGATGAGACGTTCATCGTGGTCTCGCACGATATGGAGTTCGTGCGCGATATCTGCGACCGGCTTGCCCTGATGCGGGGCGGGAAGATCGTCGAGATAGGAACGACCGCCGACGTACTTGCGCACCTGACCGAAGATGAGCGCAGGGTCATGAGCCAGCCTCCAGCCTGATGAGAGGGGCACATGATCCGTGTTCACCTTGACGGGGAGATCCGTGAAGTCGGCGAGGGGATTCCGCTTTCCACACTTGTCCCCGGCCAGCCTGCCGGGTGCGCTGTCGCCATTATCCGGCCTGCAACACAGGAGCAGGAAAAAACCGGGAGCATCACGGTCAGTACGACCGCCGGGGAGATAACGCTCGAACTGGCCGGCCGCGAGGTGGATATACTCGAACACCCGGAGGTGGAGAAAAACCTTGCTCTCCACTGGACAGACCGGTACGCCGCGGCGTTTGGGCCGTTTCCATCTGAGGTCAGGCCGGAGCGCAAACCCCGGCTCTATGAGCGGGGCGACGTCATCCTCGGCTGCGGCGGATACGACCCGAAGACGTCGTACCTCATTTTTTCAAAAAGCCACCACCTCGCGGATCATGGCGCCGATGAGACCGGCGGCGTGATCGGCCGGGTCGTGAGCGGGAAAGCCGTGCTCGACCGGTGGGCGACGGGTGACCGGGTGACCAAAACCGAGCCGGTCATCAGCTGGGCAGACACTAGCCGGTCGTTTACCACCACGGAAATGACCCTCCCTCTTGAAGAGGGAATGCAGATCGTGACCCGGGTCGATATGATGGCACAGGGGTATACCCCGGAGCGGATCACAACCGAGGCGGCAGGAAGCGTCGAGCACCTGCTTCTCGCCCTCCATTCCGGGAGGTTTGCGGTCGGGCGTGCGACAAGCACCCATATCCTCGACCAGAAACTGGTCGGTACCGATGTTCCCTCCCAGTTCAAACGCCCGCGGCGGGAGGGCACGGTGACCGTCCGTACGGGAGGGCCATCGATCGGGGGCGTGTATATCTATCGTGCAGATGTTCCGAGCAGTCCCGCTCACAGCGTGGTCGGGCAAGTCGTGCATGGGATCGAACTCGTAAAACTCGCAAAAGAAGGCGATATCCTCTCCACACGGCTGGTTCCTTCGCGTATCGATCTCCTTGGCCTGCCGCTTGAAGAGGCAAAGAAGGTGGCCGCAGACCGGGGGATCACCCTTGCAATCGATAACGACAGTGCAGACCGGATCGTGGTGTCGCAGGAACCGGGAACGACACTGGACGTGCTTGCCGAACGTTTGGCAACAGTGACGACAGCGCCGTTCGCCCAGGTGGTTGATATCGAGCTTGACGATGCACATGCCCCGGAGAGCTGCATCGTGTTCCGCAAGATCACCGGGCTCGCAGAGCACGACGCCGGGATGATGCCGGCGTTCTTTGTCTTTGACGATGTATATCTTTTCAAACCGAAGATCCCGACCACCGTCAAGATCTATCCCGAGAACTGCCCGACGGACGAAGTCCCTGCCGCAAGCCTTGCCATCACCAACGATTCGCGCAAAGGCACCGGGCTTGTGGGGGTGCGGTTATCGGCGAACCGGGAGTTCGGCCCGACATCGGAGCCGTTTGAAGGCACCAACATTATCGGGCGCGTGATCAATACAGGCAAACTCAAAAGTGTAAAGGAGCGGCAGACGGTGTATATCCGCGAGGTGAAACAATGACTAACTACAACCCGGCAAATGTCGGGACCGTGACCCGGTACGTGGTGGTGGAATCGTACAACGTGACCCCGTCAGATGTCGCGATCCGGGCGTACGAGGTGGCAACGGGCGTGATGATCAAGGAGAACTGTTTTGGCCTGGTCATCATGGGAAAAGAGGCGGATGTCGACCGGGTGATCACCGAAGTCAGGAAGATGGACCCGGCGCATATCTTTGTCAAGGACCGGGGTTTCCCGCCCGGCGATGCACGGAGGTGTCGGGCGTCACTTGGCGGGGCACGGCCCGGCTTCCATGGGATCGAGTTCGAGATGGGAATTCTCCCCTACATCTCCCACGCCCTTGAAGAACTGGACAAGCGCGACGCCGCGACCGTCCCGGCACCGGTCCAGACACTCTCCGCACGCCGTCTGGATGTCTATACCCTAAAGAAAATGATCGATGCACAGGAGCCCTGACCATGGCAAAAATATTTATCTACCCCGCAACGAGCCTGATCCTTTCAGACATGGTGACCCGGTTCGGGCACACCCCGCTCGGCTCTGCGATTGCGATCCGCGAACGCGTCCAGACCCCGGGCCTTGAATCCGCACCGCTCCAGATAACACCGGAAGAACCAAAAAAAGGGCTCCACTGGGCGGCCGTGGAAGTCCCGAGCGGCGTGAGGGGGCGCATGTCGCTCTACGGCCCGATGGTTGAGGAATGCGATGCCGCAATCATCATCAACAACGCCGATCTCGCGTTCGGCTGCATGGGCTGTGCCCGGACAAACGAACTTCTGAAATTTTTAATCAGGCAAAAAGATATGCCAAAACTCGAACTGGAATACCCCAGAAACGAGGAAGAGGGTACGCAGTTTGTCGCGGCAATCAAACGGTTCCTTGTCGATCTCGGAGGAAAGAAATGACAGCCCCGGTACGCATCGCCCAGCTCTCCTGCGGCGCGGAATACTCAGGAGTCCAGCATGAAATTGACATGGCGGCAAAATCCGTCAATGGTGAGATCTTCTACCCTGACGTTGCACTCAAGGATATCGTGCGGGACTTTGACAAGTTCGGCCTTGAAGTCAGGAGTCCTGACTTAAAGCTCGCTATCGCACGGGCGATGGCGCTTGTCGAAGGCCGGGTGGAAGCCGACGCAGTCTTTATCGCAACCTGTTTCCGGTGTGCTGAAGCCGCCATCGTGAGAAACGAACTCAGGCGCTATATCCTCGAGCACTCGAAACTCCCGGTCGTCAGTTACTCGTTTACCGAACGCACGACATCAGGAACGCTCCTCACCCGGATGGAGGCACTCACGACCATTGCCCGGAGAAGGGCGCTTCTGGCCCGGGAGGTCCAAGAGGGAATCACGCTCGGGATTGACTCCGGCTCTTCGACTACGAAGGCCATCCTGATGAAGGACAACAAGATCATCGGGAAAGGATGGCAGCCGACAACCGAGGTACTCAAGTGCGCCCACGACGTTGTCGATCATGCGCTTGCCGAGGCGGGAATGAAACTCGAAGACGTCCAGGCAATCGGCACCACCGGCTACGGTCGTTTCCTTGTCGGGAAAGACTTCACCGCCGATCTGATCCAAGAAGAGCTGACCGTGAACTCCAAAGGCGCGGTTTACCTTGCCGGCAAGCAGCACGGGCCGGCGACCGTGATCGATATCGGCGGCATGGATAACAAGGCGATCACGGTCATGGACGGTATCCCGGGCACCTTCACAATGGGCGGCATCTGTGCCGGTGCAAGCGGCCGGTTCCTCGAAATGACCGCGAAGCGTCTCGGCGTCGATATCACGGAACTCGGGCCGCTTGCGATGAAAGGTATGGGCAACCGGGTGCCCATGAACAGTTACTGTATCGTGTTTGGCACCCAGAGTCTCGTGAACGCCCTTGCCGCCGGCAGCACCCGGGAAGATGTGGCGGCGGCGGCCTGCCATAGCGTTGCCGAACAGGTCTTCGAACAGCAGCTCCAAGAAGTAGATATCAAGGAGCCCGTGATCATGGTCGGCGGCACCTCGCTCATCGAGGGGCTGGTGCACGCGATGGGCGAACTCCTCAAGATAAACGTCGTCGTTCCGCCACACTCGCAGTACATTGGTGCGGTCGGTTCGGCACTGCTGGCATCAGGGTTTGTAAAGGACGGGACAGATGCAGGCCATTGAGTACTTTGAAGTGGAGTGCACGGAGAAGCTGGGTGGGGAGTACTACCGGCAGATCGCAAACGACGTGCTTCTCGACCACAACCTCCTGCGGGTCATCCACAAAATGCATATCTACATCGACCCGAAAGTGCCCATCTTTGTCGCCGTCGGGGTCTTAAAAAAAGTTACCACTCTCGTTCGTGTCGGGGATATCGCAAATGTCAACCCTCAGGAGGGGAAGATGACACTGGCGATCTCTGACGAGACCTGGCTTGCACCGATGCTCAAGATCTTCTGGGACCGGTTCGGGAAAGATCACGTAGAACAGCCGGACCGGTTCACGGTTATCCTGTACGGCGTCACGGCCGGGGCCCGTGAGATAGAAGAGATCGCGATCGCCGACCCGAGCCAGGC
Source organism: uncultured Methanoregula sp. (assembly GCA_964454995.1). Taxonomy (GTDB): domain Archaea; phylum Halobacteriota; class Methanomicrobia; order Methanomicrobiales; family Methanospirillaceae; genus Methanoregula. The sequence continues at coordinate 5,241 of CAYVTY010000063.1, forward strand.
GCTGTACAAGGATCTCATCTACGCCCTTAAGTGCACCTGTCCCGAGGGGTTCCGGGTCAGGAGCGAGAACTACGGCGCCGAGAAGTTCTCGTTTGTGGCAAGCGAGGATACCTTAACAGACGCTGGCATGGCGCTTATAAAAGAAAAATTCGCATTCATGGGGGAGACGCCATGATCCTTGTCCCGATCACGTACAGGGGCGGGGTCTACCGGCACAGCGAGATCATCGA
>CAYVTY010000064.1:0-5386 GCA_964454995.1 uncultured Methanoregula sp.
GAGATTGCCCGCCAGCGGTATACCTACAACAACATTTCGCAGGAGTTCAACACGATGATGGACACGATCCCGTCAACGTTTATCGGGCACATGATTCATCTGTCAAAACTTGAATACCTCCAGTTCGAAGAAGAGATCAAGACCCCTCTAAAAATTGAGTTCTGAAAAAGGATTTGTTACAGGTGAATCCGGGCAGATTGTTGGGAAACTCCCCTTTTTAACAGCGAAAAATTCCCTGCTCCGGCATTCGCCCTTTATTCACCTGAACATAAGAGTAACCTACTGTATTTTTTTAAGGATTCAGTGGTGGCAGCGCCGGGGAAAAGAAGCTTGCGCGGCCGTCACCCGCTGCACGTACACATACGTGGTCAATAACCGCAAATTTTCGTATTTTAAGGGGAAAAGAGATATAAATCCGCGTCAATCCTATGAATACCCGGATAAACAAAGGCGTTCATATGCAATATTCTGAAGGTCGGCTCGGCAGGGTATTTGTCGTCAGAATCGATGACGGCGAGGATTTTTTAGCTGTCATGCACGAGTTCGTCCGCATCAAATCCGTACGAACCGGTACCATCCTTTTTCTTGGCGCACTCCGGCAGGGGCGGATGGTGACAGGTCCTGAAGAAGCGGTCCTTCCCCCGGATCCGCATTTTGTCATGTTTGAAGGCGGGTGGGAGATGGTAGGGCTTGGCACCATCTGTCCGGGGGACGACGGTCCTGCAATCCACTACCATGCATCGGTTGGCCGGGCCGGATACGCGCTGACCGGGTGCCTGCGGGAAAAGGCCATCACCTACATCGTCGCCGAAGCGATTGTTCTTGAATTTACCGGTCTTGACATCAGCCGCCAGTTCGATGAGAAAACCCAGGTATCCCTGCCGTTCCACAAAAACGATGACAGAAACCTCGGGCAGTCCCAGGGTACTCCAAAGGCAAGCGCACCGGTAGAAGAACCCGTACCCAAAGAGGAAGAAAAGGCAACAAAAGAAGAGGACACTCAAGGGGGGCTTGCCGAAATTATCCGCGACCTGACCCGGCGGCCACGGATATGAGCCTCGCACATCCCCGGTTTTTATGAGCACCCAGCCCCCGTTTCTTCCCCTCTCCCTTGATGAGGGAGCGGCCCTTGGCATTGACCGGTTCGATATTATCCTTGTCTCGGGCGATGCATATGTCGATCACCCCTCCTTTGGGACGGCGCTTATCGGACGGGTCCTCTGGGATGCGGGATTTTCCGTTGGCATTATTGCCCAGCCTGACTGGAAGACCGACCGGGACGTTACGGCTCTGGGGAAACCTCGGCTCTTTTTTGGCATCTCGTCCGGCAACGTCGACTCGATGGTGAACAACTTCACGCCGAACCTGAAACGACGGAGTTCCGATGTGTACTCGCCCGGCGGGGTGCCCCGGCGCCCGGACCGGGCGACCATCGTGTACGCAAACCGAGTGCACGGGGCATATCCCGAAGTCCCGGTTGTTATCGGGGGCATCGAGGCGAGCCTGCGCCGGTTTGCGCACTACGATTACTGGCAGGACCGGGTGCGCCAGTCGATCCTTGCCGATGCCCCGGCGACTCTTCTTGTCTATGGCATGGGGGAGCGGCAGATGGTCGGGATTGCCCGGCGGCTGGACGCGGGAGAACCTGCCCGGTCGCTGCGGGATATCCGGGGAACTGCGTATGCGATGGAAGTTGCCGAATGGCGAACCGCCCGGCCGGAAGGGGTTGTTGAGATCCCCGGTTTTACCGACGTTAGTTCGGACAAGGCCGCGTACGCCCGGGCGTTTGCCCTCCACTACTGCGAACAGGACCCGGTCCGGGGAAAACCGGTTGTCCAGCCACACCCAAAGACGGTGATCGTCCAGAACCCCCCGGCCCAGCCTCTCTCTACGGCCGAGCTCGACCACATCTACGAACTACCCTTCTCCCGCCGGGCTCACCCTTCGTACCAGAAGCCGGTTCCGGCGCTTGAACCGGTGCAGTTCTCGGTCGTGAGCCACCGGGGGTGTTTCGGGGGCTGCTCGTTCTGCGCCCTCACCCACCACCAAGGGCGGATCATCCAGAACCGGAGCATTGAATCCGTTGTCCGCGAGGTGAACCGGATGGCCGCGATGCCGGAGTTCAAAGGCATTGTTCAGGATGTGGGCGGCCCGACGGCAAACATGTACGCGATGGAATGCAGACGCTGGGAGAAGGCGGGCGCCTGCCCGGACAAGTCCTGCTCACCGGCGTGCAAGCCCCTCAAGACGAGTCACCGGCAGCTCACCGAACTTCTGGAAAAGGTCAGCGAGGTGCCGGGCGTGAAAAAAGTGTTCGTCGGCTCAGGCATCCGGTACGATCTTGTCCTCGCCGATGATCCAGGTTCCCGGTACTTGGAGGATCTCTGCGACCGGCACGTCTCCGGCCATCTCAAGGTCGCCCCGGAGCATATCAGCCCAAAGGTCACCACTGCGATGAACAAGCCTGACGGTGCAGTCTTCGACCGGTTCCGCGACCGGTTCGAAGCACTCCAGAAAGGAAAACCAAAACGCCAGTACCTTGTCCCTTACTTCATGTCCGGCCATCCGGGCTGCACAATCGCGGACATGGTCGAGCTCGCGGAATACATCCGTGACCATCAGCTCTACACCGAGCAGGTACAGGACTTCACGCCGACACCCATGAGCGTCTCCACGTGCATGTACTACACCGGTCTCAATCCGTTTACCCTCGAACCGGTGTATGTGCCAAAAGATCAGGAGAAAAAGATCCAGCGGGCGATGATGCAGTACCGGGAACCGGGGAACCGGAACCTCGTGCTCGAAGGGCTTCGCATGGCGGGGAGGAGCGATCTGATCGGCTTTGGAAAAAAATGTCTGGTTGCCGGAAATGGGCGCGGGGACCGGTTCCGGCCTGCGGTACCGGGGAAGTGATCCTTACTTTCGTCCGTAATCGTCTTGGTACCTGACGATATCATCCTCTTCGAGATATTCCCCGAGCTGGACCTCGATGACTTCGAGAGGGATGACGCCGGGGTTCCTGAGCCGGTGCCGGATCCCGCTCCGCACAAACGTGCTCTCCCCCTGCCGAAGCAGCGTCGTCTCACCGTTGAGTTCGATCTCTGCCGTGCCGCTCACGACAACCCAATGCTCGCTCCGGTGGTGGTGGAGTTGGAGGGAGAGTTTCTGGCCGGGTTTTACCGTCATGCGCTTGATCTTGTACCCTTTCGCATCCTCAAGCACCGTATACGATCCCCAGGGCCGGTGAACCTGCCGGTGGAACTGAGTGACCGGGTCGTCCCGCTCATTGTACCGGTGTACGAGATCCTTGACCTGCTCCGTGTGCCGGTTGTCGCAGATGAGGAGTGCATCGGCCGTATCGACCACCACGAGGTTGTTCACGCCGATCATGCCCACATGTTTGCCCGGGGCATGTACGTAATTGTCCCTTGCCGACAGGTATTCGGCGGTACCGACATTTCCTTTTGCATCGTGCGGGTGAACCTCGTAAAGCGCCTTGAACGTCCCGAGGTCATTCCAGTCTGCATCGAGTGGCACTACGGCTACCTTCTTTGACGGTTCCAGCAGGCCGTAATCGATCGAGATCGAATCCAGTTTCGTGTACTCGGGCACGCTGGTACTGCCAAAGGCAGCAGAGAGGCGCGGCTGGTACTTTTTAAGTTCCTCGAAGAAGGTTTTGACAGAAAGGAGGAAGATCCCGCTGTTCCAGAGGTATCCTTTCTTCACATAGATCGTGGCGGTTTTCTCGTCAGGTTTCTCTTTGAACTGGTCGACAAAAAAACCCCGGGCAAGCGCCTTTCCCGGTCTGATGTACCCGTAGCCGGTGTGGGGGGATGTAGGTTTTACACCGAACGTGACAAGATACTCCCGGGCGAGGGGCTCGGCAGCCTTGATCTGATCGATCGCGACGTCGCCGAGCAGGTGATCGCTGGGGAACACGACCGCAGTTGCGTTCTCGTCCTCTTTTTTGATCCGCTGCATCGCCCACGCGATAGCTGGCAGTGTATTCTTTCCTTCCGGCTCTGCGAGAACGTGGTTGTCCGGGATCGCGTAGCCCAGATCATCCATCTGGTTTTTGACAAGATACAGGTGGATCTCGTTTGTCACCACCCATATCTCGTCTTCCCGCGAGAGTTTTGCCGCCCGTTCGCAAGTCTTCTGGAACAGGGAATTTCCATCCATCGGGATGAACTGCTTGGGAAAATATTCGCGCGAGAGGGGCCAGAGCCTGGTTCCCACGCCGCCGGCAAGGATAATTGTCTTCATGTATTCGCCTGGTATCTGCACCGGGTGCGGTTCTTTTTGCGATACCGACACCGTATTCGTACAGTATTGTGTCCGGAGTTATCCCTTATAAAAGTCGATCCCGCAGGCATAGGTCACGAAACCGAGGCAGTCTCACACGGAGCGTCGATAAATTTCCTCATCCACAGCTCGGCGCATGCAATCCGCCAGATCTCGGGGGAATACGTCGATCTGCCGTTCAGAAATGCAAGGTAATCCTGTGCGACCGCATCGGCATCCCAGTACGGCCGGGACCTGAACCTTTTCGATGAAAAAATTTCCAGCATAAACGGCCGGAGCTCGTTTTTCATCCAGCACTCTTCCGGTGTGACAAAACCCATCTTGTCCCGGCGGCACCGCACGGACTCGGGCACCTTGTCCCGGATCGCCGTGCGCAGGGCGACTTTTGTCACGCCGGCCCGGATCTTCTGCGAGAGGGGGAGCGATGCAATGTACCCGGCGAGCCGCACATCAAGATACGGCACCCGGGACTCCAGTGAAAATCCCATCGAGTTCCGGTCCTCATAATGGAGGAGGGCTGGAAGGTTGGTGGAGAGGAGTTCCCGGTGCAGGACCTCGTCGAGGGTGCCCTGGTACCGGTCGATTGTTTCCGGAGTGCACTTCAGGAGACCCCGTCTCGTTTTGCGGATATGCAGCTGCTGCCGTGCGGACTGGAAGAAATCCCGGTGTTCTCTCGCACTCCCTGCAATCTCGCGGAGTGCGGTTCCCCAGTGATACGTGCGGAGGAGCCCCCTGATGTAACTGCCCTGGTAGCCCAGGTACCCGGCGAGGAGTTCGTCCGCCCCCTGCCCGTCCAGCACCACTTTGACCTTCTGTGCGGCGAGCCGCATGACGCAGTACTGGGCATAGATGGAGAGCGAACCGAAGGGCTCGTCCTGCAGGTACACGAGCCGATCGATATCCTCCCAGAGCTGGTTCGGTGCAGGTTCCGTCCGGTCCGCGTCGACACCGGTTGCGGTCACGACCTCGTCGATGTACCGGCTTTCGTCGAACTTTTTGTCAGAGAAGACGACCGAGAAGGTCTTCTGCCGGGCCCCGACACTCTCCGGCGCCTCGCTCCTGATGAGCGTATTGATCAGGA
>CAYVTY010000065.1:0-5370 GCA_964454995.1 uncultured Methanoregula sp.
TCCCGGCTATATACGCGGTCAGGTTCGGGGTGCCGTCAAGGTAGTTTGTCCCGGCAAGCGCCGGTGTTACCAGACACACAAGGAGAACCGTGAGTATTGCCAGCTGCCGGCCTGCCGAAGCCATCCCATCAGAGATTTTTGTTACAGTGAACATAAGTGCCATTATTTTTCCTCATCATCGTTTCTTTCGCATCACAAGCACGTAGTACCCTGCGCCGATCAGGACGAGCACGATGAGGGTAAGGGCAGCGGGGAGCTCCAGCCGTCCCTCTGATGCCGGCTGCGTAACAACGGTGACCGGTGCCTTGAAGGTATCGGAGATCTGGCTGTTATCGAGAGTGTCGCGGTACCTGACCTCGGTATCGAGGGCATAGGTTCCGGGCGCAGCCCCGCTTGCAGCGGTTATCGCGTACCGGGCGGTCACGTTCCCGCCGGGCGGGATATCCCCAAGATACGCATTGGTATCCGAGCTTGACAGCGGGTCAACCGCCGAGAGCCGGGCCTGCGCCTGGTGTGCCGTGACCGACCCTGAATTCTGGTATACCACGGTGATCACGCTGGATGTTCCCTGCGTAACGACCGCCGGGGGTGAGACAACAACAAAACTGAGTTTGTTCTCCACCGGCACGCCAATAGTATCGATAGCCGAGGTAACGGTATCACCTTCAGCGTTCGTATAGGTCACGTCCACATCGATGGGATAGGACTGCTGCTGCGCATCGCTGGAGATGGCGACCTTGTACAGGCAGGTGACGACTCCGTCCCTCGGGAAATCCCCGATATAGACATTATCATCGGTCGGGATCACGGCGCTGTCACCGTGTCTTTTGATCGTGACCGTTGCCTGTTTCCCATCTTCGTAGCCGATGTTCTTGATCGTCAGGTTGACATACCCTTCCATCCCCACGACAAGATCCGGCGCCTCGGCGTTGAGCACGTCAATCTGGACGACCGGTTTTATCTTGACCGTGAGCGGGATCGTCACGGTCACCGGGGTGTACTGGTCCAGGATAATCTGACTTGTCGGCTGGTTGGCAAGGCTGTTCGCGAGGTACTTGTACTGGACGGTCAGGGGAAGGGTGTATTCGCCGAGCGTCGCGTCCGAGGTGATCTTCGCGGTAAAACTCGCGGTGGTGATCCCCGGACTCTGGAGATCGCCAAGGTTCTGCGGGTCGGTCGTGATGTTGATCGGAGCGCCCCCGGACGAGAGCCCCACCGTGACGAGTTTTGCCGTGGTGGGGAGATCGTCCCGGGTCAATGTGCTCTGATCGATAAATACCGCCGCATTTGTTCCGCTGTTCTGGATGACCACCGTTATCGTGGTGTCCTGTCCCGGGGAGAACTCGTTTACACCGGTGAGATAGGCCGTTATTTCCGGGGTTCCCCCCAGATATTTGTCCGCGCCCAGTGCAGGCGTGCAGCAGACGACTGCTGCGAGGATCAGGAGGGCAACTGCGTTGTAGAATTTCATGGAATGTGCCTCTGCAATCTTACTGTGGTTTGAACCGTTTCGTGTAAACCAGATAACCGGCAGCGGCAAGAACCACGAGGATAATGGTGATAATCACCGGCAGGCTGAACAGGTCGGTAATCTTTTTCGCCGGAACGACCTGAACGTTGACCTTCATGGGGTCGGAGGTAAACTGGTTATTCAGCGAGTCGCGGTAGATAACCTCGGAATCAAGCCCGTATTCTTTCACCGTCGCGCCTGCATCGACCGAGACATCGAACGCCGCATCACGGACATCCCCGGGCGCCATCGTACCCAGGAAGGCCGTATCGTCGTTGCTCGTGAACGGGTCGACCGCGCTGATCCGTGCCTGCGCATTGTAGGCCGTTGTGCCGCCGGTGTTCTGGTACTGGACCGTGATCACGGATTTCGCACCCGGCGCAATGGACGTGCTAATCGGCGTCACGTTAAAGTCCACTTTTTCGCCGACGGGAACCCCGACCGTCTCGATGGTGGAATTCACATAATCCCCTTCGGAATTCTTATAGTTCACCAGCACATCGAGCGGATAGGTCTTCTGCTGTGCATCGCTTGAGACCATCACCCTGAACTGGCAGGTAACCACCGCGCTGACCGGGAAATCCCCGATATAGACGCTGCCTTCCGAGGGCGTGACCGGGCTCTGGTCATTCTGCTGGATCCGGACTGCCGCATTCCGGCCCTCTTCATACCCGATATTCTTAATCGTTAAATTGACATAGCCCTCGTTTCCCGCGTTCAGGTTCTCAGCGTCAACGCCGGGAACCGCGATCTGCACTTCGGATTTTATTTTAACCGGGAGGGTGATACTCTCGTTTACCGTCTTGTACTGGTAATTCAGGGTGTCGGTGCCTTCCTGCTCTGCCTGGTACAGGTATGTGTAGTTCAGGATGACCGGGACCTGGTAGGTCCCCGCCGGGGCATCCTGGTTGACCTTGATATGGAAGGTCGTGGTGGCGGTGGTGCTCGCCAGGAGATCACCGACTACCTGGGGGTCGGCTTTGATGACGATCGGTGTATCGGACGCCCCCAGGGCAACGGTCAGCTGTTTTGCCGTGCTGGAGAGATCGCTTGGATCGATGATGCCGGACTGGATGATCTTATACTGGTTGAGTCCCGTGTTGTAGATGACAACCTGGAGGTTGACATCGTCTCCCGGGGAAAACTCGTTGGTCCCTGCGATAGACGCGCTCAGGTCAGGGCTGCCGGTCATGAATTTTGTTCCGGCCATCACCGGGGAAACAGCGAGCAGGACTACGACCATGGCTGCAAGGCACACATACAGGTGCCCTCTCGTGGTGCCCGCTGCCCGGACCCCCGGTTCATCACTGCTCAATACGGATGTTTTTTCCTGGATTTTTCTTTCGATTGTTTTGATCATGCTGTGCCTCAATTTTCTTTGATGCTGTGTTTCCTCATTTTTGGTAGAGTTCATACGATCACTCCAAAGTGCGCCTGTAGGTGACAATGCCGAGAATGATCATTGCCGTTGAAAAGATCAAAAGGGCGATGAGATCTATCCCAATCACGTTGAATCCCTGATTTTTGAGCATAATGCTCCGCAGTGCATGGACCCCGTAATATTCCGGATTAATAACCGTAATCCAGCGCAGCCAGCCCGGCATGCCTATTACCGGGTAAAAGGCGCCCGAGGTAAAGAAAAGAATCAGGTTAAGGAATCCGATGATTGCCTGATACTCCTGCTGGGAGGCAAACCGGGATGCAAAGGAGACCACGAGACTCGTCACCCCCACACAGGCAATAAGGATCACGAGCACGACCAGCAGGAAATCCTGGAAGCTCTGAAGGATAATGCCGGTGATCAGCAGATCTACCCAAAAAATAGTAAATCCCGCGATAAACGCCCGCACAGTACCGCTTGCGATAATCCCCATAACGATGCTGGAGCGCTTGATCGGCGTGACCAGGTATCCCTCGTGGATACCGTTCTCCCGGTCCTTAATGAGCGCAATCCCACCACCAAACGAGGTCGATGTAAAAATCGCCATCATAATTATGCCCACGCCAAAGAACTGGAGATACGTGATATCCCCGTAGATCTTATCGACAATAATCGGGTTTTTTGCCCCAAGGCTCTGCAGGACCTGGGTGATCGCCCCTTCAACAAGCGACGGTGTCACGGAATCGGAACTATCGACGTAGACTCGTACCGCGTTGTCGTTTGAAACCGATGAGGGAAACACGATTACGGCCGACAATTTCCCGTTAGCCAGGTCCCGTTTGGCTGTGGCCTCGTCGGGATAAATGGTAACATCCAGCAGTTTATTGTTATAATCTGTCTGGTCGATATGGTTGAGCTGGTATGCGGCGCTTGTGAAAAGCGGTGTGTCATTGTAAGGAGGGACTTCCTGAACAACCCCGACCGGGATGTGGGTGAGGGTACCTCCCATCGCGTTCCCGAAGATCACCAGGAACATGATGGGCGAAAGGAGTGCCATCAGGATGATGAACGGATTGCTCAGGAACTTCTTGATGTCCCGTTTGAATATAGCAATGGCACTCTTCAGAACCACAGGCATCATGGTAATTTCCTCCGGTCTGCCTCGTTACAGGTTCCATTGCCGCTGTCAATCCCCTTACCGGTCAGATAGATAAATATGTCTTCGAGCGAAGGGGATCGGATTGAAATCGAGATGATAGGAAGGGCGTACTGCTCGAATACAACAATGATGGAGGTGATCACCCGGCTTCCGTTTGTTGCTGATATGGTTACCGTGTGTTCTACGACGGACACAGCGTTAACAAGGTCTATCTTTCGGATTGCTTCTTCCGCGAGCGGATCCATGTGCGCTACTCCGATCTCGATGAGGTCGCCGGCCGGTATCAGTTGCCGAAGATTTTCCATGCTGTCAAGAGCGAGCAGTTTACCCCGGTCTACAAAAGCGATCCTGCCGCAGAGTTTTTCCGCTTCGTCCATGTAATGCGTGGTGAGAATGATCGTTGTGTGCTCTTTGTTGAGCATCATGATCTGCTGCCAGACTTCCCTCCTTGCCTCAGGATCGAGACCGATCGTGGGTTCGTCCAGGAAAAGGATGAGCGGCCGGTGGATGAATGCCCGGACGATCTCAAGCTTGCGCTTCATGCCACCCGAGAATGTGCCCACCGGCATGTAGGCGCGGTCTTCAAGGCCGGCCATTTTCAAGAGTTCCATGATCCGGTCCGGGAGGATGCTGTCGGGAACGTTCTGAAGTTTGCCGTAGAACTCAAGGTTGTCGTATGCAGTCAGCTCGACATCGCTCGTATAGTTCTGAGGGCAGACACCGATGATCGACCGGATCTTCTCTTGATCCGTTGTGATGTCGTAGTTGTTGACAAATGCCTGGCCCGATGTAGGGGAGAGGAGGGTAGTAAGTATTCTGATTAGTGTACTCTTTCCTGCACCGTTTGACCCAAGGAGCCCGAAGATCTCACCTTTCATAACCTCGAAAGAGACGTCATTTACGGCAGTTACGGTCTTTGTCTTGCTGGCAAAAACCTTGGAAAGGTGATCGATACGGATGATTGTGAAATTATCCGTCACTTTATCAGCTATCCCCTGTGCCATCTTTCCCTCGGTTTTCGTTTTTTCGTATATCCGTCGTCATCAGTGTTTTCCTTCTTGGCAATAAGAGACGTTTAGTTTCTTATTATAAGAAACATTTGGTTCCTTAAGTATATTTACATTCCCGGAAAACAGGATATAATAAATTTACAAAAACTGCAATAGTTCTCTAGGGAGACAGAAAACCACTATGAATGGACCAGGGAAGAGACAGCCTGCACGATCACGTCACTTGGACACAGATGTGAAACCCCAAAGAGGAAGCCGGCGTCGGGGTGAAATTCTCGAAGATGCGATACTTCTGGCTGCGTGGGAGGAG
>CAYVTY010000066.1:0-5263 GCA_964454995.1 uncultured Methanoregula sp.
TATTTTACTAAAAGGCAAGACTTATGATAAAAATTGGTTATGTCCGGGTTTCCCGTGAGGATCAGAATGTCGAGAATCAAATCAAGGTACTTCTCGATGAGGGTCTGACCAGAGAATCGATCTATGTGGATCACATATCGGGAATCTCTACAATGCAGGAGCGTGAAGGGTTTGCCCGGATGATGCAGTTCATCAGAGACCATGTTGGGGAGCCCATCACGTTGTATGTATTTGAAATTTCACGATTGGGACGGTCATTTCTCGATACCCTCAATATGGTTCGCACGCTTGAAGAGTCGGGCATCCGTGTCTGGTCGTTATCCCCTGCTGAATCTTGGAGCAGGATTGATGATAAAAAACTCCGTGACCTTATGCTCTCGATCTTTTCTTGGGTTGCTGATCGGGAACGGGAGAACCTTATTGAGCGTACTAAACTTGGTCTTGCCCGGGCGAAGGCCGAAGGGGTCACGCTGGGCAGGCCGAAACGGAGTATTCCATGGAAGCGCGTCGCAGAATTACAGGAAAAGGAAATATCCCTTGCTGCGATCTCCCGGATTCTGGATATCCCCTATACGACGTTGTACCGGCATAACTCACAGCGGGATGAGAAGGATGCTGCCTGATCTTTTCAGATAATCTGATCCCATGTCATATCCCCGGCATGTCATTATCTGGAAAAATTTGGGAAAACAATGACATGGACTGACGGTGGCAATCTGGAAATTCTGGAAAATCCGGATTTGTCGGACACCCGGGTATGCCCCTCTGGACTTTTGGAATCATTATAATATTTCGTTTCTTGTGTCTGGTGGGAGGCAAATTCTCCGGCACTTTCCATCTATATGTGTGAAATGGACCATTTTGATATACTATGTTCGACGGAAAAATGCAATAGCCGCGTTTGAAAGGCGTTTGTTATGCAGAATGGGAAAAACTATGACGAATGTGAAAACACCCCCTGTTTTGCCTGCTCCGGTACAATATGCGGGTGTCGCGTTCGTGCAGAACGGTAAGTTCTAAATTCCTGAAATCTGCCATTTTTTTGGAAATTCCCGGATTGCGCAGAATGAGCATTCTGCGCAAACCTTTATTTATTGGAGATAAAAAAGATTAGGCCATGGAAAGCGGGTATTTTTCGGACTGGCTCAAAAGCTACCGGAATTACCTGCGGATGCGTAACTACTCCCCCCGGACACTTGACAGTTACGAACAGGTGATCAAACATTTTGGATATTATATCTGGCTGCGTCGTCACACTGAGGCAACGAAACTGGTCTTCTTCTGGAAGGATTTTGAGAATGCCCGGCTTGATACGAGCGTGGATATTCCGCCTGCGATGATTACGGATTTTCTCTCGTTTGTCTCAACAATGCGTACGTATAAACCCAAGACATTTCACCGGATCATTTCGACACTCAGCTCTTTCTATCGTTTTCTCTGTATGCAGGGTGCAGTTGTAGCAAACCCCCTGGGGGGTATTGAACGCCCGCGCATCAAGCAACAGGAAGTAAAATTCCTTAAGCACAGCCAGGTCCTCCGTTTGATCGATTCCATTGAAGATCCACGGGACAAATTGATTGTCAGGACGATCTACTCAACAGGTGTCCGTGTGTCGGAGCTCTGCAACATGAATATCGAGGACATCGATTTTGAGGAGCATACCATCCGTATACACGGGAAAGGAGACAAGATCCGGATTGTGTTCATTGACGATGAAACCCTTTCCGATATACGGGCTTTTATTGGTAACCAGATTGTGGGTCCCCTGTTTATCGGTCAGCAGGGCAAGCATATTTCCCCAAGGGCCATTCAGCATATCTTCAGGAACTATGCCCCTCCGGGTATCACACCGCACAAGATCCGTCACAGTTATGCGAGTGAACTGTATCGGAGATCGAAGAATCTCCGTGTCGTGCAGGAAAACCTTGGTCACACCTCAATAAAGACAACGGAGATTTACCTGCATACAGATATTGACGAACGTCGTCAGGTTTACCAGCAGTTCTTCCCTCTCTCTGGTGACAATGATAGTCTATGAAGGACCATATCCCCGTGTGAGGATCAGTTTTTCAATCTTTCATAAGGTGATGACGTATCGTTTTGGGATTCTTCGGTTGTTTCAGTGTGCAGATTATATCATAAATTTTTGGTGATAGCCTCATAATCCTTATTACTCGTAAAATCCGGCCCCCTTTTTTGAAAATAACTATAATTTATCGTTATTCAAAGTTTTTTGAAATTTTACTTGGATAGTTATAAACCATATAATGCTATATACTAAATTAAGTTTTTATCTTTCAACTTTTTCTGTTTTATTTTTCCTGTTTTGATGTAGAATTTGATCATTGCGACCACCTCCACTCCTTAAAAAATACGGTAATGCGTTTTATAAAATCCATCTCGTATTCAAAGCGAATCTGCGGCATGAGAATATCCTTTCACAACAATTCAGAATTTCCGAAAGTTTCTAAAAAAGTAATCTGGGAGAATCAGAACAGAGTGTCGTCGTAGTACACCGTAATACGAGTTCCCATCATTCCCCATCGTATCCCTTTTTTCTGATTTGTATCTCATGGCGGACTCTCGTTACAATATGCGAATCCCTACCTTGAGCCGGCCCGGTATGATGGTCTTTCACACATTCTGTTTCAAATTGGATAATTTGGAAACTGGTGAAACTTCACGTCGGAAAATATTTTTCATAGATCTGGATTTTCCAAAAATTACCTCCCAGATCCGGATCAGGACCTTCAAATGTTTCCTTTTTTGCAGAATTAAAAAAACGTCAAAAGTATCAATAATGTTTTACAACTAATCTTAATTAGCAGTTGTATATTTATAATATTTTTAAGAATTTACCAATCCCTCGAGAAAAACCCACCATTTTAATTATTGTTTTAATATTATATTTATGTTTCATCGTGCCCTATTTGTCTAATGTAATCTCTTGCAATAATCAATCCGGACACATCAGAAAAACAATAAAATATATTTAAATATTTATAACAAAATATTTAATCTGTTGTTTCTGGAATAATCCTTTCGGGGTGTCCTAAAGCAACCCCCGAAGATATGATTGTCACAAGGCCAGAGTCCAACTGACGATCACGTCCTTGGGAACTGGCAGGTGAAGGTAAATATGGTCGATACATGTCTATGCACTACTTGTAAATCGTATACTCCCTCTGCAAAATCTGCAGGAGAAAGTCTGTACTGTGGACAGAGCTCCATCTTTGGAAACATCAAATCATCCAGCAGTTGTATCTGCTCATCGTGTTCTATCGGGAAGAATACTGGTTTGACGAACAAACAGTTCTGTACAAATGGAAATGAAAAACACCAGAGACATTGAAATGACCTAGTCTCATTTCCTTCTTTTATAATTCCGGGGACAAGCGCATTTCATACAAACACATGCAGTTTGGCCCGGATTTTGATACTCTTTTGAGATTGTGATATTAAAACCATCAATGCTTTTTTGAGATCAAAGATTGATATAACAGGGACACGACCACAGGGTATGCAAAAATGGTCAGATTCGTGGTCTGGTCGAGAGAGAACCCCCGTAGAGTATTAGCAGACTCTGACCACTACACTTATCAATCGCAGGGTCTTTATTCATTATATGCAGGATCACGTTTTTCACTACCGGGACGGTCCTGAATATCTCGGAAATCGTCTTGACCAGGTCCTCCAGGGAGGACGGCTGACCGCTACCGACGTCTCTCTTATCAAAGACTTCCTGTACGAACGCAAGGCCAAGAAGAATATATCCAATGGCCGGGTCGCTCTTTACACAAATCATCTAATCCGGATCCGGGATTTTCTGCCCGGTCCCTATAACGAGATGACGACCGGTACATTCATGGAAGCAATTTCCAAAATCAAAACCGGAAAACGAATTGATGGCAAGAATCTTTCCGAAAATACCATTCACGACTACATCCTTTCTCTCAAGGTCTTTTCAGAATGGCTGACCCGAAAAAAGATTGTCAACATTCCGCTTGAAGAGATCAAGGATATCAAGGTCCCCAAAGCCCCGATGATGACCAAGACTCCGGACGATATGCTTACTGAGGAAGATATCCAGAAGCTGATCGGAGTCTGTGAGAATTCCAAAGAGCGGGCCCTGATTGCCTGCGTCTTTGATGCGGCCCTGCGAATCGAAGAAGCCGGATATCTGAAATGGCGACAGATCCAGAAACTCAAACACGGTATCTCGATCACGACCGACAAAAAGACCGGATTCCCCCGCTACATTCCCTGCCCGACCGCGTGGACCTATCTCAAGACCTGGAAGATGGATTACCCGGCAATTTTCGGCATCCCCCCAGAGGGCGACAACTATGTTTTCCTTACCCAGAAAGGCGAGCCGTATCTCTACAGCGGATTCCAGTATCTTATGAAAAAGTTCAGCCGAAAGCTCACCCTGCAGGGCGACAAGGCGCTGGCCGATAAACTCCATTTCCATCTGTTGCGGCATTCGAAGCTGACGCAATACGCGAAGCAGAATATGAACGAATCCATCTTGTGCAAGATCGGCTGGGGTAAGCGGTCAGAAATGGTCGAGCGGTACGTGAACCTTTCATCGGTCGATGTGGAGCAGGCCGTGATGGGGTTGTCCGGTATCAAGGACATGGAAGTGCAGAAACCGATTTTTGTCCCGGGTGTCTGTCCGCATTGCCTGTGCAAGGAAGTCCCGCCCACCGCGGCGTACTGTCCGGAGTGCGGTTCTGAGCTGACTGAGGAAGCGCTCAGCGAGACCGAGCAGATTGTCCGGAGCGTCCGGGAGAATCCGCTCTCTGTCCGGAAGATGGTTGACGAGATGATCGAAGCGAAGATGAAGAAGGCGATGGCAAAATAAGTCTCGCGGCGCGTTCGCTCATTCAAAACACATTTTCTCAAGATTCATCGAATGAACGGCAATTTTCAAATTTTTCAATCAGAATTTTTAATTTTTTGAACAAAAATCTCACTTTTTGTAAATTTTAGATTACAAATTGAGATTTTTTGCGTTTTTGGTTCAGTAAACCATATAAACAAATGAGAATGTAAAAAATTATTATAATGCTTTTAGATTATTTCAAAAAGGTCTGCGCCCGGATGAAGGCTGGAACAAGGTCCAAACGGGGAATAATTTTCGCCTTGTCCTATAAGCCCGAGCTCACAGCACCTGAAAACTGCCCGATGACAAAGTGCGACATTGCGACCGGAGCCCGCTGTGCGATGAACGATGTATCGCTGTGGCGGATGATGAGCGGCC
>CAYVTY010000067.1:0-5183 GCA_964454995.1 uncultured Methanoregula sp.
ATCCGCATATGCCGGTTCAGATAAGGGTAAGCGCCTTACGGGCGTTCTTGACCATCAGCTCAGCAAGCAGCGGGTCGATCCCGATAGGATCTGCGTACACGAGCGGAATGGATTTCCCGTTAAGGGTAAAGGTCCCTTTCTTCGATCCTTCAGGAAGACCAATTTCGGAGGGAATGTCTTTTTCGATGTGGACTCCTTTTGCAAGAAAAAGAGGGACGACCACAAGCATATCGATATTTTCTTTCCTGAACTCGGCAAGCGCATCCTTAATGGAGGGTTTATTGATATTCATAAAACCGCATTTGACCACAAACTCTGATGTCTGGGCCGCGATCAGTTTCCCGGTCGATTCTATGAGTTCCTTGTTGTAGGGCATCGTGCTGCCGTGGCCTACGAGTAACATTCCCTTCGTAACCATATAACAAATAGTATTACGGTGATCGTTAAAAATTATTACCAAACGATCTTCATGCAGGTGGTTTTCCCCGGAGAATGAAGACAGGAAAAACCTGCGGTTCATGGAAGAAGGGTGGTTCCTCATGAATCCCGTCACGTCAGATCCAAAGACATTTTACATGCGACCTGCAACTGATATGAACTTATGATGGATGCATTCGAGCGCTTCGGCCTTATCATCAACGACCACGTGGTCAGGACCCCGGTTGTGATTGCATCCATGGCCGGTATCGTGGATGCAGGGTACGTGCTCGAACGAAAGGCACATGTCGGGGTCGCATTCATCGGGGGATATGCGATCGACGCCCCTACCATGGATGCGGCACGGTCGATTGCCACCGGAGGGGAGCGCAAGGAATTTCTCTACGATGATCCGGTACCGGTGCTGCGTGCAGAGATTGATCGGCTCAAAACCTGTGATGTGGTCGCCGGCATTAACCTGCGGGGCAGTTCCCCGGCCCCCTTTGCTGCCATCGCAGATGCATTCGGCGATGCAGTAGTCTACGAGATCGATGCCCACTGCCGGCAGGCGCCCATGGTTGCAGCCGGGGCGGGGGAATATTACCTTAAAAATCCCGGGGCCCTTGTAGCTGTGGTAAAAGCGCTCAAGGCAAAGGAGGTCACGGTCTCGGTGAAGATGCGTGTCGGTGTCGCTGCAGATGACCGGGCGCTCGTGCGGGCGCTCTGGGGAGCCGGCGCCGATATCCTCCATGTCGACCTCATGGATGCCGGCATCCCGAAACTCCGGCAGATCCGGAACAGTTGTCCGCTTCTTATCATCGCAAACAACGCCATTACGACATTCGACAAAATGCGGGATATGCTCTCCCATGGTGCCGATCTTGTCTCGCTTGCACGGCAGTCCGATGAGTATACGCTTGCCGGCCTCGATGCGGCCATCACGCGGTATGCAGATGAGGACGGCTGGTACAACTCCCCAAAGCAGCTCTGCCGGGGCGGCGATCTCCGGGCGCTCACGTTCTGCTGCATGCCGGTCAAGGAGTGCCCGCTCATCCCGGCGCTCTCGTGCATCGGGCTCTCAAAGGAGGAATATATACGGTTAAAACTGGATTCGGTGAAAGGCACGCCGCTCGAAGGCGGTCCCCACACCTGTTTTGGCAGTCTTGCATGGTGCTGCAAGACCTCATCCCCCTGCATGTTCCGGGACATGACGCTTGCGCAGGACGGCATCCCAAAGAAAGAATATATGCGCCGGAAACGCGAGCTCTCAGATACCTTAATGAGCCGTGTGTTCCATGACATCCCACCTGATGAGTGCAGCTGAACGGGCACAGCTTGCGATGATGCTTGAGGTCTCGGCATTCCCGAAACCCGGGAACGTGGACCGGTGCCACGATTACTCCGACACGAGACTCGAACACTTCCTTGCGTCCACGATCTTTGCCCGGCCGGCACTGGAAGAGGCTGCTTCCGGTAAAGGAAGGATCGGCGAGATCATAGGGCATGCAGTCCGGCAGACGAACGTGCACAACGGGGGCAACACGCATTTTGGCGCATTCATCCTCCTTATTCCCCTTGTGTACGGCAACGGCATCGAAGGTGCCGTAAAGGCGATCGCCCATACCGATGTCTCCGATGCGGTCGCGTTCTACAAGGCGTTTGCGCTTACCTCAGTCCGGATGAATGCGGATGACGAGCTCGACGTGAACGATCCAAAAGCACTCGACGAGCTCCGCGAACGGAACATGACCCTGCTTGATGTCATGCAGCACTCGGCGCCAAACGACATGGTCGCCCGCGAATGGATCAACGGGTTCGTGCTCACCCGGCGCGGTGCCGATATCCTCCACCAGGTAGGATCAGGCCGGAAGGCGATCGTGGAGATGTTTCTTACCCTGCTTGCAACAGAACCGGACACATTTATTATCAAAAAACACGGCCGGGCTGTCGCTGAGCAGACCATGGCAAAGGCACGCGAGGTGCTGGAAGGCCGGCGGGTGCTGGAAACCTTCGATGCGGAATGCATTGAGGCCGGCATCAACCCGGGCTCGATTGCCGACATCACGATTGCGGCGATCTTTATCGCACTTGGCGAGGGATGGGAATGGGACTCATAAAAGGCGGTATCAACGAGGTGATTGCCACTACGGCGTTTAACGCGGCGCCCATCGGCATCCACTACCGGGACAAGACAGCAAGCATGATACTTTTTTCCGGCAGCCACACCGCGGAAAATATCGAAAGGGATGGCTGGGTGGTCGCAAACCTCGTCCACGATCCTGTCCTGTACGTGCGGACCGCGTTTGAGGATCTCCCCCGCGATGCGTTTGTAGAAGAGCCGGTGGCAGGAAGGACAATGTACCGGCTTTCTGGTGCCGGGGCATGGATCGCATTTACCGCAACGGTAGAACGCAAGACAAATGAAGCGATAATGGTCCGGCTGACGCAGGAAAAAGAGATCATCGAAGAGGTGGCAGTTTACCCGGTAAACCGGGGGTTCAACAGTATCATTGATGCAACCGTGCACGCGACAAGGTACCGGGCAACCCGGGACCCGGTACTGAAAGGATGGATCGATTACCATGCCGGCATCGTGCGGAAGTGCGGCGGGAAGAAGGAACTTGAAGCGCTTGAACTGCTGATGGGGTATATATCAGGGTGAGCAGATCAGGAGCCCCGGGACCCGGGGAACTTTTCTCAAACCTTAACATGCGACAAGGGCAGATGCCATGCGATCCGGGGAATGCAGACCCCAGAAATAAAAAGGAACCCTGTGGGAAACCGGGATTTGTCCCGCACTCACCACAAAAAACGTTTTAGCAGACCCGGGGCACCGGGTCGCCCATGGGCGGCTCAATAAACCGTTCGCCACCGATCGCAGTCTCCATGATCACGTGGGAACCGGCGACGACTCTTCCGATAACTGCGGCTTCCTTCCCGTACCTGTGCGAGCGGAGTGCCGCAAGGATCGCATCCGCATCGGCAGCCGATACCCCCATCACCACTTTGCCCTCGTTTGCCACTTCGAGCGGGTCGATGCCGAGCATCCCGGCAGCGCTTTTCACATTTCTGCGGACCGGAATGCGCTCTTCCTCGATCCTGACCTGCACGCGGCTCTTCTTTGCCATCTCGTTGATGGCGCTCGCAAACCCGCCCCGGGTCGGGTCTTTCATCGCATGGATGGTACCTGCGTCAAGGACTGGCTCCATCATACCCCAGAGGGGAGCGACATCGGACCGGATCTGCTCGCCGAGATCGAAGCCTTCGCGGTGGGCCATGATCGCAATACCGTGATCGCCAAGGGTTCCCGAGACAATGATAACGTCACCGGGGACGAGGCCGTTGTCCCGCACAATCGTCTTTGCGACACCGATACCGGCCGTATTGATCGCGATCCCGTCAAGCGCTCCTTTCTCGACGACCTTCGTATCCCCCGTGACAAGGCTGGCCCCGGCCTCCCCGAGTGCCTCGTCCATCGAACAGACGATCTTTTCGAGGTCTGCGACATCAAATCCCTCTTCGAGGATCATCCCGCACGAGAGGGCGACGGGGCGGCCGCCCATCATCGTAAGGTCGTTTATCGTACCGCATACCGCAATCCGGCCGATATCCCCACCCGGGAAAAAGATCGGGCGCACCACGTGGGAATCCGTAGTGAAGACAATATTGGTACCGTTAATGGGAATTACGGCCCCGTCGTCCAGCGATTCAAGGCCGATCCCGCCGGCATTGTTATGGGAAAATTTCGTGAGCGTCTGGAGCAGTTCGCCCATCACTTCGCCCCCGGCGCCATGCATCATGTTGACTTTCATCGTTAGTCCGCCACCTCGATCTCGACATTGGTTACGACAATCTCCCGGCCCCGGACGACTTCCGGCAGCGCCCCGCAGCGGGGACAGACATAGATCTCATTTCCCGCATACCCACAAGGGCATTTCGTCTCGGGCTCCACCTCGGCGCAGGCAAGAACGGCCGAGGTAAAGAGCGGATCGTCCTCCTTTATTGTATCAAACAAAAAGATCACCTGCTCGGGATTCACCATCGCCATCTTTCCCACATCGACACTGATCTTTTTTACCCGTGTGGCATGATGGTCAAGCGCTGCTTTTTTCGCGGTCGCATACAGGTCGTAAGCGATGCTGTATTCGTGCATCACTCCTCCAGCGCAGCGTAAACCTGTTTGAAGATCTCCCGAGTCTCAAGTCCTTCCTCGCGGGAGAGACGCTGGATCGCAAAACCCACATGCACGAGCACGAACTCGCCAACCTTGACATCAACAAGATCGAGCCTGACTTCCTGTTTGAGATCGCCGTAGTCCACGACCCCGACATTCCCGTCTTTGATCTCCATTACTTCTGCAGGAACTGCAACGCACATCGATGGTTCACACCCGTATCCGGTTATACTGAGTATGAGTTCCTCACTCATAAAAACAGTGATATGGTGCCGTCTTGCACAGATGTCCGGAATACGAAAGTCCTGCTTTTTGTTCTTGTCACGTTCCTGTCCATTATTGTCATGGCCCGTCGGAGGGAATATCCTCGTGGGGCCAGTATCGCACACGTCCTTACCGGGCGCGGCAGGATTCCTGGCCCCGGGAAGACTTGGTGGTGTGCACTATGAGATGAGGTAAAAACAGGAAAACCAGAAATAAGACGCCGGGGAAGAGATTTGAACTCTTGAGGTGCAGGGCACCAGTGGCTTTCAAGGCCACCGCCTTACCGGACTAGACTACCCCGGCATGTGTTTTTACTCTTTTGGCCGCG
>CAYVTY010000068.1:0-5144 GCA_964454995.1 uncultured Methanoregula sp.
TGAGGGTGATACTCCCGTTCACGGATACCATGAACATCTCGATGGTCGTGATCGAGAGGACGATCCACTTGTAATCAATGCCTTTTTTCGCGGGTCCGGTTCCATCGCTGGATGTTTCGTTTGTTTCCATGAGATCGGGCTGACCCCGGTATCATCCGGGCATGTTCATGTGCGTGTAAAATATAACTTACAAAGGTAGATCGTCTGGAAACATAAGTGTTCAGGCTTCCTGCGCGAAGGGGCCGGGCCGGTGGAGATACCGGATGAGACCGGAGATTGGTTAAGAGCGAGAATTTACTGAAGAAAAAATGCTCTTTTTCCAGGAATATCACAGGGAAACATTGAAACATTTCCATGATGAGAACTCCCTGAAGGTGACATGCATGAAATATGCCAATGTCGATAAAATTTACCAGACACTCCCTCTGGAGAACATCCCCTGGAACAGTGAGACACCACCAGAAGCGCTTGTGGACCTTGTCAAGGAGGGGATCGTCCGGCCCTGCAAAACCATTGATCTCGGGTGCGGTGCCGGTAACTATGCGATCTACCTTGCCGGTCTGGGGTTTGATGTTACCGGAATCGACAGTTCTCCCACAGCACTAAAAATTGCAGGAGTGAATGCAAAAAAACGGGGAACCCGGTGCAGGTTTGTTGTCGCTGATCTCCTCGGAGACCTGCATGAAGTGACGGATACGTTTGACTTTGACTATGACTGGGAGTTCCTGCACCACATATTCCCGGAAGACCGGGAGACCTATATCAGGAACGTACATAAAATAACCAACTCCGGGGCAACGTATTTTTCTGTCTGTTTTGCTGAGAGCGATCCCCAGTTTGGCGGAAGCGGAAAATACCGTACGACCCGGATCGGGACGATACTCTATTTCTCCTCGGAGTCCGAGATATGGGAACGGGTCTCCCCGTATTTTGCCATCCGTGAACTAAAAACCGTGGATGTCAGCAGCAAATTTGGTCCGCACCGTGCAGTCAGCCTGCTGGCCACGCGACGGTGAAATTCTTTTGAGGGGGGTCTGGAGAAAACCCAGACTCACTTTATTTTTTGTGAGTCAGATACATGAGGAAGGTGACCATCTCTCCCCAAAAGGTGGAGACCGCCTACCGGTTCAGCAGCCTGTCATGATTCGGGAATGCCACCTGCGGTCTTCGGGTAATGAATGAAGCATCCAGATTTTTTACCATCCGTGCGGCCATGTCTGCGGGAATCCCCAGCGCCATCATGTCAGGTGGCATCGAATGGTTCTGGGTCGGATCCTGCGGGCCCAGGAACGCGGTGTCGTGCGGCGTGTTTTCCGCAAGGCCTGCCGGGAACGTGATAAAAGTCGAGCAGGACGACCCCCAGGGAACGATCACCGGTGAGAACGGGTCGTCCCGGTCGAAATGAATGAGGGCCGCCATGTTCCGGATCTGCTCGCCCGTGCCAAAGCAGCATATGGATCTCACGTCAGGTCCGGGATCCGGCAGCGCCTCGCATGCCTGCACGATAAGGTATTTTCCCGGTGGGTGGATCGGCCCGGCCGCTGCCGTGCAGCGCTCGACCAGATCGGGGCTCGCTTTCAGGTACTCCGCTGCCCCGCCGCGGACATCTTTCCTGCCGGTCGATACAAAATACCTGATATCATCGGGAACCGGGATAAAACCTGTATGGTAGAGTCCCCCCATGCAACAACCCTCGCTGGTATCAGCACTTACATAGATCGCTGACACGGCATTTCCCGTCGCCATCCGGAACAACGAGACTGCAAAACACCGGTTAACCCCGTTCATTGGCGGGATGCCCACCGGCAGGACCTCCGATCCATACACGGCAAGAGGGCGTGTCGAAAGCCGGAATGCAGACGCAAGCTTCGCCCCGATCTCCCTGAAATCCTGTTCGGTCATGATTTTCCCCCAGTCACCGCTTCTCCGGTAAGTCCTTTCCAGATCGGGCCGTCGAATACCCCGTCTTTTGCCTCCGCCTCCATTCTCCGGTAGAGCGAAAACGGTACGGCAAATGTGAACATCTTTTCCGGGATTGTTTTTCCCACGTTTGCCCGTGCGGCGAGGTCCGTGTACCCGAGCACTGCCCGGGGATGATCCTTTTTTGCCTCGTCGTACACGAACGCCCCGATCTGCTGGCAGGCAGCCATCGGCGGAACCCTCACAGGATCGGTGCCTTCCCGGACTGCACCCACAAGGGTGACGAGCCCGGTGATCTGGAGCGGGTCGGCCAGAAAGACCACGACGACCGGATGCTTGCCGGGGTTTACTTTGCCAAGCGGTGTAAAGATCACGTACTTTTCGGCAATGTCCGTGATCGGCAGGTCTGCGGTCATAAACCGCTTTGCCTTCTCCGTATCTTTGTGCAGGCGCTCGCCGTGCAGGAACTTCGCACGCTCCCGCTCGGGGATGTGCTGCACGGTTGCGCAATAGGCCTCCGGGTTCCTGCTGCTCTCTGCACCTTTCACAAAGAATGCCGACATGAAATCAACACCGGCGCCGCCGAATGCATCGTAGTACCCGTTCCCAAAGCCAAGGCCGGCCCGGGCACCGGGGCAGCCATAGCTCTCCCGGTCGAACACGGCCGTTCTCCCCTTCGTTGCGACCTGCGCAAAATACGGCATGATGCAGGTCTGCCCGTGCGGTTTTATCTGCAGTGCACCATCGGGCTTTGTGTTGCTCCAGAGAATGGCCACGGGTTCGTACTCGAGCCGGAGTTTTTCTGCCGTAATACTCTTCATGCCCGTTCACCCGGCTTATTTCATCCAGCCCATCTGCTCGTACCATTCGTACTCATGGGCGAATTTATCCTTGTTGTACTTCACGAGCTGGCAGAAGTACTCCCTTTTCTGCCGGTGGATCTCGTCCTGTTCGGGATAGGTGATTTCACCTTTGATGGACCGGACCAGTGTCTTTCCCAGTCCCCGGGCTTCCACTTCGGCTTTTCCCAGTGCCGCCGGGTCCCGCCCGATCGCAACACCAATCCCGCCAACGACGTTAGCCCCAAGCGTTGCGAGTACCTTGTTCATGTACCCGACGACCTCAGTCTCGCCGGCTCCTCCTGCAGTGCAGACAGAACACCCAAACTTTCCCGTCAGCATCTGGCAGTGGATGGCGTCCGCCATACGGTCGAAGAGTGCTTTCATCGGGGCTGGCACGGAATCGATATAGTTGGGTGCGCCAAGCACGATCCCATCGGTATTCATCAGCCGGTCAAAAAGATCCGAAAAATCGTCGAGCAGGGTACACTCCCCTTTTACATAGCAGGTGCCGCAGGCAGTGCAGTACCCGATGTGCAGCGTGTAGAGATCCACATATTCTGTTTCAGCGCCATTGTCCTTTGCACCCGCAAGGACTGCATTTACCAGCCGGAGAGTATTACTGTCCTTTCCCCGGGGACTTGCGTTCACTCCGATGACTTTCATATCGTTCCACCTTCTGGATAGTTGACTTCGCAACAACAACGGATTAACCTCCACCCATAAATAGATGACTATTCAACTAATTATCAGGTCTGGAGAACATGGAACTGAACGAAGAAGGATCGGTTATTCAATGGATTCGGGATATCGATGTACCGGCAGCGTTAATATCGTACACTTACCGGACGATTCAGAAATCTTTTGCAAAAGAACTTGAACCGTACCATATCGGATGGGGTCATTTTGCTATCCTGATGTCCCTCTTCGAGATGGAAGGCAGCAGTCAGGATGGCCTTGCATTATCCCGGGGATTTGACAAAACAATGATTGCCAAATCCGTGGTGAGACTGGAGGAAGAGGGTTTTATCCGCCGCGTGACCGATGAGAATGACAGGCGGGTGAAACGACTGTACCTTACAGAAAAAAGCCGGAACCTCCACCCGAAGATGAAAGAAATCGGTTACAAGCTGAATGAATATCTCTTCACGGAGTTCAATGCCGATGAGTCAGCATTGGTAATGAGGAGTTTGCGGAAGATCGCGTTGAACGCATCAAAACTCTGACCGGGGATTTTTCAAACGGAATGAGAGGGAGTAACAATAGTCTCGGGAACCGAAGTGCCTGCCACATCAGAATGTGCAAAAAGGCGACACGGCCCATTGTCGCATGAAAAAAAAGAGATTTGCCCGATATCACGGAATCTGTTTACTGACCGGATCCCGTTGTTGCCATTGCAGCGGTACGGTTACCATGATAACCGCCGTAGGCACCAAATCCGAGCGCTGACCTGAGCTGCTGCGGGGTCACGCCTAGCTGTTGTGCCGCGTCGGTTATGTTCAGCCGCGCCCCGTTTGCAGGGGTCAGGGCAGTTTTAAGGTCCTGTTCGGAGACACCCAGTTGGGCGGCTGCCGCGTTGAGCAGGGTATCGTTGGTCAGGAAACTCTGTCCCTGGTACTGCCTGCTGGTGTTGCCGGAGTAACTGCCACCGTATGATCCGCCATTACCAGAGGAGGGGTTGGCTCCCATGCCGGACCCGGAGGCACTTCCCGTTTGCGATCCACCGTTATCAGACGTTGAGCCGGTCCCGGTATCGGTGGGCGACACCTGCTGGCTGGTTCCCGAGGAGCCCGAGCCACTGTCGCCCGCCTGTGTGCATCCTGCAATAACGACCCCGGCAACAAGTATTGCCGCGGCAAGTACGAGAATAATACTGTTCTTTGATAGTTTCATTCGGATATACTCCCTTACGATGGTTTATTGATGAGAGCCACTGTGAACGCTCACCTTGTAAAGTATATTTTACTTTTTGTAATATAAAATATATGGTCGTTCCCTCTTTGCATGCAATGAAGAGATTACCTGCCAGGTGCACCTTTCCGGCATACTGAACCCCTACGGCATGACGAACAGGTTCAAGATGCAGGTTATCAGTACATCACCATCCATCAGCTGAATTGTTGAACCCGCGCAGTTTTCCGTGCAGAAGCAAACGGTCGGGGACACCTGTTCAGGCTGCAGGCGGGTGGGGTGGCAGAATAACACATCTTCAGGATCAAAACCGAACACGGGAGATCAAGGCGCCCGGGTTCCCGGTACCGGGAACGGTTAAAACACGAAAAAAGATTCAGCGGTCGCTGATCTTCTCAACGACCCTCACGTTATCCCCACGAACAGTAATCGGGATCGGTACGACACTCTCGTACAGCTCAACGGTGATCTCTT
>CAYVTY010000069.1:0-4836 GCA_964454995.1 uncultured Methanoregula sp.
TTTGAAGGCGCCGGCATCATGGCCGGGATGCGGGCGATGAAAGGCGCGATCGACCATGTGCATGTCGATTTGTCAACCGGTGAGATCCGCTGGAGCACCATCGGTTCTGCCCCGGCCCGGGGCATCTGCGGCTCCGGGATCATCGATCTGGCTGTGGCGATGGGGCAGACGGACGCTCTCGATTTTGCCGGGAAACTCAATTCCCTCCATCCAAAAGTCCGCACGGGGCCGGAAGGGTTAGAGTACGTCCTTGTTGAGACCCATAAGACCGGGACCGGGCGGGATATCGTGATGACCCAGCGGGATATCGACTATCTCATGGACTCTAAAGCCGCTGCCTGCGGGGCGATCTCCGTGCTCTTAACAAGATACAAGTGCAGGGTTTCGGATATCCGGCACCTGTACCTTGCCGGCGCGTTTGGCGCCTATACCGATATCAGCAATGCCGTCCGCTTCGGCATCATCCCCGGGTTTACGACTGCCGCTGTCCACACCATTGGTAACGGCTCGCTATCGGGAGCATACACAACGCTTGTCTCCACAAAGTACCGGACATCTGCCGAGGAGATGGCCCGGCACATGGTCTACATCGACCTTTTAGTGGACACTGCATTTGCCGAAGAATATGCAGCAGCCCTTTACATCCCGGGAAAACAGGACCTCTTCCCCCCGCGGGCCTGACCGTAAATCAGGTCTGATATTTCCGGTACATACACGGCGCTATAGTGGTTTCAGGCCCGGGTTGTACACACTACACACGGTATGGATTGGGAAAGCCGTCTTCCTCCAAAAGGAAATGCCTTCCCGGCCCGGTTCACGCAGGTTCATCGTGGTCCAGTAAATAGGTGGGGACAGCCTGAACCGGGGGCTCTGTGAACAACTCATCCCGCATACCCTTTGCGATGCCCATGACCATGATGATCACCGGAACGATCTCAAGCCTCCCCAGCCACATCAGGACAATGAAGATCCATTTGATGGCAACGGGACTTGTCGCCGTAATAAACCCGACCGTTATTCCGGAATTGGAGAGTGCTGAAATGCACTCGAACAGCACTTCATCAAGACGGAACGTGGTGATATACAAATGGAGACAAAGGATGGTCGCGGTAAATATCGTAAAGACATAGAGCGCGATCACCATCATGTTTTTTGATATCTCCATTTCCGACATCTCACGGGAAAGCATCCGCCCTTCGTAGCGGAATGGCACGATCACCCGGCTGCTCACAAAGAACCGCCGGAACCACCATTTCACCCCTTCGTACGCAAGCGCAATCCGGTTGACCTTTATCCCTCCGGCCATGCTCCCCATCGCACCACCGATAAATACCAGAAGCGAGAGCATGGCAAGCGGGATGGCTGCCCAAAGATGAGGATCAGCATTCTGGAGACCGCAGGTGCAGAGACCGGATACGGAGACAAAGACACCTTCCCGTAGAGCAGTAAGAGGGGCGAGGCCGTTGAAGATATACAGTTCAAGCGAAATAAGAGCCGAGCCGACAAGCGCAATCAACAGGAGGAGCCGGATGGTCTTGTCGCGGAACAGTGCATCCATCTTCCCCCGGTACATAAAGAAGTACAGTTTGAATGGTATCGCCCCGGCAAGCATCACGGGTATAAGGAGAACTTCAAGCAGTGGATTGTTGTAATAAGCAAGGCCTGCAGAATGAAGGGTAAATCCCCCCGTCGCGATGGCGACCATGACCAGGTTGAGCGCATCCCAGAGAGGAATACCGGCGAGCATCACGAGACCGGTAAAAAGACATGTCAGAAAAATGTAAATCTTCCACATTTTCCAGCCTGTCGAAACGAGATTTGGCATGAGATCCCCGGGTTTTCCTTCGGACCGGAAGATCTGGAAGAGCGAGACCTGAGTTTTCCTGCGCATCGAGATCCCAAACGCGATGATACCGATACCGCCGATCCACTGCATGAACGACCGCCAGAAAAGGAGTGTCTTTGGGGTCAGGTCAAGCGACGTGATCATGGTAAAGCCGGTGCTCGTCCAGCCCGACATCGATTCGAACACGCTGTCGGTGTATGACATTCCAAGACCAAGGACAAAGGGAAGCGCCCCGATAAGGGCGATCAAAAACCACGCGACTGCAACCGCGACAAGTGCGATCGAAACGGGGGGATCAAAGTCACGGGCCGGTACCCTTGTGAAAAGGTACCCTAAAACGAGAAATGCCAGAGGGGCGCTTGCCATGGGTAGCACCATGTCCCATTCCTGGAAGATCACCAGTACTACAAAGGGGACAAGCGACACAAATCCGAGGAACCGGCAGATCCGTCCCACGTCGTGTACAATCATTGCGAGATGATCGAGCCGCTTCATCTGATCGAAAGGATATTTGGCGTTCCCGGGTTGTTATGGGTTGTGCTGTCACGCAGGGGCCGGACGTTCCGCCTCACGGCACCTATTTACTTTAATCCCCGCAAATCATCTGATCAGATATGACCCGCATGGACAAGGACCTCTATCCGTTCTTCATCGTACTGTTCCTTTCAATGGTGGCCCTTGTCCTGTTCTGGTCGGTCCTCGATATGGTCATTATTGCTGCATCGCTTGCAGTGATACTGCTGCCGCTCCACAACCGGCTCTTACGGTACACCCGGCCGGCCATCTCCGCGGTTATTATTACCGTCTGCCTTATGATTCTCCTTGCCGGGGCTGTGTATGTTACCGTAATAATTCTCCAAGCCAATGCCGGGCTCCTTTCAAACCAGATATTTGGAACAATCCGTATGTGGCTCGAAAATCCCACAACGCATCCGGGTGCATTCGGGGTTTCGATCAGCAAGGATACGCTTAATCTATGGCTTGATAAAGGAAATGCACTCTTTGTCGGTTACTGGACAATGATTGCCAATAATCTCCTTCTGAACGTTTTTAAGGGATTCGTCTTTTTTACCGCGTTCTTTCTGCTGCTTCTCAAAGGAACGGCGATCAGGGACCGGATATACCGGCACCTGCCGCAGCCGGTGAAACGGTATTGGGACCAGCTCGCACCGGTCACTATCGATACACTCTATGTCATCTATATCGTTCAGATCGCTATTTCAGTCTTAACGTTCTTCATTGCTATCCCGGTCTTTTACCTGCTCGGGTACGGGAATATTCTCTTTTATTCATTTCTGGCTGCTCTCTGCGAGGCCATACCCATCCTGGGGTCCTCGGTCGCGTTTATCATCATCGGTGCTTACGCTCTTGCGCTGGGAGACTTGCGCGGGGTTCTTATCCTGTTCATCCTGGGATACATTGTCGTCTCTGCATTACCGGAGATCTTCGTGCGCCCGGTGCTCGTAGGCAGGCGGGTCAAAATCCACCCTCTGATTATGTTTGTCGGTATTATCGGAGGTATTCTTACGATGGGAATTGCCGGTTTTGTGATTGGACCGCTGATCATTGTGCTCGTCATGAGGAGTTACCGGATCTGGACCGATGATCGCAAGGGAATACGGGGAACCGCAGGGAATGATGATGCACGGGAAACCGGCCCATAACCGGAATTTGTTTACCGCCATCCTTCCAGAGTAATCCGGGCGGGAAGCACTGAAGAGAAAGCAATATACCCTTTATGTTCCCACCGTTAAAGCAGAAATGTTCAGGGATTATTTTGTAATGCCCGCGATCGTCAAATCGATGGGTCTTGTGTTCGGCGATATCGGGACCAGTCCCATCTATACGTTCACTGCCATCTTCTTTTTAATTCCCCCCACCCCGCAGAATGTGATGGGGATCCTATCCCTTATTTTCTGGACGCTCACGATCCTTGTAACAGTACAGTACACGTTCCTTGCCATGCACCTGGGTAAGAAAGGTGAAGGCGGGACAATCGTGCTCAAGGAAATCATTCTCCCGATGCTGAAATCCAGCAACCAGATTGCATTTGTTTCTCTTATCTCCATCATCGGCATCTCGCTGTTTATCGGCGATGGTGTTATTACACCTGCAATCAGTATCCTCTCCGCAGTAGAAGGGGTGCTCCTGGTCCCGGGTTTTGAGAACACCGCACAGGTTCTCCTGATGCTCGCAGCTTCTGTTATCGCCATCTGTCTTTTTGCATTCCAGGCACGGGGCACGGAAAAGGTGGCATGGGCATTTGGCCCGGTGATGGTAATCTGGTTTGCCGTTCTTGCGATATCCGGTGTTATTGCCCTCAGCGGTGCGCCTCAGGTACTATTTGCAATAAATCCTATGTACGCGATCAACTATCTTTTGCATAACGGCCTTGCAGGATTTTTGATCCTCTCTTCCGTGATCCTGTGCGCCACAGGGGGAGAAGCACTCTATGCTGATATGGGGCATCTCGGACGAAAACCGATCGTGCAGGCATGGTATCTCGTGTTTATCGCCCTTGCGATCAACTATTTCGGGCAGGGTGCGTTTCTGATCACTCATCCGGACGCCCAGAACGTACTCTTCCAGATGATCAACTCCGAGGCACAACTTCTTTATATCCCCTTCCTCATACTGAGCATCGCTGCAACGGTGATTGCCTCACAGGCAATGATCTCCGGGATATTTTCCATTGTGTACCAGGGCATCACGACCCGTGTTCTGCCACTGTTGCGGATTGAATATACTTCTCCCCACCTCCGTTCCCAGATCTATATCGACAGCGTGAACTGGATGCTGCTCTTTGCCGTCCTGCTGATTATTCTTGTGTTTAAAAGCTCCAACAGCCTGACCCACGCATACGGGCTTGCGGTCTGCGGGACGATGACTATCACGAGCATCCTGATTATCTGGATCCTGGTTCTTCGTGGCGAAGTCCTCAAGAGCCTGATCGCAGGGTTTGTTTTTATCGTGACCGGGAGTTTCCTTAT
>CAYVTY010000070.1:0-4804 GCA_964454995.1 uncultured Methanoregula sp.
TCCCCAACATAGAACAGCGCCGGTGAAAACGTCGGCCCCGATTCATTCCCCGCCGGCCCCACAAACCGGATCCTCGCAGAAGGAAAACAAACACGGCACGACAAAGCCGTCAGCGTCTTCCACGCCGATGTCTCGGTCGCCGACTTCCACAACACAATTGCCTCCGTGCTCCGGCCTGCGGCCCGCTCTTGATATAACTTCGAGAACCATTGCTCGACACCGGGCCCGAACGGGGGATTGAGAAACACCCGCCCCTCCCACGGCAGCACGAGTCCGTTGTCCTGAGCTGTGTAGTGCCTCGCTGCCGGCACGTTCGGGATCTCGTGGCTGTTGCTGGCCGGGTCGAGATCGATCGCGCCCATGCAGGCGATCACTGCATCAAGGATGTACTGAGGGGTGTAATGCTCCGTGCTTTCGTGGGAAAGGAGGGCGGACGGGACGGTCATGACGGTTCCTTAAATCTCTGACAAAACAGTTGGTTGAAAATATCTCTATAAAACAGGGGAATTAGTATTTGCTGAAAGGGAAGAGGAATTATTTAAGGGGAGTATTTTTTCAATTAAAGGTCTCTATGAAGGGTTTACGTTATCTTGAACGATACAATGTCTTTCATGAATAATTCGAATATGCAAACAACCATATCCCTCAGATTCATACGATTGAATTGAACAAAAAGGATCTTTCCCCCATGCCGCCCCCATCGCAGATGAGTATCGAGGAAATCGCCGATCTACTGAATATCGAAGATCTTTCCGAAAGTACTTACATCGAGATCAAAAAAGCAACCGGCGGGGACGGAAGAGGTCAGTTACCTGAATCGTTTTTTTCAACCTACAGTGCATTTGCCAACACCCAGGGCGGTATCGTTCTTCTCGGATTTCAGGAAGTCACTTCCGGCGAATTCGTCATCATCGGAATCGCTGAGCCCGGCCGGGTCATCGACCAGCTGTGGAGCAACCTGAACAACCGGGAAAAAGTCAGCATCAACATCTTAAAAGACGACGATGTGTCTGTCGGTACTCACGATGGAAAACATTACATCAGGATCGTTGTGCCGCCGGCACGGCGAGAGCAGAAACCCGTATACGTGGGGAAAAATCCCCTGACAGGGACATACCGCAGGAATTTCTCCGGCGATTACGTCTGCGACGAATCTACGGTCAAGAGGATGATTGCCGAGCAGGTCGAAGAATCCCGCGATGCAAAGTTGCTGCCCCATTTCACCGAGAATGACCTGGACAGCAATTCCCTCCGGGCCTACCGGAACCGGTTCAGGAGCACCAAACCGACGCACCCGTGGAATAACTACGATGATCATGAATTCCTGCGGTCAATCGGTGGGCTCACACGGGATCGGACATCGGGAGAAGAGGGCCTGACACTTGCCGGACTCCTGATGTTTGGCAAACTGCGGCCAATCCTCGATGCAGTTCCCCATTATCTTGTCGATTACCAGGAACGCAGACCTGAAGATGATGACGGGACACGATGGGTAGACCGGATCACCACGGATGGTACATGGTCCGGCAATCTCTACGACTTCTTCCAGATTGTCATCCAGAAACTGTACCGGGATCTCAAGGTGCCGTTCAAACTGGAAGGACCCTCCCGCATTGATGATACCCCGGTTCATGAAGCCTTGCGTGAGGCATTGACCAATACGCTTGTTCACGCGGACTACAGCGGCACGGTCCCGATCCTCGTCATCAAGCGACCCGATATGTTTTCGTTCCGGAACCCGGGTACCATGAGAGTTCCCGTTGAGGATGCAATTCGCGGGGGTGTCAGCGATTGCCGGAACAGGAATCTCCAGACGATGTTCGATCTCATCGGTTATGGAGAACGGGCAGGTTCAGGTCTTCCGAAAATTTTCCAGAACTGGAGAGAACAGCTCTGGCGTCTCCCGGAACTCAAAGAAAAATTCAATCCCGAACAGACGTTCCTCGTCATGCGGATGATGAGCCTCCTTCCCGAGGCCGTCATGAAGAGTCTCGAAAGCCGGTTCGGATCGGAATTCAATGAGTTGTCCGAAGAGCAGAAACTCGCACTTGCTACGGTTGCCATTGAAGGCAGCGTAACCCATGCACGAATTAAGGAGATGTCGGATATCCATCCGCATGACCTCTCAAAGGCATTGAAAGATCTTGTTACCCGGGGATTCCTCCAGTCTGCCGGGGCAACCCGGGCAATGGTCTATACATTCCCCCGACCGGGAGTGCCAGGATCTGACGATACTTTCCAGACCCGACTCGATGCGATGGCGCAACAAAAGGGAGTCAGCTCCGAACATTTGGGGAAGGACTCCGAACATTTGGGTGACAGGTCCGTACATTTGAATGCCGACTCCGAACGTTTGAATCTATTCCGAGGTATTGCAGAGCCCGTTGAAGGAAAACGAAAGGTTCCCGCTCCGATCATGGAGGCTGTAATCCTAAATCTCTGCAAAGAGGATTTCTTGAATCTGAGGGATATAGCGGATATTTTGGATCGTACCCCTGATACTTTGAGAATTCATTACTTGAACCGAATGGTACATGCGGGGCTTCTGGAGCGGCGTTATCCGGATAAACCCAATCATCCGGACCAAGGATATAGGACACGAAAATAACAAAACCGGGAACTTTTCGATGTTGTCGAAGTCCGAGTATAAGGGAAAATGGTGGATACCCGCGGATTCTCATAATGAAATCGACGGAACGCTAAACATAAATCCAAACGGTACCGGAACATTGGAAATCTGGGGAGAACTAATCAAAGAAGATTTTTCAGAATTTCCGCCAACTAGCGAAGAAGTGGAGATAATATTAGGACGAACTTCAGAAGGTTCTAAGATTACACTTTTTAATTGTCAACTGGCAGGAACAAGTCGTAGTTCTGAAGGTTTTCCGTTACAGACGGTCAATATTGCAACAAATATCCTGCACGTCCACTTTTTGACGAAAGATACGATCTCGTTTAGAAAATTAATGGTTGAATTCAAACATTTTGAGCATTTGATAAAAAGCACAAGGATCCAAGTGACAAATTCTTCTCAGGTTGCGATACCGATAAATAATGTTGAACGAGAGGAAATTCCATTTTTTTCTGTTGACGGTTTCAACATTAAGATCATTGTAGATGTTCATTCAATGATCAAGAGATCCCCACTTAGAAAGATTACAGTCGAAGAACTGCCGTATATCTTGATTGAAGCCGAAACTGAGAGAAAATATGCGGATTATTTAAAAATCATCGACAAACTCCAATATTTTTTCACTTTTTGCGTGTTAAAAACAGTTTATCCGGTTGAAATTCATGGAGAATCGGCCGCCAGCACTTGGAAACCTCCTAAGGATTGGAACGGGACAAAAGACATCGGGGTAATCTTTGAACCGATTCAAATTATTTCCCATTGGGTTGATTTGCCCGATCTTTCTCAAGTGGATGAGGTTGACCGAAACGAGATCTTGTTCGTATTAAATGAGATTCAAGAAAATTCAGATTTTGTAATGAATAAATGGTGGATTAAAAATGAAGTGTACAAGTCCGTGTTTGACATATATTTTGGAACAATTTTTAATTCGAGAATGTACCTTGAGAATACATTCCTAAGTCTTGCTCAGTGTATTGAATCATATCATCGAAAATCACCCCGATTTCTGGATTATCAGATTCACCCTGAAGAATATCAAGAGAGAATTGAGATTGTAAAAGAAGCAATTAAAGGCCAAACGCAATTAACGACAAGTCAGAAAAAATCAATAATTAAAACACTAAAACTGGGGAACGGCCTATCATTAGAAACCCGAATCCAACAACTTCTCATCACGTATCCAACAATCACCCCGTATATAGTAGGTAAGGAAAAGAATTTTCCAAATACTATCGCCTTGAACCGAAACAATCTAACACATTTGGATCCAAAGCCTCAAAACAAATATGCAACTTTTTGGGAATTATATGACTTATCAACCCGAATGAGACTATTGTTAATCACAGTTTTTTTGGATGAACTTGGATTTGACATCAAGAAAATCGAAAAAATTGTTGAACGACTTTCCCGTCGGTATCGGCTAAAATAAAACATATTTCTGCAATCATTTCATTGGGGCACCACCCACACCACCCCGATCTCGGACAGGCACCTAAAGAAGATTCTGTGAACCATTCACGGATTGTGGGTACAGCGTACCCACAATTTCTTGACCGCCCCGGAAACCCGGTGATTTCTTGACCGGATTTTCCCCATTATCACTGATACCTTTATTATCCTATCACCAAAATGCGATACCTGCTAAAGTCATATGTTACAAAAATGAGTCAATCGGCCGGGCATGTCAGGCCCTTCTCCTCCGGCGGAGGCTGGCCCTTTAGGCCCTTCTCTGGCCCTTTTGGTTTTTGAGAAATCGATGTCTCATTTGTCTCATTTTTGTCCCATTCATGTCTCATTTGTACTGATTCCTGCGAGGCCCCTTAGGCCCCTTTCTGGCCCCTTTGCTTCCCGATTTTTTGTTTATTTTTCCAGAATTGTCTACCCACTGAGTGGATAATTATCCAGACGCCGTCCGGATTATGTCCAGTCCGGAAATTCCCCAGACACTATCTGGGCAATTGAACGAAAATTTAGCAATGCCAATTCCGCAGACAGTGTCTGCCAAATTTATCAGGAGCAAAATTGGCATTCAGCGCCGGCGGAACCGTCACACCACCCCGGCCTCCTGCGCATCTTCCCTTACTCCCCTCCCGTAACAATGCTCACACAACTTCACACCCGTCTCCCGGTCAAGCCACACCGCCTTTGCAATCCCGCAGACCGAGCACTTCC
>CAYVTY010000071.1:0-4625 GCA_964454995.1 uncultured Methanoregula sp.
TCCAAACACTACTCACGGTTGATGGTGACCCGGTTGTACCAGCACACCATGCAGACAAAACGAGAGGCCCTATGACGACATTTTCCAAGACATTAGGGAATGCAAAGAGGAAATTTTCCGTATTTATCAAGCGGTTTTTCAAGAAGAAGCGGACCCGGATTGGGATTTACGGGCCGCCAAATGCAGGCAAGACGACGCTCGCAAACCGTATCGCCCGGGACTGGACCGGCGACGCAGTCGGGCCGGTCAGCGAGATCCCGCATGAGACCCGGAGGGCCAGGAAGCGCGAGGATATCGTAATCTCCGGGGCAAACGGGCACACCGTGACGATCGACATCGTGGACACCCCGGGGGTTACGACAAAGATCGATTACCACGAGTTCCTGGAATTCGGGATGGAGAAAGACGAGGCGATCATCCGGGCCAGGGAAGCGACCGAGGGGGTCGCGGAAGCGATGCACTGGCTCCGCGAGGATATCGACGGCGTCATCTACATGCTGGACTCGACGCTTGACCCCTTTATGCAGGTCAATATCATGATGGTCGGCATCATCGAGAGCCGGGACCTGCCGGTGATCATCGTCGCGAACAAGATCGACCTGCCCGATGCAGCCCCGTCACGGATCCGGAGCGCATTCCCCCAGCACCCGGTCGTCGCGATATCGGGCCTTGAGGGACGGAATACGGAAGAGCTGTACGAGAAGATGATCCAGAACTTCTCCTGATTGCGGAGGAATCATGCCACACAAGTGCACCAAATGCGGCAGGGAATATAAGGACGGGTCGACCGAGATCCTCAAAGGCTGCGCCAGTTGCGGCGGCAAGAAGTTCCTCTACGTCAAGGAGTCCGAGATCAACAAGGACGTGCTCGACGAAAAATCGATAGAGGAGATCGCGGGAGATTCAAAGGAAGAAGTCCTCGAAGTCGTCGAACCCAAAGTCAAGGGTAAGGCAAAAAAAGAAGTCGAGATGTTCGACCGTGTCGAGACGATCCGGATCGTGGGCCCGGGCTCCTACGAACTCAACATCGACAAGATGGCAAAGAACGACGAGCGGATCGTGAGCGTCGGCGGCGAAGAGGGCAGTTATATCATCGATCTCATGTCCATGGCAAAGGACGAGCCAAAGAAGAAGCGGGCAAAGAAGCGGTAACTCTCCCGGTCATATACCGCTGACATCTTTTTTTATAATTTTTCCGACGGGATCGCAACGGTATGCGTGTGCACATAGGAAGGAACCGGCGGGACGTCCCGATCGGTTATCTCGTCCGCAGTTCCTTTTTTATTCCTTCATATGAAGTGGGAAGATCCAGAGCAGAAAAGAACCGGTCAGTGAACAAAAGACTGGTGGTTACCGCCCATTCCGCACACCCGTGCCCAAGGCACCGGTCCGGAAAGAACGGCAGGTTTTTGGCTGCGAGAGGGTTTTCTCTGAACCGGCCCCTCAGGTGATACTCGAACTTTTCTGCATGGGCCCCGGTGCCGGCATCGGGTGTGGTGCCGGTCGGGAGGGTCACCCATTCGCGCCGGTAATGCATCAGGTAGTTCCGGATCGAGATGAGATCTTTTGTCCCGGAAAAGACCAGGTCATCCTCCGGAAACAGGGGCTTGTTGCCAATCTCAAGGATTTTCTGGTACTTGACCGGCAGAGGGGTACGATCAAAATAATTCTCATTGTTCCATTTCTTCCCGACAGCCCGTAACAGTGCCTCGTTTTTTTCATCGGGAAAGAAATATGCGTTGTCCGCTGCATCGGACCAGAGCTCGTTGATGGTGGACTCCAAGAACGCCACCGACGAGAATATTGCGTTGAGGATAAACGCCTCGTACCGGAGCCGCTCATCGGCAGACACGATACCGGTCCGGGCGTAGTCAGACTCTATGGCAAACCCCAGCCGGCAGAAAAGGGCAGCGGACTGGATGTATTTTACCGAGAAACAGTCCCGGAATAGGATAAGATCCTCGTCCCCCGGCACGTCCCGGGTATGGTCGTCCATCGTACCATCCCGTTTTGTTTCGTACAGTAAAAAGATGAGGGCCCTGTGTCGGATATCCCGGGCGCACCGTGGTACGCACGGTCTGGTCTCAGATACCCTTAATATTCGTGGCAGTCAATAGTAAAACAGCACTTTTTAATTGGTGCTGACAGATGTAAGTCCGACGTGCCTTTCTGGCACGGCCTCAAAACTTAGGCTTTGGGATTACAGAGAGTCAGTAAAAATACTGCACTTTTCTGGACTTACATAATAACCGGAGGTATAACTATGGCACGAATGCACGCCAGAAGAAGAGGCAAGTCATGCTCTGTGCGGCCTGCGCGGAATGAAGCACCTGCATGGTCCAACACGGACAAGGCAGCGATCGAGAAAATCATTGTCGATCTCCGCAAGGAAGGCACATCGAGCAGCATGATCGGCCTGATCCTGCGGGACCGCTACGGCGTCCCTGATGTCAAGATGGTCACCGGCAAAAGCGTCGGAGATATTCTCGTAGAGAACAAGATCAGCTCCGAGATCCCCGAGGATCTCCGTGATCTCATGATTAAGGCGCTGGGCTTACGCAAGCACCTCGGAGACAATAAAAAGGATCTGCACAACAAGAGGCAGCTCCACCTTGTCGAGGCCAAGATCCGTCGGCTCGTGAAGTACTACGTGGGCACGAAGAAACTGCCCGCAGGTTTCACCTACAAGCCGGAGACCACCGAAATCCTGCTGTCCAGATAATCCCGTATATCGTCTGCCGATCCCCATGTCACTCGAAGAAGCCGCAAAAACCGTCGCCGACCAGATCCGCCGCCAGCAGTACATCGAGGTGTATGCACACCACGACGCTGACGGCATCGCAGCAGGGACTATCCTCTGCCATGCGATGCTCAGGACCGGCATACGGTTCCGGCTGAGAGTCTGTGCGGAAGTCCCTTCCGCCAGTCTCTCCCACGATGCGGCCTCACTCCTGTGCGACCTCGGGTCCGGCGTGGAGAACCTGCCCCCTGAAACGATGGTGGTGGACCACCACCTCCCGCTCTTTGGCGGGCAGTTCCATGCAAACCCCATGCTCGAGAAAATCGACGGCGACCGGGAACTCTCCGCTGCCGGCATGGCGTATATTGTTGCCCAAGAGATGGGAGACAACCGCGACCTTGCCGGCCTCGTGATGCCCGGTATCATCGGCGACGGGCAGGCATTTGCCGGCAGGAACCTTGAGATCTTCAACGAAGGCGTGGCAAACGGGATCATCGTCCCGGACCGGGGCATGACGCTTGCCGGGCGCGATATGGCAGAGAAGTGGCTGCTTGCCACCTGCCCGTACCTCGAAGGGATCAGCGGAGACGATTCCGCTGTCGCTGACCTGCTCACCGGGGCGCAGGGCGCAAACGGCCTGCAGCTCGATACGCTCATGAGCCTTGCGGTGCTCAAATCCGCCCCGCAGACATCCGCAGATGGCCTGGCACTGCTCTACGGCGACACCCTGCACCTCCAGCGCGAGGTAATAGAGGACGCCCACGCACTTACCGCCGTCATCGACGCCTGTGGCAAATCCGGGCACGGCGACCTTGCGGTTGCGCTCTGTCTTCGCTCATCGGCGGAGATCGAAAAGGCATGGGAGATTGCCCGTCGGCATCACCTCGATGTGATCGGTGCACTGAAAACGGTACATCACGCACACGAGGGCGACGCAGTCTACGAGTGCCAAAATGCAACGCTTGCAAGCGACATCGCTGACGTGCTCGCCCGGGACCGGGTGCATCAGGCACCGGTGCTCGTGTATGCACGGTCTGGGGATGCCTGCCGGATATCGGCGCGATCCCCCCTCAGCGTCACGGTTGATCTCGGGCCACTCGTCCGGGACCTTGCCGCCGCATGCGGCGGCAACGGCGGGGGACACCACTCCCGCGCAGGGGCAACGATCCCCTGTGACCAGCTCGGCTCATTCGTAAAAGGATGGCAGGAGGCACTTTCTGCATGATGCAGGTAAGCGGACTTATCACTACCGTCCACACGGACGCAGAAAGCGTGGCGTCGTCACTGGCACCGGACAACCTCAAGGGAATGACCACCACCGCAGACGGCGACCGGGTCACGACCGTGATCCACGGCACGCAGATCCGGTCTGTCATCGCATCGGTAGACGACTACCTGATGAATCTGGCAATTGCGGACGAGACAACAACGCTCCCGCGAAAAAAGACAGGAAACCAAACACAAGAGGAATAAAAATCCAGAGTTGATACTATGGCAAAGAAGAAACAGGTTGGAAGAAGAGTTGAAGGCTGGAAAGCCAAGAGCTGGTTCAAGGTATACACCCCCGACAACCTCGGTAAGGCGTATATCGGCGACACCATTGCAAGCGAAGTCGAGACGGTCAAGGGCAGGATCATGCAGTCCACCCTCGGCGAGATCACCAATGACTACGCCAAGCAGCACATCAAAATGAGCTTCAAGATTGCAGAAGTTACCGGCGACGCGGCATACACCGAGTTTGTCGGCCATGAAGTGACCCGCGATTACCTGCGGTCCCTTGTCAAGCGCCGCAGCTCCCGCATTGACTGCCACACGCTGGTTGTCACAAAAGACAACAAGAAAGTCCGGCTCACGATCAGCTGCTACACCTTTGCACGGGCAAACA
>CAYVTY010000072.1:0-4529 GCA_964454995.1 uncultured Methanoregula sp.
GATTTTGTAAATTTTTATCGATAAACGGAGGAAAATGTATGGATCCCTTATTTGGCAATCTGTTAAACCGGTGGTATGAAACGCTTATGACGTACGTTCCCGGTATCGTTGGTGCACTTGTTGTTCTTATCATCGGCTGGATTGTCGGCCGTCTGCTGGGCAGGGCAGTCCGGATCGTTCTTGACAAGATCAGCGAACAGCATATCGTGGAAGAAGGTGCCGATGTCGCATCGGTCCGGGGTTCGTTCAAGAACGCCGGGCTTACGGTAGGTTATGTCGGTGACATTGCAGTCCGTATCGTTGTGTACCTCATTGCCATTCTTGCGGCCGTAGATATTCTGAAACTGGACTATCTCAGCCAACTGATGATGATGGTTGTCGAGTACATCCCGCATGTTGTGGCATTTGTGATCCTTTTCGTTGTGGGTTTCATCCTCATCGACGCGTTTATCGATTTCCTCAACCGGTACTACTCCAAAAAAGATGTCCAGTTCATCGGCCCTGTCCTGGTTCTGGTCAGGATCTTTTTGTATTTTGTAACGGCCATCCTTGCACTCTCCCAGCTGCAGCTTGATCTCACCATCATCTACACGTTCGTGACACCGATTGCATGGGGTATTGGTATCGGTCTTGGCGCCGCAATTGCGATCATCGTCGGCTTTGGACTCAGGAACCGCAGCGAAGCGATCATGGACAAGGTCCTCGATTCGTTCTCCAAGAAAGAGCAGTAAATTATCATTTCGCGTCAGAGAACCACATGCGGTCATGGGAAGCGTGGACGGGTGTCCGGGGCATTTTGCTTACCGGGTACTCTGCCCTCTTTTTCATGATCGTAATCTCTGTGGATTGCTTCCCTCCAAAGTGAGCATGTTTGCTCCTGAAAATAAACCCGGCCTTGAGATGAAACCCTTTCTTCGAGCCCAGCTGGAACGCACATGAAATCACACCCCTCACCGGGTTTCCGGTCCCGGGGTGCAAGATGAAATTCCTAAAACTGTTATAAAGGAGATTTTACCGTGAAGAAAACACGTGCGCAGTTCATCCTTCTCGTTATGATTGCGCTGATCGTAATCCCTGTTACTGCAGGCAGCCAGAATACGACAAACTCAACGACGGTTCCGACACTTGCGGAAACCAATCTGACAATGGCAACGACGTATCCGGTGGATAACATCACAACGGTGATTCCTACAAATGCAACTCCCGAACAGATAACAACGAATACCGCGGTGTCAAATACGACCATAACGACTATAGTACCCAACGGCACTTCGGCTGCCACGTCATCACTCGGGAATATTACCGTCGCCTCTTCTCCGCTCGGCGCAAGCATTCTGATTGACGGGGTTCTCTATGGGAACACCCCCCAGAATGTTACCGGCGTTTCGGCAGGGAATCATATTATCAGATTAACGATGAGCGGTTACTACGATTATGAGGGGACCATCTATGTCGTTCCCGGTCAGGCTACTGATGTATTCGGGACGCTCCCGCCGTTAAGTGCATCCTCTTCTGGGTCATCATCGGGATCAACAACCCCGGCAACAGTTACAACTGCTCCGGGAATTGCCGTGCAGCCCACGGCGACCTCTTCGGGAGGGCTGCTGGATAACCCGACAATTCTTGCTGCCCTCATCGGGATTGTTACCGCAAGTATCGGTGCATTTGCGGCGATATTCCCGCATCTGTCGAAAACTAAAAAATGAAAACAGTCGGGATAATGAACCGGATGTGAATGTGATCCCGTGGTAATTCTCTGGAGCACTATGCAACCTGGAGTGTCCGCTCATACATCGATTGTCATTCCGTCTTCGGATACCACGAGCCCCGGGCACTCCGCCTCGAATTGCTCCTTTAAAGCCCGGCGTTCATCAAGGGTCTTGTAATCCTCCGCACCGAAATGCATCAGTGCGAGACGCTTAGCCTTTGCAGCCTTTGCAATATGGATCGCGTCCTCCGGGTTGAGATGTGGCCAGCCGGGGCTTTTTTGTCCGGGTTTCAGGCCGCATTCGGTGACGAGGAGGTCGGCTCCACGTGCGAGCGTGATCGCATTGTCGCAGACTCCCGTATCGGTGCAGTAAGTGATCACCTTCCCGTCAAGTTCGAACCGGAATCCCCGGCAGGGAACGGGGTGGACAAGTGGCAGGCTGGTAACTTTAAAGGGGAGCTCGT
This sequence comes from uncultured Methanoregula sp., assembly GCA_964454995.1. Lineage (GTDB taxonomy): Archaea > Halobacteriota > Methanomicrobia > Methanomicrobiales > Methanospirillaceae > Methanoregula. The sequence goes on from CAYVTY010000072.1 coordinate 2,173, forward strand.
GGGAGCCATCCGCAAGCTCGGTCACGGTCACCGCGAACGGGACCTGTTCAAGCGGTACTGTATATGGCTCGCGGACAAGGCCCGCAAGATCCGCTGTTGTGCCAACCTGTCCGCAGATGGTCAGCCCCTTCCTGAACCGGAACTTCACCAGCGTGTGGAGCCCTTCCGTATGATCGAGGTGAAAATGACTGATGAACAGGAAGACCGGCTTGTCCTGCGAGATGTACCGGTCTGCCTTTGCGATGCCGTTTCCCGCGTCGAGGATAATATCATAGTCCCGTGCCGTGATAACCGCCGAGACCGTGTTTCCTGTCGGTGAATCATACCAGCCGTTTGTCCCAAGGAAGGTAACCTGCATATCCGTAACTTGGTCTTCTTTCCTCTTCAAGGTACAGGAGTCCTCTGTCCCGGTGATACCGGATGTGCAGGATTTTTATGATGCCGGGTCGATGAAGGCATGACAAGTCGTAAAATCGGATGCGTGAACCATGAAAAATGTCCCGTGTTTAATCCTGTGTGCCGCCCTGCTCTTCCTTGCCTTCTGTGCGATCCCGGCCGGTGCGGTTGTTCTTCAGGTAACTGTCAGAGGAACGGTGACCGATGTCTCTCCTGCGAATAACACCCTGACGCTGTCAGATCCTCAACAATATGCTTGCGATTATGGATCGGGAACGTCAGCCCCGGTCTGTTCGTGGACACCGCTGAATGCATCTACGCTCACCGGCACTGTTCCTGATGGAGCGGCTCTTTCTGTGTTTGCCAGAAACGATCAAGTCGTTGCAGTGAACCTTGGGGGGACCGGCGGGACCTGGATCGCGCTTGCAAAACTCTACGGCTCCGGTGCCAGCGCAGATAATGCGACCGATGAAATTGGTGATATCGGGAGCCTCCCGGTTGCGCTCATCGGGGACTATGTGGTCACTGCCACCACGGTTCCGAACTGTTCAGCCTGCACCGGGACGACCTGCACGGCCACAGGTTCGAATGTGACCATCACAAGCGGTACCATGAATGTCGCGTACAAGGCCCTCTCACCCGGAGAGTCGCTCTTTTTTAACGGCAGGAACGATGCCTCAAGCGTCAATGTCAGCTTTATGAACGGTGAAGCATTATCGGATTCGTGCCCCGGTTCCACCGGCCTCATTGGTGGGGTCCAACCGATCTCAGATTATATCGTCCACGTTGTTCCCCTGCTTGGGATGACGGTAACAACTCCTCCGGCCACATCGTCCAATGCGCCCACGACCGTAACTGCTTCTGTGACCACAACGCAGGAATCCGGCCTGCCGTTTGCTGCACTCGGTGTCCTTGGCGTTGGGATTGCTATTCTCGCAGTTCGCCGCCGCGGGGATTAATTACCTTTTTTCGTGCCCGGCCGATCACAACTTCCATGTACCGGTACGCCGAAATGGTGATCTGATGCAGATAATTTCCCTTCTGGAGCGTGGCTGCCCATGGCACAGGTAAGAGTCGGTGTGCATGTATCGATCGCGGGTTCGCTCGATCTCGCGGTCGACCGGGCAAAGGATGCCGGCTGCGATGTCTTCCAGATGTTTTCCCGCAACCCCCGGGGCTGGGGGTACAAACCGCTTTTAGATGACGACTGCACCCTTTTCCGCCAGAAAATCAAAACGACCGGCCTTCTCCCGGTCGACCATATGCCCTATCTCCCCAACCTTGCTTCACCAAAACTCGAGGTCTGGGAGAAGTCTGTCCAGACTATCAGAGCCGAGCTCGACCGGTGCGGGCGACTGGGTATTCCCTATCTTGTCACCCATCTTGGTCACCACCTCGGGGACGGGATCGCGGGCGGCCGGGCCCGGGTGATAAAAGCAGTGAACACGGCGCTTGAGGCGTCCGATAACGATGTTATGCTGCTCCTTGAAAATACTGCCGGGGAGAAGAACAGCGTGGGCAGCAGTTTTGAGCACATCCACGCGATCATCGGCGGGATTGAAAAAACAGACCGGATTGGTGTCTGCTTCGATACCTGCCACGCGTTTGCCGCCGGTTATGAGCTGCGTACCGAAGAAGGTCTTGCTGCCACTCTTGCCCAGCTGGATTCTACGGTGGGCATGGACCGTCTCAAAGTGATCCACGTTAACGACACGAAGGGGGACCTCGGGAGCGGGCTTGACCGGCACGAGCACATCGGGATGGGTTTTATTGGCGATGACGGGTTCCGGCGCATCTTCCACCACCCGCTCTTTGCCCGGCTGCCACTCATCTGCGAAACACCGGTGGATGAACGCCGGGATGACCGGGGCAATATCAGGAAAGTCCGCGAGCTTGCAGCATAAAAAAATAAAAGCGGTATGATCCCTAAACGGGAGACCGATGTATCATATCGTAGTACT
>CAYVTY010000073.1:0-4424 GCA_964454995.1 uncultured Methanoregula sp.
TGGAAGCGAAAGCCGAAGGGAGCGGCGCAAAGGCGAGCCTCATCCTCCAGAACGCGGAGACGATCCGGCTGGTCACTCCCGGCGGAAGTGCCATATCGGTCGTGAACCTTGCAGCCGGAGATCATATCCTTGGCTGTGCGCTTGAAAGCGGCAGGCATTTTGGCATGCCGGTCAAAGAGACGATCCAAGAGAAGTGAGCATGAAGGCAGGCATTATCGGCGGAACCGGGAAGATGGGGCAGCTCTTTTGTCCCGTCTTTGAGCGGGCCGGCTATGAGACCCTCGTATCGGGCCGCTCGACCGCACTCACGAACGAACGGCTCGCAGAGTCCTGCGACATCGTGATTGTCTCGGTCCCGATCCGGGACACAGTCCGGGTCATCGGGGAGATCGCGCCCGTGCTGCGGGACGACCAGCTGCTCTGTGATTTTACCTCGCTCAAGGTAGCCCCCGTCGCCGCCATGCTCCGGTCAAAGGCGCAGGTGATCGGGCTCCACCCGATGTTCGGGCCGACAATATCTTCAATCTCTGGCCAGACCATCGTGATATGCCCCGCCCGCACGACCGATGCGGCGATCGATTACCTCGCGGGCATCTTCACCCGCGAAGGTGCGGTCTGCACGCTCGCGACCCCCGAGGACCACGACCGGATGATGGCGGTCGTGCAGGGGCTCACGCACTTTGTCACGATCTGCATGGCCGACACCCTGCGCCGGCTGGGTACCGACATCGGGGCGACCGAGGCATACATGAGCCCGGTCTACCAGATCGAACTGGGCCTTGTCGGCCGGCTCCTCTCGCAGGACCCGGCGCTCTATGCCGATATCCTCGAACAGAATCCCTTTGTCCCCGAGGTGATCGCAGCCTGCCGGTCGGCAGCCGGCGACCTCGCGGAGATCGTAACATCGGGCGACCCTGATGCCTTTGCGGAATTTTTCACAAAGGACAGCCAGCATCTTGGCACCTACTGCAAGCGCGGGCAGGACCTGACCGATTCCCTCATCGAGTGCATGGTGAAGAAATGACGGTCATCACGCTCGGCCCCGAAGGAACGTTCTCCCACGAGCTCGCACAAAAACTCGCCTGCGACCCCCTCGTCCTCAAACCCACCATCCACGGCATCTTTGCCGCAGTTGCGGCGGGAGAAGGAGACGGGATCGTGCCCATCGAGAACTCCGAGGCGGGCGCTGTCGGGGAGACCATGGACGGGCTTTCCCACAATAACCTCGCCATCACCGCGGAGATGTACATGCCGATCCACCACAACCTTGCCTCCCTTGTGACGGCCGATAAGATCCGGGTGATCTATGCCCACCCGCAGACCCACGAACAGTGCAGCAGGTACATCGAGCAACTGGCAGTCCCGGTGATCCACACGAGCAGCAACGCCTCCAGTGCCCTTGAGGCCAAGAAGACCCCAAACGCCGGGGCGATCCTTCCCTTGTCGGCAGCGGCGATCTACAGGATCCCGGTCATCGAACAAAATATCGAGAACAACCCGGAGAACACGACCCGGTTTGTGCGGATATCAAAGACCCCCGGGCCCGGCTGCCGGCCCGGCAAGTGCAGCCTCCTCATCGACCCGGACACCGACCGGGCCGGGCTGCTCTATGACCTCCTCGGCGTCTTTGCCCGGCGGGGGATCAACCTGACCCGGATCGAGTCGAGGCCCACCAAGCGCGGCATGGGGACGTATGTTTTCTTCCTCGATTATGCCGTGACCGGGCAGACCGACGAGGCACTTTCCGAACTCATGGCAATTACCACGGTAAGAAAACTGGGCTGTTACCCGAAGATCGAGGTCCCGCCATGATCGTTACTCTCCCCCCGCGGCACGGGGTCGACTTTACTGTTGCCGCCCCGCCGTCAAAGAGCTACACGCACCGTACCCTTATCGCCGCAGCCCTTGCCCGGGGCACGAGTACGATCGTCCACCCGCTTATCTCCGACGACACACAGCTCACGATGGCTGCACTCCGCAGGCTCGGCATCCCGCTTGAAGCCGGAGAACGCAGCGTGACCATCGAAGGCTGCGACGGAAAACTGTCCTGCCCGCCGGGCACCGTGCTCGACCTCGACAACTCGGGCACCTCGCTGCGCCTGCTCGCGTCCACGGCACTGCTCTGCGATAACCCGGTCACGTTTACCGGAAGCGCCCGTATGCAGGAGCGGCCGGTCGGCCCGCTTGCCGGCACCCTTTCCGATCTGGGAGGAATGGTCGTATTCGCAAAAAAGCCCGGGTATCCCCCGCTCACCATCGGTGGCCGCCTTCTCGGCGGGAGCGCCACTATAGATGGGTCATCGAGCAGCCAGTTCGCCTCTTCAGTCCTGATGGCCGCCCCCTATGCCCACCACGAGGTCACGCTCTCGATCACGGGAACTCCCGCGTCGCAGTCCTATCTCGACATCACCACCGGGGTCATGACCGATTTCGGCGCCGTGATCCGGCGCGAAGGCTACCGGCAGTTCGCAGTCAGCAACAAGGATCATTACACCGGTCACACGTACGTCATCGAAGGGGACTACTCATCGGCCTCGTACTTCTTTGCGCTTGCGGCGATCTGCCGCGGCAGGGTGGCAGTCACCGGCCTCAACCCGGAATCCATGCAGGGAGACCGGCTCTTCCTTTCCGCACTCCAGAAGATGGGCTGCCAGGTGACATACGCCCACGACGGGGTCATGGTCGAACACGAGGGCCCCCTTACCGGGATCACAATCGACATGTCTTCGGCACCCGACACCGTCCAGACGCTCTGCATGGTAGCGGCGATGGCAAAGACTCCCTCCATGATCACCGGCGTCGGCCACCTGAAGTACAAGGAGAGCGACCGACTCGAAGTCACCGTAAAATGCCTGCGCCAGCTTGGCTGTATCGCAAATACCGAAGGTGACCGGATCGTCATCCAGCCGGCCGCACTCCACGGAGGTACCATCGACCCGGCAAACGACCACCGGACCGCGATGAGCTTTGCCGTTCTTGGTCTTGGGATCGGAGGGGTCTCGATCACCGGCGCGGAGTGCGTGAACAAATCGTTCCCGGGTTTCTGGGATGCAATCAAAGGAGTGATGGAATGAAGCGGATCGTGCTTTTCGGCTACCGCGGGACCGGAAAGACCGGCATCGGCACCATCATTGCCCGGCGGCTGAATGTGCCGTTTGTGGACACCGATGCCCTCATCGAACAGAAATGCGGCCGCACGATCCCCGATATCTTCAAAAATGACGGGGAGGTGCGGTTCCGTGCGCTGGAACGCGACGTGATCGCCGGGCTCTCCGTCCGCGACTGTGTTGTCGGCACCGGTGGCGGCGTCGTGACGGACCCGGCAAACATGGAACACCTCCGGGCCGGAAGCGTGTGCGTGCTCCTGACATCAGACATCGGGACCATCCGAAAAAGGCTCCAAAAGAGCCCCCGCCCGCCGCTTACCAGCCTCTCCCCGGAAGAAGAGATTGCACAGGTAATGTCCCGCCGGCGCTGGCAGTATGCCGCAGCGGCAGACTTCTGCGTGGATACGACCACGACATCAACGGAACAAGCGGCAGGCCGGATCCTCTCCCTTATCGAAGAGGGCACCGTCCCCCCGCAGGTGCAGGAGGCGGCGTTCCGGTGGTTTGCGGCAGACGCTCCCGGAGCAACCGAACTCCACATGCTTGAATCCCTGCTGACCGGTCCCGATCGCGATGTGCAGACCCGGTTCCTCGGCATCGCCGGCTATCCCTGTTCCCACAGCAAAAGCCCCCTGCTCTTCAACCGGCTCTTCGAGCGGTACAACCTGAACTGCCATTATACCCGGTTTGAGCACCCGTCGATCGCGACGATCCTGCAGATGGCCCGGGACATCGATGCAAAAGGGCTCTCGGTGACCATCCCCTTCAAACGCGACGTGATGGCATACCTCGACGAGATCGATGATGATGCGGCACAGCAGATAGGCGCCGTCAACACGGTGGTCTTTTCCTGCGGGGCGGCGCACGGCTGGAACACGGACTGGCTGGGCATACAAAAACCCCTTACCGGATTCAAAGGCACCCGTGCGGTGCTGCTCGGTGCCGGGGGCGTCGCAGCAGCGGCTGCCTACGCGCTCACGAACTTGGACATGGAGGTCACGATCCTGAACCGGACGACGGAGAAAGCGCGGACGCTCGCGGAACAGTTCGGCTGCCGGTGGCGTTCCTGGAACAGCTTTGACGGGATAAACCCGGATCTTGTCGTGAACGCGACCTCGCTTGGCATGCAGCCGGATACGGGAAGCCCGCTGCGTGACGATCAGCTCAAAAAGGAGATGACCGTATTTGATCTTGTGTACACACCTCCGGTAACCCCCCTGATTGCGGCCGCACGAAAAACCGGGTGCGCAACCATCACCGGCACCGAGGTCTTTATCCACCAGGCACGGGAGCAGTTCCGGCTCTTCTTTGGGATCG
>CAYVTY010000074.1:0-4256 GCA_964454995.1 uncultured Methanoregula sp.
AAAGGATTCGACGAGCCGCTCGAAGAGGGCATGGTCTTTGCCGTCGAGCCAAAGAAAGGGATCAAAGATGTCGGACTTGTCGGGATCGAGAACACGTTTGCCGTGACACCCGGGGGCGGCCGGTCACTGACCGGGACACACCGCGGACTCCTGCCGGTGTATTAGAACGGGCCCGGTATTTTCGTTGCATCGTATCGAGAGCGATGGGCTGCCATGTGGGAGTCCGTTCGTAAATCCATACCTATTTATCCCGTCTCACGATACCGCTCACATATGATCGGCATCTCGACCTACTGTCTCATTGAGGAGCCGCTTATTGACGCACTCGACCGGCTCTCGGCTCTCACCGATCGTATTGAGGTCATGGACGAAGGTCTCCATTTTGCAGAAAGCCCTGAACTCTTCGAAAGTTATTCTGCAGATTTCACGTTCCATGCCCCGTTCCACGGCTTGAACATTGCCTGCGTCTTTGAGCCGATCCGCACAGCAAGTGTCGGGGTGATAACCGATTGTTTTGCGGTAGCCGCAGAGATCGGCGCCCCCGTTGTCCTCCACCCGGGCTATTTTGCGTGGGAAAATGAGCGGGAGCTGGCCGACCGGCAGTTCAGGAAATCGCTTACCGAGCTCACCGCTGCCGCACGCGAGCTCTCGGTTGAGTTCTCGTTCGAGAACATGGGGAGCATGAATTTTTTCAACCTGCGGACCCCGGACGATCTCGCGATCATCGGGGATTCGAAATTCACGCTCGATGTCGGGCATGCGAACCTCAATGGCTGCCTGCCGGGATTTCTCAAAACGCCGTTCAGTCACATGCACCTTCACGATAATAACGGAAAACAGGACGCCCACAGTGCCGTGGGGGAAGGGAACATCGATTTTCGCCCGGTCATGTCCGCGATGAACCAGAAAAATGCAACCGCTGTCATTGAAGTAAAATCATTTGACGGCGCCGTGAAAAGTCTCCGGGCGCTCGAAGCGATGTGATGGGTTGTACCCGGTTCCAGCCCGGGACGAATACACACTCCCCTGGTACAGGGATCACGGAATCGGGAGCTGGCGTGCCGGGCTGCTGTACCGGTTCTCTACTGACCAGTGATGTTAAACCAAACCCCTTGTGAATCCATCGTTTTCAAATTAAATTGAATAATGCTATTAATCATAGAATATAATGCTGGAGCACATGGCACAGAGAACCTGTCCTCGTTGTGGTGCCTCCATTGAATCCAGCCGGACCGTCTGCCCAAACTGCCGGGCTGTCCTGAAGAAAAAGAATCCCCTGACTCCGTATCTCGTTATCGCCGGTCTTGTCGTGATCGTTGTTGTCGTGGTCGCGGTCGTCATGACGAGCCCGGTATCCGGCCCGGGGACGGCGATCGCACCGGTGATCACAGTCCCGCCGACAAGTGCCGATGAATCCATCTCGTCACAGCCGACCTGCACTATAGCGATCACCGGCGCCAAAGTTCCCCCCTCATCCATACGGCTTGAGTTCATGACCAGCACATGCAGCGCGGGGGAGATCACCGGACTTAAGGTTTCTGTCAACGGGGCACAGGCAGGGACACTCGGCACCAGCCCGGGGGCAAGCGGGACATTTGCCGCTACATCAGGCACCAATAACGTTGTCGTCACCGCACACTATGCGAATGGCGCTGAGGCGGTTGTGTTCCAGAATGCTGCACTGTGAGGATAAAAAAACTTTTTTTGGGGGTATGTCTTTTTAATCCGTCTTCCGTCCCCACACAAGATACGCCGTATACCCGGAGGTGAACGTACCCTCGTTTGCCCGGCGTGCAAGATCGGTTTTAATTGCGGTAATTTCCCCGTCGCTGAAGTGCCCGGCATCTTTCATCCGGCCCAGCAGGGCCGGGATATCGAACACTTTCTCCGCAAGAGAAAGATCGGTGAGCGTGAGTATCTTTGGCTCGGCATGAATATCAGAGAGCCCGGCGCTGTGAAAGATGTCGGCAAGATCCTTACCGATCCGGCCCGAAGCAAAACTGGCGCTCCAGAACCGGGTGAGCCGGCCTGCAACCTTTGTGTCGCTCATCCCGATGGAAAGCGTGTCCCAGTCATTGTCGAACGCGACGAGCGTCCCACCGGGCTCAAGGACCCGGACCAGTTCCCGGATCACCTGTTCCGGATCCGGGGTGTGCTGGAGCACCCGGTCGATCCGGCAGGCATCGAACACGCCGCTCCTGCACGGAATATGCGTGAGATCGCCCCGAAGCAGGAAACACCGGTCCCGGTGTGAGGCGGTCCGTTCCGCTGCGGTAGAAAGAAGGGTCGCACTCGCATCGAGGCCGGCAATCCGGCTTGAGGGAGGCAGGAGCGGGGCAAGGGCACAGAGATCGTTTCCCGCACCGCAGCCGGCGTCGAGCACACACTCCGGTTCTGTGCCGGCAATGATCCGGAAACTCTCCTCTTTTACCGCGTGGAAGAACGGGATGTCAGAAAGCAGGTCAAGGCACCGGGTACAGGCAGTGGTATCGCCCGAGCGGTCAACGTCGCGGAAGCCGGTCGCGAGGTACTGCTGCGGGGATTTTTCCGGGGCGAGCATGGGATCAGGTACATTCCGGTTGGGTGGCGGAAGATGTAGGGCTTACTGTGGGGTTGGTTCTGTCTCATTTGCACTGAGAGGGGGTCGGATGGGGGAAAAGTGTACGGCCTGGGGCGAGGGCTGCCCGACACATTCTGGTATGTACCGGAATCCCCGGGACACAGTTATGGGATGTGATTCGGGATTTTTAAAAAGAGTCAGGGAAATAAAGGGATCCATTCCGGCATAAAATAAAGGTCAGTTTCCGGTTGCACATTCCTCGATCTTTGTCAGGACCACGGTCCCGTTCAGGCTGATGACGGTAACATTGTTGTCTCCAGATGCCGGGCCAACCATCGCGCCGTTCGGGACTTCCGTTATATGAATCTCGTTTGAATTATATGTCGCGAGGAACTGGACCCCGGACTGGTCAAACATCCTGCAGATCCCGCCCGATCCGCAGTCGATGATCGTGCCGTACGGCACTTCGTTGTTCTGCGTCGATGTCCCGGGCGGAACTATTTTGAGTTCCCCGACAAGCAGGACCGGCTGGAGGCTCTCGTTTACCTTGAGGGCCGGCAGGGCGAGTGCCGACCAGTTGATCTCATTTTTGGTACAGGTCTGCGTTGAGGGTGGTGTGATCACATCAGCGTAACTGTAGGCATCTGCTTGGAGTTTGTCATCCCCTGTGGATACGCTGACAGAATACCTGCCGGTGTTGAGCAGGGACGTGTTGACCGTGCCGGCGTAATGGTTGGTTCCGCCCGTTCCCGCAGTGACGACGGCAGATCCCTCCGCAATCTCATGGGAGAAGTCGTAGTTCCTTGGCGACGGGTGTGTGTTGACCGTGGTGACATCGATTCCGAGCGGTGTCCCGGCCGGCAGGCTGGTGTTCCCGGAGACCATCATTGTCCCGGGTGGCCCCGGTGGGATGGGCGCAATATCGATCCAGGCATCAACCCCATTGAGGAAGGTGACGGTGCATGAGTTGCTCGTGCCGGGGGAATCGATTGCCTGGCAGAGGAAATCCTCCTGTGTTGTGGGATAGTATTGCCTGTCGTTGACCTCTTTGAGGATTTTGTCCGGGACTGATGAGGATCCAACGATCTGTCCGGATGCCGGGTCGTAGTTCACCGCGAAATGATCGGGCGGGGCCGGGTACTGGGCGATAATCGCCGAAGTAAAATTGCGGCCGAGGGCCGAGGTCACACCGGCATCGAACGTAACTGAAAATGTCCCGTCCGGTTTTACCGGTACGAGCACGGTGGAAACGCTGCGATTGAGCATCCAGACCTGCACGGTTGTCATCGTCCTGTCGGGAACGGTGCCGGTGATCGTGAACGGCTCTCCCCGCAGGACGTTAAAGGACCCATGATCTTCAAACGAGTCTTGGCTGACTGCTGGGGTTGCGACAACTTCCGGCGCTGAAAGAGAGGATGTATTTGCTGCTGACGGTGTCGGTGTTGCATTTACCTGCGACTGGTTTGTGATACAGCCTGCTGATATCACAAGGAGTGCGGCAAGCAGCAGGAAGATGCATATGCGGTTTATGGGTTTTATCGTGTTAATCAGTCCCGACCCATAAGTGAAACCGGGGTCAGGCAGTTGTTGGTTCAGGAGCTCATAACTCTTATGAGTCATTTATCTACATGTTGCCCTGCAGATCATACATTCTTGGAAAAATTACGAGAGTTCCCACCCCCTGATGGGGGTCGCT
>CAYVTY010000075.1:0-4234 GCA_964454995.1 uncultured Methanoregula sp.
ATATGGTCCCGGCAAACGAGCGCCCCTATATCGGCGGGAGCGGGGACAACACGGTTCTTGGTCTCATCATCAACTACAACGGCCTCGAGCGACTGGGACTGGAAAACCGCGGGATGCCCGGCATGGCCGATGGTACCAGGGATCAGAGGACCGGTACCATCCGGGAGGATGGGCCGCAAACGGGAAGAGGTGCGAGGGCTGCCGGTGTGAATCCCTATGAAGAACAAGGTGCTGCCCGGGGCGGCGCAGCCATTGGTATGGCAAACGGAGAAGGGGCGCCGGGCATTACCCGGTTCTTCGGGGAATCGCTTGCAGGCCAGTTCTCCTGGCTCCTCCCGCTTGCACTTATCGGGCTCCTTGCCTGGGTGCGGAGACCGGCATCTCTTACCCTCAAAGGGTTTGAAGACGTCGGGATCGCAGGAGAACGGGGGCTCACCCTCATCGCAATGCTGTTCTGGCTCGTGCCCGGCCTGCTGTTTTTTAGTTTTACGACCGCGTTTGGGCATACCTACTATATCGCGACCATCGCACCACCTCTTGCCGCCCTTGTCGGGATCGGTGCCGTCGCGATGTACCGGGATTACCTTACAGAAGGCTGGAAAGGCTGGATCCTTATCGGGGCGGTGCTCATCACCGGGCTTTTCCAGGCCCTCTTCCTTTCGTATGACGCTGCATGGTCCGGTCTCCTGATCCCATTCGTCTTTTTCGGGACGATCGTGTGCACAGGAATTCTTGCCTCATTAAAGGTACGGAAAAATGCAGGTTCACACAACGGTCAGAAATATATCGCTGTCATCGCGCTCGGGCTCCTCTTTGTCGCCCCCTTCGTCTGGTCCTGCACGCCCCAGATGTACGGGAGCAGCCAGGGAGTCGCGGGTCCCATGGCAGCCCGGATCGGCGAGGGGATGGGGAACGAAACAGACCGGGGGCTTGAAACGGGAAGTATACCGGGCACTGACACGGGTCGTTTTGCGCAGGATCTTTCGGGCCGGGAACGACTCTCCGGTGCGGGGAATGCCAGTTATGCATCAGTCTATGCATCGGGCCGGGGTTCCCTCTCTCTGTCGGGTACGGGAAATACATCGGACACCCGGCTCGTGGATTACCTGCTCTCCCACACTACAAATGAGACCTGGATCCTCGCCGTCCCAAGCAGCCAGGCCGGTGCGAACCTGATCATCGAGACGGGAAAACCGGTCATGTCCATCGGGGGATTCTCGGGCAGCGATCGGATCCTGAGCATATCCTCGCTCGAAACCCTGATCCAGGAGGACAAGGTCCGGTACTTCCTCACCAGTGGTTCAGCGGGTACGGGCGGGGGGATGAACGCGGGGAACAGCGGGATCTTCAGCTGGGTGAGTTCCCACTGCACGGCAGTGGACCTGTCCTCTGGCAACGAATCCGGAATGAACTCAACCGGCATTGCAGGAGCAGGGAACCAGACCGCCGGGTCCCTGTATGACTGTGCCGGGGCAGCAGGCTCCGGGTAACTCATCTTTTATGATCTGTATGAGTGAACACGGGATCTTGAGTAAAATCCCGGCCGTTGTTGGCCGGGAAAAGATTCTCGGTTTTTTTCTTATCGGTGTGGTCTCTACCCTGATCGATGTGGGTCTCCTGTATTTTTTTACCGAATATTTCGGCATCTGGTATATCTGGTCTGCGACTGTCTCGTATACCTGCGGGATGGTTGCCAGTTTTTTCCTGAACAAATACCTCAATTTCCGGGATACGAACCGGCAGTATCTCCGCCAGTTTTTTTTCTTTGCGCTGATCTCCATGAGCAGCCTGGCCCTGACACTGGGGATTCTTTATCTTGCAGTCGAGATCTTCTCCATCAGCTATCTCCTTGGAAAGATCATCGCCATCCTTATCGCATTTCTCTGGAACTACTTTGGCCAGAGCAAGATAACCTTCCACCTGGGCTCTCATGAGATAAGCGGCGATCCGAGAACCTACATGAAATGACGTTGATCGCGTGAAAGCCCGGGATTCCGTACCTATCGACCCACACACCCTGTCTATTTTCCTGCTCCGAAATATACTGGTTTGATATGCTGACGGGACATTGCGGGGTGTCACATGGGATCAACGCAGGCCACGCGGATCGGGGAAAATTTTAGAGAGATAAAAAAAGATCAGTGGGTCTTGTCAAGGGTGATCTGTTTCAATCCATCCATAAACGCCGTGACACCGACAACGTGATCCATTCCCCAGTCGCAAGTAAAAAAGTAGCGTGGATCTCCCTGCGTGCCGGATCATTCCGCATGCCAGCCATCCCTGCCATCACGCTCCTTTTACCCTGATCATCCTTCATTAGATCTAACCCAATCCGGGCCCTTTACGGGCTCCGATGGGGTGCTGACCTCTTCAAACGGAGCCCGTATCGGGCCCCATTTGGAAAAGTCGATAATACGGGCTTATTTTCGAAAACGGACAAATTAAAACGGACTCGATAACGCGGTTGTAATGGCAAATCTCATGCCTGATGGGCACTTTTACCATTCGAAAAACAAAGGCCGCCAGAACGCGAATACGGGGCTTTGGAGGGCATTATATGGAGCTCAAATTGGGCTTATTTTTTAAAATTACTGGGTATATGGGCTCTGATTTATAGCAGAGGCTGAAAAAGGGGCAAATGTTCGGCCAAATGACGTTTTTCCCGGGATTATTAATTCTGCGACCCGGATTTTTTTCATATGTCCCGCTGCCGGGTCACACGTTTTCTGAAATCTCCAGATCGTGACCCGGTCATTTTTTAAAATGTTCCACAACTCTGCCGGACATTTTCCGGAATCTTCACGGGTCTTCCTGTTCTTTTTTAAAAAAGACAGGCTGCTCAGCTGAACTTTTTTTGGAATCTTCACCAACCTTACCGGACATTTTCCGGAAAAATCGGCACGGGTTCGTGGAAATCCCGCCGGAGTCAGGTCTGTTTCCAGTGCATTTTTTACCGGAATTCCTGCAAACTCTGGCAAACATTTTTTGAAATTTTCAACAACTCTTCCGGACTTTTTTAGAAAAGTTCAGCAACCTTGCCGGACATTTTCCGGAATTGTCAGATCGCGATCCGCACTTTTTTTAAAATGTTTAACAACCGTCTTAGACTTTTTCCGGGAAGTCCGGCACCCTCGCCAGGTTCTTTTCAAAAAGTTCAGCTGCCGACCCGGCAAATGTCCGGGCGCTTCAGGATCGCGACAAGCACTTTCTTATAATGATCCTCATGACCCCCGGCCCACGCCGTTTTTGTACAAGGTCATGGCCCAAAGGGAAATGACAAAGAGAAAAAAAATCAGAGGGTCTTGTCAAGGATAACCAGTTTTGACCCGTCAGAGAAGACGGCAACGCCGATCACGCGGTCCTTACCGGAATCAGGTGCCGCAAGCAGAGCGTTCGCGCCGACAGAGAGGATCCCCCCGCTTGCCGGATGATCCTGTATCCCGGCAGTCACGCTGGTTCCCCCGATCGTGGTTGCCGGTGCCGCACCATTGACCGTCCAGTTGATCCCGACGACCGATCCTGCATTCTGGCCTCCGATAAACGTCACGGTCACGTACGATCCGTTCACCCGGCTGACTGTCGCCCCGACAATCTTGCCCTTCTGGAGATTGCCCGCCATGCCCATAACAAACGCGGCGATAACTGCTGCAAGGATCACCGTGATGGCGACCAGCAGGATTACGCTGACGACCTCGGAGACCGCCTCTTCGTTTTTATCCTTGTATTTCATGAGATGTTACACCACGGTACCGATGCCCTTTGGCAGGGCACGGAGCTGTTGATTTTTATTATTGCCGAGGGCTGATAATGATTTGTCCGGGATGTTTGCAGCATGGGGGCTGGCAAAAACCGGGTATGAGGATAGATCGGACAGAACAAGATTGCCTGCGCGGGCTCTTTCCCGAAAAATCTTCTATATCCGGTATCTCACGCGATAACGGCAGAACATCTCATACAGAAAATTGTGTATGTTGGATGAGATAAGGGGGAACGGACACTCGTTTCCGGAGCTGGGGCAAGCACATCCTCAAATATCCTGGTAAACTCATGTGCACAGGATTACGATTCATGCTTGATGAACGTCGGGGAAAACGCCAACATTGAAGAACAAAACTGCCAATGAAGGTCAGGATTAAAAAAGATTAGATTGTCTCCTGCAACAAAACCTGAGTCGTTCCATCATTGAACAATCCAATAACTACAAGCGGGGATGAAGCGGGGGATGGAACATAAG
>CAYVTY010000076.1:0-4192 GCA_964454995.1 uncultured Methanoregula sp.
TTTCTTTTTCCCGTTGAGTTCATCGAGCGTGTCCGGGCAGAACATGATGCACTCGCGGTCGCTGCAATGGGCAAGCCCCAGCAGGTGACCGACCTCGTGTGCCCCCTCTTTTACCAGCCGGTCGATCAGATCGTCGTCATCCGACGCAAGTCCATAGTATTCGTTTGAGAGCCGGGCCGTGGAGAGCACCGCAACCCCGGTGGATTCCCGTGCAAGGCCGAAAAGGGCGGAATGGCCGCAATTAAAGAGATCCTGGCTGACCACAAGCAGGATGGGATCGGATATATTGTGCTGGTGTTTGTAAGCGGCAAGGTGGTCCAGCTGGACCTGCGCATCGATCTGTTTTCGCGCATTTACAAAACCCATAATACGAACCGGGTTCTCAACAACCCCGACCGGTAACCCGGTTACCGCCGCGATCAGCCTGCCTACCGGAAGCTGGAGACCTTCCGGGGAGAGTTGATCCCAAAAGATATGGAGCCGCATCGCTCACATCTATTGGATGGACGGCTATAAACATATTGAGCACTGTGTCGGTGCATATATCGCGGCACACTATCACCATCCCGTCGAAATAGGAGTGGGAAAGAATCCAGATGCCGCCCGGTGCATTCACGATGCGGGCGTCAGTATACGGGCGATCGATATCCATCCCTGCCTGCTGCCGGACTGGCTTTCCTTTACCCGTGACGATATATTTTCGCCCGACCTGTCCTGCTACGCGGGCGCCGATGTGCTGTATGCTGTCCGCCCGGCAGAAGAGATGATCCCCCCGCTTGTCGCGCTTGCAAAAATGCTCGACTGCGATCTTGTGGTCTACCATCTTGGTTTTGAATCCTACGGGAACGGGGGGGAGATCACCGACTGCGGTGTCCTGCTCCACTATTATTACCGTCGTGGTCAGAACCCGTCAAAGAGTGTCGATTGATTATTGGCCACCGGTTTTTTGTCGGAGGGATCCGGTGCGGGTGTGGTCGCGGGCTCGTCCGGGGGTACGGCAGGGGGTGTCACCGGTGGTTTTGTTTCCGGTGGTGCGATCGGATCGGGCTCCCCGCCGGCCGTGGCGGCTTTTGTTTTCCTGCCCTTTTTCTTCTGCTCCTGTTCCTGCCCGCGTTCCGTTTTTGTCACTGCTTTTACGATCTCCAGCGACCGGGCCCGGTCGTTTAAGAAGAAGTTGAGCCCGTCGGCATCGAGCATCAGTTCGCGGGTGAATGTTTCGGGGTCGTGCTCCACGAGAATGGCAATCGTGCCCAGGTACTTCTCGCGCAGAGTGGTCTGGGGGATCTGCATGGCAGCGGCGAGGCGCGAGAGCACGGTGTACCTGATCGCCTTCTGCTTTTTTGCTGTCGACATCTTCTGCCAGCGCTCGGGAGGCAGGATGCGGGTGTGGATGCCGTTTCCCCCGGCTGCATCGGCAACGCCGAGAAGCAGGACCGCTGTCGCGTACCGCCAGAGCGTATGGTACTGGCGCCGGTAGGTATACCCGATGTACTCGTCGGCCCGTGCAAGCGAGCGGTAGGCCCGTTTGACAGCGCCGGGATCGGTAATCACGTGCACGTTTCCCTCCACCCACTGCTCGATATTTTCCGGGGTATCGTCGACATCCCAGGATAATTTCATGAGTGCCTCGTCAGGGGTCTTTGAAAATACTGCCGAAACAAGCGAGAAGATCGAGACCCGTTCATCCTTCTGGGAGGTATGCACCTGGTCCTCTGCCAGCGATTCGCGGCCGATTGCTGCGGCATAGAGCATGTTCACAGCCGCCCGCATGTCCCCCCCGGCACTTTCGGCTATCTCGTGGATCGCCGCTTCCGAGCAGGCGATCTTCTCGGTTGCGCAGATAAATTTGAGCCGGGGGGCTATCGATCGGGCCGGTAAAGCCCTGAACTGGACCGGCTCGCAGCGCATGCGGAGCTCCTGGGCAAGGCCGTAGAGATCGTTTGCGATGAGGACGATGGGCTGCCGGGCGTTTTTTATGCACTCAATGATTGCCTTTGCCCCGCCCCGGTCGGCCGTCCCCTGCAGGTTGTCGGCCTCGTCCATCACGATAAGTTTCCGCAGAGATCCGGTCAGGCTTGCCGTGGTGCTGCCGGCGCCGGCGATCCGCTCGATCACGGCAGCGGTCCTCTGGTCGCTCGCGTTGAGCTCGATCACGTCCCAGCTCATATCCCGGGCAAGAGCGTACGCCGCAGACGTCTTCCCTATGCCGGGCTTCCCGTAGAGCAGGAGAGGTTTTGACCGGAATGTCCAGGTCTTTGCCCAGTCCGCCATCTGTCGGATCGCGGTGGTGTTGCCGGCGATATCCGTGAGGTGTTCCGGCCGGTATTTCTCTGCCCACTCCATACCAAAGTGTCGACCCCGTATCAAATAAATTATCTCTGATGAGGCCACACATAGCGTACAGCAAATTATCCAGTGCTGAAATACCCGGGTGACAATAGTGGTTTTGGACTGTTCCACAACAAAGATCGCGCACGTGGTCAGGGAATATGAAGGCGTGAAGCGGAAACACGCGATCGGTGAGATGGTCAAGGCCCTCAGGATCGATGCTCCCCATGTCATCGCCTCGTTTGGCGAGGATGCGGCCGTCATCGAGCACAACGGGGAGGCGCTGCTCCTTGCAGCGGACGGAATCTGGAGCCGGCTCATGGAGTCCGACCCGTACTGGGCCGGCTACTGCTCGGTCCTTGTCAATATCCATGATATCGCTGCCATGGGAGGGAAGCCGATCGCGATGGTAGACGTCTTTTCGATGCCAAAGGAGTCCCGTATCCACGAGCAGGTGGTTAAAGGGATGCATGATGCGTCCGCCCAGTTCGGCGTGCCGATTGTCGGCGGGCACCTTCACCCGGATGCTCCCTATAGCGTGATCGATGTCTCGATTCTCGGCTCAGCCCGGCTTGATTCGATCATCTATTCCAACACCGCACAGGAAGGCGACAGTATCATCGCGGCCATCGATCTTGTGGGGCGTGTCCACCCGTCCTGTGCGCTCAACTGGGACTCGGTGACTATGAAGTCTGCCGCACAGGTGCGTGCCCAGATTGCACTCCTGGAAGAGATCGGTAGGGATCACCTCGTCACCGCGGGTAAAGATATCAGCAACCCCGGCCTTATCGGGACGATCGGGATGCTCCTTGAGGTGAGCGGGAAAGGGGCCGAGCTCGATCTCGGCCGTGTGCCAAAACCCGATCTTGCGGCAAACCATATGACCTTCGAGCAGTGGGTGAAGATGTACCCCGGCATGGGTTTTGTCCTGACCGCAAAAAAAGAGCACGTCGACGAACTGGTCCGGCGCTTTGCTGCTGTCGGCATGACGGCACATGCTATCGGCACCGTGGATACCACGCGCCGGCTCAGGATCCGTTATGACGGGAACGAGGCAGAGGTCTTCGATTTTGCCGAGAATGGGATCACCTGCCTCTCCCCGGATGAGGCGTCATGCAGGCAGCAGTAAAAAAGATCGGGATCGGCATCGGTGCGGATGCAGAGAAAGTTATCAACAGCGCCTGCCGCGTGAATCTTCCCTGCGATGTTGTCTGTTACTGCCGGACAGGTGCCGCAAAAGTCCCGTCCGGCCATCCCCGGGTGCGGCTGGCGGAGAGCACAACTCCCGAAACAGCGCTTGTTGCTGATCTGATGGCGGGAACAATCGATGTGGCAGTCAGGGGCACGCTGCCGGCACATGCCACCCTTCAGGCACTTAAAGGCGCTGCAGGGGTCGATCACCTTGAACGGATCGCACTTCTTGAGACGGCGGACGGGAAAAAATTCCTGTTTGCGCCCGTGGGTATCGATGAGGGCTGGACCGTTGCCGACAAGCTTGCGCTGATTAAGAAAGGCCGGGCGATTGCCCGTCGGATTGGCCTTCCGGAAAAAGTGGGTGTCCTCTCGGGTGGCCGGTTCGGTGATGTCGGCCGGCATCCCCGGGTGGACCGGAGCATGGCCGAAGCCGAACTTGTTGCAAAACTTGGCGATGCAGTGCACTATGAGATCCTGATCGAGGATGCGATCAAGTCCTGCGGCCTGATTATCGCACCGGACGGGATATCCGGTAACCTGGTCTTCCGTACACTTGCCTTTCTTGGAGCCGGGCACGGACATGGGGCGCCGGTCGTAAATATCGATAGAATTTTTGTGGATACCTCGCGCGCCCAACCGGATTACACGAATGCGCTATTGCTCGCAGCAT
>CAYVTY010000077.1:0-4191 GCA_964454995.1 uncultured Methanoregula sp.
TTCGGGATGTTTGTCCAGCTCAACGACCGGATCAAAGGTCTTGTGCACAAGACCAGCGTGAAAGCAGATCACAAGGAAAAAGACAGCGTCCTTGTACGGGTCAGGGAGATCCGCCCCAACGGGAACATCGACCTTGAAGAACAGCTGATCCAGATCTACCAGGTCCAGCAGGTCGAGCGCACGTCAACAACCGTCAGGATCGCGGACCTTGCCACAAAACAGGGAAAATCCGTGGCCATTGAAGGAGAAGTCGCCCAGGTAAAGCAGACAAGCGGACCTACGATCTTCACGATTGTCGATGAGTCCGGCACCCAGAATGTCGCCGCATTTGTCGAAGCCGGTGTCCGGGCCTACCCCGAGGTCGAGCTCAACATGATCGTGAGAGTCATCGGCGAGGTCATGATGCGCAACAACCAGCTCCAGATAGAAGCTGACGGGATTGCTGCACTCACGGGAGACGAGGAGAATACGGTCAGGGTGCGCATCGAAAAAGCGCTCGATGCCCGTGCTGAACCCGAGATCATAAAACCGCTCGTAAACAGCGATGTCCTCGACAGCCTGATGCCGGAGATGCGCAAGGTTGCAAAGATCATAAGAAAAGCGGTCTTTACTGCGCAGCCGATCATTCTCCGGCACCACGCGGACGCGGACGGTATCTGCTCGGCGGTCGCGATCGAGCAGGCGGTCGTCTCGCTCATCAAGGAGTCGGGCGGGGATTTTGACGCCGACTACTATCTCTTCAAGCGTGCCCCGTCAAAAGCTCCCTTCTACGAGATCGAGGATATCACCCGGGATCTTGACTTCGCGCTCAAGGACCATGCCCGGTTCGGCCAGAAGATGCCCCTTGTCATCCTCACCGACAACGGCTCGACCGAAGAGGATGAAGCATCGTACAAGATCGCAAGTGTCTACGACATCCCGTTTGTCGTTATCGACCACCACCACCCGGATGCAACCATCGACAAGTACCTGGTCGGGCATGTCAACCCGTACCACGTGGGCGGGGACTTCGGGGTCACGGCAGGAATGCTCGGGACCGAGGTCGCCCGGCTCATCAACCCCAGGGTTGAGCCCCTCATCAAACACCTGCCGGCGATTGCCGGTGTCGGGGACCGGAGCGAGGCACCCGAGCGGGCCCTCTATCTCGCGCTCGTGCGCGACGACTATTCAGAACAGGCCTGCAAGGACATCGCGCTCGCGCTCGATTACGAGCAGTTCTGGCTCCGGTTCAACGACGGCCGGGAGATCGTAAAAGATATCCTGAACCTCGTCGGCAACAGGGAGCGCCACACAAAACTGGTCGGCCTTCTTGTCGAAGGTGCAAATGCGATGATCGAAGACCAGATGAGCGCCTGCATGCCGCACGTTGTCGCCCGCGTCCTCCCTAACGCTGCACACCTCTTCCTTATCGATGTAGAAATCCATGCCCACAAGTTCACCTTCCCACCGCCCGGTAAGACCTCCGGCGAGGTGCACGATCGGCTCTGCAAACAGAACGTGGGAAAACCGGTCGTTACGATCGGTTTTGGCCCGGACTTTGCCGTGCTGCGCTCCCGGGGCGTGCATATGAACATCCCCCGTATGGTCCGTGATCTGCACAACGAGATCCCCGGCGGCGGAATATCCGGTGGCGGACACCTCGTGGTCGGCAGCATCAAGTTCGTGGAAGGGATGCGGGAAGTTGTCCTTGAAGCTCTGATCAAAAAGATCGGCGAGGCACCGGTACAAGAGTAACATCCTGTGCCTGTTTTTTACGGTCTGACAGGATCAAATGCCCGGAATCAGAAAATATGTGATGATTTCGGCCGGATAAAATTCTGCCAAAGATCCAGCCGAATTAAATATTTTCTGGTCAGAATCAGGCCGTTGTTGCCTAAACAAGCATGAATTTAACCCGCACCATCCGTTATATATATATAGGAGTTGGCCTATATGATTTCCTAATGCTGAGGCGAAACATGTCAACAGGTAAGAAGATACGAGAAAAGTACAACGAAACCCAGCACAAAATTGTTTCCTATCTCAACACTGGTATAACCAAGGGTAAACACTACTTCAAGTCGAAATACATTGCAAAGGACCTGGGGTTATCACCAAAGGAAGTGGGAACCAATATGGCAATTCTCGCCGATATGTGCAAGGAGTTGTCCATCATCCGGTGGAGTTATTCGAACAGCACGACGTGGATGGTCACGCCCCGTGCCCTGTAAATTTTTTAATCATCACCTCCTTCTTTTATTATGACAAAATTAGAGTTTGAATCGTCCATTGACTTTGTTGCGGACATCAACGAAAAAAAGGACTGCCTGATGTCACAGGATCCGACTCAGGACAATCCCGGTGGCCTCTGGTTCAACATCGATGTCCCGAAAGGACACCAGTTCAAAGCCGGCGACCGTGTCCGGGTGATCGTGGAAAAGATCGAGTGAAAAAAATCTTTTGAGGTTAAGGGCCTGCCTCTCAAGTATTCATCCGGCCGCCCACGGCATTACACGACCGGGGACGGTTCAGGTGCCGGGACGGTCTTTCTGGTAGATCCGCAGCGGTGTCTCCAGGCTGATCCGGAATGAATCGACAGAGGTCGTAGTGATGATCATATACATTCCCGGGCCGGAGGCCCGGACGACCTTATACATGGTACCGGGAAACTGGATCTGGGCACCCTGCAGGATATTCCCCTTTGCATCGCAGACCACCATACTGAACATCGCATACTGGGGCTGCCGGTCCGCAGTGACACTGATATTGAGCGCCCAGACCTCATAGGGTACCGTAAATGCCTGCGTGATGCCGCCCCGGGATTCCTCAACATAGGCAAAGGGAACACTGGGAGACGCATCACGCAGGGGAATATCAGAGGCACCAAAGGTATCCATGTTCGCGGGCAGGTGTACAACCGGGTACGAGAACGGGTTTGTCGAATACAAGATCCGGTACGGTGCATCCGGCGGCCGGGGTGTCAGGTTCACCTGGGGAGTTGGCGTGGGCGGCACGGTTACAACGGTAACCTGCGGGATAGGCACTGCGGTTGCCTGCGCAACAGGATTGTTCCCGGGAAACGACAGTGACGGGACTTTTGAAAGCGCACCGGGGTTTGCGATCACGGCAATTGCCAGGATGACCACAAATCCGCCCACAAGTGTGTAGAGATCCCCTTTGTCCACACGTACTACTGGAGTGTCGCATATAAAAATCGTGATGTTCTGTAACTACGATTGCAGGGATGATTCCTGCATCACCCTGGTACCGGCCCACGAAGAATGGGGATGTATCCCGGTTGCCGGGACCCCGGTTCCCCGGGGATTTGCCGTGATCACGGGGTTGGGAATACTTTAGTATCCCCTTGACACATAGTGATGAATATGGAAGTTCCCGGCATTCGGACATGGGTCATTTTTTACCTGATCTCGTTTGTTGTCCTTCTTTGGGCCGCATTTCTTTCGGTAAACGGCACGATGCTCTGGGTCAGCCTGATGCTCGTGATAATTGTCGTGGGCATCAACTTTGTCACGGTCTATAACCAGATAAAACTCCAGATGTCAAGAAAAGCACTCCAGTCATCACTGACAAAAAATATCGGGAAAGATACCGTGAATGCGCCAGACGACCGACCGCAGCACTAAAACTGCCAAAAAATGGTTTTAATTTTTCCTTGTATAGATCTTCTGGATAGAATTGACCGGGGTAAAAAGCCCTTCCACTTCGCGGCCGAGGTATTCGGTTTTACCCATCACATAGTACCCGCCGGGTACAAGCGCAGCGTGAAATGTCCGTGCAAGTTCGTCTTTCTGTTTTTCCGTAAAGTAAATGGTCACATTCCGGCAGCTGATCATATCGAGGAACCGGGAGATCGGCTGGCCGCTCATGAGGTCGTTCGGACGGAACCTGATCAGGTCCTGGAGGTGAGGTTTTACCTGGTAATTCCCATCCGGCAGCTTGGTAAAGTGGCGGCGGATCTGCGACTCGCTCAGTTTCCCCATCGATTTTTCCGGGTAGATCCCCTCTTTTGCTTTTTTCAGCACGACCTCGTCGATATCGGTCGCAAAGATCTGGCCGGAGAGGGTCTTGTCGGCGGCCATGATATCATAGAGGATCATGGCCATGGAATACGGCTCTTCTCCGGTTGAGCAGCCGGCGCACCAGATACGGATCGTCTTTCTGCCACGGAAGAGGGCGGGCATGACCTCCTTT
>CAYVTY010000078.1:0-4131 GCA_964454995.1 uncultured Methanoregula sp.
CGGACGCGGTGACCTCGTATGACCAGGCGCTTGCCAATAATGCGAACTACACCGGTGCCATGATCAACAAGGGAGACGCACTGGTAAAACTCGGGAACTACCAGGACGCCATAGCCTCGTACAAAGCAGCACTTGCAAGCGATCCCGGCAACAGCGAGGCGACAACGAAGCTTGCTGCTGCACAGAACGCCGCTCCGTCTGTCCCACCGGTAACCCTGATTGTTCTTGCTCTCGTGGTGGTTATTGTTGCGGCAGGTGTCGCATATTACGTCACGAAAAAGGCACCAGCCACAGAAGAACCGACTAAAAAAGCAGGCACAAAGAAAAATAAAAAGTAAGCAAAAAACTTTTTCTCTTTTTATATTATTTGCAGATCGTCACGGCAAATGAGGCGGTGGTCCGGGAGAGCATCGTCTTATCAGTGTCATCCATCCTGACCTCTCCTTCGCAGAATGCGACCCGCCGCCCTTTTCGGATCACCCGGCCCTCGGCAAGGATCACGCCCTCCCGCACACCCTTGATAAAACTCGTGGACTCGGAGATGGTCGCTATCCCTTCGGTTGTTTCCAGCATCGGGTAGAGTGCAAGAGCCATCGCCTCATCGGCAAGCGCCACGAGCATCCCTCCCTGCAGCCAGCCAACACCGTTGTGCATATCGGGCCTGACTGCCATTTTCAGCGTGGCCCTGCCTTCCTCCGCACAGATGACCTCGATCCCTGTCAGGCAGAAGAAGGGATTTGCATACTTCCCGTCTTTTTTTATATTATCCAGATAGGTCATGGCACTCAGGAGGAGATGTCTGGAATGCAAGGGGATTAAAGTTGTCGTGAGAGAGTGGAATGGGATCCTCCCGAACCTATATGAGATCCAAAACCGTAAACGGTGGACCGGTGATAGCAGAATGCCCCTTACCACAGCTGAATACAATAAAGGCACCGAAGGGATAAATGAAATCGAGGCCCTGCTCAGGGCGCATCCCGACACCGCGTACTCCCTCCACGAGATCGAGGAGGCACTCATCGGGCCCGGGATGAACCGCACAAAGCACCTCGATGTGTTCATCGCCGACCTGGCGCTGCTTGCCCCGCTCCTCTTTACGGAAAAGAAGATCGGGCACCGGGTGATCGACGGTGTCCCGTACTTCCGGTGGCAGGGATAAGGCAGCCGATCCTCCGCCTTTTTTTCTTCGTGACCCCCGTTTTAGGGGCACCCCTTCCTTAAATACCGGCACGTCTGAAGTAGAGAGTATGGAAGATCCGGAACTCAAAAGCATGCTCGCCGACCTGATCTGGCTTGACGCGCTGATCGCAACCGAACTTATCCAGGTAACCGAGAACACCTCTGCCATACTGCGCAAGTCCCCGCCTCCGGAGACCTGCCTGAAGGATCACCAGGCGCTCAGGGCAACCGCGCTTGCCATCGCGGAGAAATACCATAAAGACACGGCACTCGCCCGGCATCTGGGCAAACACCAGTAATATTATTGGCGATCTCCACCCAACGGTACTGGATTAAACCGCTGCCGGGCCCGTGATTTTTGGACCTGCAGATGAAAGAACCTCCGTAAATGTACTGCCTGCCATGTCACCTGCCCCCACGATAAAATACAGTCTGGTCATCCCCGCCTACAACGAGGAAAAGCGGATACCTGACCTCTTTGTGGCCATCACGCAGTTCGAGGGGGAGTTTATTGTTGTCTGCGACGGGAACGATGGCACTGCAGACGTGGTGGAGGCGATAGCACAACGCCGTCCCGACCTCTCCATCCGCTGCCTGCGTTTTTCTACCCGGCTCGGGAAGGGCGGGGGAGCGATTGCAGGACTTGCCGCCGCTCAGGCACCGCTCGTGGGGTATGTGGATGCCGACGGTTCCACGAGCATCGACGAGATCTGCCGGCTCTTCGGACATCTCTCCTCTTCAGATGTGGTCATCGGTTCCCGGTGGGTACCGGGTTCGCAGCAGGAGATTCGGCAGGGATGGCTGCGCCGGCTGGAGAGCCGGGGCTTCAACCTGATTATCCGGCTCCTGTTCGGCCTTTCCTTCCACGATACGCAGTGCGGGGCAAAAGTTTTTACAAAATCCGCGGTCGATGCTGTACTACCCCGGCTTATTGCACGGGGTTTTGAGTTCGATGTCGAACTGATCTGGAGGCTGAAACGGGCCGGGTACCGGATTGAGGAGGTGCCGGTCACGTGGCAGAACAAGGGGGATTCCCGGGTCAGGAAAGGGGATATGATACGGATGCTTGCCGGTCTTCTCAGGGTCCGGCTCCATCCAGGCACGCCATGATACCGGCAACCGCAGATAACCAGCATAAAGATGCATTCAGGCTGTATGCCGAGGGAAAATACCAGGAATCACTCGACTTGTGCAACCGGCTGCTCGAAACGACCCGGGACCCTGCGCTGGAAGTCCTTGCAGCTACCAACCTGTTCTCCCTTGGAAAACTTGAAGAGGCGGAGGTATATTTCCGGGATCTCGCCCGGAAGATGCCAGAGTCGTCCCACGTCCACAGTTATCTTGCAAAAGTGCTCGAACAGCGGGGCGACGAGGGGGCAATTGCAGAGTACGCGGCGGCGGTCAGGCTTGATCCCGATAACCAGGATGCCCTGCGCAGCTATGCGGCCAGCCTGCTCGCAGGAAAGGATTACCGGGGGACACTCCCGGTTTTAAAAAGGCTCTACGCACTCGGGAAACGGCCTGACGACTGCCGGAACCTGGCCGCTGCCCTCACCCGGACCGGGCGGGCAGAGGAAGCCTGTGCCCTGTACCAGTCTCTCGTGGCCGGGCACACAAAAAGCCGGGAATATATCGAAGCGCTCTGTGCAGCCGGGAGGTACCGGGAAGCGGCGGACGAGGCACGGGGGCTCTGCGATGAATCCCACGATCCGGCCCTCCTCCGGCTCTACCTTGCTGCACGGGCCGGCGCAGATGCTGCCACCGCTCCCGAGGCCTACGTGTCGTTTCTCAAAGAGATTCCCGACCCCGGCATCTTTCTCGATTATACGCTCCTGTTGCAGGAGAGGGGAGAATATCTCCGGGGGCTTGCTACCGTAAAAAAACTGATCGCGCTTGAAGATAAGCCACAACACCAGCTCATCGCGTGCGAACTCTCTGCGGCGCTGGGCGATCATGCAAACGCCCTTGTGGCATACGAAAGCCTGATCCGCAAGGAACTGGATGAACCATGCCCGGCAGAGACTCTCAGGCAGATCCTCCGGTCATACCGCGGGTATATCAGGACACAGTTCCCACCGGAAGAGGCCCGCACACGATTTCTTTCGCTTGTAACGGGCGACACGAACGTGGTCTCTCTCACAGAGACGGCAGAGCTGTACCGGGAACAGGGGGATCCTGGAGAGGCCCGGTCCTGGTATTACCGGGCATACCGTGCCGATTACTTAAACGGCGGGCTTCCGTACGCAGAGTTCCTTGCCTCGCAGGCTGACGACCGCGAATCCGAGAAGGTGCTGCTCTATATTCTCGCAAACGTTAGGAAACTGACCGATCTCTGCCGGGTTGCAACCGCCGTAACAAAAAAAGAGGGGACACTCCTCCGGATGCGACGGTTCACAGCAGAACTGATCCGGCGCCTTGAAGAGAGGAGGGATACGCTGGGGTCAGAGGTGCGGGAGTGCCTTGCCGCGGCGTACCGGAGTGCGGCCGCGGATGCACTGTCACGGGAGGACTATGCGACCTGCATGTACGACTGTCTCTGCGGCATTGATGCGCTGCCTGCGTACTCCTGCAACTGCCATCCTGACGACTTTCTTGCCCTGGTACAGCAGTGTAAACAGCAGATGCTCACTGACTGCCCAGTCATAAAGGCCCAGGCACTCGGCACGGAGAAAAAGACCGCGTCACTCCGACCGGTGCAGGCCATGAGCGAGATCATGGCGCTCTCGGAGCCTGAACAGAAGATCCTCGTTTTTCTTGCCACCCATAGGAGGGCGAGCGAGACAGACCTGCGCCGGCTGCTTGGTACCCGCAGGGTCGCCGGGATCGTAAACGCCCTGATCCGTAAATCGGCAGCACAGGGGATTATGCTCATAGAAAAAAAAGGTATGAGTGCGGAGGGGGAGGTCTATGAATATTCCGGAACCTGAACAGACAGCCCGGCGCCGGCACCAG
>CAYVTY010000079.1:0-4096 GCA_964454995.1 uncultured Methanoregula sp.
GGCAAGCTGTTCTATTGACTGCTTGATATCGTTCTCGAACTCGATGCGGTAACCGCGTTTCCCGGAGAGATACTGGGAGACTGCCGACGGTGCGATTTCCAGCATCCGCGCCGCTTCGACCTGCGACACACCACATTTCACGAGCTCCACCGCAATAGCTGCACGGATCGCCGGCAGGACATCCCATACGATCTTCTGGCAGGGGGCTTCCATTATATCACAACCTTTAAGTTATCACAATTGTTACATAAATACGTTGTATTCACAATTGTGAATTGGCCGTGCGACCATAAAAAACCATGTCTTACCGCGCCTGAAACCGGTGGCGTATTTCCCGCAGGATCCGGGGCAGTTCATCCTGTGGCTGCACCGGCCGGGAAGTTCCGGGCCACATTCCTGTGGTAACAAAAGAATAATCAGAGAACGAACGAGATATTCACACGTACTTTAAGGAAAGAGAGTATGGGACACCAGCGTATCATCTACATGGATCACTCCGCAACGACGTACGTAAAGAAGGAAATCGTCGATGCGATGATCCCTTACTTCACCCAGCATTTCGGCAACCCCTCGTCCATCTACGGGATCGCCCGCGAATCAAAGACTGCCATTGACACGGCCCGGGCACAGGTGGCAAAAGCGCTCGGAGCGGATCCCGATGAGATCTATTTCACATCGTGCGGGAGCGAATCCGACAACTGGGCGATAAAAGGCGTTGCATATGCCAACCGAAAGCGGGGCAACCACATCATCACGACAGCGATCGAGCACCATGCCGTCCTCCACACGTGCCAGTTCCTTGAAAAAGAGGGATTTGCGGTGACCTACCTCCCGGTCGACCGGTACGGCCGCGTCGATCCGGCGGACCTTGAGAAAGCGATCACCGACAAGACGATCCTCATCTCGATCATGTACGCGAACAACGAGATCGGCACTATCGAGCCGATCCGGGAACTCGCGCAGGTGGCAAAGAAGCACAAGGTGTACTTCCACACCGATGCGGTGCAGGCAATAGGGAATGTCCCCATCGATGTGAAGGCGCAGGATATCGACATGCTCTCGCTCTCTGCCCACAAGTTCTACGGACCTAAAGGTGTCGGGGCGCTCTATATCAAAAAAGGTGTCCGGATCGAGAACCTTATCCATGGTGGAGGTCAGGAGCGCAGAAAGCGTGCCGGCACCGAGAATATCGCCGGTATTGTCGGGTGCGGGAAGGCCATCGAACTTGCCACCGCCGATATTGAAGGCCATAATATCAGGATCCGGGCGATGCGCGACCGGCTCTTAAAAGGAGTACTTGAGAAGATCCCCAATGCCCGTCTCAACGGCCATCCGACGGAACGGCTGCCGGGGAACTTCAACGTCAGTTTTGAATTTATCGAAGGGGAGTCCATGCTCCTGTGGCTGGACGACGAGGGTATCTGCGCCTCGACCGGCAGCGCCTGCACGTCAGGCTCGCTCGAACCCTCGCACGTACTGCTCGCCACCGGTCTCCCGGTGGAGATCTCGCACGGCTCACTCCGGCTGACCCTTGGCGATGTGAACACTGAAGAGGATGTCGATTTCGTGCTCGAAGTGCTGCCGAAAGTGGTATCACGTCTGCGGGATATGTCTCCCTTATACCAGAAAGCGACAAAGGACGGTGGATGCAATGTATAGCGAAACAGTGATGGATCATTTCAAAAACCCGCGCAACGTCGGAGAGATCGAGAACCCTGATGGTGTCGGGGAGGTCGGGAACCCGGTCTGCGGCGACATCATGAAGATCTTTTTGAAGATCGAGAACAACATCGTCGTAGACGCGAAGTTCAAGACCTTCGGATGCGGGGCAGCTATAGCGTCAAGCAGCATGGCCACCGAACTTGTCCGGGGAAAATCGCTTGAGGACGCGTGGCAGCTCTCCAACAAGGCGGTCGCCGAGGCACTTGACGGCCTGCCGCCGATAAAAATGCACTGCTCGGTGCTCGCAGAAGAAGGCATCCATAAGGCGATCAACGATTATCGCGTCAAACACGGCCTCGAACCGTGGCAGGAAACATCCTCCCATTCACATGAGCACGGTGAAGAGTCCGGGTGTCAGTTATAGGGCAGGCACTCCCGTATCGGATCCGGTAATGTCAGGTGGAACAGATGCTCTCTCTACGCGAACGCGAACGGTACAAACGCCAGCTGATGCTCTTTGGGGATGAAGGGCAGGAACGCCTCAAAAAGGCCAATATATTTATTGCCGGGGCCGGGGGCCTGGGCTCCCCGGTCTCGATCTACCTTGCGGTGGCCGGTGTCGGTACTCTTACCGTGGTAGACAAGGATGTTGTGGAGTTAACCAACCTCAACCGGCAGATCCTGCACTACGACCGGGATATCGGCAGAAAGAAGGTCGAATCGGCAGAAGAAAAACTCCAGGAGATCAATCCTGATATTACCGTCAAGGTGATCGATACCACCATCGACGAATCGAACGCAGCACGGCTTGTCGGCCGGGCGGATGGCATTGTCGATGCGATGGACAACTATCCTACCCGGTACCTGCTCAACGATATCGCGCAAAAAAAGAAGATCCCACTCTTCCACGGCGCGATACGGGGATTCTACGGTCAGGCAACAACCATTATTCCGGGTAAGACCGCGTGCCTGCGCTGTATCTTCCCGTCTGCTCCCCCAAAGGAGGTCTTCCCCGTGGTCGGGGTAACACCGGGATTCATCGGGATGATCCAGGTAAACGAAGTGCTCAAGTACCTGCTTGGCACCGGAGATCTCCTGGCAAACCGTCTCCTGATCTGGGACGGAATGACCGCACACGCAGAAGAAATCTGTGTCGTGAGAAACCCGGCCTGCATATCGTGCGGAGCAGGGCACGCGTCAAAGATGACAACAGCGGTAAAATCAAAGAAAACACCCTCGGGGAAGAAAAAATGACTGTCAAAATAAGATTTTTCGCCCGGTTCCGGGAACTGCTCGGGACCGATATCGTGGTCGCAGTCCCGAAGAACAAGGGTCTGTCTGATCTCGTTAAGGATGTGGCCAGCAGGAACAAAGAAGGATACGACGCAATTTTCGATGAGAAGGGCGCCTTTCGCGAGTTTGTCATCCTGATGCAGAACGGGAAACGCATGGAAACCTCCGATGCGCCGGAGATCAATGTTGCTGACGGCGATGAGATCGCGGTGTTCCCCCCGGTTGCGGGCGGATAACCGGCAAGGGTGCAGCCATGATCGCGATCCAGACCGGAGATGTCGATATCGGGAAGCTGATCACTGCGGCAAAGCAGCGGGGGACCGGTGCCATCGTCGTCTTTGATGGTATCGTCCGGGATGACGATATCCGGGAGATGGAACTGGAAGCGTACGAGGAGGTTGCGGTACATGAACTGGAGAAGATCGCGACTGAGGCAAAAAAGACCTACAACCTCCTCTCTGTCGATATCATCCACCGGATCGGCCGCCTTGCCGTCGGGGAGAATATCCTTGTCATCGTAGTGAGTGCAGGGCACCGCGAGCGGGCTTACGGGGGCTCCCGGTTTATCATCGAGGCGATCAAGGCCGGCGTCCCGATCTGGAAAAAGGAGCTCCGCAGGGATGGCGACCGGTGGGTTCCCGGGGAGCACCAACATGGGTGCGGGACCGGGAAATAATCGCCTCGTTTTTCCTGTCAGGCCACCTTCTTTTCCGTGAGTTTTCGGTACATCTCCTCACCCACGCATTCCCGGGCGTGCTTGCACCACTGCACGCATGAAGCGATATCGTTGTAGATCACAAATCCGCATCTGCTGCACTTCACCGAGACATCGTTTGAGAAGAGTTCCACTTCTTCCCCGCACTGCGGGCACTTCTTGATGGTGAGCGTCGGCGTCCGCAGGTTGGCCGCACCGGGGCAGTGATCGAACATGTGACCATTCCTCTAACGTATGTTGTCCTCCCGGTACATGAACCGGGCGGATCTTCCAGTTGTTATTCTATGCAGGGGAACCGGCAAATGAGGGGATTTGATATGTTGTTATTTCTCCTGCGTGACAGGCAGGAGAATGGTGTGGCTGCTATCCAAAGATGTATGAGCGCCCGGTGCAAAGATTCCGGCAGGTTATGACCGGGAAGCAGTT
>CAYVTY010000080.1:0-4047 GCA_964454995.1 uncultured Methanoregula sp.
GTAAGCGATGTCATCGACCGTTTTTCGATAACGGTTGATAAGAATCTCCGGCTTCTTGTCATGGGGAGCGTGAAGCAGGCAGGGTCCGGGTGTCTCTGTCCCGAGTATACCCTGCTTGCGGCAATCCTCCGGCACATGCGGCTCCTTCCGGATGAGGTTGTCATCCTTGATACCCCGGCAGGACTCGAACATTTCGGGAGAGCAGTTGCCGAAGGGTTCACCTGTGCAGTGGTGGTGGCGGACCCTTCGTACAACGCAGTTTCTGTTGCCCGGGAGTCAGCCCGGCTTGCAGGACAACTCGGCATTGGGGAGGTCATGTTCGTCCTCAACCGCGTGCAGGGAGATACGGATGTACAAAAAGTCTGCGGGGAAACCGTGTGCATGCCGGCATTTCCGCAGACGGTCATCCTGCCCTTTGATCCACAAGTCAGCCGCACCGAACCTGCAGTCACCCCGCTCATAACCGGTGATTCGGCCTTCATCGAAAACGTCCGGACACTTGCAGCGACAATTTCCGGAGTGTGTGAAAGCCGGAACCTCCGGGTCACTTAAAAGGGGGTTTTTACCCTGGTTCCTTCCGAAAGGTGCAGGGGTCGCGGCCTGGTCTAAAACAAACAAACGGGATTATGCTGACGCTCTTGCCGGAAGTTTGCATTGCTGGCAGGTAAAGTAACTCAGGTCATACTTTACATCAAGCGTTTCCCACTCACGGTACTGCATATCCGAGAGGTGATCACTGTTTTTCTCTGCATTGTTCCATGCAGCAGCGTCCATGTAGTCCCATGCCACGGTCTCCATGGGCTGGCCATTCCCGATGACAATTACTTCCGGGGTGGAATGCAACTGGCCAAAGGCGAACGTGGAAGAAGCATCGGTGATGATGGTAGGTTGTGTCGTCTCGATCAGGGCATAACCGGTCCCGTCGTAATCATAGGGAGAGGCAGCACTGATCCCTGCAGTCATATGGTCCTCATCGACAAAGAACAAGACTGCCGAGCCGAGGCCCAGATTGTTTAAGATCGAGGCCAGGAGAAGCGATTTTTCGCCACTCGTCCCCTCCCCGGTGTAGAGCACCTCGTACGGGTACTGGCGCACCGGGCCATCGTAACTTGGAATGTGCTGGACGAGGCTTGTTGCGATCCGAGCCTCGTCAAAGGGATTGGCAGTTATTCCTTTGATTGCTGCCGCAAGTGCAGCGATTGTCGGCTGCTGTTCCGTGTCGCTTATGTAGGCGCGATAACAGGAATCATTTCCCCCGCTTGCCGGGGGTTCTGCTTTATTCTGGTAATCCGCATAGACAGAGGTCGAAAGCGTTAACGGGATCACACTGGTCTTCCCGTTTAAGGTATAGGGATAGTACTGCGCGATCGAACCGGCCGGTATTGCGACAGTCTCAAGGATCACTGGCGCGGCTTCGAGAGGACGGGCGGCGGCGGATGAGGCCGTCGTGTTTAACGTTTCGGCGGGTGCTGCAGAGGGTGCAGATACCGGTGATCCTGTGGCGGCCGGGCTTACCTGATCCACAGGTTCCGGACTCTGGTTTTGAGTTGTACAACCGGCTGCGAATACCGCAGAAATAAACACAAGTGCGATTACGATATACGAAGTAAATGATGACATGGAACGAGGACTTCCCATACACCGGATACCGTGAATTTTGTACCGGCAGAGGTATACATGTTTAGCATTCCGGGGAGATAAGTAATGCGAATCGTAATATGGGAGGCTTTTTACTGCCACCGCTGCCTGGGTGGCCAAATGAAAAAAGAAAACCATTTATTTATTGCAGGCCGGTGCATACGATTCTCCACAAAACCCGAGTAATTCCATGACTCCCGGTACCTCCCCCGTTGTTCCCCGGCCCCACTGTGCAGTATTTTCAGTCACCACGCTCAGCCAGCAGTTCCCGGAACCTGCAGATATCCCGTCAACGGGAGTACTCTTTGTGCTCGTCTCCGACGCGGGTGTGGCAATCCGCGAAGGTGGAAAACCAGAGATCTATCTGCAGGATGTGCAGATTCCGGCCATCCGTACCGCGAACACCATAGAATACCTTGGGCACAGGGGCTCAGTACCCTGCTATGCGGCGGAACTGCCCGATGTTTCTCTGCTTCCGGAGGGTATGGCGATATCTGGCGTACGGGATCTCCATGGCAGGATACCTGATGAGGATCTTGCAATTGCAGCTTATGCAGTCCGGCTGATCGCATCTGCAACAGCGAACAGGATGTGCGGCCGGTGCGGGACAAAGACTGTACCAGTCCTTACCGAGCGGGCAAAAAAATGCCCGTCCTGCGGTCTTGTAATCTACCCCCGCATCTCACCGGCGATCATCGTGCTTATCACCCGGGGTGATGAAGTCCTGCTTGCCCGTTCCCCCCGGTTCCCCGCCGGGATGCACAGCGTTATCGCAGGTTTTGTAGAGCCGGGCGAGACGCTTGAGCATGCCGTCCACCGGGAGATTAAGGAAGAGGTGGGTATTACAGTAAAAAACCTCAGGTACTTCGCGAGCGAACCCTGGCCGTTTCCGGATTCCCTCATGATCGCGTTTGAAGCTGAGTATGCCGCGGGTGAGATAACAATCGACAATAATGAAATCGTTTCAGCGGGCTGGTTTGGCCGGAATAACCTCCCGCAGCTGCCCTCTCCTATGAGCATCTCGCGGGCGCTCATCGACCGTTGGGCGGGACGAAAGGGCCCCCATACTTAAAACGTGGAATAATCTTTTCTTTTCGGGGAAAACCCAAAGATTCCTGCACAATGTTCGCACATGCGGCCAAGAACGGGTGCAGTCGCAGGCGATATAAACATACATATAATATAAAGCCTTTTAATTCTGTAAGAGAGCATTAGAGATGAATTCTGAACCATCAGGTACAGATGAAGACATCCAAGGCGGGGAAAACGCCATCGATATTTTCATTCTCTGTAAAGATGCCCGGGATTCCCAGCAGCTCGCCGGGCAGCTGACCCCCCCGGGTTACCGGGTAACCCTTTTCTCAGAAAGCACGGACCTGATTGAGAGCCTCCGTGCAGGAAAACCAAATCTCCTCATCTGCGACACCACCGGCCCGGAACAGGACGGCTACGAGGTCTGCCGTGAGATAAAAAAAGATGACGATCTCTGGAGGATCCCGGTGCTCCTTATCACCGGTGTTGCAAGCCTCGGGGACCTCTTAATTGTCCTTGACAGCAACGCGGACAACTTCATCGCGCGCCCGTACGATCCCCAGTATCTCCTCTCGCTCGTCGATATGATGCTTAACTCCGCGGTCGAAAAGCCGGATCCGGAGAAAGTCAGGACCCAGTTCAAGATACAGCACGAAGACCGGGAGTACGTGATCACGGCAGATCGCAGGAAACTCCTTGAATTTCTGCTCTCCTCGTTCGAGATTGCGGTCAGCAGGGCAGCTGACCTGGGACAGACGCAGAATGCGCTTGACGGTCTGAAATCCACTCTTGAACGCCGGATCTCGGAGCGCACGAGCGAGCTCAACACAGAAACAGCCCGGCTCCAGACGATCTCAAACGGGCAGGTCCGCGATCTCGAAAATGCCAGAAAGGCCCTTGCCGGGCTGAAAAATGAGGGCGAGTCCCTTAAATCCCGGATCGAAGAGCGCGAAAAAGTTATTGCCGGAAAAACGGAGGAACTGGCCCGGCTTACGCAGGAACTGGAATCTACCCGCTCCCATCTTGCGGAATCTGACGATATGGTCCGTACGCTCGGGACAGAGAAAAATGAACTTGAACTGGCCCTTCGTGGTGATGCCGAGACCTTAAACCGGGATCTTGAACAGGCCCGCTCGGATCTGTCAGCCACAAAAAAAGAGCTTGCGGAGGTGTTAGGGCACCGGGCGGATCTGGAGACGCAGCTCGCCGGGCTGAAGCAAGAATACGATGAATCCGAAAAGGCCCTGAGTGCCCGTTCGATCGAGTGCGAGCAGATCAAGAGCGTCCTTGCAAGCGAAAAGAACCGGGCTGATGCAGCAGAGCAGGAAGTCAAATCCATCATGCAGGAGAAAGCCCGGTCAGAGCAGGATCTCCGGC
>CAYVTY010000081.1:0-4007 GCA_964454995.1 uncultured Methanoregula sp.
GTGGAGATCAGGATCTCTCCTGTGGTCTCACCTTTCTTGCTCGCTATCTGGACGTCAATCCTGCCGACGCGCCCGGTTCTCTGGAGATCCCGCAGGTCAAGGTCTTCGCCGAGTAACCCTTCAGTCTGCCCGAAAATGGCACCGACTACGTCAGGTTTCTCGACCACCCCCTCTGCAGTGAGGCTGATATGAATAAGGTACTTGGTAGTATCCGGTGAATACATGTAAACGCACCCCCATGTATCATGCGATGAATGATGTGCCTGATCATAGGTATAAAATATATATAACGTGTGGAATTACTTAAAAGGTAGGTTCGTGTTCAGCCCTATTTTTATACGAATAATAATAAAAACGTCCCGTTTAACCATGTCCGGTTTGTATCATGAACTGATCTCCCGGATTATTCCTTGCTGTCGAGCGCACAAAGCTGCCCGACAAGCTGCGCGCTCGTGACACCTGCTATTCTCACCCGTTTCTGTGATGTGGTGAGCCCGGAAACAAGAGAAACCGCAGAGGCCGGTACTCCGATCGTGGCGCTGATGAGCCCGATCACGGCTTTATTGGCCCTCCCGTCCACCGCAGAAGCAGTGACCCGGCAGCCGACAGCCTTCCGCCACTCGTTGTATCCTGCAGGGAAGAGATTGAATTTTGCACCGGCAGTGACCTCGATGGCGATCACCGTACCATCACCATCATCGAAAAGCGCGTCTGCCATCGTGGACATAAAGCACCTGCATAAGGAAGGAAATGTCGCCCGGCTTAAACACACACGGATCACCAGTGGCTGCTGCCGTCCTTCACCGGTGGATAAAACCCTCGGCCGGGCGATGCCTGTCGCACACCCGGGTTGTCCCATGGATCACGTCCAGGCACTTGCCAATCGATCACCCGGGGACCTATGGGTGCGCTGTATCGGCACCCTCTTTCATCTGTTCTCCGGGCTCTTTAGCGTTTCGTGGCCCGGACTCTCCGACCCCCGTACCTGTTTAATCAGGGTACGACACCAATTTCTGTGTAAATCCTCACCCACTGCGGGGAGAGTATCCACGGCCGGCAAACCAGACCGGTTCTTTGCGACAGAACTCTCCCTCGTCATATACCACGGACCCTCCCCGGATCACAGTGCGGGGGAATACTGCAGGGTACCCTTCAAACGGCGTCCAGCCGCACCTGCTGTGCAGAAGTTCCGGTTCCACGGTCACCGCAGAATGAGGGTACAGCGCAAAGTCTGCCCGGTCACCCACAGAAAAACCTGACGGAGGGATGCCGATAAGCATGGCAGGTGCTGTTGCGGTCTTTTGGATCAGGTCGGGCAGCGTGATCCGCCGTTCAAGAACTTCGGCCATAAGGAGGGGCACCATGGTCTCCACGCCCGGGACGCCCGAGGGAGCGTCCGGGAACGGATGCGATTTTTCTGCCCGGGTATGGGGGGCATGATCGGAAGCGATCATATCGATCCGGTCCCAGCGTGCAAAGAGCGCCTTTCGCTCCTTCTCGCTTCTTGCCGGGGGATTTACCTTGAACCGGGTGTCAACGACCCCGGTTTTTTCCCGGGAGAGAAGAAGGTGATGGGGTGTCACTTCCACGGTTCCCAAAGCGGCATCGATCGCAGAGGCCGTGCTCATATGGCAGAAATGGATCCGGCAACCGCTCACGTTGCAGGCCTGGACAGCGAGCACTGCTTCCCGCTCATGTTCCGGTGAACGGAGGGCATCGTGGGTGGCAAGATCGCGATCTTCCCCCGGGGCAACACCTTCCGCATGGATCGTGGCAAGCCCGCCAAGTGCCCGGATGCGCCCGAGTGCACGGGAAAGTTCCGGAATGCCCAGTGCCACCCCATAACTGGAGGGGGCAAAAAAGGTCTCGCCAAAGGCCATCGCCCCGGCCGCCCACATCGCCTCGAAACTGGTATCCGGGGTGACCCCGCTGTTTATTGCAAAACTGCAGAATGAATGTGCCTGTGCTTCGCGGACGCGGGCAAAAAACGCATCCGGTGTTGTCAGGGGCGGGATGGTGTTCGGCTGGTCGACAACCACCGTCACTCCCCCGGCAAGAGCGCTCATGCTCCCGGTTGTCCAGTCCTCTTTTGCCGACTGGCTCCCGCCCCGCATATGGACATGGACATCGACTGCGGCCGGAAGAACAAAAAGACCTGTGCAGTCGATCACACGGTCTGCCGCTGTCCCGGCACCGAGATGAACCACGTGGCCATCCTGTATTGTGATATCCGCCTTTCGTCCTTTAAGGGTCTGGACATTTTCAAGGACGAGGGTAGGCCGGCGTTCCATGAAGATATGATCAGCACCGGACCATATAGCCATGCTGTTTTGAGGAGGTGCCTCAAACACAGGGGCCGGGGAATACAATACTTTTTCTGTCACGTTTCCGAATGAGTATTATATTGAGCCTGATAAGCCGGGGACAGTCTTTTTGCCAGGACTCCCTGCAGCGGATCCGGGGCTCATGGGGGAGATCATGGATAAGATCATAAAAGTTACGCTGGGACTCTTCGTTATCATTCTGGTCCTTTTTGTGTCTGTCGTGTCATACACGGCGTATGTCAATATGTCGTACAGGAACTCGCTCACCGGTACATATGAGTATAACTGCACTATCACAACCAATACCGTCCTTTCAAATGTCACGCTCTTTTTACCGGTTCCTGCCGACATGACCGGCAACTCTCCGGTCATTTCACAGATCAGCCGCCAGCAGATCACCGGGGTTCCTGAAGACTGGACACTCACACTCTTTGATGCCGGCAAGTCAACCCTCCTGAAAGTATCGGCGCCGAGGATAGGGCAAAATACCTCCGGTGAAAGCGCACAAACGACAAGCATTACGTTCGAAGTAAACGTTTCTTCGCATACCCTGATCGACACGCGTTCTCCTGTAGAGAATGCAGCGGTCTTCCGCCCGGTTCAGGATATTAATACGGTTGCATGTCCGGCAGGCGAAGCATCAACAGGAGGTACTCAGAAGTGCTCTGAATATCTCACCAGCACCTACGCTGATTATACGGCTGCACCCTCTGCGTCAGTGAGCATCAGTGCCAGTCTTGAAGCGACGAATTCCTGGACCATCTTTGCCCCGGAGTCCAATGGCTACAAAAACCGGATTGATGTATTGATGCACGGCGACAACCACGGATGGGTGACCACTAAAGGCTGGCTTGAATCCGGTATCGGTGCGTATGATGCACCAACGACAACATCCTGATTTTTTTTGCCACCCTTAATTTTTACCCACCCTTAAAAATGCTGACATTTTCGGTACAAGCCGATATCACATCCCAAACCACACACTGCAGATTCCCATGGACAAACACCCTGAACCGACAACCGGCGGAAAGTACCGGAATGCCATACACCCCGGAGACACAGTTGATATTATTCTCAAGACTGACCAGCGGAGCGGAAAACTGACACGGGGCATCGTACAGGAGATCCTGACAAATTCCTCGTTCCACCCGCACGGCATCAAGGTAAGGATAAAGGACGGCCGCGTCGGGAGGGTTGCAGGGATTATCGGTCAGGATTCTCCTGAAACCTGAAAAACGCTGAATATGAAGATATAAAAAAGCATTGCCGGTTTTATTTCCAGTCATGGGTGATGATCGAATTACCCTCCTCTTTTTTGCGCTCGATCTGCTGCTTGAGGGTTGCAAGCATATCCGGTGTGATCAGTTCCCCGGTCATCACGTACAGCGACTTTTTTTTGGTGTTGGGATCGGTCTCGTACGTCACCACGAAATCCTCGTGGTTGGCCAGAGCGGAAATCACCAGCTCCGGCAGGGTGTCGATCAGGGATTTTTTTGTTCGCAGCCGGTGTTTTTTTACCAGAGTCATAGATGAGTGTATCCAGTTATTAGCCGATAAGGTCTTGTCTCCGGGGAACGCGCCGGCCCCGGGTCGGACTCATAATGAAACTCTTCCGGGAAATCAAGACGTATGCGAGGGATGGGAGTCGAACCCATGAATCCCTGCGGAACTGGATCTTAAGTC
>CAYVTY010000082.1:0-3876 GCA_964454995.1 uncultured Methanoregula sp.
ATGACGGGTTTACCAAAGGAAAAGCAGACGCCTGCCTTGCGGCAAGCGTCTTTCATTACGGCGAATTCACAATTCACGAGGTAAAAGAGTATCTTAATGGGAGGGGTATCCCGGTACGGCTCTGATATCAAGTTCGAATGCTGCCACCGGGTGTTCCAGTTCAAACGCGGTAAGCACGGCGGGATGGATCTCGCCGAACACGCCGACTTTTTTGCCGTTAACGATAATATCGGCTCTCCTGCCATCGATAAACGCGTCGTCTTTTGATTCTTCCACCGTGTAACTGATGCCAAGTTCCCGGAGCATCGCATCCGCATGGGCGTAGGCTTCCGAGAAATCCGCTGTAGGGTGGGTGCTAGCTGCTGCAAGCTGCTGCTTGGTCAGGAGATCGGCCACCACATCACCGGTCGCAAAGAGCCGCTGCGGGAGCTCGCGGTGCCGGTTGACCCGGAGCATTTCAAGAAGAAGCGGCAGGATCTCAGTCCTCACAACCGTATACTCCTCGCTGATCGGATGCATGAGGTGCAGCGTTTGCGGGGAGCGGGGACGCTGCAGGTAATCGAAGAGCACCCTTTCGTTCGTCAGCGTAAAGGGCATCATCTCGAGGTACCCGAGGCCGGCGAGGATTGTGCGCACCTGAGTGGCAACCGTGTTTACCGGGTGTTCCTTTCCGATAGAAAACGTAGGGGGCACCTGCACATCGAAGTTCTCGTACCCATAGGCGATTGCAACATCCTCGAAGAGGTCCCAGTCATGCATGATG
This sequence comes from uncultured Methanoregula sp., assembly GCA_964454995.1. Taxonomy (GTDB): domain Archaea; phylum Halobacteriota; class Methanomicrobia; order Methanomicrobiales; family Methanospirillaceae; genus Methanoregula. The sequence continues at coordinate 764 of CAYVTY010000082.1, forward strand.
TCTGCCCGGTAACAGGGCACCTGCACCCGCACCCGGTCCGCCCCGACCGGTCGGGCGCCAAACCGCATCTTTTCGAGCAGCTCAGCCATCTGCGGAGCGGTGAGTGCTGCACCGATGAGTGCGCAGCACTCGCGGACGCTCACGGTGCGTTCCGTGGGAGCGAGGCTGGGAGTCGCGACGCCGTTTATCTCAACGCTCTCGATGGTCGCTCCGGCTTCGGCCATCGCGGTGCAGATAATATTCGCTGCGACGTTCACCGCACGCTGGTCGGTGCCGGTCACATCAAGAAGGATGTTTTTGGTTTGGGTCGTCACCCGGGTGCGCTCGCCGTTTATGATCGGAGGGAAAGAACAGACATGGTCCTCGTCATCGGTGATCAGGGGAAAGAGCGGGAAATCCTTCACGATCTTTGCATAGTCTCTGCCTTTCGGGTGCTCGGCAAGGATGCCGTCAAGCGTGAGCTCTTTTGTGAAATCTAGCGGGATAAACTTCCGGTCCCTCTTTGACGCTGTGTAATGGAACGGCGGTGTCACGGTGACAATGTCGTGGATGCCGATAGCCACCTTGCTCCGGCCCCTCCCGACAGCCCAGTGGAGAGCTTCCTGGAGCGCCATGACCGAGAGGATAGACTCGTCGTCAAAGGAGACATTTCGTATGATCGCAGAGCCAAGACAGGGACGGATACCGGCAAGTGCCGGGTCGATGGTGAACGCGATACCCGAGGGTTTCACCGAATATTTCGGGAGGCCGGTCTCGATCCCGAGAAATCCCCGCATTGCCCGGGCTACGCCTTCAACCGAGAAGAGATCGGGGCGGTTCGGGAAGAACTCGACATCCGCGTGATCCTCTTCGATGCGCTCGACCTCGGAGCCGATCATCGGCAGGCGTTTAAGAATGGTATCCTTGTCTGCGCCGGTGAGGCGTTCGAGATACCTGTAGGAAAGCCCGATGATCGCCATGTTACGGCCTCCTCCCCGCATTTGCCGGGGCGTGAATCGGGCTCGACCGGATCCATTCGAGGTCGCTCTGGTACAATTGCCGCAGGTCTTTTAAGCCCATCCGTAACATTGCGACCCGGCTTACACCGAGGCCCCACGCGAGCACGGGACTGGTAACGCCCCATGGCGCAGTGACCTCCTGCCGGAAGACGCCGGCACCGCCCATCTCGACCCAGCCAAGGCCGTCAACATAGATCTCCGGTTCGACCGACGGTTCCGTGTACGGGAAGAACCCGGGGCGGAAGCGGACGTCTTCAAAACCCATCCGGGTGTAAAACTCCTTCAAGAACCCAAGCAGATGGCGGAACGTGACGTCCTTGTCCATTACGATCCCTTCGAGCTGTTCGAACTCGGGCGTATGGGTAGGATCAATCGCCTCCCTGCGGTATACCCGGCCGATGCAGAACGCCTTGACCGGCGGTTCGGGATGGCAGGCGAGGTACTGGATGGAGAGGCTTGTCGTATGGGTACGGAGCACGCACTGCTTTGCTTTCTCCGGGTTCCATTTCCCGCCCCAGCCGGTCGACGAAGTCTCGCCGCCGTGCTCGTGCATGTCGCGGAGTCGCTCCCAGCCTTCAGAAAGCGGTGCCTGCTCATTCAGGTAGAACGTGTCCTGCATCTCCCGGGCCGGGTGATCCTGGGGCTGGAAGAGGGCATCGAAATTCCAGAACGCGCTCTGGACGATCTCACCGTGCATCTCGGTAAATCCCATTTCGAGAAGGATCTGGCGCATCTCATCGATGAGCCGCTGGTAGGGATGGGCTTTTCCCGGGTAGACGGTCTTTGGCAGTTTTTTAATGTCGTACTTCCGCAGGCTCGCGGTCTTCCATGCACCGGAGAGGATCTGCTCGCGGGTAAGGGTGCCGATCTCCTCCTTGAGGTCAAGACCTTGCTTTGCAAGGGAAATTCCTTCAGGGGTTATAGAGATAACATACTTAACCGTCTCCGATTCCATTAGGATCCCACGCTTGATGAACTCCTTTGATTTCGGATCAGTGATTGAGGGGTGCCTGAGCGCAGCCTCGTCCGGGTCAGTCAAGGCATCAGAGATACTATAATCCTCTCCAAGGGCAAGATCCGGGCTCACCGTCAAAGTACCTTTGTCAGTATTAGAAAGCAAAACTTTTTCAACGGAGGTTCCATTGATTTTGATAAGCCCTTTTTTCCGCAGCTGACCAAACCCAATTTTGAATACAGGATGACCTTGAAGATCGGCAAGTGTTGTGCCTGGTTTGATAATTTTGAGGATCTGCGTCTCTGGTAGCCCGTTCTGCAGATAGATCTTTCCTTCATCAGTGTATTCGAATGCTTTCTTAACAATTCGCTCAACTTTCGCAAGTCCCTTGTCTTCGGCAAGGTGTGCCCATTGCACAACTGCCTCGGGGGTTGCATCCAGCAGATCCGCTAAGTGCGGCGCCTCTATTTCCTTCTCTTTTTCAAGCGTGGCAAGCAGCCTCTTCTCGTTTAACGTCAGTTCCGCCATTTGCACTCACACCTCGATAGTCTCTGCTGCCACGTCCATCTTCTCCTTGAACTCCCTGAGGAATGCTACGACACGGTCTGCGGTCTCCTTCTTGCACTGCCCGCAGGTGATCTCTCCTGATTTGCACTTACGGTGGATCTCGGCCAGTTGTGCATCATCGGTCACCATGTGGAACATATTGAGGAGGTAGAGCGTGCACTTCTCCGGCTCGCCGCCGAGCCGTTTCTGCTCCTCAAGCGTCTGCCTTCCGCCGGTAAGGCCGCTCATCACCTTCTTTCGTACCGCTGCCTCGGGCTCGTAGAAAGAGATGAGACTCTCCGGGATGCTCGATGACATCTTCCCGCCGGTCAGCCCCGGGAGGAAGATGTGGTAGGTGGATGATGGGGTGTAGAATCCATAGCCGCCGCAGGCCAGTTCGATTTCGCGCACACGTGAACTTACATCGGCGCATTCCGCACCTTTGATATCCACGTGGCCCTCGTATTTCTTCGCGTGCGGGAACGCCTTTTTTACCGCATCGAGAGCCACCTCGGGGGCATTTTTAGAGCGCACGCTGATATGCCCGTCACGCTTCTCAACCGTGAACATCCGGAACTTGTGGGCGATCCCCCGGGTGAGCCGGATATGGGGGT
>CAYVTY010000083.1:0-3762 GCA_964454995.1 uncultured Methanoregula sp.
GAACATGCTCGAAACGCCGTAGGCAGTCATGATAATACTAATTGATAAGCGCTTTATGCATAATATTTCCTTCATGGACTGGTTTTACCGCACCGAACCCCTCGAGGCGCAGGAACCAAAAGAATTGCCCGTCCTGCCTGACGCTCCGCTCACGGTCGGCGAGGTCTCCGGTATCATCGAACGTCTTCTTGATGACCGCCAGCTGCAGGATATGAAGGTTCAGGGTGAGGTTACCAATTACACGCACCACCCCCGGGGCCACCGCTACTTCTCCCTCTCTGATAAAGGGGGTGGGAGCACCGCAGCGGTGATCAGGTGCGTCATGTGGCGATCGGAAGCCGACCGGCTTTCCTTCGAGCCTGAGGATGGCATGGGGGTCGTTGTCACTGGTTCTATACGGGTGTATCCCCCGCACGGGTCTTACCAGTTACAGGTAAAATCGATGACCCGGGCAGGAGCCGGGGAGAAGTACCTGCTTGTCGAGAAATGGAAAAATGAACTGGCTGCGGAAGGCTGTTTTGCCACGGAACGGAAGCGTTTGCTGCCTTCATTTCCTACACGGGTAGGCGTGGTCACCTCAGAAACCGGTGCGGTCATCCACGATATCCGCACCGTGATTGCCCGCCGCTATCCTGTGGAGATCGTCATCTCCCCGACTTCGGTGCAGGGTGATGAGGCCCACGGGGAGATTGCACGGGCAATCAAACGGATCGCAGGGCTGGTGGATGTGGTGATCGTCGCACGGGGCGGCGGAAGTTTTGAGGATCTCTTTCCCTTTAATCACCCCGATGTCGTACGGGCGATTGCTGCCTGCCCGGTGCCTGTCGTATCGGCCATCGGTCACGAGGTCGACGTGACGCTCGCCGATCTCGCTGCTGACATGCGGGCACCCACCCCTTCGGCTGCAGCCGAATTGGTGGTACCTGACAGAAAAGACCTCCGGCTCGCGCTCCGGGATCTCCGGTGCCAACTGGGCGGGACACTGCTTGCCCGCGTCTCACGTGCGCAGGAGGATATCGCTGCACTCCGGGACCGGCTCCGCCCGCAGCGGTTCTGCCGGAAAATTGGTGAGAAACGGCAGGCGACCGTGGATCTCTCTGACCGGCTTGAACGATCGTACTCGACCCGGATCGAGCGCGACCGTCTCATGCTCGCGGAGATGAAGACTGCGCTTGACGGGAGGAGTCCGCGTGCGGTGCTTGCCCGGGGATACTGTATGGCAGAAAAGGATGGTATCGTGGTGAGGTCAACAGATGCCATCAGGGAGAACGACCGGCTGAACCTGCGGTTTTACGATGGCAGGAGCCGGGTTATGGTGGAGCGTGTGGATCATGACCGAAACCTATGAAGAAAAAATCGAGCAGTTAAGGCAGATCATCGCAAAGATCGAGGACGGCAGTACGAGTCTCGACGAGAGCATGAAGTTATACGAACAGGGTGCAGCGCTTGTCAAACAGTGCGAAACCCTGCTTACCGGGGCCGAAGAGAAGATTACTACGCTCAGCCGGGACGAGTGACGGTCAGGGAAACCGTCATTTCTTCCCCCTGCCGGAGTGCGGCAATAATCTCCCGGGGCAGTGTTGCAGCCACACGATCCGAGCAGATGCCAATCGTCCTGCTACAGGTAAACGTGCTTCGCCGCCAGACCAGGTCTGTCGGGTGATCGAGAGTCAGGTGCGCCGATCCCCGGGATCGCACCACAACTTCAGCGTTCCCCGCAGAAATCTGTGTTACAAGAACTGCGTCATCGTGAGCGAGGCCCTGTCTGAAGTCCGCTGAAAGGCCGGCGCAGCCCTTATCAGCAGCGACCCCGATGATACAGTTTCCGTTCCCGGTGAGATGCTCTTCGCATGTCACTTCAAACGTGGTCGGGTGGGTGCCAAGGATGAGGGGGTGTCCACGGCACCGGATAATCTCCTGCGCCTTCATGCTTTATCATGTGAGGGTTGCCATTCATATTTTAATGTTTATCACCGTTTTGTGTCCCGAGTGCAGGGAAGAGACCGAGCATGAGGTTCTCGCTGAGTCCCGCAACCGCCTTGTCCGGTGCACCACGTGCGGGCACCACCACCGGATACCCTGGGAGAAGGAACCGGAACTGCTTGTGATAAAAACGATTGTCTCGCGTGAAGGAACTTCACTTACCGGCACCATCGAATTTGACCCGGATGACGAGTGTTTCCTTGACGACCACCTTGTGGCAGAGTGCGGAGACGAAGCCTACGGGGTCGAGGTGACGGCGATCGAATGTGGGGGACGCAGGCTGCCGCGTGCAAAGGCAAAGGACATCACCACCCTCTGGACGAGAACCATCGACCGAGTGGTCGTAAAGATATCAGTCCATGACGGCAGAAAAACGATCCCGCTCTACATGGAATGCGAAGGTGAGGATGAGTTTGTGGTTGGTGAGAAGTACGTTGTCGATGGGAAACGGTTCAAACTCTCCCACATCAAACTGCGCGACGGTCCCCTGATGAGAAAAGAGGGCTGGAAGACGATCGCTCACAAGATCAAGCGTATCTACGGGGTCCGGTCATAGGATCCTTTTTTGGTATTTTACCGCCCGTTCTCCGGGTGTACATGAAGACCGCGTACCGTGAAGGTCAAAAACAACATCACATTCCCGGCTAGGTTCCAATATCCGGTTTTTATGAATTACCCGGGTAAACGGTCACACCGGAGTGGAAAAGACAAAAAATATTCGGGTGATCAGCTCGAAGCTGGGTTGATCGAGACAACCGTGACATCAACATGAGGATAGGAGAAATCGATGTTGACCCCGTCCGAAGTCTTGTTGGTGATCTCACCGATTCGTATGTATGTCTGAGCGGTGCTGTTGGCCGCTGTTGCATTGGGATTGTCGGAAACACCAAGGTCTATGAGCTCGCCAACCTGCATTGATGAAAGCGTCATGTTATTGAGCGCCAGCTGGTTTGCCGACCAGAACTGTGTCATGGGTTGGGCGGACGAGAGGGAGATCGTTTTCATGTCGTTCGTCCTGAGTCCGACAACCCCCGTGCTGATCGCGGTGTACTCGCTCGCAAACAATGCAAACTGGTTGGTCCAGCCGGTCTTCTCGGTATAGACCTGAACCGGGAATATCGCGGTAGACGGGGACTGGTTTGCAGTTAGGGTGAGCTGCTTTGAATACATGGCACCGGACCCCTCCCCGATGAGCTGAGTGTACAGCTGCTGGTTCGAGGTGAGGAGCGCGTTTCCCTGCGCATCCCGCAGGGTGTAATCCAGAACTACCACATCACCGGGTTTTACCGTGGCAAGTGATGAAATCCAGCTTGAACCCATCGCTGATACCACCATCAGTACGACAAAAAGTACACCTGCGACAATCGCAAGTACTTTTATCCACGCTCTCTTTGATTTCACTGCCTGTTTTTTTGCGCCCATTACTAAAATCCTCCTTATTAAGTCAATGTTTAACGGTCATAAACTATTCTGATATGATCCGGATCGGGTGATTTTCTGAGATCTGTGGCGCTTCCATGAGGTTCTTCACCGGATGTAACCGAGAACGATGCCAGCGCCAGTTTCAAAAACGGAGTGCTGGAAGTCCACCTCAAACGCTCAAAGATTGCACCGGTTTCACTCATCGCTATCGAATAGATCCACTACTCACACTCATACCTTTTTTACCGATTCTTTAATGACATCAGCACCGGAAACTGTACTGATGGACAAAAAAAAGGTCAAGGATTATATGACCTATGATGTCGTCAGCGTGGATCTTCATGGCACGGTGCAATC
>CAYVTY010000084.1:0-3479 GCA_964454995.1 uncultured Methanoregula sp.
AGCCGGCCGGTGCCGGTCTTGTGGGCACGCGTGCACTGGGGGCAGTCGCACCCGATCTTCGGGGTCCCGATGGCATCCCCGGTACCGAGCAGTGTAAACTTCATCTTACATCCAGTTCAGGTTCCGGATCGCTTCGCGGTTTCTGACCATGCGGATCCCTTTTTCGAGGTCTTTGTGGTCGATGGCTTCGCGCTTGTCCATGAGTGCCGAAAGGAGCGCCTCTTTGACCATGAGCCGTATATCGGCGCCCGAGAAACCCTCGGTCAGTGCTGCCATCTCCTGGTAGTCGCAGGTGCAGTCCATGGATGACGTGACGCTCTTTATGATCTCCTTACGCATCTCTTCACCGGGCAGGGAAAACTCCACAACCTCGTCAAACCGCCGCCATGCGGCTTCATCGAGCAGCTGCGGGTGGTTGGTGGCGCCTATTAACAGAACGCCGTTTTTGACGAGACTGATCCGGTCGATATTTTTCAGGAGTGCGTTGACCGCCCGCTTCAGTGCGCCATGGTCGTCCGAGACCCGGCTCTTTGCGATAAAATCGAACTCGTCGATAAAGAGGATGGATGGTGAGAGTTTCTTTGCAAGCTCGAAGATCTTATCGATGTTTTTCGAGGTCTCTCCGAGATACTGGGATGTGATCATCGAGAGCCGGACTTCGAGAACCGGCATGTGCATATTGTGGGCCATCGCAAGGGCAAGCGAAGTTTTCCCGGTACCGGGCTGGCCGACAAAGAGAAGTTTTCCTACCTCGTAAATACGGTGACGGTTCAGGAATTCCCGGTGGAGCAAAGCGTGGTGGATCTTGTCGATGATCGCGGTCTGCTCCGGTGTGCAGATGATATCCTCCATTCGCTGTTCGACTTCGTCGGGGGCCATCACGATCACAAGGTCGAGGGCTCCGCGGATTTTCTCATCCTCACCGATCAGCTTGGAGATTTTGGCTTCGAGGCTGGCCTTGGTGTCTTCGTAGCGCGGGTTTGCCTTCCTTGCATCGTCGTATGAAACTCCTGTGCCGTTAAATGATTCAAAGAAAAATGCAAGGGCCGGGTTCTGCGCGATGAGCGGTTTACCTCCCTGCGCAAGGAACCATTCCGCGGCCGGCTTGAGGGTTGTTATCTTCATACGCTGTCCGAAGTCTTCGTATGATACGAACGGGTTTTTGGTCATCTTCTCATGCGCATCCGCAATGTCGAGCGTGCGCTTGATCAATCCGTCGCTCACGTAGACCGGGCGCTTGATGCTCTTGGTATCTCCCGAACAGAACATCTCCCGGCATACCGGGGTCAGGTCATTGAGATCGAGCGTCGGGTTCTGGTTAAAAACTTCGGCAGTCAGAAGGACTTCCATGATGCGCAGGCTTTCCAAATCTCCGGACATGGCTGTAACCTTTATTATTTAACGCCTGAATCTTTATACCTATCCGATCACCGGGTCGTCACGATGCAGCCGTCGGCAGTCACAATGAGGGTGTGTTCATGCTGGGAGACAAGCGAGCCCGGAATATCCGAAAGGACCGGGTAACCGTAGACAATCCGGGACCGGGAAAGGCCAAGGAGCGCAAGATCCTTTTTCCTGTCATGAAGCCAGCGGCGGGAGAAGGGGAGCCCCCGTCGGTCCCCGATCTGCTCCAGGACTGCACGGGCCGCCGGGGTACGGACTGGTTTTTCCGCGATCTGGGAATAGATCTCGACCCGGGTCTTCTCGCCGACGCGCCCGCTCCCGGTCGTGGCGAACGGTTCGATGGCAAAGGCCATGCCCTCTTCGAGAACGGTTCCGCCGTTGATCGCGACGTTCGGGATCGTCGGGTCCTTGTGGAGCACGTACTGGTCGAGCCCGTGGCCGGTAAGGTTTGCAATGGGTCGGTACCCCCGGCGCGTGATCTCGTTTTCCACGATCGCGCCGAGGTCTCCTGCCGTCACCCCGGGCCTGACCGCCCGTATGGCAGCATCGAGAGCCTCGCGGGACGCTTCAAGGAGGAGCGCATTCTTTCCCAGGTCGACCGTAGTTGCGGTATCCGCAATGTAACCATCGATCTGCACCCCGAGATCGAGCTTGACCACATCTCCTTTTGCAAAGACCCGTTCGTCACCGGTCGATGCGGTATCGTGCGCTGCGTCCTCGTTTAAGGAGACGTTGAGCGGGAAGGCGAGTGCTGCGCCCTCGTTTTTCACCCGGGCCTCTACGGATTCGACCAGTTCGAGGTAAGACCCGCCGACCCGGATTTCCTGTGCGCTCTCTTTTAAGATGGTGGCGGCAAGTTTTCCTGCTGTCAGGTATTTTTCGAGTATCTCGTCCTTCATACGATCAGGTTCTCCTCAAATTTCGTAAAATTCTCAAATTTCTGTGCACGTACCACGCCCATGTCTTCGAGCCGGATGCCGCCGACCCCGGGATAATAAAGGCCCGGTTCTACCGTGACGACAAAACCCGCTTCGAGTACTTTCCCCGCTGCCCCGAGCGTGGGGAGTTCGTGGACCTGGAGCCCGACGCCGTGACCGAGGTTGTGGATGAACCCCCGGGTATCGCTCTCATACCCCCGGCTTTTGAAATAGTCCACGACCGCGGTGTGAGCCTCCGCGCCTGCCACCCCGGCTTTTATGTGGGAGATCCCGATCTGCTGTGCCTCTTTTACCGCCTCGTACATCTCGGTTATTTTCTGGCCGGGCTTTCCTTTCGAGACTGTCCGGGTCATGTCCGCATAATAACCCGTCGTTTCGTCCCGGGGAAACATGTCGATGACAATGGGTTCATGGGGCCTGAGCGGGCCGCTCCCGATGATGTGGGGAAAGGCCGTGTCCTCGCCGCACGAGATAATGGTCTCCACTGCCCGGCAGCCGTCATCCATGAGCTGCTTGTGAACCGCTGTCCGCACCAGTTCCGAGGTGAGCGGCACGCCGTCATGGTACAGGACGCCTTTTCTGACGGTTGCGTTCCTGATAAGCGAGATCCCAAGAGCCATCGCGCGTTCGGTTTTCTTCTGCACCGTGTGGATGAGCCGGATCTCATCGGGCGTCTTTTTTGCCCGCACCTGTTCGATAGTGCCCGCGTCCACGACCACCCGGGCCGACTCTTCGAGCGCCCGCAGGAGGGCCGCAGGGAGGGTGGGTGAGACAAGCAGGATCTTTCCGGTCTGTCCCGCGATCATCTGCGCGGCCACCTTCCAGGGGTCCTTTTCTTTTTTTGATATATCGGGAAGGCCTGCCTGTGTCCGGGTTATGACAGCGGCGATCGATTCACGGGAGGCCCGTTCGGCTTCCATCTGGGGAACAATGATGGTCCCGGGTTCCCGGTGTTTTTTGAAAAAAACAAAGGGATCATGCATCACAAACCTGGAAAGGTAGCGCATATCGGCGTCCTCTCCCCCGGCATAGTGCACAAAGGCATCCGCCCCGCACTTCTTCATTGCTGCGTCCAGTGGATCCATTGCCATACATCTACGCGCTGAAACGTCAAGTACTTTTATTCCCGGATTCTAA
>CAYVTY010000085.1:0-3419 GCA_964454995.1 uncultured Methanoregula sp.
CGGCATAGACGCCGTACTCGAACTTGCGGCTCTTGAAGGGCCATTGCAGGGAGTAGTACTCCTTGCGGGTCTTGACCTGGGCCACATTGCCGACACCGTTCAAGGGATACGGAATCTCCCGGCAATACCCGAGGATGGTGCCCTTGGGCATGTTGGGGTGAACACGAACCCGAATCAGGGTGTTGGTAATGGGGTTGAGGTACGAGCCGATGGTTCCGCCGGCAACCAGCCCGGTTTCGCCGCCCTTGCCGTCCATGACGAAACGGAAGAGAGGAGCGCCGCCGTTGCCGATGCAGAGCTTGTTAATGGTGCGGATTCCGGCGCTCGAAACCAGCATGTCGGAAGGCCCGATGCGGCTGGTGTCGTACATGTTCTGAAGCAGGTTGTTGATTTCGGTGACGCCGCCCGCGCCGTCCGAGGTCAAGCCGGTGCCAGTTCCGGGAGTGCCGGTGGCGAGGGCCTGGGTGATAGCGCCCTGAGCGGCCATGGCGAAGCTCATGTAGCCGTTGAAGTTGTAGACCGCGTCCTTCGAGTAGTCAGCAGCGGTCAGAACGGACGCAAGCTGCTGCGTTCCCAACAGAGGAGCGGAGACGGCCAGCGAGTTGATGTTGGTGATGAACTCCAGATGCTCGGCACCGGCCGCGCCGATGTACCAGGCGTAAGCTACCGCGCCTTCGACCGCAGCAACGGAGCAGTTGAGAACCTGACCGAGGGTGATGGCCTGGGTTGCGTTGGCCGACTTCTGAGCCGCGCCGCCGTTGATGGTGTCGCTGGAGGCGTCAGTGTTCGTCTTGACGATCTGGCCGATAACGCCATTCGCCACGCTGGAGCGGCTTGCGCCCTGCTGGGTCAATGCAACTGCAATGACCGAGTAGGTAAGCGCCGGCAGAGTGGCGCCAGAGCCGGAAGCCGACAGCGTCGGGGTGGGCGTGATGCCCAGCGAGTTGCTGGCGTTGCCACCGAGCAGCATCCCCTCTTCCTGAATCATCAGGGAGCGGAGCAAGCCGAGGGTAGCGCGTGCCTTGGGATCGTCGAAGTCCTGAGCAGCGTAATCGGCTTCGAAGCTCACGTAGTCTTCCAAGCCCAGGCCGACATACGCGGCGGTATAGCTGGCCGTGCTGGTGGCCACAGTCGCGCCGCGGTTCGACTCGGAAACGCCGGGGTGGGTGTTGCCGGTGTTGATGCCGGTGATTGCCTTCCAGCGGGTCGCCGTGTCGCCACCGCCGCCCACGCGGGGCGTGTCGTTGCGCAGCATGGTCATGGCGGCCACGAACGGATACAGGGCCAGGGCGGGCGCTTGCAGGTCGTAGCCTACAAGGCCGGTGGCCTGTGTAAACGCCTTGGAAACCACGTCGGTTCCGTTTTCACTCAGGGCCTTTTTTACGAGGTCCAGCGTCTCTTGCATACTCATTTTTGTAGCCTCCTCGGCTGGTTTCCCTCGCTGGTTAGGCGCGGGGGTGAATGGTGGGGCCGGACGCGAAAACTTTCTTGATTACGTCCATGGGGTCAGTGGGCTCGGCCTCCACACCCGCCGCTTTGGCAACATCCCCCTCTTTGCCCTTTTCGGGCATGACGAGGAATCCTTTGGCTTTCATGTTCTTGACGATGAGGTCCAGCGCGGCTTCGTGCTGTGTGGCCTCGGTCTGCAACTTCGTCACCGTGTCCTTGAGGGCGTCACGTTCGGCGCTGATCTTGGTCACGCTGTCTTCCAGGCCCGCAACCTTGGCGACGGTATCCTCACCCTCAACCGCGCCGTCGGCTTTGTCGGAGTCGTCATAGCCGCTGTCCTTCATGCAGTCAGCGGCCTTCTGGATGTGGTCATGGGCTTGAGCCAGCTTCGCCTTGGTGGCCGCGCTGAACTTCGCGCCCTTCTTTTCAACCGCATCTTCGCCGGGCTTGGTGTCGGCCAGGGCGACGATCTCAACAACCGGGGCAGGATCGGGCGGCGCCAGCGATGCCAGCAGTTCGCTCGTCTCCTCTTCGGTCATGGCCTTCAGGATCTCCGCACCCGATGCCAGCCAGGCGCGCATCTGAGCCGGGAGAGGCGAATCGTCGCCTTCGTACTGCGCTTCGTAGCTGGCGTCCTGAGCCTGATAGCCCAGAGAGGCCAGCAACTCAGCAAACCGGGAGACGCCGTAAAGGCCCTTTTTCACCGTGTCGCCGGTGGGCGTTTCAACCTTGACCGCCGTATCGGTGGCCGCTTCGACCGTGGCATCAGCCGCGGCGGTAGTCACTTCCGTTTCAACTTCCACGTCGTCTCCTTCATCGCCGTCCAGCTTGACAACCTCTGTCACATCGCAGTCGGGGTTCGCGCCAACGTCCACCAGCGAAACCTCGCGCAAGTTCAACTTGTGAATGATTTTGCGGTCGTTGGTATCGCGCCCGCCCGGTGGGACGTTGCCCTGAATCGAGAACATCTTCAGCACGCCGGTATCGACCTTGAGGACCGTGACCGGATCAACGACATGCGCGGTGATGTGCGTAACGTCGTCATCGTCCACGTACATCTCTGTGGTCACCCCGGCGGCGATTGGCTGGTGCATCTCACGAACGGCCCGCCGCTTCGCCATGTAGTCAGGAATGGCCCCGCGCAGACAGTCGCCAGTGAAGCTCTCGCCGTCAGAGTCCTTCGTTGGAGTGCTGGCGATGCCGGAAACCATGCGGGTTCCGTCGCCCACATCCTCAACCTTGGTGATCTGACCGAGCATCCGAGCTTTCGCCATGTGTCCTCTTTTTGCCTCAGCTTGTGGCTAAACAGACACAGTATAGAGCGGAAAAGGGCAGAGAAAACCCCGCCAGATTCAGCGGGGTAAATAAAAAGCAGGTTTCAGGAGACTCGCGTGTGGCGATTATATGAGCCGATGAGGATCAGAAACCGCCCTCGGACAGCGCGAAATACGAATCAGGCCAGAGCGACGCTTTTCAGCGTCCCGCCGTCGTTGTAGTACAGCTTGACCGTCCCGTCGCCGGTGTTCTTCCAGATTTCGGAAGTGCCGGGCGGGATGTTGGCGGCGGTCGGTGCGCCGGATGCGCTCTTGCAGGTTTGCAGTTCCAGGCCCGCGGCTTGGGCGGTGGCTAGAAACTGCGACGGGATGGTGTAGAGGCCCGCGGTGCCCCTGTAGGTGACTCCATCGATCTGCACAGCGCCATTGAGCGGGCCGATCATGGTTACTGTTGCGACTCCCATGGTGATCCTCCTTGGGTTACGTGGTTGTTGAGGTTCCGGGGTTTTCCGCCAGGATGGCGCGGAGCGTTGGGCCTTGCGCGCCCGGTATCTCGCTGTCAGGGCTTTGGAGGACCACGGCCAGAGCGGCGGTGAGGCGGGCGTAGTGAGAGTAAACAGCCTTGCAAACCGAGTGCCCGTTCTGGTCGCACATGTGGTACGCGCATGTGCTGTCACTGTCTAAACGCATCATTCC
>CAYVTY010000086.1:0-3266 GCA_964454995.1 uncultured Methanoregula sp.
CGATGCCGCTTACGATCTGCCGGGTCTCTCCCCCTACATCTACCTGAAGTTTTAAGAGTTTGCTTGATTTGGGGATTGCCTCGGCTGCAAGCACTTTTCCGGTCTTCATCTCAACTTTACTGAAATCATCAATCGAAATCATGGGCATCTTCTCCATCTTCTTATCCGCTTCCAAAACGCGCTTTTGGAGCACGGCATCCAGTTCTGCGATCTGTTTCTCTTCGAGCCGGCTAAAGAGCGGGGCCGGGGCTGCAATATCCCGCGCCGGAACCGGATAGGTTGCCTCAGATATCCGGTGGGCCGCCACGGTATCGTCAAACCCAAGCTGCGCCCAGCAAGCATGTGCCTTTTCCGGCATGACGGGCTCGATCAACAGTGCAAGGGCTTTTGCAATCTGGACACCGTTCTTTATAACCTGCGCTGCCGCAGCACGATCGGTCTTGATCAGTTTCCACGGAGCATTGGTCTGAATATACGTGTTCCCGAACGCGGCAAGCGCCATAATCGTGTCAACTGCGCCCTTGAACTCATATTCCTGCATCTGCCGGTCCACGCTCTCCAAGCATTTGTCGATTTCCGCGGTAATCTCCGGATCTACAGTGCCATCCGGCACCCCGCGAAACTCCTTGTGCGCAAAGAAGAGCGTACGGTACACGAAGTTCCCCAGAATATTGACTACTTCGTTGTTGATCCGCTCACCAAAGACTTTCCACGAGAAATTGAGTTCCTTTGTGTGGCTCGTGTATGCAAGCAGGTAGTAACGCAGGTAATCGGCAGGGAGCCCCTTGTCGAGATAATCCTCGTTTGTCCAGACAACGTACCCCCGGGTCTTTGAGAACTTGTGGTCGTCAACTTTTACCATGCCGCTTGCAACGACCGCATACGGTTCGCCGTACCCGGCTCCTTTCAGGAGGCCGGGCCAGAAGATGCAGTGGTGGTAGATGATGTCCCCGCCGATGAAATGCGTGACCCGGTTCTCTCCGCACCAGTACCGTTTCCAGTCTTTTTTGGCCTTTGCTGCCCACTCTTCGGTGAACGCGATGTAGCCGATTGGAGCATCGACCCAGACATAGACGACAAGATCGTCGCGACCGGGGAACTTTACCCCCCATTCAAGCGTACGGGTGATGCACCAGTCATGCAGTTCATCCTTGATCCAGCCAATCGCGTAGTTCTTTGCATTGCTCGTACCATGAAGCCGGTCAAGGAAGGGGAACAGGTAGTCCCTGAACGCGGACAGCCTGAAGAAATAGTGTTCCTGGTCGTGGAACTCCGCCTTTGTCCCGCAGACTTTGCAGACCGGATCCTTGATCTCACCCGGTTCCAGGTGCTTACCGCATCCCTGGTCGCACTCGTCACCCCGTGCCTGCTTGCCGCAATAGGGACAGGTACCTTCAACGTACCGATCCGGGAGGAAACGCCTGCACTTCGGGCAGTACGCCTGGTGGACGATCTGCTTATAGACATACCCGTTTTTCACGAGACGACTCATGATCTCCTGCGTCCGGTGATGGTTTGCCGGGTCATCGGTCATGCCGAAATAGTCGAAATTTACCCCGATTCGTTTGAAAGTCTCATCGAAGTGCTTATGGAACCGTTCGGAAAGGGCCCGGGGTGAAATACCCTGCTCCTCTGCCGATACCACGATTGGCGTCCCATGGTTATCCGAGCCCGAGACAAAAACGACCTCTTCACCCGTCCGCCGCATGTAACGGACGTAACAGTCGGCCGGGACGTACGTTCGCAGATGACCAAGATGGCAGGGCCCGTTTGTATACGGGAGCCCGCAGGTAACCAGCAGCGGTGGTTTTGTCATTGAAGGTACTTTTTAGCATGTGATACGTAATAATTCCTGTACCATGGCAAAGCTCATACCACTTGAGACACGGGCGTTTGGTGCGGAACCCGGGATGCCGGATGTTGCCGCGCTTGCCGAATGGATCTCAGGGCATCGGGGAATTGCCGCAGACCTGTACGCATACCGGATCGACCGGTCGCTTGCGCCGCAGTTTGCGGCCGGCATCACCCGGCCCTGCGCAGGCGGTCTCTTCTATCGGGACCGGGTCCGCGGGAGCCTCTGTGGCCTTTGCGGGGATGTCGTCACTGATGACATCGGCGCAGAAACCGGGATGATGAGCGGGGACGCCGGATTTATCACAGCACAGAAAAAAGGGATCTGGTGCGCACTCCCGGCCCCGCACGAGCTTGGGATCAGGGACCGGTACTATCACGATGAAGACGAATGGAACGATGCGCTTGCCGGGGCCTACCGCACAATCATGCGGGCGATGCGTGACGCGGGGATCGGGGGACACGTGCTCATTTGCGGGAAGATGAACGAGGCCGAGATTGCACTCCTTTCCCGGGACAATGTGTTCTTTTTCCCGACTGATCCAGATGAGGAGAGTCTCCGGATCCTCATGGAGTACCAGCGCAGGGTTGCGGTGAATAAAAAAATGATTGATACCGTTTTTAATCTTTCAAATGAATACGATCTCCATCAGCTGATCGTGGTTAACCCGGATGATGAGGCGATCCGGCTCGCATTGTCACACCTTGACCCGGATCAGGTTATGGCCGGGGGGTACTGCACGGATGCGTGCGAAACGTACTGGGAAAATCTCGTGGAGACGGCGATATACAGGAAATGAGGCACGTCGACACCGAGGGGAACCGGACCGGGTCCTCCTGCCGGCAGGACACTGGAAGATTCCCAGTAGACACCCAAAGAAGCCATCATGTGAGTCCCCTATCACACACTCTGCATCCCGCGATTCTCTCATTTCTCCACGAAATCTCCCTGTTTTAAGGATGTACATACGTACACCCAAAACAAACATTAATAACAACAGGTAAGAGCAATGTTACATTAAAAGAGAGGGAAAAATATGCAGCTCTCCGATCTCATAATCTTTCCGGAGAGACACATAGTCAACTGTGAAAAAAATCGAAATGACTAATACCCATTGAGCCCCACATGAGACTATGGGCAAAATCGCCGAATATCTCAAAAACTATACGAATTTATCGACGATGAGCAACTATGTCGCCTCCGTCTATGCGTTCATGGATTTCATCTATGGGAAACAACGGAAGGGACGCTGTGCCACCGAAGAAGAAAAACCAAAATACGAAATACTGGTCGATAAATACCTCAAAGAAAAACGCAGTTACGCCGATGATATGGCAGCGTTCGCCGTCTCCTTACACCCGCGTGCTCCTTTGTCGGCGCGTGTGACGTTCAATTGTGTCATGGGATTTTTCAG
>CAYVTY010000087.1:0-3252 GCA_964454995.1 uncultured Methanoregula sp.
GCGCTCCAGGAAGGGGAATTCCCGATCACCGGCCAGAGCGAACGTTCCAGCGGTGCGATGGTCAGAACCGAACCCGTTCCGTGCAGGTTCGTGATGGTCGCGGCAGGGAACCTCGATGCGATACAGGGGATGCACCCGGCTCTGCGGTCCCGTATACGTGGCTACGGGTACGAGGTCTAC
This sequence comes from uncultured Methanoregula sp., assembly GCA_964454995.1. Taxonomy (GTDB): domain Archaea; phylum Halobacteriota; class Methanomicrobia; order Methanomicrobiales; family Methanospirillaceae; genus Methanoregula. Next base: position 181 of record CAYVTY010000087.1, read on the forward strand.
ATGGCCGAGAGCATGGACGATACCCCGGAGAACCGCGAGAAGTATGTCCGGTTCATTGCGCAGGAAGTCAAAAACGACGGGAAGATCCCGCACTTTGACAAGAGTGCCATCGATGAGGTCCTCCGCGAGGCCCGGCGGCGTTCGAACCGCAAGGGTCACCTTACCTTAAAACTCCGTGACATGGGTGGCCTTATCCGGGTTGCCGGCGATATCGCCCGTCAGGAAGGGGCGACCCTTACCTCTGCATCTCATGTGATCACGGCAAAGACGACCGCCCGGACGATTGAGGACCAGGTCTCTGACGACTATATCCGCCGGAGCCGGGAGTACGAACTCACGGTGATTGAAGGTACCCGGGTCGGCCGGGTCAACGGGCTTGCGGTTATGGGAACCGATTCGGGATCGGTGCTTCCGATCATGGCCGAAGTTACACCTGCACAGGGTGCAAGCGGCTCGGTTATCGCCACCGGTATGTTAAAGGAGATTGCGCAGGAATCGATTAAGAACGTGAGTGCGATCCTCAAGAAGTTTACCGGTAAAGATGTGAAAAATATCGATATCCACATCCAGTTCATCGGGACCTATGGCGGTGTCGAAGGCGACTCGGCCTCGATCAGCGTGGCGACCGCCGTGATCAGTGCAATCGAGGGCATCCCCGTGCGGCAGGACGTCGCAATGACCGGTTCGCTCTCAGTCCGGGGTGATGTGCTCCCGGTGGGTGGTGTGACGTTCAAAATCGAGGCGGCGGCAAAGGCCGGGATCAAGACTGTACTCATCCCGCGGACGAACATCAACGATGTGCTGATCGAGGAGAAATACAAGTCCCTCGTGACGATCATCCCTGTGGATACCATCGACGAGGTGCTCAAGTTCGCGCTCGTCCCCGAGAACATGGACGGGTTCCTTTCGAAGCTCAAACAAATGGCGGTCCGGTCGACATCGGTGTTTGCAGAAGTTCCGGCCATCAACAAGACACCGGCATGACCGAGACGCCCGGCATCCGGTATTACGACCTGCGTCAGGTAAGCGGGCAGTCTACCCACATCGATGTTGATATGGGTGTGATTGAGTCTGCCGGCACCACTTTTTACAACAAAGCCGTGATCCGGGTCCTCGGCCCTCGCGGGTGGGGGATCCTCCAGATCGATAATTACAAGCCAGTATCCGGTAAAAAATTTGACGAACTGCTTGCATCAGCCGAAAAGCTTGCGCTTGCTGCCGAAGATACGATAAGCCTCGGGGATGCACCCCGCACGATCCGTGCCGTTCCCCCGGTCAAAGAGGACTGCCGTGACGTAAGCATCGGTGAAAAAGCGGAGCTCCTTCTCGCTGTCGAGAAAGCAGCAGACCGGCCGCTGGTGACCAGCCGGCGGGCAAATTACCTTGAACGGATCGAGAACGTCAGGTTCATGGACAGCTCCGGCAGTGAATACTCCTACGAAATTTGCAGGTCGGGGTTTTCCGTGATGGCAGTCGCATCGCGGAACGGGACTGTCCAGATGGGTTACGAGCCGGATCACACCATCCACGGGTTCAACCTCCGGCACCGGGAAGATATGGGTAGGAAAGCGGCAGAGATGGCCGTCTCCCTGCTGGATGCCGGCCTGGCAAAAGGCGGGAAGATGCATGCCGTCCTTGACCCGGAACTTGCCGGTGTTTTCGCGCACGAGGCCGTGGGCCACGCGAGCGAAGGCGATCTTATCGAAGAGGGAAACTCGGTCCTGAAAGGGAGGACCGGCGAAAAGATCGGGGACGCTTCGCTTACAATTGTCGACGACCCGTCCCTTCACGAGTTCGGGTTTGAGCCGGTCGATGCCGAAGGGATCGCGGTAGTCAGAACCGAGATCATCCGCGCCGGGAAGGTCAACTCGTTTCTCCACAACCGGCAGACCCTTGCGGCGATCGGGAACGGCGTTGCCGGCCATGCCCGGGCCATGCCCGGTGAGCCGCCGTTAGTAAGGATGAGCAACACGTTCATCGAGACCGGGAACGCGACCGATGAGGAGATCTTCGCGGAATGCAAAAACGGGATCTTCCTTGCCGGTTCCCGGGGCGGGCAGGTCGATCCGGGCCGGGGTGTGTTCCAGTTTAACGCGGAGTACGGGTACCTGATCGAGAACGGGGAGAAAACCCGGATGGTAAGAGATGTTTCGCTCTCGGGTGAGATCTTAAAAACGCTCCACGGGATTGTCCTGTGCGGGAAAAAAAGGGTCATGCATTCGGGATACTGCGGGAAAGGTGGGCAGAGCGTGCCGGTGAGCGACGGCGCCCCGCTGGTGCTCCTGCGTGATGCGGTGGTGGGTGGCAGTGGCGTGGATTGAGGAACTTTTCAGGCAGGGCGAAAAAAGGGTCGACGAACTCGAGGTATATGTTTTTTCCGGTACATCGGTTTCTGCCGACTTAAAACAGCGTCGCGTGAGCATCTGCTCGTCATCGGTTGAGTCCGGCCTGTGTATCCGCACCATTGACAAGGGGAAGATTGGCTCGTCGAGCACGAACGACCCTTATCAGTGGCAGGCCTGCCTCGATGCGGCCATCGCAGGCGGCCAGCTTGCCACGCCGCAGGAATGGAGAGGACTGCCGGACCCGGTCGCACTTCCAAAAGAGGATCTCGCGTACGATCCGTCGCTTACTGTTGAACCGGCAATGGCGCAGGATCTGCTTCACGGGATGCTTGAGGGGGCTGCCGCGCACCCGGAGGCCTCGGTAACCTCGGGGGGGGCCGGGATCTCTCTTGGGGAGATCACCTTTGCCAACAGCCACGGTATCCGGTATGCGTCCCGGCAGTCGGAAGTCTCGGTCTCGCTCGAAGCGATCAGCGGCCAGTCCACCGGGTACGAATTCGATCATGCCTTCTCACGGGCGCTCGTGAATCCGGAACGGGTCGGCGAACAGGCGGCATTTCTTGCCTCACGGTCTGCGGGCGGGAAGGATATCCCGACAGGGGAGTACGATGTCATCTTCTCCCCCATGGCATATGCCGACCTGCTCTCAGCCATCTTTGTCCCGGCGCTCTCGGGCAGGAACGTGCTGCAGGGCCGCTCGAAACTGGCCGGCAGGCTCGGCGAAACG
>CAYVTY010000088.1:0-3215 GCA_964454995.1 uncultured Methanoregula sp.
GGTCCGCGGGCCTCTTAAAACGGGTTGCACCAACGGGAAAAATATTTTTTGCCGGAGGTGTTGCCTTAAACGGCTGCGCACGGACCCTTCTCGAAAGCGAGATGGGCGTACCTGTTTTTGTACCACCCGATCCCCAGATTGTCGGTGCGATTGGGGCTGCGCTCTGTGCATCAGAAAATATTTAGGATCATACCAGGGTTGAGTAGTACTATGGAGCCCCATGCCCCCCATCACCGGAATCAGGCTCATCAGGAAAGTGGATCAGGGCCGGATCCGTCACGGATCCGGAAGATCGCAGAGGAGTACTATCGCTCCGGCCAGTTCTACTGTTCCGAAGCGATCGTAAAGTCCATCAATGACGAGTTCGGGCTCGGCTACCCGGAAGAGGTCGTGCGGCTCGCTTCCGGCTTTCCCATCGGGATCGGCGGCGCCGGCTGCTCCTGCGGTGCGGTGACCGGAGGCGTAATGGCCATCGGGATGGTCTTTGGCAGGGACCAGCCAAAGGATCCCCGGATTGACCGGTGTCTCTGCCTCTCCCGGGAACTGCACAATTTTTTTGCCAGCCGGCACGGCTGTCTCTGCTGCCGCTCCCTGATCCGCGGCATGGTCCTGAAATCACCAGAACATATGCAGCAGTGTGTTGCCTTCACCGGTGAGGTTGCAGAAGAGACCGCAAAGATCATCCTGCGGGAACGGGATGACCCTGCGGGAGCAGACAGTCCAACACCGTCAGACCAGCAATAACGGAAGGATTCCTTATGCGAGCAGAAAAAATGACCTGGTTCGATTCGGTAATACCGAGTGCGTCAGCAGCGATCAGGAGCGTACGCGAACAGGGGAAAAAGTTCGTCGGGTTCTATTGCGTGTTTGCGCCGCAGGAACTCATCGTTGCCGCAGATGCGGTACCGGTGACCCTCTGTTCCACCCAGGAGGAGCCCATCGCAGAAGGTGAGAAATACCTGCCCCGGAACGTATGCCCGTTGATCAAGTCCTCCTATGGTTTTGCGATCTCGGAGAAGTGTGCGTTCTTCAACAACTCTGAGTTTATTATCGGCGAGACCACATGCGACGGCAAGAAGAAGATGTTCGAACTCATGGCGGGCTTCAAGCCGACCGTTGTCCTTGAATTGCCGCAGAGTGCAAAGGGGGAAGCCCAGAAGCAGTACTGGCGCTCCGAAGTTTCCCGGTGCAAAACGGAGATCGAGAAACGTCTCGGCGTCACCATTACCGATGCGAAGATGAGGGCCGCGATTACGGAACTCAACGAACAGCGGGCCCTGATAAGGGAACTGGCGTCCCTGAACACGGCAATCCCGGCCCCGCTCTCAGGGACGGATCTGCTCAAGGTGATATGGGCCCGCAACTTCACCTTTGACCAGGCTGCCTTCAACCAGCAGCTCAGGGACCTGATTGCCGAACTTAAGGAAATGAAGGTAAAGGGCGAGGGTGCGTTCCCGAAGACTGCGAGAAGGATCATCGTCACCGGTGTCCCGACGGGTATCGGTGCAGAGAAGGTCCCAAAGATCATAGAGGAGTCCGGCGCTGCAATTGTCTACATCGAGAACTGCTCCGGCATGAAGCAGTTCCTTTATGATGTCGCAACAACCGGCTCACCGCTCGATGCGATTGCCGACAAGTATCTCGAAACGCCCTGCTCCTGCATGAGCCCGAACACCGGCAGGCTCGAACTTTTGGCAAAACTCGCAAAGGAGTACCATGCTGATGGGGTTGTTGACATCACGTGGACCGGCTGCCACACCTACAACGTCGAGTCCCGCGTGCTCAGGGATTACCTCGCCAGGCACGGGAACGTGCCCTTCCTCCAGATCGAGACCGATTACTCGCAGGGCGATGTCGGCCAGATCAGGACCCGTATCGAGGCATTCCTCGAGATGGCAAAAAGGAAGTAATTCCTTGTTAGATCTTTTTTATACACCCACGCCGTCAGCGCTGCCGCCCCCCGGTTCAAAAGAACAGAACCCGCTGGTGGCCTGCCTGCCCCCCTTTCGGAGAAGAAAAGAGCAGGTTCCCCAGTTCCGGCATGCCAATGTTGAGTACGGCATTCAGTTTCGGGTTCTTTGTTACCTCACGCAGGTGCAGCGATGGCTGGAATGCAAAGAACTGGAGGTTCTCACTGCCGGCGACGAGATTGATCATTTCCTGAAGGTTGAACGAGGGAGTCCCCTTCTCCAGCTGGTGACTGCCGGAGAGACCGTAAACGCCGTCCTCGATAAAGATCACCCGGGTCACGATACCCTGTGCAGCAGCGGCGACGCCAAGCGAGATCGCGCCAAGTGCCTTTTCGGTGCTATACGGGGTACTGGTGACAAGAATCGTCAGAGGCGGGAAAAGACCTGTCTCTTCTGATGAGAACGAGGGAGACGTATCCTTTTTCATGTGAATGGATGCGACATTTTCCCCGAGGATGATATGGTTGCGACGGAACCGGTGGATCATCTCCGTGAGACTGCGGATCCTAAAAGGCCTGATCGTGCAGGCCGAGACCACCTGCCCTTTGCCATCATCCCACGTGCTGTACCCCCGTGATGCGGCGTACTTCGAGCAGGCGATCATCTGGCATTGCAGCCCGCGTTTTGCTGCCTTCTCGCTGATAGCCTCAAGCCCGCTCCCGATATTCTCGGATTCTGTCGGGTTCTGGCCACTGTGGCTCACGTGGACGCCGTCAAGATAGGCATACAGGTCGACTGCCGCGTGGACATCAAGCGCTGCCGCAAGGCACCGTACCGCAGAGACGGCTGACCGGTGCATGTACGGCGATTCGATCTGAAGATACCCGATCGTGCTCGGCATCGGCTGTTCGTGCTGCCGTGCGATCTGCGCCACATCATTCCAGAATGACTGCTGGCCGCTGACCCCGAGGCGGTTGTGATCGATAACCTGCTCGTAGTGTTTCATCTTCAGGCCTTCGATCGAGACGCCCCGGCGTTCAAGTTCCTCCCGGTCACAGATGATCCTGACGGACGGCAGGGAAAGGATGATCTCCCAGATCCGCAGGGTATCGGGTTCATGAAGGCTGTAAAGTGCATCCCCGGTCAGGAGGAAAACAAAAATTCCTTCCCCGCTGTCCCGGGTATGGTGCAGGAGGATCTCGGGGTTGAGGTTGACAAAGAAAAATTTCAGGCATCCCTCGATCCAGGATAGCCGCTCCTGCGTGATGGCCCCTCCAAAAAGAAAAAAATGTGAGGTCATGGCGT
>CAYVTY010000089.1:0-3182 GCA_964454995.1 uncultured Methanoregula sp.
ACCTCCTTCCCGGGACAATTGCCGGGAGTTCGTCTGCTTCCATCTTCTTTGACATGATGCCGCTTGGCACCCACAACGCGGGAAGCGCCCACTCCCACCCGAACGGTGTACTCCGGCCCTCAAATGCGGATATCAATTTTTTTCCCCGGGCGGGAAGATACCACCTCATCATCGGCGCACCGTACCGCGAAGGCGACTGGAAATGTTTTACTGCTGACGGCGAGCCCTGCGAACTTGCGGTGATCCCATGACCCCCCGGCGCATCGTTGCCACCGGCACCTTTGACATCCTCCACCCGGGGCACCTTTACTACCTTTCCGAGTCAAAAAAACTCGGCGACGAACTCTTTGTGATCGTGGCCCGGGATGCAAACGTGAAGCACAAGCCCCGCCCTATCGTCCCGGAGGAGCAGCGACGGGCAATGATCGCAGCGCTCAAACCGGTGGATCACGCGATCCTCGGCGACCCGACCGACATGTTCCGGCCCATCGAAGAGATCCGCCCCGATGTTATCACGATCGGGTTCAACCAGTACTTTAACGAAGATAATCTCAAACGCCAGCTTGCAGAACGGGGACTTTGTGCAGAGGTGGTCAGGATCGGAAGGTACGAGGATGGCGACCTTGCGAGTTCGCGCCTGATCGTCGGGCGTATTATTGAAGCCCGGGGCGGCGATCAGCGGGAAGGGTAGAACGGACAGTCCGTTGTCCTGCACTCTTTGTTCATGCCGTAAATCATGCAGGTGACCTTCGGGTCGATCGGGATTTTTACGCCAAGATTTTCTTCTGCGAAAGCAACCGCTCCCTGTATCGCAAGGAACGTGTTGCGCTTGCAGCAGCGCGGGCCGCCGTGCAGGGCAACCGTCATGAGGCTTTTTGCGACGACAAGATTTGCCTGCTGCCATTCTTGGCGCGAGAGCGGCGTTGCGCCGGTCACAAGCGAGATGAAGATCCCGGTGCCCACCGCGGCGCCGCAGTCACCCATAAAACCACAGGCACCTCCCTTGATCATCCCGGCACGATCCCGTGCCGTCGCAAGAAGGTTTGACTTTTTGTCCGGCTGCCCGACAACGTTGCAGTACGCCGCGAGGAGCACGGCCGGCACGAGGAAGTGGTGCTCGGGGCCGTGCATGTTCACGACCGTGTTCTGCATCAGGGTAATCGTCATCCGGATCGGATCTGTCTCCGTTGTCTTTGTGCAGTACTGTTCTATTGCATCGTCAGCTCCGAGCTGATGGCAGCGATCGCAGACAAAGTGCCCGTCCACACAGAGGGCATTCGCCGTCTGGACCTGATGGCAGTACGCGCACTCGTGCTGCTCCGGGGACTCAAGGTAACGGAGCGGTTTGCCGCAGACCATGCACCCGGTACGGTAGTCAGTCATGCAAAACCTCCTGTTGTCAAAAGAGAGGGGCCCTTTAAGGAAAAACTTTATTGATCCTGGCAGGTATCCCCGACATGAAATGGATTGTATGCAGGACTTCAGGGAAGGAAGATCGTGCACAGCGATCTGCACGCGGTCGGACGCTCGTTCTTGTCGCATGAAATGATCAATGGCCCATACGCATGCGGTGCGGAGGCGGGCCGTGATGGCGGCTTCTCCCGGAAAACCCGTGCAGGAGCGTGCCGGAGTACTTTGCCGCAAACGACCCCACGAGGGAGGTCACGATCACCATCACGGCAATGGTAACCGCAACCGGGGGAGAGCCGTACAGCACGGCAAGCGCGATGGAGAACTCGCCACGGCCGATCGTGTTTGCCCAGATTTCAAGACCGGACTTCGCCGATCCATAGAGGTAGAGGCCGGTCAGCACACCGGAAATAAGTTTGCTGACGATGGCAAGGAGGCAGATAACCGTAAGCACATAGAGACTCACATTGCCGGAGAGGTTGATGGTGATCCCGAAAAAGACGAAGAAGATCACAATAAATACATCCTTGAACGGGCGGGCATGCTGCTCGAACGCATCCGGGTCGGTCGTCGCAAACACGGCACCAAGGCCGATCACCATCATGGTGTCAGGAACTCCGAAAAAAACGGCAAATCCCGCAGTCGCGAGCACAGCAACAAACGTGAACAGGACCGGCAGTTCATCGTCGCGGTCGAGGATCGAGACCAGAAATTCCTTGCCGTAATGGGCAAGCATGTAGAGAATCGCCAGCGCAAAGATGATCTTTGCGGCAAAGAAGAGCAGGTTCTGATCGCCGGCCGAGAGAAGGGCAAGGACGATGATCATCGCGATATCCTCAAAGACCATCAGCCAGATGATGGTCTCCGATTCCCGCATCATGAGTTTGCGGTTCTCTACAAGTGAGGTAACTGCCATCGCGGTGCTGGAAATATAGAAAGCTGCGGCGACAATGAGCGCCTCAGTAAACGAAAAACCAAGCAGGTACGCGGCCACAAAACCGATGAGCATGTTGACGTTGAGATCGATAATCCCGCTTGCAAGAACGGCAGACCGATTCTCCGAGATCTTATCGACCCGGAGACCGAGGCCCACGAAAAAGAGTAAAAAGATCAGCCCCATATCTGAAAAAAAACTGCTGATCTGGTCGGATGCAACAAGCCCGAGGCCGGCCTGTCCCATGACAACACCGGCAATAATGTAGAACGGGATCGCCGGGAGGGTCAGGTACTTGCTGACCAGCGCAAGTACGAGGCAGACAAAAAGTGCGAGTACGATGCCTTCCATCAATCCACCATGATCTCGTGTTCGAATAATCTGAGCTGGTCGGTTTCCCCGATGACCAGCACGGCATCGCCGCGCTCAAACACGAACGATGGCGGGGGATTGATGATATTTTTGTCATTTCTTGAGACAGCAATAACGGTCGTCCCGGTCTTTGCCCGGATCTCAAGGTCTTCGATCGTCTTTCCTGCGACAGCTGCAGGGACGATGTACGTGTGGATGGTGACCCGCAGATCTGCAAGCGCAGAAAATGCGATCTCGACGCTCTCCTGATCAGCCTCGATGATAGCCCCCGTAAGAATATTCCCAAGCCTCCGCGCTTCTACCGGGGTCATCTCGGCAGCGCTTGGCGTGTGGCAGCCTTTCTGGAGGGTATACATCTGGATGGTGCCGGTCTTCGTGAAAAATATCGCGACCGTGTCGCCCTTATCAGTCTCGAATTCGTATTTTGTGCCGACACCGGGAAGATTGAGGGATCGAAGAGCCATAG
>CAYVTY010000090.1:0-3106 GCA_964454995.1 uncultured Methanoregula sp.
GAAGAGCGGTTCCAGTCAGGACATTACTTTGCTCTATTTGGCCATGCTGCGCGCAGCCGGTCTCACCGCCTACGCCGCCAGAGTCGTCGATCGCGAGAAGGGCGTTTTCGACGCAAACGTTCTGAACTTCGACCAGCTCGACGATGACATTGTTATCCTCGCTGTCGGGGGTCAGGAGATCCTTCTCGACCCGGGCGAGAAAATGTGTCCCTTCCAAACCCTAAGTTGGAAGCATTCGGGAGCCAGCGGTAGCCGGCAAAGTCCCGACGGCCACGATGCGATCACCACTCCGTTTCAGAACTACAAGACCAACAGTCTCGTCCGCATCGGGGACCTCGCCCTCGACGAGCACGGCGGCATCTCAGGAAGCATTCGCTTTGCGATGACCGGGCAAGAAGCCCTGCGCTGGCGTCAGGCGGCCCTACGCAGCGACCTCGAGGAAGTAAAGAAGGAATTCGACCGGACGCTTGAGGAGATTCTGCCTTCGGGCGTAGAGGGGCACATCGATAATTTCGTTGCGCTCGACAATCCGGAAACCAACCTGATGGCCACGATCAACGTGCACGGCGCTTTGGGAGTGCGGACCGCCAAGCGCCTGCTGCTTCCCGGCTTCTTCTTTGAGAGCAACGGCCGGCAGCCATTCGTCAATCGAGAAAAGAGAGAGACGGCCGTGGATATGCACTTCGGCGAGCAAGTGACCGACCAGGTGACTTATCACACGCCGGCGGGTCTTGCCGTCGAGGGCGCTCCCCAAGACGCAAAGATTGGCTGGCAAGACCATGCGGTGCTTGTGACCAAGACCGCCACGGGACCGGGAAGCGTCGCTGTCGGGCGGACGTTTGGCCGGGCCTTCACAGTCGTAGAGCCAAAGGAATACCAGGACCTGCGCGGCTTTTACCAGAAAGTGGCAGCCGCGGATCAACAGCAACTCGTCCTTACCGCCTCTCCCACAGCGAAAGGCAACGAATGAGCTCCGGGACCAACATTCCTTGCGCATCGGCAACTGATCGCGCTTCGCACGCCAACCATCGCTTGCGTACCTTCTTTCTGCTACTCGCCATCGCTTCGCCGGCCCTGCTCTTCGCGCAGTTCCAGCAGCCGACCGACGAAGAACTGAAGATGACCGCCGATCCTAAAGCTCCAGGCGCGGCGGCCGTCTATCTCAACCTCGAGGAAGTCACCGATGATCCGCTCCACTTTCACAGCCTCTACGTTCGCATCAAGGTGCTGTCGGAGAAGGGCAAGGAACTGGCTACTGTCGAGATCCCCTACGAGCGCAGGAGCCGCAAAGTCACTGACATCAAGGGACGCACCATTCACTCGGATGGTTCCGTGGTTCCCCTTACCGGCAGGCCCGATGACCTATTGATCGCGAAGACCGGCGACAAGCAGTACGGGCGCAAGGTCTTTACCCTGCCCAGCGTCGAGGTGGGCAGCATCCTCGAATACCGATATGAGTTGAGCTACGATGACAACCAGTATTCGTCACCGAAATGGGAGATTCAGCAGCCATACTTCGTTCACAAGGCGCATTATGCCTTTACTCCGTTTAAGGCATTCCAGAAGGGCCCCAATAGCGGGACAAGTATGTATCTGGTGGATGACAAGGGACACACCCTCAGCACGTTAATGTGGTGGCTGCGTCTCCCAACGGGCGTGCAACTCCAAACGGATGCCCTTGGCCGTTACAGTGTCGAATTGACCGATGTTCCTCCTATTCCAGACGAAGAGTGGATGCCTCCCATTCGCAATCTTCTTTACAGGGTGCGGTTCTATTACACATATGCGAGCAATGCCGATGAATTCTGGAATAGCGAAGAGAAGCACTGGTATAAGGAAGTGGATCACTTCGCGGAAACTTCCAGACCGATTCGCGAGACCGTCTCCGGCCTGATCGCCGCGAGCGACAGCGATCTGGATAAAGCGAAGAAGCTCTACAAAGCCGTACAGGCGCTGGATAACACCGACTTCTCAAGGGAAAAGGGAAAGTCGGAGCTCAAGCAAATGCACTTGAAGGCCGCAAAGCGCGCCGAGGATACCTGGGCGCAGAAAAGCGGCAGCAACGAAGACATTGCCCTGCTCTACCTGGCCATGTTGCGCGCCGCGGGACTCACCGCCTACGCCATGAAAGTGGTCGATCGGGAACAGGGCGCATTCGATCCGGCCCTCATGGACTTCGACCAACTTGACGACACCATTGTTCTGCTTTCCATCGGCGGCAAGGAAACCGCACTCGACCCCGGCGAGAAGATGTGCCCATTCGGGACGCTGCATTGGAGACACTCCGGGGCCAGCGGCGCCCGGCAAAGCTCGGATGGTCACAATGCGGGAACCACACCGCAGCAGCCCTACACAGCCAACACCCTCCACCGCATCGGCGAAGTTACCCTCGACGAGCACGGCGCCATCACCGGCAACTTTCGTTTTGTGATGCAAGGCCAGGAAGCGCTGCGCTGGCGGCAGGCAGCCCTCGAAAACGATCTGGACGAGGTCAAGAAGCAGTTTGACCGCTGGACGGAGATGATGGTTCCCGATGGCGTCCAGGCGCACATCGATCATTTCCTCGGCCTCGACGACCCGGATATTAACTTGATCGCCATGGTCAGTTTGCAGGGAACAATCGGCTCGGCAACCTCGAAACGGATCCTGCTCCCCGGATTTTTTTTTGAGACCCGCGGCGCGCATCCGTTTGTGGCTCAGGACAAGCGCCTGGAGGCCGTCGATATGCAGTATGGCGATGCGGAAATCGACCAGATCACATACCAGTTGCCCGCCGGGTTCGCCGTGGAAGGCGCACCGCAGGATGCAAAGATCTCCTGGCCGGAACACGCGATTCTTGTCAACAAAACGGTCACGGCTCCAGGCCAAATCACCATCGCCCGTTCACTGGCCCGCGCCTTCACCTTCGCCAAGCCCGAGGAATACCAGGACCTGCGCGGCTTCTATCAGAAAGTGGCCGCAGCCGATCAGCAGCAGCTAGTGCTGATCGCAACCCTGCCCGCGAAAGGAAACTGATGACCTCGCGAATTCTCAACCTCCCGGTTCTCGTCATTCTCGCCTTTGTTGCTGCCTTCACCAGCGCTATTCCCGCCATGGCAAGAGACAA
>CAYVTY010000091.1:0-3086 GCA_964454995.1 uncultured Methanoregula sp.
CGCGCAGTTTCATCTGCCGGTAATACAGGGATTTCTCGTACGGGCTTGCGGTATAGCGCTCGCCAAGCGGGTCCCATGCTTCAACCGACGTGTTGACGTACAGCACGTTGTGGTCGTGGCACCACTGGATGATCTCGCCGCAGTCGATATTCCATGCAAGGTCGACCAGAAGTCCGCCGTCAGCGAGGTTTTCGGAGAGGAGAGTACTGATATTTTCCGGGGCAATCTTCCGTTTCAAAAACCGGAGGCCCCGGGTCGTATAGGCCTTAAGATCCTGGGATTTATCTTTAAAATCAATGATCGTGATATTCTCAAGCGGTATATTGACATGCCGAAGCAGGATGGGGAGCGTGCACTTGGACACGGCACCATAACCGATGATTAATACTTTGTTTTTAAAGTCCATCCTAACCCTCCCGGGTTTTATCTTCTCTTTTTTCTCCAGTGTGTATTTTACGCGCTTTTACGTTATAAAAGAATGAGGGAATCGCACATTATTCTCCGCATGCTGCCCGACACCGGCAAAAAAAGCGATTACTTATTTTGGGATGGTACAATATACCAGCAGGTGATCCCATGTCAAAAAGGGCTGTTGACCTGATCTTTTCTTCGACCTATCTGCTCACCGATCTCCGTATGATCCTGCGCGAGACGGCGCCGACGCACGTGCTGGATGAGAAGCAGAGAGCAGAGGCAGCACGCCTGCTTGAAAACCTCGAACGGCAGGTCAGCTCTTTAAAGCAGGAGATGCTGAAATGAAGTGCGGGGCAGGGATCGAAGCCCGGCAGGTAAACGAGCTTTTCATCAACATCGACCCGATCCAGGCCGGGGGACGGCTCACGGGTGACGCGATTAAGGCGATTATCGCATACGGCGACGGGTACTCGGTCTGCGATAACTGCAGGAAGCCCAACCGGCTCGACTGTATCTCAAAGCCGCCGATCGCAGAGTTCCACAAGGAAGTCGCCGCGTGGCTCTCCATGGACGAGGCCCGGATGATGCCCGGTGCCCGGCGGGGGTTCCAGGCAGTCGCCCACACGTACGTGCAGAAAGGCGACCCGGTCCTCCTCACATCGCTTTCTCATTACACAGAGTTCCTCGCGGTCGAAGAGGCCGGGGGGGTCGCCTGCGAGATCCCGGCCGATGCCGGGCATATCGTCACGCCCGATGCCGCAGCGGCAAAGATCGATGAAGTGAAAAAGAAGTTCGGGAAAGCCCCGGTGCTCGCGTTTATCGACCACGTGGATTACCAGTTCGGAAACCTCCATGATGTCGCCGGCATTGCGAAAGTCGCACACGAGAACGACGTGCCGGTGCTCTGCAACGGTGCGTACACGGTCGGCACGATGCCCGTTGACGGGAAAGCGATGGGCGTGGATTTCGTGGTCGGATCGGGACATAAGAGCATGGCGGCACCCGCACCGTCTGGGGTTCTTGCCGCAACAGCCGGGCGGGCAAAAGAAGTGTTCCGGACGACCGCCATCGAAGGCGACGTGACAAAACGAAAGTTCGGCGTGAAGGAGCCGGAGCTGATGGGTTGCACGCTTATGGGCGCGACACTGGTCGGAATGATGGCCTCGTTTCCCCATGTAAAGGAGCGGGTGAAGCATTTCGACCGGGAACTGGAAAACAACCGGGTCGTCATGGAAGCGCTGCTCTCGATCGAAGGCACAAAGATCCTCTCCGAGTACCCGCGGAAGCACACTCTGACCCGTGTCGATACAACCGGTTCGTTTGACAAGGTTGCCGAGACACACAAGAAGAAGGGATTCTACTTCTCCTCCGCGTTAAACGAGAAGGGGATCTTCGGGATCATCCCGGGCGCGACCCGGGTCTGGAAGTTCAACACCTACGGGATGACCGAACTACAGGCCCGGTACCTTGCCGATGCGTTTGTAGCGGTGGCACGGGAAAACGGGCTTGCCGTCCGGCCGTAAGGCGCCGTACACTTCCCGACCCCCATCAGCACCAGCCTTTTTTGCCGGACCGCAAAACGGGTCGTGACCGGATGTACAACAACCGCTCCCGGATAAGGTTATTAACCGCACATCCCCCATTTCAGTTCAACAAAAACGGCTGCATAATGGAGAGAGGCAACAAGAGCATGTTGAAAAACGTCATCAGCCCGAAAAAAATTACCAGTGACGAGACATTCAGGAAAAAGATCGTTCCGCTTCAGGAGCGCCTCGGGGAACTCCAGCGGGCATTCCATGAAAAGCAGATCCCGGTCATTATCGTCATGGAAGGCTGGGACGCGGCAGGGATTACCCGATCGACAAAGATGGTGATACGGGCACTCGATCCACGCGGGTTTACCCTTCACACGATCGAACAGCCCTCTGACACCGAACGGGAGCGGCCGTTTATGTGGCGGTTCTGGATCAGGATACCGCCAAAAGGGCGTATCGCACTCTTTGCCCGGAGCTGGTACAGCCGTGCCATTTCGGCAGAGATGCAAAAACCCAGCTGGACAAAATCCCTCAAAGGACGGATCAGTGCGGTAAACGCGTTCGAACGCCAGCTTTCTGATGACGGGACACTCATCGTCAAGTTCTTTTTGCACATCGAAAAAGACGAGCAGAAGCAGCGTTTTGAAAAACGTGAAAAAGACCCCCTCACCGCGTGGCTCGTCACCCCGGAACTCTGGAATCTCCACCACCATTACGATCTTTCGCTCCCGATCATAGACGACCTCCTCGAAAAAACCGATACTGAATATGCCCCCTGGCATGTGCTTGATGCAACCGATGAAAACTATGCAGTCTTAAACATTTACACCTCGATAATAAAGACCCTGGAAAAGACGCTGTCGGACCGGACTGCAGGAAAAATTCCCGGGTCTGCAGATCCCGAAATCCCGCCAAAAAATCCCATACAACGAAGTTCAGGGCACACAGCCCCGGAAAAAACCTGCACAAAAGAGGAGTGCCAGCCGGTACTTGACAGCCTCCAGACCGAGATGATCAGGGCCCAGTCGCTCCTCTTCAAGCGCCGGATCCCCCTCATCATTGTGTTCGAAGGCCTGGATGCGGCAGGAAAAGGAGGGAATATCACCAGGATCGCCCGGTACCTGAATCCCCGGGGGT
>CAYVTY010000092.1:0-2945 GCA_964454995.1 uncultured Methanoregula sp.
TTATCGAGAGAATTGCCTTGTTGTAATCTTTCTTTAAGATCACAAGCGGGTCGCTGTCCACGATCTCTGCCGTGAACGTCAGATCCCCTTCAGCCATCCGCGAAAGGCCGGTTTCAAGCACATTGGCGCTCTCGGAAATTGCCTGAGCGGTCTTTTGGGAATCCTCCATGAGTTTTTTGATCTCCTGCTCCTGCCGGCGCCGTTCGGTGATATCGTTGTAAACGACGAGCAGGTTTTCGACCGCCCCGGTTTCATCAAGAAGCGGTATATAATACCAGTCCAGCGTGAGAGTTCCGGTGGGAAATTCGATCACCGATTCGCCATGCCCGCGCTGTTTTGATGCTATCGTCGCTTCGACGCTGGCGCCTTTGTTCTTCTTGTACTTGAAATCCTTCATCGAGAGACGTGCGGCCTGGTCGCGGGAGTACCCGGTCAGTTTCAGGAAAGCACTGTTCGCCGAGCGTACCGACAGGTCGGTGTCTATGGTGAACAATGAATACGGGTTCTCCTCGATGATACGGTCTGCCCGCTGTTTTACTTTTTCCGATTCCGCTATTTTATCATGAAGATCGGTCGTATCCACCCAGAAATAGAACGCCCCGTCAACTTCACCGGCCTTGTCCAGCATCGGCATTGCCTGCAGGGTGAGGTACTTCAGTGTGCCGTCAGGCCATTTCACCCGGCACTCACTTACCGCGAGCTTTTTTGTTTCAAAACAGGCATAGAAATGCTCACCGGAGAGCACGGTGATATCAAAATCATACAGTTGCTTTCGCATCAGCTCCTCGCGGGTCCCGCGCCAGAGCGATTCGTATTTTTTATTGACGTTGACAATCGCCCGGTCTTTTTTCAGGATCGCAATCGCAAGCGGGTTGAACCTGATCATGGTGTCAGCACGCTGCTTTTTCTCTGCGGTGTCGGCAACCTTTGCAATGAGCCGGTTGACCTGCCGTACCAGCGGCTGCATGTTCGCATCTGCCTGACTTTCATCAACCCGGACGGTCAGATCGCCGTCAGCGGCTTTTTTTATGGTCTGCTCTATACCTGTTACATCCATTTCATCACTTCATCTGCAATCTTTTTGTATACGCACCCGGCGCTGCTTTCAGGTGAGATATGCGAGATCGGCATACCCCGTTTCTGCGCTTCGTAAACTTCGGGGGAATAGGGTACCGTATGTACTTCCGGGAACTTTTTTTCGATCTCGGCAAGCATACCGGAAAGACGTTCGTGCTCCTTTGCACGTTCTTCTTCTGCTACCATTTCTTCTTTTGTAGGGATATGCCGCGGGACAAGGAGTGACCGGAGCCAGCTCGCCAGATCGCTTTTTTCCTGGATCTCTGGCACAGGTACGGAAATATCCCCGCCTTCACCCCAGCGCGAGATGATGGCCATATCCACATGGAGGTCTTTACCCAGGTCCTCCTTCATATCCTCAAAGATAGTAAAGAGCGGCCCCACACCGTTGAGGGCAAATGACCCGGAATCGAGCGTAACGATAATATGATCCGCGGCAAAAAGGCCGTTAATCACGAACTGCCCCATGCTCGGGGGTGTATCGATCAGGATAAGATCGTAGGTCTCCCGGAGAGGAAGGAGGGCATCCCGCAGCACTTCTGCACGCGAGGCAATCTCGTACAGGTAGGGTTCTGCCCCGACCAGGTCAAGGCTTGCCGGGGCAAGATCAATGCCGGATTCAGTCGACTGGATAATATCAGTCATCGTTACCGGGGGAAAACCTTCAACCCGGCTCATGAAGACATCATAGACATTTTTCCGGGCTGATTCCGGGCTGACACCCAGGCCGGCCGTTGCATTGGCCTGGGGATCGCAGTCAACCACCAGCACTTTTTTTCCCGCCAGGACACAGAACCCGGCAATATTCAGACATGAGGTAGTCTTACCGGTTCCGCCTTTATGGTGGGAGAATGTGATGGTTGTAATGATATCACCTTACTGAATTCTATGGAGGTTTCCTTTAATAGGTTTGCTTTCTTGAATTGACGGGCAGGATATTGGGTGATTATTTATTTTCTGCAATGAGAACTTTTTTTTGAAATTCCGGGTTTACGGCAGGTACTGCTGGGATTGTCCCGGGCGTATGCTTCAATCAGGATGAGGACAAGGGGTACGTTCCCATACCATCTTTTCCTCCGTGAGAAAAAGATCCTGACGCCCGAAGGGCTGTCATCCCTTCAGGTAAAACCTGCCGGGTGCAGGGTATAGATTTTTATGGATATACTCTGACAACAGAAGTATGACCGGACGTCCGGGCCTGCTCGCTGGGTTTTTACTGGTCCTGCTCGTTCTTGCGGCCGGCTGCACATCCCTTTCGGTCGGGAACGTCTCGTACGGGGCCGGCAACCTTTCCGTCACGATCGCGGGTGCCGGTACCCCGGCCGGGACCGGCGTCCAGGTGCGGGTCTATAAACTGGATGAATTCGAGCAGCATGAACTCCTGACGACCGGGATGACGGCCACGCTCTCCGGCACAGAGACCACGGTCGCGATCCCGATGCACCTCGATCCGGGAAGGTACAAGATATTTGTTTACCTCACCACCGGCGGACAGCGCGATGCCGCCGTCATCCGGGATATTGCAGTGTGACGCACATGACGCGATCCTGCACAGATCTTATCCCGGCAGCACGCGGCCTTGAGCCGGCGGACATGGTGTACCGGAACGCAGAGATATTCGATGCTTTTTCCTGCACATGGGAACACAACGATCTCGCGGTAAAATCCGGCACGATTGTCGGGATCGGCCGCTCGTACCGGGGTCTCAACGAACGGGATCTCCGCGGGGCGTACCTTGTCCCGGGCCTGATCGACGCCCACGTCCACATCGAGAGCTCGCTTCTCGTCCCTCCGGAATATGCCCGGCTGGTCGCTTCGCACGGGACGACGACCGTGATCGCCGATCCCCACGAGATTGCAAATGTTGC
>CAYVTY010000093.1:0-2929 GCA_964454995.1 uncultured Methanoregula sp.
AGACCTCCTCTTTTAACACGGCCTCAACAATGCCTCTGACATCGACCGGGTCCCCGAATGCGCTCTTTGTCGGGTCGGTGCTGTCTTCGCCGTACTGGAACTGGATGATCCGTCCGCCGGTTGTCCTCACGGTGCCATCGTAAGCAACCTTGAGATCCTGCAGCGCGTTAATCATACGGCGCTGGAGGTACCCGCTCTGGGATGTACGGACTGCCGTATCGACAAGCCCTTCACGGCCACCGATTGCGTGGAAGAAGAACTCGGTCGGGTTTAAACCGCCCTTGTAACTGTGCGCGATAAACCCGTGGGCATCGGCGCCCCGGTCACCTTTCTTGAAGTGCGGGAGCGTGCGGTCATCGTAACCTCTGACGATACGCTCACCACGGACTGACTGCTGACCGATACAACCGGCCATCTGGGTCAGGTTCAGCATCGACCCACGGGCACCGGAGACCGCCATCACGACAGCGCTGTTCCCGAGACCGAGGTGACGGCCTGCGATCTGACCAGTCAGGTCACGGGCTTTCCCGAGCACCTGCATGATCTGCATTTCAAGGGTCTCTTCGATGGTACGCCCGGGCATCGGCTCGAGCTGGCCATCTTCGTAGATCTTGATCCTGCGGGTTACATCGATCGTGGCAGTCTTCAATACATCGTCGATCTGGCCGTACTCGGTTTTGGAGAGGTCCTCGTCATCGATACCAAACGAGAACCCATCGAACATGATACCCCGGATAGAGAGTTTGGTAACCTGGTCGATGAACTCTGTCGCACGCTTCATGCCGTATACCCGGATGATACGGTTGACAATCTGGCCGTCGAACGCACCGATCGCTTTCTTATCGATGGTTCCCGACTCCAGTTTCCCGTCAAAGATCCGTACATATGCGTCACGTTCGCAGAGTTCTTTCTTGCAGGTGTCGCAGTTCTGGCAGGAACTGGCTTTAAAGACCATGTTGAGTGCGTCGGGAAGGATCTGGGAGAATACCTGCTTGTTGCTCCAGTACTCGATGCCGTTCTCGGTCTTGCCGGCCGGGGGCATGTGCTCAATCTTTACCGGCTTTAAGAGATAGAGGGTCTCTTCCTTGTTGAACCAGCGCATATCGTGGGTCAGCATAAAGATACCCGAGATATGGTCATGGATACCTCCGATAATCGGACCACCGAAACGGGGCGAGAGAATATTTTCCTGGACTGAACAGAGGATAAATGCTTCTGCCCGTGCCTCCTCGGTCTGGGGGACGTGCAGGTTCATTTCATCCCCATCAAAGTCGGCGTTGTATGGCGGGCAGACAGCGGGGTTGAGCCGGAAGGTCCGGCCATCCATAACTTTTACCCGGTGCGCCATGATGCTCATCCGGTGCAGGGACGGCTGCCGGTTAAAGAGCACGATATCACCGCCACGCAGATGGCGTTCGACCATCCACCCGGGTTCGATCATGTCGGCAACGGTATCAAGGTTGTCAGAACCCAGCCGGAGACGGCGGTTATCCGGCCGGATCACGTAGTTTGCACCGCAGGGGGAATTGACATCGGGCCGGAGCGGTCCGGTCCGGGCGATCTGCTTGAGTTCCTCGATATTGTACGGGGTGACCCGTACGGGGATCGTCATCTCGTTTGCAACAGCAAGGGGGATACCTACTTCTGTCACCGAAAGGTTCGGATCCGGGGAAATGACGGTACGCGAGGAGAAGTTCACACGCTTACCGGACAGTGAGCCACGGAACCGCCCGTCCTTACCCTTGAGCCGCTGCGAAAGTGTCTTCAAGGGCCTACCACTGCGGTGGCGGGCCGGCGGGCACCCGGCAACTTCGTTGTCAAGGTACGTCGTCACATGGTACTGCAGCAGCTCCCAGAGATCCTCGATGATCAGCTGGGGTGCCCCTGCATCCTGGTTCTCCTTGAACCGCTGGTTGATACGGATGATATCCACGAGCTTGTGGGTGAGGTCGTCTTCCGACCGCTGCCCGTTCTCAAGGATAATCGACGGCCGCATGGTAACCGGGGGTACCGGGAGCACGGTGAGGATAGTCCACTCGGGCCGGGCAACTTTCGGGTTGATCCCGAGTGAAACCAGATCTTCGTCCGGGATCTTTTCAAGGCGTGCACGGATGTCGGCGGGGGTGAGCTTGTGCTCGACCTTCTTGCCCTCTTCAACCATCACTTCCGAGAACGTGGTTGGTTTCTCGAAGTTGATCTTGAGCTGCTGTTCGCCGCAGTGCGGGCAGACGCGCTCCTTTTTCACATCCTTTTCAGAGATCTGGTCTCCGGTCTGGTCTTCATCAGTCCCGACAACTTTTTCCACTTCGTCAGGGGACAGGAGAACCCGTCCGCATGACCGGCAGGTGACACGCAGGAGCTTTCTGATAAGCCGCGTATACCCGACGTGGATAACGGGTTTTGCAAGCTCGATGTGCCCGAAATGCCCCGGGCAGTCGCTTGCCTTCTGGTCGCAGGTCTTGCACCGCAGCCCCGGGTCGATGACACCGAGGTTTAAGTCCATAAGTCCCTGCGGGTAGGGGAAGCCGTCATCATCGTAGGTGTCTGCCCAGATGATCTTCCTGACACTCATCTCCCGGATCTCTTTTGGAGACAGCAATCCGAATTCAATTTTTCCAATTCGCTTTGGGCTTGGCATGACGCACCTCCTATACGACGTCCTCTAATCTCAGGCGGGGTGCTATCCCCATGCTCTTCATCTCATCCAGCAGGAGCTTGAACGCGTAACTCATTTCGACCGGGTAGATATCGGTCTCGTTACCGCAGGCAAGACACCGGGTCATGTTGCGCTTGCGGTCAAGCATTGCCACCATCCCGCACCGGGCGCACACATATTCCTGCACCTTATCCGATTCATCGAGCAGGCGTTCCTTTAAGGCCATGGCGGCACCGTGGCCGATCATGACATCACGCTCCATCTCACCGAACC
>CAYVTY010000094.1:0-2811 GCA_964454995.1 uncultured Methanoregula sp.
CGCCGGGGATCGAGGCGAGCTGCTGGAGCTTGGGGTTCTCGGTCCAGTAATAGAGACGCGAGGCCACAAGATCGTCCGGGTTCTCGCTGATCCGGACCCCTACTTCCTTGAAAAATTCCGAATGGGCGGTCTGGTTGACGATAGCGACGACATTTGGCACGTGGAAGCGTTTTGCAAGCCAGCAGGTCATGAGGTTGACCGCATCGTCGCTCGTTGTCGCAACAAACGCATCGGTCCGGTCGATGCCCGCCTCTTCAAGCGTAGACTTGTCGGTGGCGTTGCCGGTGATCGCAAGGATATCGTAGTGCTCGAGGATTTCACTGCACCGGTTTTCGTCCTGGTCGATGACAACAACGTTGTTGCCGTGCTCGACCGCCTGCTTGACAAGGCTGCGTCCGATGCCGCCAAGCCCCACGATGATAATATACATGACTACCGGTTACCATCATCGCCATTGAAATAATTTGCGCATAAACCTATCCATGTGATCTGCGGGGTTGACGAAGCCGGGAAAGGGTCGGTGCTGGGGCCGATGGTGGTCGCTGCGGTGGGGGCGCAATCCGCAGATGTCTTTTCTGATCTCGGTGTGAAGGATTCAAAGCAGCTCACGCCGTCAGAACGGGAACGGCTTTTTCCCCTCATCAAAAAACGATGCAGGGTTGCAACGGTAATAATCCCCGCAGAAGAGATCGATGCCATCCGGCGCGAGATGACTATGAATGCCTGTGTTGCCCGGGCCCATGCTCAGGTAATAAGGAAACTCGCCCCCGCTACCGCGTATGTCGATGCGTGCGATGTCAACCCGCTCCGGTACGCCGAAACGGTCCGGAGCCATCTCGATATCGCGTGCGAGATCGTATCGGAGCACCACGCAGACGATACGTATCCGATCGTTTCTGCGGCAAGCATCATCGCGAAAGTTACCCGTGACCGGGAGATTGTAAAACTCGCAAAAAAATACGGTGAGATCGGCAGCGGATATCCCTCCGATCCGATCACTATCACGTACCTCTCGGAGTACATTGACGAGCACCGGGCCCCTCCGCCGATTGCCCGGAAGAGCTGGAAGACGGTGAGCACGATGCTCGGGAAGAAATCCCAGAGCAGCCTGTCTGCATTTATTTAGATCCGGGCAGTTTGCAGGTCAGGATATTTTCCTAATCACCATTCCTTTATGTGGTTATCCAGTCCATCAAGTACAGATGGACTGGCTTTTCATCCTGATTGCCCTGGTGGCAATCTACGCCATCGCCGCGTATATTATTTACACCAGGAAGATCTGGGCCGATCATATTGTTTTCTACGGCCCGATCATGGCGATCAAGACCACCCGGGTAAAATTTTTCGATAAATTTACCGCACTGCGCACGTTTTTTAGGATCTACGGGACTATCGGGGTCATCGCGGTCATCCTCGTTTCGGTTTTTATGACCGTGATGCTGTTTGTCTCGATCCGTTACACGCTGATGATCAAGCCTGAACCGACCGGCATCTACTCGCCCCAGAATTTATTTTTGATCCCGGGGCTCAACGAGTATGTCCCGTCTACATTCGCGGTCTGGTTTGCATTCTTCCTGACCATCGTGGTACACGAGTTCGGGCATGCGATCCTCTGTCGGGTTGAGGACATTAAGGTCAGGGGCATGGGTGTCCTCCTTGCTGTGATCCCGATCGGTTTTTTTGTCGAGCCGGATGATGAGGAACTCGAACAGAAAAAAGGCATGCCCAAGATGCGGATGTTCGGTGCCGGGATCACAAACAACCTTGTGGTCGGTTTCTCATGCTTTGTGCTGCTCATCCTGATGTTCGGTCTCGTGGTGCCGGCGACCCAACCGGCTATCACCGGGATCTACAAGGGGTATCCTGCGGATAACGCGAGCGTGCCGCAGGGCTCGGTGGTGACCGCGGTAAACGGGGTGCCGGTGGCCAGCCGGGCAGATGTGTCCGCGATCCTGAATACGACAAAACCCGGGGATACGGTCACCCTGACGGCCGCAAAAAACGGCATCTCCTCTGATTATAAGCTCACGCTTGCGGAGTGGCCTTCCGGCTACAGCAACAACCAGACCAGCGGGTTTATGGGGGTCGAGTACTATGACGGCGTGGCCGTTAAGACTGCGGTCGGGACGATGCTCTCACCGATCGGGTTCGTTGAATTCCTGATTGTTCCTTTCGCGAGCGGCGATGGGTCGCAGTACATCCGCATCCTCGCATTCGATACCCCGGATACTTCGTATTACCAGGTGCCCTTTGCCGGGTTCTGGGACGCGATCCACATCCTCTTCTGGTGTGCGTGGATCAATATCAACGTGGGGATCTTCAACGCTATCCCGATGGTCCCGCTGGACGGCGGCTATATCTTCAAGGAAGGGGTCGACCGGCTGCTCGACCGGCGCGGGCTTATCAAATATTCCGGGTACATTGTCGGGGCCGTCAGCTACGTGATGATCGTGGTGCTGATATCGCTTATCGCGCTGCCGTACCTGTTGCATATGTGAGGGGGACAACCCGTTTTCGCATAGCCGTGGAATCCCTCATTCATATAATAATAATCGTGCACGGCAGGCTGCGACATTTTCTGGATGCCCCAGCTCGCCATGAGGCCCGCGATCCAGGACAGCAACCGCAATAACCAAGAAGGACAGAGAATATACCAGTGATATACTGGTACGGCCATGAAGGATTTACCCACATTTTCACCGGTCTTTTCGTACACCCACGCGATGGTGAGCCGGCTTGCAGCGATTGCAGCGGCTCGTGAAGTGATCCTCCATGCCCGTCTTGTCCCGAAATGGGAGGTCTCGATCCGCC
>CAYVTY010000095.1:0-2783 GCA_964454995.1 uncultured Methanoregula sp.
TCGAGTGCAGGCTGTACAAATCCGTTGACTGCGGGAGCCACCTGCTGTATATCGGTGAGGTCGTGGAGATCCACACCGATGCTTCCTGCCTGACCGACGGGAAACCGGATATCGCAAAGATCCAACCGATCGTCTACGCCCAGTCTGCCTATTTCGGCGTAGGTAAGCAGGTTGAGAAAGCGTTCTCGGCCGGGAAAAAGTATCCGGTAAAGTAACGCCGGGTGTTTTCCCGGGAAAAAATCTTTTTTATCATAGAATCTGCACGACCACAGCCGCACCGGCTCTTCACGACTGCCCGTTAAAAGGGGGACGCGATGAATATCAGTGGCACAAAAGACGGTACAAGCGTCTGCGGTGCCCCGCAAGCATCAGCAGTTGACGTGCAGAACCGCGACAAAAGGCCGGCTCTCTTCTGCTATCATATCGAGAATTTCCGGTGTCGGGCGGATCACAGCATCATACTCTCCCACCAGGTCCCGGGCGTCCGGTGTAAGGGGCAGATCGCCATACTGGCCCGTCCCGACGTAGACAATTTCCGGGCGTTCCCCGGTAAGAAAACCGAGCTCGGCCCCGGAAAGAGGCGTATGCCCATAGGTCACCTTGAACTTTTTTGAGGGCTTTTTCTGCCGCTTTGTCACGCTCCCGTCGGTGTGGATAATAACGTCATGGTCATAGCGCACCCGGTCGATCTCCACCCAGCCGTTTTTTGTCTTCATCGCGGCCTCCTGTCCGTGAGGGAGTCTGTCATGCCATGACTTGAGATTATCCGATGTACACCCCAATAGGACTCCATAACAACCTGCAAATGACAGGAGCCCTCCAGCAAATACAGAGATACCCGAAAAAGAAGCACCGAAAAAAAGGGATCCCCGCCTTTCATCCGGATCCTCATCGTGAAACCGTCAGATCTGCCGGTTATTTCCCAACCTGCCGGTACCGCAACGAGCTGATCCACCCGAAGATCCCCTTTGATCTCCGCTCCGGGAACACCCCTTCGGCGACCGATTTCACTTCCTCAACCGAATAGAACGCTTTAGGGTGGAACTCCTTGATGATACCGACAACATGGGCGAGATCCTTTCGCTTGATGATCGTAAAGACCATCTTCACCGGGCCGGTCCCGCCTTCACCATCGATGCTCGTGACACCGTAGTCATGGGCCCGGAGGTATTGCATCAAAAGAGAGGGATCTTCCTTGGTGATGATCCGTACGCTGGTAAGGCCAAGCGATAGTTTCTCCTCGATTGCCATCCCGACAAAGGTCCCGGTCGCAAATCCTGCGCCATAGGCAATGTAACAGACAGCGTTTGTCAGGTTGTTCATGACCTGGCCGATGGCGATAAGCCAGATAATCACTTCGAAAAAACCGATGAACGATGGGAGGTACTTGATCCCCTTCGACATGAAGATAACCCGGATCGTGTCCAGGCTCATGTCGCAGATACGCGCACAAAAGATCAGGAGAGGTACGATAACAAAGGTGAAGAGTTCGGGTGAAATGATCGATGCACTCATGAAGGCCACTATCCCGTTTTTAAGGATTTCCCGGTTTGTGTATTCGGATGCCTGATATTATAGTCCTTATCCGGCATCAATGATTTCCCCCGGCTCTCCAATAGTTTCCCGTACCGGGCCGGTTGTGGGCCGGTACTGCCTGGTGCAGCGGGGGATCACTCCTGACCAAAAACGAAGGTCATGGGTGCAATCAACACTTTTTTAAGGACAGAGACAGTAAAAAGAGCACACAGTGAACAGTACGGCAGATGAATGACCGATGCTCCCCAACCATGCATACCTGTCCCTTGTAATTCCTCCGCAGGATCGTATCCTGCTTGCAATAGCCCTTCTCTGTATTGCTGCCGTGCTCGCTTATTTTCTGGTAAAAGCCCTGCTGTTTTCTGCGGAGCGGGAATCCGGCCTGTAGATCAGGTCTGACGGACGGTACCCCGGAAAAGAGGGGGCCAGAAGAGGTCTGTCCACACCTAGGTGAGGTAATCCCGGAGTTTATGCGCGAGAGCCATTTTTTTCCGGATCGTATCTTCCTTTTCAGTCCTGATTTGATCGATAATTTCAGCAATGGGCCGGGACAGTCTGACGACATTCTGTGGCCGGCCGATCAATTCTGATTTGACAAGCCTGCTCGCGATCCATCCCTGCTCTCTGAGGTACTGCATCGCAATGCTGACTTCCGGCTGGCGGAGATCGGCCCCCCGCTCGATGTCGCGGGAGGTAGCTTCGGGTGTGTTCCCGAGAAATACCAGTACTTTTGCCACGGTCCGGGGAACCCCAATCCCGATCAGGATACGGGTGAACTCATCTTCCTTCTCGGTAAAATACTGTACCTTCCTGCCTGCCAGGATCTCCCCCTCCGCCAGCCAATATGTAATTCAGATTTTACATTTAGGGTGCTATAATGATTGTGATGGCAGGAGGGTAACGATACCATGCCTGTTTTTTTACAGGAGGTTAAATCATGCGGACAATCTTAACCTGGATCTTGTCACCGGTTTTTTTTATCTCCACGTTGATCTGCTTGTCATTATACGAGATCTTATGCACGCCATATTTACCAGATGCAATAATTCTCTGGAGTTTTACCATATCCGACCGGGGCATCCGCCGGAAATCATCATCTACAAAAACGACAGTTGCCATGAGTTCTCCCTGCAGGCATCCCGAAAACAGGGATGCATGGAATACCAACTATTTCACCGGGAAAGGTATCAACTTTCTTGAAGGGATCTTTTTTGGGCATTTAAAGGTCTTTTTTCAACCCGGTTTGT
>CAYVTY010000096.1:0-2758 GCA_964454995.1 uncultured Methanoregula sp.
CATCATGTATTGTGGTTTGAGTTCTTCGGCTGCAACATCGATGGTATACAGCCTGCTATGAACAGCTCGCGAGACGGGAATGCCGGGCTGGCTGCTGCTAATCCCCTGCCCTTCCATTACCTGGACGAGACGGGTACGGATACGCGTGATATAATCCTCGATCGTCTTCTGCTGCGCCGGGGTAATGTCCATGACATACTCCGGAAATGCGGTTCGGGATGAGGACTCGTTGAGGATACCTTCGATCTCGCCAAGAAGCCTGTCGATGTGCTGGCAGGTGACCCGAAGGTGCTTTGCGAGGAATTCATTTGACGGGTCGGCACCGGGCGCCATGGGAATGACCGGTCACCTCACGAATGCGTTCCTGCCGGCGTAGATGGCACTGCTGCCGAGTTCCTCTTCGATCCGCAAAAGCTGGTTATATTTCTCGACCCGTTCGCCCCGGCATGGCGCGCCGGTCTTGAGCTTGCCGGCGCAGGTCGCGACCACAAAATCGGCGATGAACGAATCGACCGTCTCGCCGCTCCGGTGGGAGACGTTGGAGCCCCAGCCGGCACCCCATGCATGAATTGTTTGTATCGATGAGTCCATCCTGTTTCACTTCCGGTATTTTCTTGTTTGTTCAATCATGCCCCGTCATTTTCGCATCTGCCTTTTCGATCAGTAATCCCGGTTCCGGTTTTTTAATTCCCGCCATTTTCGGGGAGTGCAGGCAGACCTCCTCGCTTCACGAAAGAAATCCTCTGCCTAATCCGGCTGGTGTGGCAGATGTTCAGCCCCACATAAAACAGAAGTCATCAGCCATTCTTCTGGCGGTTACGGCGGACTTCATCGCTCCTGACAGATCAGAAATGACGGTTGTTGCCACAAATAGTTTCTTATTTTCCTTTTTACCGGTACACACGAAAGAATTAATTATCTCTATGAGCAGAATTTCTGTGTCCGGCGGTGGAATTCACCGCTAACCGTCTTTTGTGCTGATAACGGTTCTGTCAAGTCTTCGGGAGTTATGATAACTGCTCCATCGAAGATCTATATCTTACCTCCCGCAGATTTGACAGGATCAACCTCCAAAATAAGCCCGTAAAACCGTCCAATTCCCTTGCCCGATATTTTGGGGCCGTATTTCTGTTTGTTTGCCAAAATACGCCCAAATTTAGCCTCATATAATGCCCTTTAGCGGGTCATATTCGCGTTCCGGCAGCGATCATTTTCCGGATCGTCCAAATGGTAATTTTACCTGAGATTTGCCAAAAGAACCGCATTATCGTGTCCGTTTTATTTCGTCCGTTTCCTAAAATAAGCCTGATTTGAGGTTATTTTTAAACGGAGCCCGATACGGGCTTCTTTTTGGGTGGGAAAAAGGCAATCGGGGCTCAGATTGAGCCCGGATTAGTGTGAGTCTGTACTGAGACTCACAGGAAAAACGGCTGTATCAGACCCGGATTGGATCGGGCCCCGGTACGATATCATGCACCGGTTTGATATCATGCACCGGTTTTTTAGATCCCTTTCGATCCTCGTTCCCCGGTCCTGACCCGGATCGAGTCCTCGACCGGCAAAACGAAGATCTGGCCGTCACCGATCTTGCCGGTATATGCAGCCTTCCTGATAATCTCGATCACCTTCTCCGCCACATCATCAGTAACGACAATTTCCAGTTCGCGTTTGGGGATAAGATCGACAATATACTCGGCGCCGCGGTACTGTTGCTTGATGCCCTTCTGGACTCCCCGGCCCTCGACATCGAATATCGTCATCGATCCGAATCCTTCTGCGTCCAGCGCACCCTTGATGTCCTCGAACTTCTCGGGCCGTATCATTGCCTTGATCATCTTCATGGTATTCACCTTTTGTCCCGGATCGCGTACGATATTAAAGTATACACGTTCCGGAAAATTTTTGGTAATGTACAATGAGGAAGGCCGCACTTAAAACCATTCTTGAAAAACAAAAACCAAGAGTGGTGAACGGTGTGGCCGGTGCGGAAGGGGATACAAAAACCGGGTTGGAAAAAAGGTTTACCGGGAATTTTTCCTGATCTTGGTTCCCGCCAGTTTCTCGATTGCAGCGGTATCAACACTTTTTTCGGTTACCAGTTTATGATTGCGGATGGCACTCTCCACAAACCCTTTACCGGTTTCGTTCCGGATGACAAGCGTAGTAAACCCTGCCGGGCTCCCGACTGCGCCGGCCGAGAGATCGGCACAGAGCGATGAGAAGTCCGTGCAGATCCGGCAGCCCGGCCGGATCGTATCCTCAAGATCCGCAAGAGGCACAGAAAGGTGCGTGTTGTCCTGCTTTAAGATATCGAGCTTGCCTTTCACGTCCAGTTTTTTTATCTCGTGCGGTGCGAGTTTGTATTTCGTTTCCAGCTTGCCGTGAACAAGAGCAGCGTAATCGAAGGTCTCCGTGCAGAAGAGCCCGACCACGAGCCGGATCGATTTCGCGTACTGGCGGAGGAGATCGTTCTCGCTTGCCCGGATCCGGGCCGCGGCCTGCACGGCGCAGGGGACACCAATCACCGCGATCTTCGTATACTTGCGCGTGATTGCGGCAACTTTTAGCGCTGCAAGAAGCGGCACCCACCAGCTGTACCGGCTGCCGGCATCCCGGATGAGAACCTCGGATTTTGTTATGACAGCTGAAGATGGTTTCAGCGTCCAGGGATCTTCGGTCACGGTGACTATGGCATCGATCAGCCCCTCGTCAAGGGCATTTGCAAGAATTGCCGTGACTGCCCCGCCGCTCTGCCGGT
>CAYVTY010000097.1:0-2718 GCA_964454995.1 uncultured Methanoregula sp.
GCATCGCCCGCGCGCGCCGTGGAGCGCCGCAGTCCCGACAAATCCCATTTTTTTGCTGTCGTTGAACGTGATTCCTGTTTTCATCAGGTATTGCATTCCTTCGATGGGCGCATCCTTGTTTTTCAAAGCGTCTTCTATCTGTTTTGCAGTAAGGGCCTTCAGGCCGAGTGCGTTCATCTTTTTCTCATCCTTCAGGTCATCAACGAATTTCTCGCTGTAAAGCGCGCTTCCCTTGTTGATCCTGTTCAGGAAAAGGGAGCGCGTGGTAGTGAAGCCTATCCTCCGCAGCTGCTGGTCCGTGCCTGCATAGCCCATCGCAGCTTCGCTCCAGTTTCCTCCAGCTTCCTGCTCCCCATAAGTTGAAATTATCCCCAGGACCTTGTTCAGCCTGCGGGTGGCAGCCAGCAGCGCATCGTTCTCCGCGTGCACCCTTTCCGGCCCCCTGAGCTTGGCAAGCCCGAGCTTCTCGCGCCAGTTCCCGTATTCGTATACTTCGCGCAGGAGAGCCTTGTCGCGGACATCCTGGGCTATGCCTTTGGTCTCATCCTTGATTTTGTCCTGCGCGGTCTTGCTCAATATCCTCTCATATGATTTCCTGAGCGCATCCGGGCTGTCCGCGACCTTGTCCATCCCGTCCTTCTCGCCCAAGATCTGTTGCAGTCTTTTGTTGAAATCGTTCTTCGTTATCTTCTGGAGCATCTGCGCCTTGAGTGCCTGAGTGTTGGCAACCCTTTCCAGCATGTCCCCTATTGCGACATCCACCAAGTCGCCCGGCTTATCGCGTTGCTTCTGCAAATATTTTACGTATTTTGCATTTTCCGGCCTGCCAAGCGCCTCCCTGATTTTATCGCGCAGGGGGCCATCCTCGCTGCTCTTCCGCCTGCCCACTTTGCCTCCCGGCTTCACCAGCTCCTCGAACGCCACCATGTCGCTGATTTCAAAATCCCCGCGCTTGCTGACATTCTTCCCGTTCATGCTGACTGAGCCGCTATAGAGAGCCTTGCCATCCTTGCTGAACAGCATGCCCCCGAGTATTTTCGTCATGAACAGCCCGCCGGGATTCTTTCCAGCGTAGTTGAGGTACGCAAGCACGTTCGGGTCCCGGCTGTCCGCGACTTTTTTCGCGTCAGCATCTGCCCTATTGATTATGTCGTCCTCAAGCGAATTGATTTTGCTGTTTTTCTTCACCAACTGGCCATTCACCATCTGCAATTCCAGCTCATTTTTCATATCAGCATACGCGGCATTCTTGCGGTCTCTGAATGCTGCAATCTTTTTCTCGGCAGCCACCTTCGCATCTGCCTGGATGCCCTTGTATTTCGCAGATGCCTCGTCAAACGCCATGCCTTTATCCGGAGTTCCCGAATTCTTCATCGCCGCCTTCTCTTTGTTCAGCTGCTCGCTGAGCTCATCAGCCCTAATGGTCCGCTCGGTTTCTAGGCGGTAGCCGCCTTTGAGGACCAGCTCTCCGTTCTTGTCATATTCGTAATCCGCCACGCCCAGGTACTGTTTCTGAATTTTCTTCTCCCAGTTGCCAACCATGGTTTTGTATTCCTCAACATCTTTGATCTGGAGCTTTGCCTTCCCTTCGCTATCAAGCTCATCAGCAAGCTTGGTCAGCTTCTGTGCGTTTGTTATGTCCGTTCTGCCCTTTGTTTTCACAGCATTCTCAACCGCCTTCTTTTTGTTGGATGACACGATCGCCGTGTACATGGCTGCGAGTGCGTCGTCCACGTACCTGTTGAACATGTTTATGTTGTGCCAGGAGTGGTTTTCGAAGGTGTCGCCTATGTTTGCGACCGACTTGTTCCTTATGTCGTACTTATTCTCGAAAACGGTCTCGTACGCATTTTTGGTTATTTTTCCATCCTTGTCCTTCAGGTTGAACCACCACTTGTACATGCCGCCCGCGATCGACTGGTCATACATCCACTTGTGCGCCTTTCCGAATGCTGTGAGCTTGCCATTGGCGTCGTGGCCGAACTTGTAGAGGCTTGCGTCCTTCAGGTCGTGCACCACACCGATTGCGGCACGCGTGGAGGCGCGGTGCTGCCAGACAGCGTCGACCACCTTGTAGCTTAAGTTGAGCGGCATATATGCGATGTTGCGCACAGCCCAGCCCACCACCGGGAAGCGGATGCGGTTCACAGCGGAGTCGGTCTTCACCTGCATCTTGGTTATGGTGTCAAAGGTCGGGTCCACTCCCAGGAGTAGAGTCTTGCCGGTTCGTTTGTCAATCTTTATTTTTGTATCAAATTTCTTGAGGCGCCCCCCCGCCCTTGCCCTGGCTCCCCCGTAGTTATCCTTCGCAAGCTGCATCGAAATGCCAACTTCCATTTTCCTGGAGATTTCTCCGAGAACCTTGTCGAACCCGTCCTGTGCGTCCTGCATCCTCCTTATCGTTCTGCGGTCACTTCCGCTGGCAAGGGCATTTTTGTAGTCTGTTTTGCTAAAGGAATAGCGCTTCAAAAAAGCCTCATAGCTTGCCATAAGGGTTGTGACTTCAGTCTTGAAATCCGCCGGCTCTTTGTTGGAAATTTTTTTCTTGAGATCATTATATCTGTTGAGGAACGATTTCAACCCGGTTTCGAATTCCTTCCGCTTCTCCTTGCGATCCTTGCCCCGGTAGCCCTTCGCATTGGCAAATGTCTCAAAATAGCCTCTGCTCACCTTGCCCAGGTCCCTGTCCGCGGCCCTGAGGTTCCCGGCTATGTTCTT
>CAYVTY010000098.1:0-1513 GCA_964454995.1 uncultured Methanoregula sp.
GCGGCACGAGCACCAACGCGGGAATCGTCACGCTGCAGGGCAACGACACGTTCAGCCTGGCCAATGGAGTTCCGTTCACCAACACACCGGCTGTCAGCAATACCACGTTCAACAACCCACTCGCTAATTGGCAGTTTGGAACAACGCTCTCCACGGCGACTTTGCCGGTTGTGCCGCAGGGCATGACGACGATCTCGACTAACTATCCCGCTCCGGGTGTAGCGCAATTCAGCCTGGGCGTCCAACACGAAATCGTTCCTGCGCTGATCCTGATCACGCAGTATGTGGGGAACGTCGGATGGCACCAGATCGTGATTACGCCGATCAACGAATACCCTCTGAACACGTCGATGCAATTTCGCGCGGATAGCGCGGGCGATAAAACATATTCCGGTTATGCGGCGCCCACGACTGTCCAAGGCATCATGGCTCGCACATATCCTGGCCTTGGCAACATCCAGGAGGAAGGCACCCGGGCCACCGCCAGTTACAACAGCTTCCAGGCTGGGCTTCGGCAAGAGAGCCGTCACGGGCTCAGCTTCGAGATCGACTACACCTGGTCGCACGAGATCGATTCGGAGTTAGGAAGCAACGATTTCACCACGGACGTGAGCAACCCCTGGAACCTCAAATATGACAAGGGTTCAGGCGACTTGGACCGTCGTCAGGTCCTCAACGCGAACTACATTTACAAACTGCCTATCTTTGCGCATTCGACCGGCCTCTCCCACGACGTGCTCGGCGGCTGGACGGTTTCCGGCACCGTAATTTCCCAAACAGGACTGCCCTGGGCAGGAAACAATGCTCCAGGCGATGGCGGTTCCGATACCGTTGGATTGGGCGGCGATTACACGGTTCGTCCCAATTTAAGCGGCAAGGTGCAATATCCGAAGAAGCGGGATGCCAATGGCGTATACCAGTGGGTTTCTGCCACCGGCTTCTCTCAGCCAACCGCGGCGTGGAACGGCGGCCCGAACCTGGGCTTCGGCAACGCCGGCAGGGACGCTGTGGTAGGACCTGGCCGCACCAACTTCGGTATCAATCTGTATAAGTCCTTTGCGTTCGGCGAGCGCGCTCACTTCGAGTTCCGCGCAGAGAGCTTCAACACTTTCAATCACACCCAGTTCAACGGGTTCTACAACAACGCAAGCAGCGGTAACTTTGGTGAAGTGAACAGCGTGCAGGACCCGAGAACCTTCGAGCTTGCGGGCAAGTTCGTTTTCTAAACCGATCAATAACCGGACGCGGCAGGCACGCCCTGCCGCGTCCCATTTTTTGTTTTGGATTCGAGCTTGCCACAAACATCTCGGGGAGAAAGAATCGAGCCCGAAAATGTTTCAGACAACGGCGGACATCGGAAAGGGATGCGAGTGAATCGGGTCATGCAGTGGGGACTCATCCTTTGGTCTTCGATGGCAGCCGCCGTTTGCCTGGGACAGGCCGTTCAGTCGGTCGAAAGCCAGTGGCAAACCGCGTTGACCTTTGAACAACAGGGAAAGAATGCCGAGGCTGA
>CAYVTY010000098.1:1523-2670 GCA_964454995.1 uncultured Methanoregula sp.
GCATCCTGCGAATCCGGAACCGTACGCACACCTTGGGCTCCTCGAAGCCCGCCAGGAACACTACAAAGAGGCTGTGCCGCTCTACCGCAAAGCGCTGGCGCTAAGTCCGTCGACTCCTGGATTGCGGCTGAATCTCGGTCTCGCGCTTTTCAAGGCCGGCGAAATGAAAGAGGCCATTCGGATATTCCAACCGTTGTTCAAGAACCAGCCCCCCTCCTCGCCAGATGTGCAGCGGCTGACGATCCTACTAGGAATGGCTCAC
Source organism: uncultured Methanoregula sp. (assembly GCA_964454995.1). GTDB lineage: Archaea > Halobacteriota > Methanomicrobia > Methanomicrobiales > Methanospirillaceae > Methanoregula. The sequence continues at coordinate 1,786 of CAYVTY010000098.1, forward strand.
TATGCCTTGGGTGAATTCGCTGAAGCCGTTCCCTATCTAAAACAGGCCGCCGCCCGCGATTCGCAGAATTTGGGCCTGCATCTGAGCCTGGCGCATAGTTGCTTGTGGTCAAAGCAATATCAATGCGTTCTGGATACGTATCATGAGATTCTCTTACTGAACGCTGAGTCGGCCGAGGCCGACATACTGGCAGGGGAAGCCTTAGACGAGCTGAAAGATCATGGCGGCGCCATCAAGCAGTTTCGGGCCGCAGTGCAAGCCAATCCTAACGAGCCAGACGTACACTTCGGCCTGGGCTATCTACTGTGGACCCAAAGGCAGTATGAGGAAGCGGCAAGCGAACTGCAGGCCGAGCTTACCAATAATCCGAATCAGATCCAGGCCTTGGTCTACCTGGGGGACGCACAGATGCGAATGAGCCATCCCGAGGCCGCCCTTCCAATTCTGGAACAAGCTGAACGGGTCGCCCCCACGCTCTCTCTGGGACACCTCGACCTGGGCATTCTGTATGCCGACGCGGGGCGCAATGAGGATGCTCTACGCGAGCTGAATGTTGCCAAGGAACTGACTCCTGACGATGTTAACGTTCATTGGCGGCTGGGGCGGCTGTATCGTGCGATGGGAAAGAAAGCCGAGGCGAAGGCCGAACTGGACAAAGCCAGCAACCTGAACAAAGCTACCGACGAGACACTGATCAACAAAATGAGTGGCGCCGGGGTCAAAGCCAACCCCGGAGGAGCGCCGGCCAAGGGGTCCGCCGACACACCGCTGGAGAGATAACCCAGGGCGCTAAAGACTATGAGAAAGTGCGGGGAGGTCATGCCGCGATATGTACCGGAAGCCCACGTGCCAGGGGCTGAAAGCTTGTTCCGGGGGGCATTCAGT
>CAYVTY010000099.1:0-2549 GCA_964454995.1 uncultured Methanoregula sp.
GATTGCGGATAAGGAGACTGCCGGCGGTCTTGTAAACGGCTGCTTCCGGAAAGGCACCCATACGATCTGCACGTATGCCGACGAGGTTTCCATGCTCAAAGCGTTCGGCGCCTATATTGCCGAGCGTGATCCCGATGTCCTTTCGGGGTGGAACTTTGTCGATTTCGATATGCCGTATATCACCGGGAGGATGGAGAAACTGGGTCTCTCGCCGGTCATGCTCGCCCGCCTGCCCGGTATGACCGAGAGAAACGCGCTCCGCGGCCGGGCGCTCTTCGATCTTCTCACCGGCTACAAAAAAATGCATTCGACCCAGAAGGAGTCTTACCGTCTCGACGCGATTGCGCAGGATGAGGTGGGGGACAGTAAGGTACGGTACACCGGCACGGTCTCCGATCTCTGGAAGAAGCAGCCGGAACTTCTTGTCGAATATAACTTCAAGGATGTCGAGCTCTGCGTTGCGATCAACAAGAAGGATAACATCATCGGGTTTTACCGGGAGATCGCCCGGTATGTCGGCTGTCCTCTGGACAAGACGCTGAACTCCTCAAGCGTGATCGATGTTTACATTTTAAGGAAAGCACACGGGAAGTATGTCCTGCCTTCAAAGGGCTTTGCGAATGCCGAAGAGTTCGAAGGCGCTACAGTCTTTGAGCCGAGCCGGGGTGTACGGGAGAACGTGGTAGTGCTCGACTTAAAATCGCTCTACCCGATGGCGATGATGACGATCAACGCCTCGCCCGAGACAAAAGACCCCGATGGCGAACTCGTGGCCCCGAACGGGATACGGTTCAAAAAACAGCCCGACGGGCTGACGCGGAGTATCCTCTCGGAACTGTTAAAAGAGCGCGACGCACGAAAAAACCTCCGTAATACCTTCCCCTACGGCTCGCCGCAGTACCTCCTCTACGACATGCAGCAGAATGTGCTCAAGGTGATCATGAACACGTACTATGGTGTCTCGGGATATACCCGGTTCCGGCTCTTCGACCGGGAGATCGGTGCTGCGGTCACCTCTGTGGGACGGGCGATCATCGAGCACACCCGGCACGTCATCGAGGAGCAGGGCTATAAGGTGATTTACGGGGATACGGATTCCTGCATGGTGCAGATCCCGCCGCTTGACCGGGAAAAGACCATCGAAACTGCCCGGATGCTGGAAAAACAGCTCAATGCGAGTTACCAGGCATTCGCAAAGCGTGAACTTAACGCTGACACCCATTACTTCTCGATCAAGTTCGAAAAAATCTATGCCCGGTTCTTCCAGGCAGGAAAGAAGAAGCGGTACGCAGGACGACTCGTCTGGAAGGAAGGAAAAGACGCCGACCAGATCGATATTGTCGGGTTCGAGATCCGCCGCAGCGACACGCCGCAGATCACAAAAATTGTCCAGACACGGGTGATGGAGATGATCCTTGCAGGTACGGACTATCCTGAGATCAAGGCCTATCTGGGTGGCATCATTACAAAGTACCGTGCCGGGAAATTCTCGCTTGACGAGATTGGCATACCCGGCGGGATCGGCAAATCCCTTGACGATTACGAAACCGACGATGCCCAGGTGCGGGGCGCCCGGTACGCCAACCAGTACCTGCACACGGAGTTCGGCAAGGGCAGTAAGCCGAAGCGCATCTACATAAAAGCCGTGACCGGGAAATTTCCCAAAACCGATGTGCTCTGTTTCGAGTACGCCGATCAGGTACCAACGGAGTTTGTCCCAGACTGGGAACTCATGCTTGAAAAGACCATCGAGCAGCCGATCGCCCGGATCATCGAAGCACTCGGCTGGAACTGGAAAGATGTCGATCCATCTCATACGACGCTTGCCCAGTGGGGCTTCGGGTAAGGTCATATCCACAGATGATCGGATCAATACCTTTTTTTGGACACTTTTATTTTGATATTCAAATAGCGCTGTGAACCGGTGAATTGCCCGGTCTCGTCCGGCAATCAGTCAAAAATCCAAAAATACGGTATTTTATCAATCCCCTGTTCAAATGCTGCTCTCACTATTTGTGGTTGGCAATCCGAGAACCAAAACTTATTAATATCCATTTGTGCAATGTGGAAACATAGACGGGGAAGAAACAAGAATGGCGTCAGGGAGGTTTTTCCCACGTCAGAGTTCATACCCGATGGTGCGAATCAATGACAGGATGGACATCTCTCTCTCTGGAACGTGAAGAAAGTTTTGTGGATCTCTGGCTGTTTATTATCGTCACCACAACGATCCTCGCGATTCTCGTCAACATTCTCGCGCTTCATTATGGCACCGCGCCTGTTGCCACGAACCTTCTTTATATCCCGATCGTGATCGCGGCCTACTGGTATCCGCGCTGGGGTATCTCCTATGCGGCAGCGGTTGCAGCCATTTATATGGGGATGGTTGCGGTTATCACCGGGGTGGCTCTGGAAGAACTTGCTGCCGCATTTGTCACCTGCATTGTCGTTATCGGTGTTGCTGCGGTTGTCTCAAGCCTTGCCCTCCATATGCGCAGGAACGAAGTAAAATACCGGGGCATCTTCAACCACTCTGAAGCCGGGATCGG
>CAYVTY010000100.1:0-2513 GCA_964454995.1 uncultured Methanoregula sp.
AATAAATCCTGCAGGATTAATAAATTTTATTAACACTCACTCCAAATCAAAGTGAGGGGTTAACTAATGAGCATCAACAACATCGACACCAAGCAGGTGATTGAGTACAAAAAAGAGATCCAGAAGAACCCGGCTGATGCAAAGTTCACCGCAAAGATCGAAGGCGACTGGCACTTTACAGAAGGCGGACCGCAGTTCCGGTCGGTGGTTAAGGTAAAGGATGGCACCTACACGATGGAATCAAGCCACCCCAACTTTGCCGGGCCTGCCAGCCGTCCCGGTCCGATGGCATTTGGCCTCTTCTGGTTTGCCGCCTGTTTCTCAAGCACCCTTGTGACCGAGGCCTCGATCAGAAACATCAAGTTTACCAGCGTGAAGACCCGGGTCGAGGCCGATCTCGATTATACCGCCCAGTTCGATCTCGGCAAGAATCCTCTCGTAAATGCATTCCGCGTCTTTATGGACGTGAAGGGCGATGTAACCGAAGCCCAGCTCAAGGACCTCAAGGAATATTCCCTGACGCACTGCATGGGCATGTTCACCATCCAGCATGCAATCGCGTTAAAGGCAGAAGTCAAAAAAATCTGATATCATCGACAAGGCAGGTTGTACAACAATGACAGATTACACGGAGATGTGGACGTCGCTCGGTCTTGATGTGGACGGCCATAACGCACTGCTCGCAGGTCTTGGGAAAGCCTATACCGACATTTTCCTTTCCCAGAAGAACCGCCCCGAGGGAATGAAGTACTTTGATTTTGTGATGAGCGAAGTCCACGGGCTGCGCATCAAGGAGCTGGTGGATGCAAAGGCCGAGGGTAGGAAAGTTATCGGCTCGTACTGCGTTTTTGTTCCCGAAGAGCTCGTCCTTGCCGTGGACGGTGTGGCAGTCGGGTTATGCGCCGGTGCGGAATTGGGCTTTGAAGCGGCTGAGGCACTCCTTCCGCGGAACACATGCTCGCTTATCAAGTCCATGTTCGGGTTCAAGCTCGGGAAGCTCTGCCCCTATGTGGAGTCGTGCGATGTCATTGTCGGGGAGAATACCTGCGATGGCAAGAAGAAGGCGTATGAGATCTTCCGGCCACTCGTAAAGGACCTCTATGTCATGGACCTCCCGCAGACAAAGAGTGAGACGGGAAGGCAGTTACTCAAAGAGGAGTACCGCAAGTTCATTGCAAAACTCGAAAAAGAGAGCGGAAAGAAGGTCACAGTCCAGTCACTTAAGAAAGGAATCGAGATTGTCAATGCAAAGCGCAAGGCAATGATCCGTCTTGCTGCAATCCGTGCTGCAGACCCGGCACCGATCTCGGGACTTGACGCGCTCCTCATCAACCAGGTCTTCTTCCACGATGATCCTGTCCGATTCACCGACTCGGTCAACAAGCTCTGTGACGAGCTCGAAGAGCGCGTGAAGAACCACAAGGGTGTCTTCCCCAAGGGGACAACACGTGTCATTGTCTCGGGATGCCCGATGGCCGTCCCGAACTGGAAGCTGCCGCTGCTCATTGAGACAAGCAATGCCGTGATCGTTGGCGAGGAATCCTGCGTGGGAGAACGCGGCACCCGGTGGCTGACCGAAATAAAGGGCAACACCGTGGAAGAACTGCTCGATGCTATTACCGACCGGTATTTCAATGTCGACTGTGCAGTATTTACCCCGAACCCCTCACGGGTAAACTATGTAAAGGAGATGACCAAAAAACTCCATGCAGACGGGGTCATCCACTACAGCCTCCAGTTCTGCCAGCCTTATATCATCGAGAGCGGCCCGGTGGAAAAGGAACTGGAAAAATCACACATCCCGACCCTGCGTCTGGAGACCGATTACAGCCAGGAAGATGCCGGCCAGCTCAAGACACGTATCGAGGCATTCAACGAGCGCCTGAAGAGAAAATGAGATACGCAGGAATCGACATCGGATCGCGTACTATCAAATTTGCCGTGCTGGAAAACGGCAAACTCGTTTTTTCCCGCAAGACGGTTACCTCCCACAACCCGCTGGGGACTGCACGGGAACTTATGGCCGGCGTGGCGTTTGATCGCGTTACCGCGACCGGGTACGGGCGGCACCTGATCAAAGGGCACCTTGCCTGCCCGGTGGTAAGCGAGATCACCGCCTTTGTTCGGGGAGCCCGCTTTTTTTCAGACGACTGCGGATCGGTCCTTGACATCGGCGGACAGGACACCAAGGCCATTTCGCTGGACGAAAAAGGCAATTTGTGTAAATTCGAGATGAACGACCGGTGCGCTGCGGGGACCGGCCGTTTCCTTGAGGTCATGGCGACCGCACTTGGTTTTACGCTGGAAGAATTCTCTGCCGCAGCGCTCTTTGCAAAGAGGGCGGAAAAAATCAACAGCATGTGTACCGTCTTTGCAGAATCCGAAATTGTATCCCTCATCTCCCAGGGTGCGGATAGGAACGACGTGGCCCTTGGGATTCACAAAGCCATCGTGAGCCGGTCCGCGGGCCTCTTAAAACGGGTTGCACCAACGGGAAAAATATTTTTTGCCGG
>CAYVTY010000101.1:0-2512 GCA_964454995.1 uncultured Methanoregula sp.
TTTTTCCTGTTGTTTTTTACCTGGGAAAAAAGCGAGTTGACGATATCATACGCGAAGTACCCGACCATCCCGCCGAAGAACCGCGGGGCCCTGAGGTTTACGTAGTTGAACCGCGAGAGGATGGAACGGATCCGGTCGACCGGGTTCATCCCCTCAGGTTCGCGTGCGATAGCGACAAATGCGTCGCTGCCGGTTACCGTTACATCACGGCCCAGCGTGATCACGCACGCCGGATCGATCCCGACGTACGAGTACCGGGCGATCTTTTCGCTTCCTTCCATTGATTCAAGAAGAAATCCGTTTCCTTTTCGGGTGTTCAGGAACACATCCAGCGGTGAGCACCGCGGAAGTGGTATCTCGGCACAGAGCGGGATCACCAGCGGTTTTGGCTGGTCGCTTACTGCGGTGAGGTATTCATCGGACCCAAGGTTCAGTATGTTTTGAATAGTGTCAGTCTCCATCCCATCGGCATCACCAGCCATTGGATTTTGTGAACTGTATCCCGGGCAGGAACGAGGTGTGAAGTGTCCTGCCCGGTTACCGGCACTGGTATGGGAATCCTTGCGAGGATCCGGAATGATCCTGCCAATTACCCGTTCAAATGCTTAGTTTTGGTTGTTATTGTACATATTTATACATTACTGTTACTTTGTGCAATTTGATGCACGTCAAAAACGGTGGCCCTGAACACAGCATTGGAAAAAAGGGAAGGCACCTCCCTGAAAATTAACGGCGTAAAAAAAACAAAAATGCCTAAAACCTCAAATACCGAAGCCAGGTGTAACTGCAAACCGGGTCTTCAGGTTTGCCTCGGGCGCCCTGTTCACTCGACTTTTATGCCCTTGTTGCGGAGTGCTTCGGTCTTCTTCTTCGAACATTCCTCGCACCGGAACTCGGGTGCTGCATCCTCACTCTTGTCGTAGTCCCCGGACCGGACGAGCCGGTAGCCTCTTGCAACTTTACCGCAGTCCACGCAGGTGATGTTCTCTTTGACCTCCCATTGTGCCGCAAGCGACTGGGATGTGAAGATGTACTGATCGACCCAGAAGAAAATCAGCCCGCCGATCAGGTTTGCAATAATTGCGGCCACTATCTGTCCCATTGCGGCAAGGATGATGCCAACCCCGGCAAGGATGGGGGTGCTTGCCTGCCACCGGAGCAGGTAGAGTGCATATCGTTTGAAATTAATCTGCATATCCTTTCCATCGGGCAGGAACGTTAAAGGAATTTCTGGCCGGTCAACACACTGCACGAGGACTTTATACCCTGCAGGACAAATACTAGGAAGTACACTTGACGTGAGCATATATGTGGCCGAACAAACAGCACTCGCTCGGGTGGGTTTTTGTCTCGCGGATGATCGGGATCATCTGTTTTCTGATCGTGGTCGTGCTGGCAAACATCCTGACGTTTTACGTAGCGAGCCCGCTCTATCATTCGGGTGTTGATTTTCTTAATCTGAACTTCTGGCTGCTGCTCCTGATCGCGATTATCATCTTTATTGGCGATATCTTTGGGGCGTTTCCATTCCCGCTGAACCTGCCGGCCCCGGTGATCAAGGCGATCGGCAGCGTCTTTATCATCGCATTCGTGCTCCGGGTTTTTGAGTGGGTTGATACGACCACCGGGAATAACATCTACCATTACTTCTGGCTGCTCTCATTTGTGATCGTGCCGATAGTCTTCCTCATCGTGCTTCTGGCCGGGTACTATGAGATACTCTGTGACCTCTGGGCAAGGGCAAAGATCCGCGACCACTCTGATGTGGTCGTTGCCGGGGAGGCCGGTCCTTCAACCGTCACGCCCACATCCCCCAAGTCTTGGGAAGATGTAGGTGCCGAGTTACGGCTGATGCTGTACGATCTTTTCCACCGGTTCCGCGAAGAGATCCGGAAAAATTAGCGCTTGTGTGCAGCCCTGGTGCGGGAGAGCCCGTGCCGCACACCCAAAAATGGTATTTCCGTTATGATGCGATCTTACCAGTCCGGGTTTTCCTCCCGGAATTTTCTCTCTTTTGCCGCGAGTTCTTCGCTCGTGAGATGGGCCGGCATGCAGATGCAGCGGTGTTCGATAAAGACACCGTTCCTGAAACTGCCCTGCGGTTCACCTGTGCGGCAGGCGCCATAGGTGTCAGTGTCGCAGTCATGGTAGACCTGCGGGAGATTCCTCTCTTTTGCATTCGTGATTGCCTCATGCCATGATAATGCCATACTTGCAGTAGTGCTGCGTTACAGGTATATAACTGGCGTGCGATGAACAACTGCCACTATCAAAAGAACATCACAAAAAGAAAAAAATAAACGAAATTTGTGTAATTAGAACCGGGGTTTCCGGTGTTTGGGCAGGCAGTCCCTGCAGTAAACCGGCCTACCTTCAGTTGGCTTGAAGGGAACTTCGCACTCTTTTCCACAGTCTGAACAGACTGTCTTTGTCATTTCTCTGGGACCGAAATTTCTCGGGCCGCCAAATCCTTTTCTTTCCATTGTATTACTCATGCAGTTTTAGATCTGCA
>CAYVTY010000102.1:0-2281 GCA_964454995.1 uncultured Methanoregula sp.
GCAAGCAGGTCGGACTCTTTCTTGGTCATCTTCGATTCCTGCCCTCCGGCGGTCCCGTTCAGGAGCGTGAAGACATCGTTTGCCGCGGTAAAATCCTTCTCACTTGCGTAAATGCAAAACGTCCCGTCATCGTTTGTCTTCTGCCGGCGTTGCATGAAGAAGAGCGCCGCGTGACTCTTGATCAGGTCGTAGAGCATATCCGGGTTGCGCCTGTTGTTGATCCTCTGGAACCGGATACGCCGCGAATAAGGAATAATCACCCAGATCATCTGCTCGTGCAGGACCTCCCAGATCTCCCGGCAGATTGCGAGTTCACAGGATTCATCGGTGAATGTCTCGGGGTCCTGTTCCTCTTTCTCCTGCTTGGCCGCCAGCACCCGGGCGTCCTGCTCGGAGGACTCGTCGATCCAGCAGGTGAGCATCCGGTTCATCACCTGGTCGTCACCGGTCCCTTCCTTCTTTGCGATCCACCAGACGCACCGCTCCGGAATCGTGCAGACCCGGGAGGTCAGGTCTTTTGTGACCGTCGTGTGCGTGATCGGCTCGTGGAAGTTCGAAGTCGCGGACTTCAGGATCTCCTGTATCCCGTCCGAGAGCTCGGTGTCGTCGCTCATCAGGACCGTGCGGGGCCGGAGGTCCTTCATGTAATAGAGCGCCTTGTTGCTCACCGTGCCCTTCACCTTGTACGCATCCGGCACCTGGCGCATCATCTTCCGGAAGGCATGGGTCTTACCCTTGCCGGAATCCCCGGTCACGGAGACATGCAGGCCATCGGAATTTTTCACGGCCTGCGATGCCATCGAGAGGATCATGCACCGGGCTACGATCTCGTCGCCAACATGCTCCTGCGCGAAAGTCCGCAGCATCAGCGCGACAGGGTCGCCGTGTTCCAGCACATCAAGGGCTGCCACGCGCTGATCGGGAGGGGCCGCGACCGGGGGGGCCGGTCCCGCATCGACCGCACCGTCATGCTCAACCCTCGCCTTCGCCCGGTCCTTCCGCAAGGTCTTCTGCCTCTGTTCCCAATCCTTGCGCTTCGCTGCCCGGTCCGGCTCGAACCGCTCGCGGAGCTCCTGCCACCGCTGGGTACCGCCGCCGCAGGAATTGTGCTTGCAGCCGGCGAAGATCGCGCCGCTGCCGAACTGGATCGCGAAGGCCCCGTCCTTATGAGCCGACGAGAACGGGCACTGGTCGAGCACGAAGATCGTCCCGCCACTGTACGGTTTCTCTGACCGGACACCGAGCCCGTGATCGGAGAGCCACCCGCGCAGGTCAAAGCCCTTGCCCTTCGCAGTCGCCGGCTGTTGCTGTGCGTGCTGCTCGGTCGGCAGCCGGGCCGCGAGATCCCTGAGCTGTTCAGCCGTCGCAACCGCCAGCTCATCCGGGGCCGAGAGAATCCGGCTCCTCCGGTGCGGGCGGTCCGGGGTATCGTCGCCCTTCCGCGAGACCGTGCCGTAGAGTTTCCAGATCCGGGCCGCGTTGAAGTTCGCCGTATCCACGGATACCCGGTCATCGGAGAAGAGCGCATCGAGCGTGGCCAGACAGCTTTTTACGAGCGCGGTCGCAACCTCATCGTTCGGCAGGTCGATACGGTAGAGCAGGTGGGCCCCGTTGCCGGAGTCTGCCCGGACCGGTTCCGGGAAGCCGAGCCCGGCGATCCAGCGGGCCACCTCATCGGCTTTCGCGAGCGCCAGCCCGTGCTCCTCGTCTGTGCTCGACACGCCGCTCGGTCGCAGCGGGTCGATATCGACCGGCAGCCAGTGGCGGCGCAGGATATCCGCGTCGCTCGTCGTGCTGTCCTTCTTGCCGAGCCGCATCTTGATCCGGTTTGCCCGGCGCGAGAGCAGGGCCGGGTTCACCTCATTCAGCGTGACATAAATGCCGTGCACTGAGCTGTCAGTATCGAGCGGCTCCACGGCACGGACGAGCAGAGCGGGATCGCTGAAGTAGCCGCTGTGAGTGTACTGATCGGTGAGCGCCCGGACCTCGACGACCTGCCCGGGCCCGGCTAACCGGGCGACTGCATCACGGAGCAGACCATCCACACGTCACCACCCGGATCCCTGCTCTGGTCTGCTGCGGGAAAACGGTAGGGTCAGGCATGCCCGTCGCCTTCATTCTTGGCTGGCTCTGCCTGATTCACCCGCGCGGCGTGCTCGTCGAATGTCTCGACATTCACGGAATAGCGGTGATGGAATTTCCGCACGACAAGGATCTGGAAAACGCCATCGCCCTTCTTCTTGATCTGCTCCGCGATCGTTTTTGGGATCAGGTAGAGCGG
>CAYVTY010000103.1:0-2200 GCA_964454995.1 uncultured Methanoregula sp.
TGTCAACGCCCTCACCCATCCGAAACTCGTTCAGGTAGGAACCGTCCGCCGGATTCAATCCTCCGCTCCCGTTGTTCTTGGCGTCTGAGTCGTGATACGCTACGCCTTCTCCGCCCAGATCGTAGTATGCGCAGTACACCTTCCCCGGAATCTTTTGCGCGCCGCCCTGATTTCGGCTGTCGTGAAAAGGGGTTCCCTTGTAGGTGCTGAGAAAATCGGATTTCGGGGCGGAGATGGCGGTTGAAGTCAGCAGAGCCGCCACAATCGCCAGCCTGAAACAAAGTCGTAACGCGCTATCTTTCACGGGGTCTTGCCTCCAGAACTTGTTACGCTCCCTAGCTCCGATTGAAGTCCGAGCCCGGCGCCGCTCTCCATGGTACGCCATCGGCCGGGAGCTATGCAGGCAATGGGTCAGGGCTTGTCGTCACCGCAGTCAACCGAGGTTGATCGGCCGTGGTTCTTAGGAGGAGTGGCCTCGGGTCGGCACTTGGCCGCCGCAACGTGAAATTACGAGCCGGAGAGACAACTCGCGGCTCCCAACTAATCTCTAAACATGTCAAGGAGAGATTATGGCCTACGGAAAAGCCCTTGCATTTTCAGTTCTCGCTATTGCCCTGTTGTTCTGCGTTCCTCTGGGACCGGCGCAGGTCGCCGTCGACATCGGAGTGGCTCCCATTTGCCCCTATGGGTACTTCGACTATGCGCCCTACGACTGCGCTCCTTACGGCTACTACGGGCCCGACTGGTTTGTGGGCGGAGTGTTTATTGGAGCCGGCCCCTGGTTCCATGGCCATCATGGCTTCTTCGGCCACGTCGACAACCGCTTTGATCCTCATCACGGCTACACCGGGCCACTGCCGCAACGCGGAGAGCAACAGTTCAACCATTTCCACGGCAACGAAGCGCGGGATGGACAAGGCCACGTGGGCGATGCCGGTCACGATGCGGGCGCTGAACACGCGCTGCCCGGATTCCGGGGCGGTGGTGGCCACGGCGGCAAGCGGCGCTAGCGCGGAATCAGATATGGACGAGAGAAAGAGAGGGCGCTCTGTAGAAGGTACAGGGCGCCCTTTCCCGCTTGGGACGGAGTAAACTCTCAGCATGACGTTCGCCAAGCGGCTTCGCGAGGGTGTACGTTGCGGAGAGATTACCTGCAGTGTGCGCATTTGGATGCGTCCCCATGTAAAAGTAGGCGGCCGGTATCGCATGGACGAAGGCGAGATCGAGGTGGACTCGATCGAAATGATCGGCCTTCCAGATATCACGCCGGAGTTGGCGTGCGCGTCGGGGTTTCTGGGCGTTCTCGACCTGCTTAAGGTGGCCAAACACGGCAGAGGCGAGAACATCTACTTAATTCGCTTTCACTATCTGCCGCCCGCAAGGCGTTGATTTGCAGGCTTTGCAGTCCGCGCCAACGGCGCGTACGAAGTTTGGAATTACTTCCGGTTAAGCTGTCGATCGACAAAGACTGCGCGTCGACCTCGACGCGTCTGCGAAGCCGGCTTTAGAAGAGCGATCTTTCGCTGCCCTGCGAAAGCCCATACCTATCAACCCTGACTCCTTCTATTTCAGCCGTTTGCGCATGGATCGAACTTTAGCGGTCAAGTAGGCAGCATGCACCTTGGGCCGCTCGAGTCGCTCATCGCGCCTTGAATCTTCCGGTGCCACGCGCCGCGCACTCATACCGAATGCAACCTGCGAAGTTTCATCTCAGAACCGTTCTCTCAGAACGCCAACACCCGTGCGGACAGAATCGGATTTGAACTTTCGCTGCAAAAGCCGCGTAGACTAGTATGCGTTCTTGTGGTTCAGCGAAGCTGGTTTTGGAGTTCTTACCTTCCCAATCATTCTGTAATCTGGATGACGCCAATGAAAGTAGGATCATCAAGAATTGTTCCAGCTGGAGTGGTCTTGCTCCTTGCTCTTATGGCTCTGCTTGCGGACGGGGCTGCACGACGTGAATCGGTCACCTTCGACGAAATGGCGCACATCGGGGCGGGTGTGAGCTATCTGCAAAAGCTGGACATGCGGATGAACGAGGAACATCCCCCGCTGGCGAAGGTGCTGGCAGCGGTGCCGCTGGTGGTTCGCGGTGTACACGCCGACTACGCCAACGTATCGTGGACCTTCAGCGGCAGTGGACCGTTCAAGCAGTTTCTCGGCGAATGGATCTTCGGCCACTGGCTGATCACGCGGTGGA
>CAYVTY010000104.1:0-2166 GCA_964454995.1 uncultured Methanoregula sp.
TCGGCAACCTTCCTGATGAGGTGGTCGGCCGGGACATCATATACGGTCGTCATGAAATAGTCCTCACTGTTTTTAAAATTAAATAACAGTCTTAACTTATTGGTAAGCGAGGTTCTTATATATTTCGAGAAGCCGGCCCTCGTCTCTGCCGGACCAGAAAAGGATTTATTTTCTCTCTTTTTGCCCGCGTGCCGCGAGCACCATCGTTTTTCCCCGGACGCTGACAAGGACGGCACGGGCGGCTTCTGCAACTGCTTCCGGGTCGACTTCGGTGTTTTGAAGCCATTTTACCTTGATGGTCTTGCGCTTCTTGAGCTGGGCAACAATCTCTTCGATGGTCGCTTCCGTGCAGCCCTGTTTCCCGATCCAGACCGTCGGTTTGAGTTCCTGCATTGCGGGATCATTCGGTGTTGTCATGAGATCTCTCCACCCGGTACCGGGTCGTCTTGTTGCATTCGAGGCAGGTGGCTGCCACCCATCCATGGTGAACCCGCACCCTCATGTTTACCCCGGGCACCAGGTACCGGTAACAGTGATGGCAGTACCGGCGCCGGTGCTCCCGGTCGATCCTGACACGCTGGCGCATGGCAATCTTACGGGCAAGGGCAACATACCGGTCGCTGTATTCAGGGTGCTCATGATAGACCTTCTCTGCCTCGGAAAAGAGCACCGCAATACGCTCCCGTGCCAGTGGTTTTACCGAAGGGGTGCGGCTCTTGTCTTTCATGGTTCACTATTTTGCCCTTTTTGGGTGTCATACTATCAGCGCCCGGGATATAAAAATAACGGGTCACGGGCAGGGCCTGATGAAGTTAATCCCGTAACGGGATGTTTTTACCGGGTTCTGACCTTCCTTCCTTCGATGCTCAGCCGTTCCTCGCAGAAAAGTCGGACCGCATCAGGGAGGGCGAGATGTTCCTGAATGAGGATGCGGTTCGCGAGCGTGTCCTCGTCATCGTCATCCATCACCCGGACACAGCGCTGGAGGATGATGGGGCCGCCGTCAAGGCTTTCATCCACGAAGTGCACGGTACACCCGGCAAGTTTTACCCCGTGCATGAGTGCCTGCTGCTGGGCGTGGAGGCCGGTGAAACTGGGCAGAAGCGCCGGGTGGATATTGATCATCCGTCCGGCAAACTCGCGGACAATCGCCGAGCCAAGGATACGCATGTACCCGGCGAGCACGACAAGATCGGGACATGTATTTTTGAGTGCCGCAAGGAGTGCCTGCTCGTAGAGTTCCCGGGTTGCAAACGATGCATAATCGATCACAACGACCGGAATGGCGGCCGCCTCTGCCCGCTCGATCGCATACGCTTTGGGGTTATCAGTGACAAGCGCCACGCATGCAGCGGGAATACTCCCTCTCTGCAGGGCACCGATGATGGCCTGGAAGTTCGAACCGCGTCCCGATGCGACCACTACGATCCGCTTTGTCATAGTTTCTCCACCCCACTTACTGGTGCTCTGCCCCGCCATTTGTTTCCGGGCGGACGACGCACTTGATCTTGACAATCCGCCGGCCATGCATCTGCATGACGACAAGCGTGATCCTTCCGGCCTCGATCTCCACCTTCTCCCCCGGATGCTGCGGGATGTGGCCGAGCCGGTCGATCAACAGGCCTCCGACAGTCTCATACGATTCATCCAGGGGCAGCCCGATGCCGAGCTCGTCGTTGATATCATCAACCCACATCTGGGCGTCGAGCACGTAGACTCCCTCGGCAATGTTCTGCACCTCGGGTTCCTCCTTGTCGTACTCGTCCATGATCTCGCCCACGAGCTCTTCGAGAATGTCCTCGACCGTAACGATCCCGACAAAACTGCTGTACTCGTCGATAACTATCGCGATCTGCACCCGGTGCACCTGAAGTTCTTTTAAGAGATCGTCAATCTTCTTTGTCTCGGGTACGAACGTCGGGTCGTACATGATCTCTTTTATCGAAAGATCCTTTCTTTTTGAGACCATCGCCGAGAAGACGTCTTTCACATTGAGGACACCGGTGATGTTGTCGATCTGCCCGTGGTAGATCGGGATCCGGGAGAAACCGGTTTCGTTGAAGATCCGGATCGCCTCCCCGATGCCCAAGGTGTCCTCCATAAGGATCACGTCAACGCGGGGGGTCATGATCTCCCGGGCAGTGGTGTCCCCGAACTCGAGCACCG
>CAYVTY010000105.1:0-2163 GCA_964454995.1 uncultured Methanoregula sp.
TGGGGGTTGCGTGTACCATGGGCCGCGCGACATTTTGGCGAAACGGCGCGTGCCCCCTGCAACCTTTTGGCGAAATGAACCAAGCCCCCTGCAAGCTTTTGGCGAAACGGCCCGTGCCCGCCCCGATTTTTGGCATCATTTGCCCCGTGTGGAGGGTGATTGCGGGTGTCCGGTTCCGGTTTCAGGGCGATTTCCGGCGCAAAATTCTTTTCTCGAACGGATTTCCGGCACGGAATTCAGTTCTGTCAATGATTCCTGGCACGCGATTCAATCCTCCCAGAGTATTTTGCGTGCCCCGGTAGGACGGATTGCCAATCCGTCCTAGGAGCGTTGGCCACGATGGGCCGACGATCTGCCGTGTGGGGCGTTTTCAGTTCAAGGCCGAACAAAAATCGGAACCGTCACTTCGGTAGGGAGCCCAGTCCTTTCACCACTCCAAGTCGAAAGAGTTAGGTATGGCGTCCGCGGAACTCCCCCCCGGAACTCTCGGAGGGGGTCACGTGGAGCTCGCTTTGTATTCCGTGAAGCCCTCCAACAATTGTCGGAATGAAGCGGGGTGGAATCTCTCGAAGCCTTCTTCGTCCACGTAAACGAAATCGTACTGCACGTCTTTCTGCACGCGATTGACGTCTTCGCACCATTGCCGAAGCCGCGCCATCTTCAGGGGCACATCGAAATCTTCCCGCCCTTTGGTTTCGACGATCACAATCCGCTTGTCGGACAGCTTTACGATAAAGTCCGGGTAGTAGTCGCCAATGAGGCCGTCGGCGTTCGCGTAATCCAACTTGAAATGCACGGCCAGATAGTTCTTCGCGTAAGAGACCACGTCGTCGCATTCCTCGAGGAATTCGGCGAAAAGAAGTTCCAGGCGGCTGTCGCCGATGATGCGGTTGAAGACGCTTTTCCTTGGGACAAGGTAGCCTTGTTCCCTGGCGACAAAGGGCCGGGTCTGGCGCAACTTGATCGTGTCGCGGATTTCGGCGTCGCCCTTATCGCGAACGGTGATGGCGTTGATCGCCTTCTTGAAGGTCTCCAGCAGCGTCTTCGCGGCAGCCAGCTCGGAAAGGTTGCGTAGCGTGTTGGGGTTTTCCAGATCGACGGGGTGTTCGAAGAGTTCCTCTTGCACAAACGCCTTGACCTTGCCATACAGCACGTCGTAGCCGCTGACGAGGCGCAGATCCTTCATGATGCACTGGGCGAAGTAGCCGATCACGCTGCGGTAGTCGGCAACGCCGGCCGTGTCGAGAATGGTGGTGTGGGCAACCTCCCCGGTGGTGACGTCCGTGAAGACGATCTCCCGCTGTTGGTCGGCGGTGAACGTTTGGCAGATCAATCGCTGATGCGTCATCGCCGTGATGTCCAGATCTCCCAAATTCTTGTATTCCCGGTAGACGCGAGGGGTCAGCACCGGTATTTCGATGTCCAGCAGGGCAATGTTCTTCCTCTCGCTCTGTTTCTCAACTTCGACGACAAGCGGAGTCTTCGGCCCCGTGCCTTCGCCCATCGCCTTGCGCTCCAGCACCACGCCTTCGGCTTGAATGGATTCCACGAAATCCATGAAGGCGTTGGTGCCGACGACGCTGACGTACTCTTCCACGTCGCCGCGATACATCTTGCGCAACCCCCGGCCAAGCGTCTGCTCGGGGAGGATGTTGCTCGTCGCCGTGTAGGCCCGCAGACCAACGATGGTCGTGACGTTCCGCACGTCCCAGCCTTCTTTGAGCATCATCACCGAGACAATGGCCTTGTACGGGCTGGTCACCGCGTCAATCTCATTGGCCTGCTTGCGCAGTTTCTCCAATTCGTCCTTGTCCTTGCCCGCGGCCGCCTCGGAAATCTCGCCATTGTTCTTGGTGTGAATGACCAGCACGGCGTCTTTGAGCTCCGGGTAATGCCCCTGGAGATAGCCCGCCACGTCGTCGCAGTTGCGGGTGTCGTCGGTCATTACGAAAAGGATCGCCTTCTTGCCCAGCTTCTCGTGTTCGGCATACGCCTTGCGCCATTCGATCACGCCCAGATGGATGTAGTCCGCGTATTTCTCGGTGTACTTCGCGCTCTGGCGCTCCTGCAATTTCGCGCGGCTCGGCGCGTCGGGCAGGACGGGATGCTTGACCACGTTCTGCGAAATCGCCTCCACCAACGGGTAATCGGCGACGGTCTGCA
>CAYVTY010000106.1:0-2158 GCA_964454995.1 uncultured Methanoregula sp.
TACAGATGTTGTCGACCGTGATCAGTGGAGCCTTCATAATTCCCTTGTACCTAATGTGATACTGGTGTCATATTACCTTTTATATCATGCACGCTGTCGTCACGATCGGGAATTCATAGGCTCTTAATCAGACCCTGTATGATGGGCAGAATATCACCTACCTGGCTGATCACGTAGTTTGCGGCCCTGAAGAGTTCCTCGGGACGATCGCCGGCTTGTTGAACGGTGAGTATGGCCGTATCGGCCTTTTTAAAGGCATCGAGATCGTTGATCCCGTCCCCGATCATGATGACATGGTCGTACTCATTTTTGAGATCCATAACGATCTGCGCCTTGACCGTGGGAGTCGCCACCCCATAGACCCGGTCGCGGGGAATGCCGAGGTGATCTGCCATGATCTCCAGTTTTGTCGAACGGTCTCCGGATGCAATGAACGTAGGTATGCCCATCTTATGGAGGGCAGTGATCGTTTCCTTTGCCCCTTCAAATGGCCAACCTCCGGCCGTGATGGTAAACTCAATGGATTTTTTGGCCATGTTGAGGATCGCCCCGCTGTTGAGTGTAAGCGTGGACTCATCCTTGCACACCCGCCAGACATCGCGAATACATTCCTGGAGATCGCCAACCCGCGTCTTTTTGTCGGTATACAGCATGTCCCCGATCTCTTCAGCAGTCATAATTTTCCGGGTGCAGCTGATCCCGAATCCCACGTTGTTGTCTGAAAGATAGGTGGAGAGCAGCGTATCGGGTGGGGAGGTGATGATATGCTTGGAGTGGACCGGAATGACAATCAGGACACGGTCAGGACAGGAGAAGGTAAGCGTCGTCGTCTCGATACCGGGCATGAGCACCTGTCGCGAGACGTCTTTTGCGACCCGGTACGTGTTTAAAAGCGTCCCGGCACTATCGAAAACCACGGCGACCGTCATGTTTCACCCGGCAATAAACTCTATGTAGATGCCCCTCTTTTATTGAATCACTGAAAGCTGATGATCGTATCTGAAACTGCAGACAAGATAAAGAGCATGGAGATCCGAGGGGCAGGAAGGATTGCGCGGGCCGTCGCAGAAGCCCTGCGCGATCATGCCCTCTCGGTCCGGGCTCCGACACGTGATGCGTTCCGGTGGGAGATGGAGCATGCCGCATCCCTGCTCCTTGCCACCCGCCCGACCGCCGTCTCCCTGCCTAATGCCGTCCATATCTTGATGACCGGTCTCGAAAATGCTAAAACCACGGAAGAGGCACAGGCCGGCGTGGTCCAGCGCGCTGATGAGTTTATCAGGTCCTCGCAGCATGCGGTAGAACAGATTGCAGGGTTCGGTGCGAGTCACATCCGTGACGGCGATGTGATCCTCACCCACTGCAACTCGGAGGCCGCGCTGGGGTGTATCATCGAGGCGCACCGGCAGGGTAAGGAGATCGAGGTTTTTGCGACGGAAGTCCGTCCGAGGAACCAGGGGCTCATCACGATCCAGACCCTGAACGATGCGGGCATAAAAACGAATTTCATCGTGGACTCTGCGGTCAGGTCCTTCATCAACGATGTCGATCTCGTGATTGTCGGTGCCGATGCGGTGACCGTGAACGGTGCGGTGGTCAACAAGATCGGGACAGCGCAGGTCGCTCACTCCGCCCGCGAGGCCCGGGTGAATATGGTCATCGCTGCCGAGACCTACAAGTTTGCGCCCCGCACGATCCTCGGGGAACTCATACGGATCGAAGAGAGGGCCGGAAGCGAGGTGCTTCCCGATGATATTGTCAGGACGCTTCCCCATGTGACGGTGAGAAACCCGGCCTTTGACGTGACGCCGGCAGAGTATGTCGACCTGATCGTGACCGAGAAGGGAGCGATCCCCCCGCAGATGGCCTATGTCATCATCCGGGATTACCTTGGCTGGGGGATTGACGAGTTCCACACTCCGTTCGGGCCGGCGGGTTTCAACGGGGAGTGATAGCGTAATTTTCGGTTGTCCTGCCACGAGCCGGCCGATGCGTTTATTGAGGGAAAGCCTCCCAAAGAATAATAAATTATCCGGAGTGCACCAGCACACCCGGATAAAGGACAATATGTTGGATTACCGAGGATATGTGATGGAGATACCCTTTACCAAACTGCACGGGAACGGCAATGATTTTGTGCTCATTGATGAGTATGAGA
>CAYVTY010000107.1:0-2042 GCA_964454995.1 uncultured Methanoregula sp.
AGGATCGGGGTCTTCTGGTCGATCACGCCTTCCGCGAGCGTGAGCATGTGTTTTGTCTTGTACACGGAGATCGCATCGTAGACCGCAAGGAGCACGAGGAGCAGGCAGACCGGCAGGATGTCAAGCGAGGCCCCGAAGATCGCAGCTACCCCGGCGCCGAGCAGGATCCCGAGGCCGTCGATCACGTACCATTCCGGGTATTTGTACAACAGGACCGTCGCGAGCACGGAAAGGAGAAGCACGATGCCCGTTGCGAGGATGGTCTGGGCGGTCGTTGAATAGACCACAACCGCAGGCAGCACCGCCTCCCACCATTCCGTCGTTGCCACCGAGGTCTCGCCCATCGCTGCAAAGACCAGTGCCGCGAAGATATACACAAACGTCAGGAAGAGCGCGATCGTGATGACAGCCCCGATCACCTTTTTAAGATTGTACTTGATCAGGACGAGTAAAAACGCGGTGAAGACAAGGAGGATCGCGATGAAAATAAACGGGTTTTCCATCGACGTCGGGTCCTGGAAGGCGACGATCCCCGAGACCTGCACGGGAAGCGTGAGGAGCAGTGCCCCGAGTTCCACAGCAATGAGGAGGGCCGGCATTGCAAGGAGGGGCATGAGGTTCTTGAGCTTGTCAGTCAGGGTATCCATGAAGGTGTCTCCGGAGCGATAGTTAGCTTAATGTTGTGCGCTCTATCATCTAAAAGCATGGACATTCCCGAGTACCTCCCCGACATCCTGCTCACGGCAGTGATGGTCATCTCTACTCTTGTTCTGATCCTGCGGTTCTGGCAGGACCTGATAATCGCGATTGCGGCCGCCCTTATGATGCTCTCGCTTGGCGGGCTGTTTTTGTCCCTCCAGATCAAGGTGCGGAACCTCGAGGCAAACGTGATCACCCGGGAGCGGATGCTGCGCTCAAACCTTGAGGAGATCTCCACGCATATGACGACGGAGTATGACAAGACCACCGCCCACCTCGAAGACCTGGTAACCGAGCTCTCAAAGCGGGTGTACAAATAAGAGCCGGGCCGGCCTAACGGTACGGCAGGAGAGAAGAGTCATGGGTGTCGCACTCCGGGATATCATCGCTGACTACAAGGTACCGGTCACCTGGGAGGGGCTTTCCGGGGTGGCGGCGGTCGATGCAAACAACGCGCTCTACCAGTTTCTGACAATCATCCGGCAGCCGGACGGGACGCCGCTGATGGACCATCACGGGAGGGTAACCTCCCACCTCTCTGGGATCCTTTTTCGGATGGTCAACTTCCTCGAAAAAGGGGTAAAACCGGTCTTTGTTTTTGACGGGAAACCGCCCGAACTCAAGGAGGCCACAAACGCGGAGCGCCGCAAAAGCCGGGACGAGGCCGGGATAAAGTGGAAGGAGGCAGTGGAGCGGGGCGATGACGAGGAGGCATACAAGCAGGCCCGGTCATCGACCCGGGTGGACGAGACGATCCTTAAAACATCAAAGGATCTGCTTGGTCTCATGGGCATCCCGTACGTGCAGGCTCCGACAGAGGGGGAGGCGCAGGCGGCCTTCATGGTGCAGAGAGGCGATGCCCGGTACGCAGTCTCGCAGGACTATGATACACTCCTCTTTGGCACCCCCCTCCTTGTGCGCAACCTCACGGTGAGCGGGAAGCGGAAAATCCGGGGCCAGGTCGTGACCGTGAACCCGGAGCGGGTGGTGCTCGCGGATGTGCTTGCCGGCCTGAAACTGACCCGGGAGCAGCTCATCGAGGTCGGGATCCTTGTCGGAACCGACTTTAACCCGGGCGCCGATGGCGTGGGGGCAAAGACGGCGTTAAAGATCGTGCAGAAGGGAGAGTTTGCCGCAAAACTTGCGGAGAAGTGCCCGGGCTTTGACCCGGCGCCGGTGATGGACTTTTTCCTCCGCCCACCGGTGACAACCGAATATTCCTTAACCTGGGGCCACCCGGACGCAGATGGAATCAAACACCTGCTCTGCGAGGGATACGATTTTGCCGAAGAACGGGTCGATGCGGCGCTCGAACGGTACACGGTAAAAGCCGGGCAGAAGAC
>CAYVTY010000108.1:0-2021 GCA_964454995.1 uncultured Methanoregula sp.
AAATAAAAGCGGTATGATCCCTAAACGGGAGACCGATGTATCATATCGTAGTACTTTCATCTTCCCGGGAGAGGGATAATCCGGGGGACGTGCACAAAAGTCATACGTATGGGATACAATCTGGCTAGAAGCGTTGTTTTTTCCGGGTCATATACATATGGCTCGTGACAAGCGTGATTCCTATGAATCACGCGGTTTTTGCCCGGTGTTTTTATCCAAATCCATCTCTCCCCGGAGCCGGCCCGCGCGGCCCGGTTTTCTTCCGCGCCCTTATTATCCCATACTCCCTATAATTCTTTCACGTGAAGGCGATATTTGACGGCACTTCGGTGCTCACCGGCAAGGACGGGAGGATGCTGTATGACCAGAGCGGGTACGGGCGTCCTGAAGGAGAGGGGATCCGACTCGCACCGCAGGAAGCCCTTTACCTCTTCCACCGCCAGAAAATTGATGTCCCGGGTTACACGTTTGATTCCCTGCTCGCCGAGTATGCCGACCAGCGCAACTTCCTGCGCAGTTTTCTTGTGTACCGCGACCTGCGCGAGCGGGGGTATGTCGTCCAGACTGGTCCCCATGATTTCCGGGTCTTCCGGCGCGGCGAGAAACCGGGAACCGGGGAGTCGCTCTACCTTGTTCGCGTTCTCTCGGAGCGTGATCCGATCAGATTTGCCAAACTGATCGAAGAAGTCGTCACCTCCCGGAACATGCGCAAGCAGTATGTCCTTGCGGTTGTCGATGACGAAGAGGAGCTGACCTACTACGAGATCAAGCTCCATAAACTCGCCGATGCAACCGCCCCGGCGCCCCGGATCAATCCCTGCGATGCAGTGCTTGTCGGAAAGTCTGCGATGGTCCGGGTATCTTCGCCATCAGAACTGGAGAATGCGGGTTTCGGGAAACGGCTTGACGAGGAGCGGCTGCTGATCTCACCGGTCGAACTCCTGTACCTGATGGATGGGGGAACCCTCCGCGCCACAAAAGACGGTGCACTGCTTACCCCCGCCGAATATTTTACGTTCGCAAAG
This sequence comes from uncultured Methanoregula sp., assembly GCA_964454995.1. Taxonomy (GTDB): domain Archaea; phylum Halobacteriota; class Methanomicrobia; order Methanomicrobiales; family Methanospirillaceae; genus Methanoregula. Next base: position 1,026 of record CAYVTY010000108.1, read on the forward strand.
GAGAGCGACCCGGAACTTGCCGAGAAAGACAAGGTCTATACCGAGCTGCGCCGGCACGATTTTATTCCCCGGACCGGGTACAAGTTCGGTCACCATTACCGGGTCTACTGCGGAAAGAACGTACATTCCGATATGCTCGTGCATGCGGTAGAAAAAGAGGCGATCATGCCCATGAGTGTCATCTCGCGCTCGGTCAGGATGGCGCACAGCGTCAAAAAGAAGATGTTATTTGGCTGTGTACATACTACCGGTATTCAGTTCGTCGAATTCGCACGGATTAAATTGTAAGATACGGTTGAGCGTTACCATCATGACAGAACCGCAGGTCAATCCCTGGTCAAGTACACCTTCTCTCGATGTCGAAAAGACGTTTGCCGAGTTCGGTATCGACCCGATAGCACCGGTGCTCCGGGAACTTCCTGAGATCCCGTATTTCATGCGCCGGGGCATCGTGGTCGGCCAGCGGGATTACCTCCCCATCGCCCGGGCGATTAAGAACCACACGCCGTTTCACCTTTTAACCGGGTTTATGCCCAGCGGCCACCCGCACCTCGGCCACCTGATGCTCATGCGTGAAATAGTCTGGCATGTGCAGCAGGGTGCAAACGGGTACGTGACGATTGCCGACCGGGAAGCCTATGCGGTCAGGGGCCTTTCGTGGGAAAAATGCAGAGAGTACGGGAAGGAATATCTTTCCTGCCTGTATGCCCTCGGGTTTGAAGGGCAGACCTATTTCCAGAGCAGAAACGAGAGGCTCAAGGATCTCGCGTTTGAAGCGGCAACAAAGGTAAACTTCTCCGAACTTACCGCAATCTACGGGTTTACCCCCGAGACCGCACTCGCCCACGCGGACAGCGTAATTACGCAGGTGGCAGACATCCTGTACCCTCAGGTTGACCGGGAACCGGCGCCGACTCTCGTGCCGGTGGGAATCGATCAGGACCCCCATATCCGGCTCACCCGGGGGATCGCCCACAAGTTCCGGATGTTCACGGT
>CAYVTY010000109.1:0-2009 GCA_964454995.1 uncultured Methanoregula sp.
TTTAACATGCGAACAACGTAGCAGCGAAGCGCCGATTTGCAAAAAGTTTTGGGCCGGCCCTGGCTATTGACTGTCCGACTGGAGGGGACCGCGCCCGCCTCGGGCGCAGTGGCTGGCGCCCCGCCAGCCACCTCCGCGGCGTCCGAACTGGCTCACCGTTTGGTGACTTCGTGCGCGCCGGGGCTGCCCCGCGAGGGCGCGGGGCAGCAACGCCCGGAGGCGGGCGTGCTCCCCATGTTTGACCGCATCACGCCGCCTGAGCGCCAAGGACTCGGGGAATGTGCCCCGAGAACCCACGCGATTGCTTGACATACGCCGGCCCGGTGCTTATCACGCCCGCATGAGTTCGCCCGCTCGCCTTTTCAGGCTTGGCTCCTGCCTGGCCGCCGTCCTCCTTTGGGCCCACTGGACCGGGGCGGAAACCTTCCGCGTCGCCACGTTCAACGTCGAAAACTACCTCGACGCGCCTGTCCAAAACCGGGCCATCAAATCCGCCGAGTCCAGGGCCAAAGTTCGCGAAAGCATCCGCGCCATCAACCCCGACGTGCTGGCCCTGGAGGAGATGGGCGGCTTGAGCGCGCTTCAGGAATTGCGCGGTTCCCTCCGCGCCGAAGGTCTCGACTTCCCTCATTGGCAGTATGTCAACGGCCATGACACGAACGTGCATATTGCCATATTCAGCAAGCTGCCGTTCGCGTCGTGGCGGGCTTATACGGACGAGAGCTTCCTGCTGAGCGGACGCCGATTTCGGGTCAGCCGGGGCTTCGGCGAAGCCGATTTCCAGGTCAACTCCCATTATGCTTTCACCCTGATCGCCGCGCACCTTAAATCCAAGCGAACCCTGGCTGTGGCCGATGAAGCGGAGATGCGGCTCGAGGAAGCGAAGCTGTTGCGGGAGAAGATCGACGCCCGCCTGGCCGCCAATCCGAATGTCAATCTGGTCGTGCTCGGAGATTTCAACGACTCGATTGATGCCGCCTCGACCAAAGCCGTGATGGGCAAGTACAGCCGCAAACTGGTGGATACCCGCCCCGCTGAACGCAATGGAGATGCTCCCTGCCTGCCCGGGTTCACCGCAGACAGGCGCAATGTCACCTGGACGCATTATTATGGCAAGGAGGACAGCTACGCGCGCATCGATTACATTTTGCTCAGCCCGGGCATGGCAAGGGAATGGATTGCCAACGAGACTTACGTTTTGACCATGCCGAATTGGGGTGTCGCGTCAGACCATCGGCCAATCGTGGCCACGTTTGAAGCGACAGACAAGTGACACCCCCCATCGGGAATGTACTTCGACGAAAGCAACCGGGCTGGCCAACGCCGCCCCAACCGCGACCGAGCCTGATTTGGCGGCGCGCGGACATTCCTGTCCGCAGCAATGCCCCAACGGTCGGCCGCTCTGGAAGTTCTCACACGTATCTCTCCGCTCCACCCTGCTGCGGACAGGAATGTCCGCGCGCCGGCGCTATTGCGCAAAGGACTCCATCCAGCTAGGTTGCCGCCGTGAAACTTTCGGTAAAGAGCGACTACGCGGCGCGCGCGGTGCTGGGGCTGGCCCGGCATTATGCCGACGGCGCGGTCCTTCGCGTCGAACAACTCGCGGGCGAGCAGGGTGTTCCCGCCAATTACCTTGTTCAGATTCTCATCGAGCTGAAATCCCAGGGCATCGTCCGCAGTCTTCGCGGCAAGGAAGGCGGCTATCTGCTGGCCCGTCCGCCGGCCGAAATCTCGCTTGGCGATGTGCTGCGGGCCATGCATGGAGCGGTTTTCGACACTCCGGCGCTTCAGGATGCGGAGTGCCCGCCGGAGCTGCGCCGCGCCTGGAAACACCTCCAGCAGACGCTCGATGAAACCGCCAACGCCATCTCCTTCCAGCGGCTGCTCGACGAAAACGTCGGCGAGGAGAACCTGTATTACATTTAAATCCTCCGTTTGGAGCGCGGACGCCTCGTCCGCGCGGCCACGCAAGCGCGACGCTCGCGGACGAGGTGTCCGCGCTGCTGCGG
>CAYVTY010000110.1:0-1972 GCA_964454995.1 uncultured Methanoregula sp.
GCCGCGGCAATGGTCAAAACCAGCAGCACGATCCACGGGAAAACGTCGCCGGGCGTGGTTTCGGGCTTGACCTCCGGCCGGGTGAACGAGAAAACGGCCGCCGTGCGCCCAGGCTCGTGGGCGAGTCCAGCGGCTTCGCGCCGGCGCAGCACCTGGTCTATATCGAGGCGAGCGGTTTCAAGGGTCACGCCGGGTTTCAGGCGGATCAGGGGCTCGTACTGCGTATCCTTGGCATCCGCCGGTGAGCCCATCCGCAATGAGCCAAACATGGTCTGGTGGGGCACGAACAGGTCGACGGCGATCCCGCGCAGCGTTCCCGAGAAGCCCGGGGGCAGGACTCCGATGATGGTCAGCGCCGTCCGGCCCACCGCAACCGTGCGGCCGCAGATAGCGGAGTCGCCGCCGAATGCGGTTTTCCAATAGCGGTCGGTGAGGACCACCTGGCCGTCGGCGCCGGAGCCGGCATGGAACACCCGTCCCATGGCCGCCTGCACGCCCAGCACATCGAAGAAGTTGTCTGAGACGCCGGCGGTAATGGGAAAATCGTCGCGGTCGGGCAACTTCACCACCGGGCCTTGGCGATTCTGCACCATGATTCCATCCAGCGTGCGCGCCTGTTGCCGAATGGCCTGAAACTCCGCCCAATTGAGCCCGTCCATGCGTCCTTCGCGGTCGCGCACCATGGCAGAAGCCAGCCGGCCGGGCTCCTTCACGGGGAGCGCGCGGTAGTACCAGGCGTCCACCACGCTGAAGGCCGCGGTGCTGAACCCGATAGCCAAGGCGAGCGAAATGACGGCCAACAGGGCCGCTCCCGGACGGCGGACCAGCTTCCGCCAGGCAAGAATGAGGTCGCGCAGGAACATGAGTAAATGAGATGAGCACGTTGTGTGCCGCTGGCAAACTGTTGGATTGCGGGCGGATTGCGGACAAGACTGTCCGGTTGTGGGATAACGCGTCCCGGTGTGGTGCAATAAGTCATGCGACTGACACGACGCAACTTCCTCCAAACGGCGCTGGCCATGCCCATCGGCGCTTCTTTCGCGCGCTATCGGGCGTTGGCGGCGCCCGCGCAGGGTCTCAGCAAGATCACTAAGATCCAGGCGCTTCAGCTCAAAGAAGGACGGACGCTGATCCGCATCGATACGGACGCGGGTTTGTCCGGGTACGGCGAGTGCAACACCGCCGGCGTGGTCGCCCGGTCCGTGATTGGGGCTTACAACGGCGCCGGGCGTCTGCCCAACCTCGCTTTGGTCGGCAAAGATCCGCTCGCCATCCAGGTGCATTTCCATAACATGTTCTATGCGTATCCGCAGCGCCGGCGCCAGATGCAGGTGCTGAGCGGAATCGACATGGCGCTGTGGGACCTGGCGGGTAAGATCCTCAACCAGCCGGTGTCGAAACTGCTCGGCGGCAACTTCCGGGACGAGATCCTGCTCTACTCGCACACACCCGGCGGCGACTACCTGAGCAAGGAAGAGTGGCGCGACCGCGCCCAGCGGTTGAAAGCGGACCCACACGGCTTCAAAGCATTCAAGGTGGATATTCAAAACGTGCTGGGGATCAGAATGCAGGAGTACACTCCGAGCATCGGTCTCGAGGAGGCGCGGCGGATTCACCAGGCCTACACACTGGCGCGCGAGGCATTTGGCGACGAGATCGGCATCGACGTGCACTGCCACTGCGAGCTCGACGTGCCCAGCGCGATCAAGGTGGCGCAAGCGGTGGAGTCCATCAATCCGATGTTCTTCGAGGACCCGCTGGCGCCGGAATGGTCGGAGGGTTGGATGGCACTGCGGCGCGCGACGCGGATCCCCATCATGACCGGCGAGAACATGGAACTGGCCGAGTGGGCGATTCCGTTCCTGCAGAACCAGGCGGTGGACATCTTCCAGCCGGACATCATCAACTCGGGTGGAATTACGGGCGTCAAGATGATTGCGGACCTGGCGGCGCGGTACCGCATCCCGATCGC
>CAYVTY010000111.1:0-1955 GCA_964454995.1 uncultured Methanoregula sp.
CGATACCATGCTCAAGAGAATGAAGGAAGAGATTGAACTCTTAAGCCGGCACATCGAAGTGGCCCGGACGGTGGCGGAGCACCAGCCGATCGGGATCATGAAACTTGCCGAGATCCTCGATCTCCCTTCGCACCGGATACGGTACTCCCTTCACGTGCTCGAACAGCTGGGCTACATCCGCGCATCATCGGAAGGGGCAGTCGCAACCGAGCGGACACGGGAACTTTTTACGCATTTAAACGAAGATCTGGACGATATCATCCGGCTCTTAAACGCGATGAAAAAGTCCTGACCGGCAATTCCTCCGCATACGTCCCGTTTTATTGGTACCGGCCTTGGTTTCAGGCAGGCTTGTGACGCCAATTTATCATTAGTTACCTTTAAAAAGCCCGACAAAGAATCTAATAAGGCACAGATGACTGTTGCCGCCATAACTCAGTTGGTAGAGTGGCTGGCTGTTAACCAGCATGTCACAGGTTCGAGTCCTGTTGGCGGCGCTTATGGGCCTGTAGCTCAGTCCGGTTAGAGCGCCCGGCTCATAACCGGGCGGTCATGCGTTCGAATCGCATCAGGCCCATTGCAATTCTCGCTCTTTCTCTTTCTCCCGTACCGTTACTCCCGACGGTCACGTTTTTAAAATTTTCCGGTAAGCCTGCCCCTTTCGTCTCTGTCCGGGATTATTTGGCAAAGTTTCTATGGTCGGAGATCAGAGCAACCACCATGGAATGCCCCGTGTGCGGCAGCGATTGTGTCAGGACGGCGCCGGAGATCCTGAGCGATCTTCCCACGCGTTTTCTTCCCTGTGCAGAGTGCAGCATGCGGGTTCTTGACAAACGTGCACCGCTCACGGCACTTAAGTATTCAGCACCATGTTCCTGCGGGAAACGTTTTATCGATGAAGTCTTTGCGCACATGTACGTGATCATGCGGGAGGAAGGCGATCTTTCCCCCCGCGACCCGCTCATCGCGGTCGGATCACCGCTCATTCATCCCGGCGTTGCGATGGACCTGCCACCGTTTCTGCCGGCAAAATCTCTGTTGCTGTTGTCCGGGAAGGTTCAGGAAAAGGCGGCCCGGCGGATCGTTGCCGAAGTCCCTGAAGTTCGGGGCGTTGTTAAAACCGCAGCATTTGTTCCCGGCCTTATCTCCCACGATTTGAACGCAGCACCGCGTGTCTATACGCTCCTTGCCGGGTGCGATGTCAGGGCCGATATTTACCCGCTTGCCACCAGGCCTCTCGTCGTGTACAAGCAGCAGTCTCTCATCCATATTGAGTTCCCGCGCGCTGGCTATCCCAAGCTGCGGTCGGTTGCGGCCCACGTGGGAAAACCGCCGGTCCCCTTCTTTGTGGATGCCTGCTCGGGGCCGGGGACGCTCGGGCTTACGGCGGCGTGCCTTAAAGTGCCGCACGTGGTCATGAACGATGCCTGGTATGCATCGGCGTTCTGGTCGGCATTCAATCTCGAAGTTAATCGTGTTTACTTCGATGTTGAAAAAGTGCAGATCTACGGGCAGGTCAGTGATATGGCGCGTCACCCGGTCGGCCGTGAACCGGTGAAGATTGCCGAAACCACCGGCCGGCAGGTTATTGAAGTTTACCAAGGAGATTTCCGGAACCTGGATCGCGTGATACCCGGTGGTTCACATCCGGTTACTGCCCTGGATGTTTTTGAAAAGAACGACAGGACCGGGGTATCCGCCTTGCTCCGCGACTGGCAGGGGCGCATGGGCGGGGACGTGTTTGTTCCCTAAAACCAGTTGCCTTTCCTGCGGGGTTGCTGTGCGGGACATCCCGTAATAACCTGATCTGTGGGTGACAAGGATTTATTGACCGGCAGGCAAAGGTATATGGGGACTAGCCCGGGTGGCTCGGCGTCACTTGTAACCCGAAACCGTCGGTACGCGGGGGGCGAAGTTTGAAGAAGGCTGCAACGATCTGCTGGAGCCTGTGTATT
>CAYVTY010000112.1:0-1925 GCA_964454995.1 uncultured Methanoregula sp.
ATCAACGTTCCTTTCTTCAGCTCGCGGTGAAGAGGGACGGAGAAGACACGCCATTCTTTCTGCACGACAACGTGACTTGAAGTCTGCCGTTTTGCCTCAAACCCCTGCTTCGTGAGGTACTTGATCAGATCTGCCCCGGAGACAACCGGGAGTTTATGCGACATCTGCCACTTCGACCTTGGAGATCTCGCGATTGTGTACCGGGGATTTCCGGTGAAGTTCTTCCCGCTGGACTTCGAGAACAAGTTCTATTGCTTCTTTGATATTGGCAAGCGCTTCTTCCCGGGTCTCACCCTGGCTAATCGCGCCGGGAATCTCCACGCACTGGACCGTGAAACCGCCTTCTTCCTGGGGTTCGAGCACCACCGTATATTTCATAGGTACACATTATTCACGAAAGAGTATACAATTTTTCCGCTGGGACTATTAGCTCCGGACCGGTTTCCTTCTCTATCGCCTGCGGTGGGGGGCCGGGTTGGTGGGGGTTGGGCAGACCCGGGGCCGGATCTGATACCGGACCCGTCTTCATGGTGCGGTCTGTTCTGCCCTGGCTTTCAGCGCTTTGTTCATCTCCTCAAAACCGCGTTGGGTATCGGTATCGAGCATCCGTGCTAACAGGGGGACGAGCAGACCCGTGAAGATCTCCCGCTGGGTAAAACGGACCCGGCCTGTTCCCAGCGGTTCGATAGTAAAGATATGTTCGCCGTCAAAAAGGCCGGGTACGAAGAGATGGCCAATCCACCGGAGCTCCCGGTCAGTCTCAACATTGAGAACAGTGGGTGAAAAAGTCATTCCCCTCGCCCCGGAAGGCTGCATCAGGATGTCGAGCCGTTCCCCCTCCACAAGGTTTCCACGTGCCCGGCGAATGAATGGATTCCATTGAGGAAAACCCGCAAAGTCGGTGAGGATCTCCCACACCCGTCTGGCCGATGCGGCAATCTCAATCTCACTCCGGAGTTCTTTCATCATTTCTCTTAAAGATGTGATTTCTGATAAAAGAGTGCCATCGTGCTAATCGGTGCGGTTGATGTGGTGCGGACCCGTCCTCTCCGTGATTGACGGAACCGGAACAGGAGGCGGCCGTCGTCAATTGCCGGAACGGCGGATCCTCATAGGGGCTGTGCAGAAGGGTCAGACTGTGATATTGTCCACGGCATCCCAGGCCTTTTATCCCCGGGCTTTCTGCACTAAGTCCCGGGCAAACGCTTCCGCATTCCTGAGGTCTTCGGCATCGGGCTTCCCCTTGTTAAGGCCACCGAAATATTTTAAGAAACTGTTCGTATTCCACCCGGCACACCCGAATTCCCCAATAACGGTGTACCCTTTCGCAGTTAGGTTTTCCCGGATCTGCGAGTGGTTCTTTTCGATGAATTCCCTGTTTGCAATGAAGGCCGGGGCCCCGTAGGTTGAGAAGAGGAAAACTTTTGTCGTGCCCGCGGGGGGCAGCCGGTCAGCAAGATCAAGAACGGATGCATCAAATGTCGCGCTGTAGATTCCCGAGCCAAAACCTACCAGGTCGTACTCCGCGATCTCTTCGGGTTTAACCTGCTGTGGCATTTTTACCCCGGCGCCGAGCACCTTTGCACAGGCGTTTGCGATCTTCTCTGTATTGTTGTGATGGTAAGAGAATACGATCACGAGAGATCGTAACGCCTGAGGATTTCCGGTTTCAGGTTCATCCTTTTCCATTTTTTTCACCATTTTTGTTTCATCCGTTCCAACAGTTATCACAATATCTTCCTTTTTGTATCGGCTGGCATCAATAAATAACGGTCAACCAGGTTTGATTCACCCCCTTCACTTTCATGCCCCGAACTGAACCGCTTTATATGCCGGAGCTAAGTGTCTGAGCACATACCCATGAAAAACATCATCATCAAAGGTGCCCGCCAGCACAACCTCAAAAATATCAATGTCGAGATCCC
>CAYVTY010000113.1:0-1903 GCA_964454995.1 uncultured Methanoregula sp.
GTGTTGCCCCCGTACGGGCTCTCGGGCGCAGCGGGACGCGTTTGCGCCAAAGCGGAAGTTGCGGGCAGCAGTGTGGCGAACACGAAAGCCGCGAGAGTGCGAGAAATTCTCTGAGTCATAAGGTTGGACACGGCAGGGGCCAAATTCTCAATCCCTGAGGTATAGACGCCATTGTAAATGCCTGGGCAGCATCGGCGCGATTAAGGAATAGAAACTGGAGCGGATCGAGGCCGATTCGATGGCCTCCTGGGCGCTGGGCGTTGGGGACTGGAACTGCGGGTCGCAGTATTTGCATTTTTAGTTCCAGGGAACGAAGATCAATACCGTGGCAGCTGGTAGAGAGCCGTGCTGGTCAACTCGGCAAAGAGGGCTCTGCTACCCTAAGGTCATCTGTCTGAGTCAAACAGCGAATGGTATACTTCTTGCCAAGACGGCTCTGCCAGCGCCTTTTGACCAGCTTCCCAATCGTTCCTGCCTTGCCTGCTTCAGGCAAGGTTCATTTTTATCGAGAGACGATCACGCTACATGAGGTGGATCGGGACTCCGGGAATGGATAGGCCTAGCCATGCGCCCGCCGCAACTGCCGTCTGGAGGTTCATTCCGCCTATGACTCCCCGCGCCCGCCGCGCACTTTTTGCCGTAGTTCTTTTCTTCGCCGTCTGCGCTGTTGCCGGCACTGTTCTGCAACGCAGGGTGGGCGCCCAGTCTGCGAGCGACGAAAGCCAGCTACGCGACAGCCTCAAGTCTTTCACCAACGTTTACGCGATCGTGGAGCAGAACTACGCCGAACCGATCAACGGCGACAAAGCCGACGCCGCTATCTACGATGGTGCGATTCCGGGAATGTTGAGGGTGCTGGATCCGCACTCGAACTTTTACGATCCTAAGGCCTACGCCAAGATGCGCGAGGAGCAACATGGCCGCTATTACGGCGTTGGCATGACGATCCAGCAGCCGTTTTCCGGCGGCAAGGTCTACGTCGTATTTCCGATGGAGGGCGCACCGGCATTCAAGGCGGGCATTCATCCCGGCGATGTGATCGCGGCGGTGGATGGGAAGAGCACCGAGGGTATGACTTCGGATCTGGTCGCAAAAGCGCTCAAGGGACCGAAGGGTACCCATGTGCAAGTGGCGATGACGCGCGAAGGCCAGGCCAAGCCGCTGACCTTCGACTTGGTGCGCGACGAGATTCCCAATCCTTCCGTGGACCTGGCATTTGAGATTCGGCCCGGCATTGGCTACATCCATCTAAAACAGTTTCAGGAGACGACGGCGCAGGAGGTCAACGACGCCATTGACGGCTTTACCGGCCTGAAGGGACTGGTTTTCGATCTGCGCGGCAACCCTGGTGGGCTGCTGAGCCAGGCCGTGGATGTTTGCGATCACCTGCTGGCCAAGGGGCAGAACATCGTTTCTCAACGCGGACGCGCATATCCCGATGTGAATTACACGGCTACGCACGGCAACGATGGACGCACTTTCCCCATCGTGGTTTTGGTGAACCGCAACACTGCGTCTGCGGCAGAGATCGTGAGCGGAGCGTTGCAGGATCACGATCGGGCTCTCATCGTGGGCGAGACCACGTTTGGCAAGGGACTGGTGCAGACGGTCTATAACCTGAGCGAGAATACCGGCCTGGCGCTGACGACGTATCACTACTACACGCCGTCGGGCCGGCTCATCCAGCGCAATTACGAAGGCGTTTCGCTCTACGACTACTACTACAACCATGCCGGAGCGCTGCCCTCAAACTCAACCAACCAAGAAGTGAAGCTGACCGACTCGGGCCGAACCGTCTATGGCGGCGGCGGAATTACGCCGGATGAGAAGATCGACGCTCTTAAGAGCAGCCACTTCCAGGACGAGTTGCTCTATCGGGATGTGTTCTTTCAGTACGCGCCAA
>CAYVTY010000114.1:0-1838 GCA_964454995.1 uncultured Methanoregula sp.
TTTACCAAACTGCACGGGAACGGCAATGATTTTGTGCTCATTGATGAGTATGAGAAAACGGTCATTCCCGATGACATGAAGGCGCATTTTGCCGCCCTTTACTGTGACCGGCGGTTCGGGATCGGAGCGGATGGTATCCTGTACCTCCTGAAGTCCACAACCTCTGATATAAGGATGCGCGTCTTCCAGCCCGACGAGAGTGAGGCGGAGATGTGCGGCAACGGGATCCGGTGTATCGCAAAGTATGCGTTCGATGCCGGGTACGTCAAAGAGTCATGCACGGTCGAGACTGTTGCCGGTGAAGTCGGTGTGGCTCTTCTGTATACCGATGAGGATTTTACCGCGACAATTCGCATGCCCACGCCGAAATTCGAACGCAGGGATATCCCGGCCATCGGGGAGGGCGAATACCACGAGCGTATCGGGGAGTTCGATGTCTATGCTGTAAACACCGGTGTCCCCCACGCGGTGGTCCTCGTTGATGCAGTTGACAGCGTCGACATCGCTCTGACCGCCCCGCCGATCCGCCATCACGCGTCGTTTAAAAACGGAGCCAACGTGAATTTCGTGCAAAAGACCGGTGATGATTCTATCCGGGTGCGGACCTTTGAGCGTGGCGTGGAGGAGGAGACCCTTTCCTGCGGGACGGGAGCGACCGCATCTGCCGTAATCGTGCACCATCTCGGGTATATGGGCAATAAGATCCGTGTCGAGACCCAGGGCGGCCCGCTCACCATTCACTTCAACGATGGCGTAAAGATGGAAGGTCCGGCTGTCACGGTTTTTTCCGGCGTTATCACGTATTAACCTCTTTTTTTATTTGTTCCGTCTTTACCGGAACCCTGCAAGGGTCACCTGCCGGGCCGAGCCGGAAAATGCCAGGTGGGGCAACGCCCGTTTCAGGCAGGCACCGGACACACCAAGATCCCGGGGCGTCCGGATCGTACGGTATTCCCGGGCCTGAATAATGGCATGTGCGGTGTTCGTCCCGATGCCGGGGACATGGAGGAGATCGATAAACGATGCGAAATTGGGATCGACCGGTTCCCGGTTGCGGGCAAGGAGGGCTTTGGGGTCATCGTTTTTGAGCGTACCACAATCGTCGAGCAGGGGCAGCAGTTCTGTTTTGTTAAAACCGTACTCGCGGATGAGATAGTCCATCTGGTACCAGCGGCGCGAGCGCCAGGCGGGCGTGTTTTCCCGGGAGGCCAGCCGGGTTTTTGGGAGCGCCTTAAATGATGAGTAATAGATCCGCGAGGGGAGCATCCGTTCGTAGAGCGCAGTGACACAATCGAAGATCTCCTTATCGGTTTCTCCTGCCGCACCGATCACGAGCTGCGTGGTATGAGTTCCCGGCGCCGCCTCTGCAATCCAGCCGAGCCGTTTTATGATATCGCTGGCATAGTCCTTGATCCCCGAGAGGGCCCGGAGCCGGCTCTCACCGGTTGTTTCCACGTTGAGGCTGATCCGGTCCGCGAGTCGCGCCGCTTCGCAGATATCCTCCCGCCGTGCCCCGGGCAGGATCTTGAGATGGAGGTATCCTGCGTACCCCTCGTTTCTGAGGATCCGGGCGGACTCGATGAGTTCGCCCATCACGTCATCGGTGTCATACGGGATCCCGGAGGTGAGAAAGAGGCCCCCGACAAGTTTTTTTCGGTACAGCCCAAGGAACGTCTCTGCCAGTTCGCGGGGGGCAAATGTGAGCCCCGACCGGTCGGCCCGGACAGGACAGTATGCACAGTCGTACGAGCAGCTCCCGTGGAGGAGTACCTTGAGCATCCGGTTGCAGCCACCCGCGTTCTGGTTGTACGTGATGCAGGCCCCCGAGGTGAGCATCT
>CAYVTY010000115.1:0-1791 GCA_964454995.1 uncultured Methanoregula sp.
CATCATATGCATTGTTGGCGGGGTGTTGCCCGCGCCACTGGCCTGGATTTTAAAACCCGTGGAGGCGTTGCGTTATGAATAACGTGGGCAACATTCAACATTCAACATTCAACGCCCAATGCGCAACAAGGCAAGCGGTGGTAGTGGCCTGTTTGGGATATTCTCCTTCTCCTCCATCGCCGATGGAGGAGAAGGTTGGGATGAGGAGGCGCTCATTTTTCAATCTAAAATCCCCTCACCCCGTCCCTCTCCCCGCTGGGCGGAGCGAGGGAGAGTTGGCTCAAATTAAGCCACCACCCAAACGGCAGGAGGCTGGAAATGAGTGATTCACTTCTTTCAGCGCGCGGACTGAGGAAAAGCTACGCCATGGGACGCCGCACACTCGAAGTGCTGCGCGGGGTGGACCTGGACGTTGCGCGCGGCGAGTTCTTCGCCCTGCGCGGCGCGTCCGGCGCGGGCAAAAGCACCCTGCTCCATTTGATTGGCGGGCTCGATACCCCCAACGCAGGCGAAATTTCCTTCGATGGCCAGAACCTCGCGCATTTTTCCGAAGCCGAGCTGACTCATTTCCGCAACCGCCGCGTGGGTTTCATTTTCCAGGCGTATCACCTTTTGCCTGAACTGAATGCGATTGAAAATGTCTGCCTGCCCGCGCGCGTCGCCCGCATGTCCGCCGCGCAGGCCGTGGCGCGGGGACGTGACCTGCTGGAGCGTGTGGGCCTGGCCGAACGCGCAGAACACAAGCCCTTCGAGCTTTCCGGCGGCGAACAGCAGAGGGTTGCCATCGCACGCGCCCTTATCAACGAGCCTGAAATGCTGCTGGCCGACGAGCCGACTGGCAACCTGGATTCGCATACTGGCGGCGAAATCATTGAACTTCTTAAGGGTTTGCGTGTCGAAAAAAACATGACGCTCATTATAGCCACACACGACGCCAGGGTTGCCACACACGCCCAAAACGTGGTTGAACTGGCTGACGGGCGCATTGCCAACGGCAAATCGCAGAACGCCCGTTGAAAAATTTGCAAACGCGGTTAAACTTCATTTGTCATGCTTGAGGACAGGGATTATATGCGAGAGCCGGCCTACTACGGGCCCCGCATATCTTTCACCGTCGCGTTGCTGATTATCAACGGGGTGGTGTTTCTCATTCAATTTATCGCAGCAAACACCGCCCCGGCCGTCGCGGGATTTATAGACCAATACTTCATCCTGAGCCTGCCCGGCTTGTTGCACGGTTTTGTCTGGCAGTTGCTGACGTTCCAGTTCCTTCACGCCGGCTGGATGCATATTATCTGTAATTCGCTGGCCATTTATTTCTTCGGCCAGCCGGTGGAAAATGCCGTGGGCCGGCGCCACTTTTTAATCCTGTATTTAACCAGCGGAGTCATTGGCGGCCTGGTACAAATGCTTTTTTCATGGCTGGCTCCCGATCACTTTGGCTTGGCTGTGCTTGGCGCTTCGGCGGGTGCGTCCGGCCTAGTCGCGGCCTTCGCCATAATGCATTGGAGGGAGCGGTTCAACATGTTGATTTATTTCATTCCAATGTCCATGACGGGCAAAACCTTGCTGGCCGCCAATTTGCTCATCGCGTTTGTTGGCGTATTTTTTCCGAACAGCGGCATTGCCAATGCGGCGCATCTGGGCGGCATTCTTGCCGGCGCATATTACGTGCGCCTTATCGTCCAAGGCGAATGGCCCCACTGGAAATTTCCCACCCGCAGCACCACACCACGCAAACTGGTCGCCTCACGCGCCGATAAGGGCTCTTTCTGGCGCTCCGCAGGAGGT
>CAYVTY010000116.1:0-1775 GCA_964454995.1 uncultured Methanoregula sp.
CGTGACCAAAGAGGCGACCAAGCTACTCGAGGGATTCCAGAAGCTGTCCGGTCCTATTAAGGACGTCATCATAGGGCTCGCCGGCATGGCCGCTGGCAGTCTCATGCTGGCGCCGTTCGCCAAGAACCTGATGAGCGTCGGCCAGGCGGCGGTCTGGGCGGCAAAGGGCATCGTCGGCCTCTTTACCGAGACTGTCGCAGAAGACGGCGCAGTGACGGCCAGCACCGCATCCCAGATCGCGCTCACAGTCTCCATCGCCGCATCTGCCGCCGCGAGCGGCGTGGCCGCTGCCGCGACCGGCGTCGCAACGGCCGCCCAGTGGCTCTGGAACGCGGCGCTGGACGCCAGCCCCATCGGCCTCGTCGTGCTCGCCATCGCCGCGCTCGTGGCCGGGTTCGTGCTGGCCTACCAGCACATCGCGGTCTTCCGCGATGTCGTGAACGACGTGTTCTCGACGGTCAAGACGGTCGTCGTCGACGCCGTGAAGTTCATCGCCGACGCCATCAAGGCGTACGTCGATCTCTACATCGACGTATGGAAGACCGCATGGAACCTCATCGCTACAGTCGTGACGACGGTCTGGGACACGATCAAAAGCGTCGTGACCACGGCTATCAAGTTCGTCGAGAGCCTTATCACGACTGAGCTCAACCTCTACGTGAGCATCTGGACGACGGCGTGGAACACTATCAAGACGGTTGTCTCAACGGTCTGGGACGGCATCAAGAACGTGGTGCAGACGGCGATATCGTTCGTCGAGGGACTCATCCGCACCGAGGTAAACACCTATCTGAGTATCTGGTCGGCGGGCTGGAACGCCATAACGAGCGCCGTGTCGAGTGCGTGGGGAGCCATTAAGAGCGCGGTTTCGGCCGGCATCAGCAACGTCACCGGACTCGTGTCGGCTCTCCCCGGTCAAATCGTCTCGGCCCTGGGAGACCTCTCCAGCCTGCTCTACAACGCAGGGTCATCGCTCATCGGCGGCCTGCTTCGCGGTATCGAGGCGGGCCTCTCTGCCGTCTGGAATACCGTCTCGTCGATCGCCGGCAAGATCAAGAGCCTCAAGGGTCCGGCCGAGTACGACGCCGTGCTGCTCAACCCGGCCGGCACGCTCATCATGCAGGGCCTCATCGACGGCATCCAGTCGCAGCGCGCGGCGCTGGCATCGACGCTGGCCGGCGTCACGGCCGACATCGGCGCCGGCATCGGTCTGCCGGCGGCGGGCGGTGGCGTCACCCCGGCGCTGGCCGGCTCGGCGGCCGCGGGCGGCACCGTGAACAACTATAACCTCACGATCTACAGCCAAGCGCAGACAGAGCAGGTGGCCCAGGATTTCAACACCATGCGTGCCATGGCAGTGAGCGGGACCTGAGATGGCTCTCTGGTCGTGGAGTGCGATCCAGCCGCTCGCCCAGTACAACTGGATTGTGAACGCGAGCTTTGAGGCCCCCGCCACTATCGGCTGGTCCCTCTACGCGGGCGCCTTCATCGCCGCCACGCAGTCCTATCGCGGCTCGGCCGCCCTCTACCTGACCGCCGCGCAGACGCCGACCTCGGGCGTTGCGGCGACGCAGACCGTAGCCGTGGTCAACTCCGAGAACTCCGCCTACGCTTCGGTGTGGGTATACCTGACCGCCAACGAGGGCTCGAACAACGTCGGGCTGAAGGTGACTACCGCGGCCGGCTCGGTCTACGCCTACGCGAACAATGCGATTCTCAATGCTTGGCAGCGTATCTCGGTTGCCGTGCCGAGTCTCGGAAACACCTACACTACA
>CAYVTY010000117.1:0-1759 GCA_964454995.1 uncultured Methanoregula sp.
GGGCCGCCAAATCCTTTTCTTTCCATTGTATTACTCATGCAGTTTTAGATCTGCACATATTCATCTTACCATTGAGTATAAATACATCTGCATACGACCGGGCCTGCATACAGACCTCTTTCACGAGGTCAGGGAATGATTTCGCAGCCGTTGAACTTTTCGTGGGCAAAGTCCGGAAGGTGGATACGCCTGGAAGCAATCAGGGCCCGGACCCGGGGAAGTTCATCCGTGAGAGCGCCGCGCAGGTTTTCCACGGTACTACAGACGAGCTGCCGGCCGGCCGGGTTCCAAGGCTGCACGATGTTCGAATACAGGCACCGGCCCCCGCAGAACGTGCGGATGCGGCACGCTGAACACTCGCCCCCCACCGTGATCCGGGGCAGGAGGTTACGGGGATCTGCGTCCGTGATGTGGCCGAGATAGTACTGCTTCATGCCGATCATGATCGGGCAGGGTGCGATGTGGCCATCGGTCATGATCGCATAGTTCGCGTGCCCTGCTCCGCACCGCAGGAGGCTCTCCCTTCCGTACAGGAGATCTTCCATGGGATCGATGAAGGGGTACCAGCGCCGGACCTTCCCGTTTTTTTCCATGTCATCGACCCATGCCGCGACAAGTGCACGGATACCGGGATTATAACTCTTGTCTGCCCATTCTGCAAACCGGCGGCGTGAAAGATCGCGTGAGAAATTTGCATCCATCTGCCAGTGGATGGAAGAAAAGGAGTAGTCCGGGTTCTCCGCGAGGTATCGGACGGCATCGAAAATATCGGTGCGCTCGGTCACGGTCATCCTTGCTATCAGTTCGCCGCGATAGTCGTTTGCCCGGATCTTTTTTACGTTTTCCATTACCCGGGAAAAAACACCGTGACCCCGGTTTTCATCGGTAAGGGCTTCGCGCCCGTCCAGCGAGACAAGGATCGTGGAGAACCGGTTGACAATATCGGGAGCGAGCCGGTCGAGCAGGAGGCCGTTTGTCTGGATCATGAACCGTTGTACCGGGGCCTCGCGGACGATCCGTTCTACAAGGTCCGGCCGCATAAGCGGTTCGCCGCCATAGAATGTCACGGTGGGCGAGGGGTCCCGTTCAAGGAAGCGGTAGAGCAGATCTGGATCGTAATTCAGGTCCGGTGCGAGATCCTCATCGATCTCGACCGGCACTGTGTCAGGGCCCTCCGTATCCTCCTCCTCAAAGGCCTTTGCCCGGCAGTACCGGCAGCAGAGGTTGCAGTCGTCGGTGAGGATGAGGTGGAAGTACATGAACAAATTCCTGTTATCATGGGAACCGGCAGACGATAAATTTGCGGGCATTGCGGCTCGAAATCGAGTCGAGTGCTGATTGTCGCAGTTACCTGAACAGGTTGACAGTGTTCCCTCTCTGCCCCATTTAATGTATATCCCCCCGCTGTGATGTTCTGTACGATACCGCGGTAATAGGGAGCGGGCGTACGAATTTGCAATTTCTGTACCGTGATGGACCGACGGTGGGCATGATTGTGCGCTTGCCGGTCTTTTCGCATTGCAGCACCTCCGATGGCACAATGGTTAATGCGCCTCTTTACTGCCATATTTTGACAAACCGGCCGATATAACCTTATTTTTAATCGGGGGTAATAGTGTGGCACAATGTCGAAAATACCAGTGAAAATATGGCCGAATTTAGTATTTCGACGTGCTTTCGACGGAAACCTTTTATATTATCAGGCGTTAACTCTCATTATCAAAACCCAAACGGGGTTTTGAGGTGTTTAAATGGGACA
>CAYVTY010000118.1:0-1759 GCA_964454995.1 uncultured Methanoregula sp.
GGCAATGTCGCGAAGAACATTCTGTGCCAGGGCTTCGTCCGTCGACTCGGCCAACTGCTCATACAACTGCGTGGCTTCATACTCGGCGGCGATCATGAAGCGGATAGCTCGCACCAGCTCTTCATGAGTCAACAAGCGATCATTCTTCAGCACATCGAAAGGATTGCGAAAATCGGGCATTTCATCTCCTCGGTCAAAACTCACCCATATGCACCACAACTGGTAAGATACACTTCAGGACCATGGTGGCATTGGTCAATTATGTACAGGCAGAATTCCAACCTGCGCCTAACGGAACAAGTTAGTACGGGCTAGATCGGCGATCTCGTCTCCCCGCCCGTTCAGAATTGCCTTGATCATGTAGAGGTTGAAATCGACGATCTGGTCCAGTTTGAGGCTGGGTGGCATAGCGAGTTCCTGGCGGTTCACGGCAATATCCACCAAAGCGGGGCCGTTGTGCGCGAAGGCCTGTTCAAGATCGGGCCGGACCTTCTCCGGGGCATCGACGTGCAGGCCAAGAATCCCCGTTCCCTCCGCAATCTTTGCAAAATCAGGATTGACCAGATCCGTGGCATGGCTCAAGAAGCCGGTCGCTTTCATTTCCAACTCCACAAAACCCAGCGACCCATTGTTGAACACGATGATCTTCACGGGAAGATTCAATTGCCTGAGCGGAACCAATCTCAGGCTGAACACACCAACGTGAGTCAACTGCAGTTTCAAAATACTCTCTATTTACTGGGGGGCTCGCGTGATTCCGACCGTCTCGGAGCAGTTGTCAAAGCTGCATCAAATCAGGCCTCAACAGCGCTTATGATCGTCACATAATGAACAACTTGAGCGGATCAAAATGCATCCCATTTCCTAAGAATGAGTATGCGATTCACAAAGTCAGGCAGGTCATGAAGACTGAACAGCTCCGCAGAAAATCCGCGCTCGGCCAATCGTCCCAAGGCAGAGAACTAAACTTCGAAAGCGCGACCGCCAATTATGAAGGATGGATGCGCAGCTGTACTGCGGTCGTCTCGTCCGATCTTCGATCGAAACACGAGCAAATGAAAGAGAGCCCGTTCCAGTTCTTGAGGGGCACCTTCTACAGGTGGGCTCAACTTTGGCCGTCTATCTGCGCTGAGTTGTGTGACGCACCGAAGGTTCTCGCGGTAGGGGATCTGCATGTCAATAGCTTTGGAACCTGGCGGGATGCCGAGGGCCGCCTCTGTTGGGGCGTCGACGATTTCGATGAGTCTTACCCGCTAGCCTACACAAACGACATCGTCCGCTTGGCCGCAAGTTTGAAGATCGTGATCGATGCCGGTAGCCTGTCCATCAGGTTTAAGGACGGATGCGGTGCCATCCTGGACGGATATCTGCAATCACTGCGTGAGGGCGGATGTCCGATCGTCCTCGCGGAACGAGAGCAAAAGCTGGACAAACTGGGAGTGGACAGCTTCAAGCAGCCCTCGGACTTTTGGGGGGAGCTAAACCGTTTGCCAACTGTCAGGCACTCGCTTGCGCGTGACCTGAAGCATGCACTGCAGAAGACGCTGCCTGACCCGAAGATGGAATACAAAGTCGTCCGACGTGAGGCTGGGTTGGGGAGTCTTGGACAGAAGCGATACGTAGCAATCGCCAGATGGCAGGGTGGCTTTATTGCCCGAGAAGCAAAGTCGATGCTCCCTTCTGCTTGCTCCTGGTTGAATGACCAGATTGGGCATCGTCAGTCCTACTACGAGGAAGCGATTAGCTCTGCGATACGCTC
>CAYVTY010000119.1:0-1699 GCA_964454995.1 uncultured Methanoregula sp.
TGTATGAGTCGATGCTCAAGGAAATGCGCGATGCGGCCGGCGACAGCGGCGAATTCTACACGCCCCGCGCCCTGGTGCGTTTCATGGTCGAAGTCACCGACCCGCGCCTCGGCGAAGTGATCCTCGATCCGGCCTGCGGCACCGGCGGGTTCCTCTGCGAGTCCTTCGAATATCTCCGCCAGCAAAGCAAAACCGTCAAGGACTTGGAAACGCTCCAGCGCAAATCCATCTTCGGCGGCGAGGCCAAGCCCCTGCCGTTCCTTCTGGCGCAGATGAATCTCCTCCTGCACGGCCTGGAATCCCCCAGCATCAGCAGCGGCAACAGCCTCGACGTAAAACTCAGCGAAATCGGCGACAAGGACCGCGTGGATGTCATCCTCACCAATCCCCCCTTCGGCGGCGAGGAAGAACGCGGCATCCAGAACAATTTCCCCTCCGACATGCAAACCAGCGAAACCGCACTGCTCTTCCTCCAACTTATCATGCGCAAGCTCCGCCGCGGCGCAAAACCCGGCCGGGCCGCCGTCGTCGTCCCCAACGGCACGCTTTTCGGCGATGGCGTCTGCGCCCGCGTCAAGCAGGAACTCCTGACCGATTTCAACCTCCACACCATCGTCCGCCTGCCCAACGGCGTCTTCTCCCCCTACACCAGTATTCCGACCAATCTTCTCTTTTTCGACCGCACCGGCCCCACGTCGGAAGTCTGGTATTACGAGCAGCCGCTGCCGGAAGGCCGGAAGAACTACACCAAGACCGCCCCGATCCAATTCGAGGAATTCGCCGACTGCATCGCGTGGTGGCCGAAGCGCAAGGAAAACGAGCGGGCCTGGAAAGTCGCTGCCAAAGCAATTCTGGACAATGCTTGCAATCTCGACATCAAGAACCCCAGCGCCAAGGACGATTTGGAACATCTTCCGCCGGAGAAATTGGTTGAAAGCATTGTCGCCAAGGAGAAACGGATTCTCGTCATCATGGACGAAATCAAGGCCCTTCTCGCCGAAAGTCCAACGACGTGAGCGATATCCCGCCCAATTCCCTTCGCGATTACGCTGACCTCCTGGGCCGCGTGAAATCTCGAATTCGCCAGGCCCAAACCAAGGCCATTCTGCTGGCCAACGCCGAGATGATCCGGCTCTATTGGGACATCGGCCACCTTGTGCTTCGCCGGCAACAGCAAAAAGGTTGGGGAGCTTCCGTGATACCCCGCCTGGCTCGGGATATTCGCAATGAGCTTCCCGAGATCAAGGGATTCTCCGAACGGAACATCGGCTACATGATCCGTTTCGCAACGGAGTATCCAATTTTGCACCAGCCTGCTGCAAAATTGCTCCCAAGCCCGAACTCATCAATCTTGCACCAACCGGGTGCAAAATTAGCCAAAGGCGCCGACGCCGCCGCGCTCCAAGAGCTTGCCCTTCGACTGCCTTGGAAGCACAACATCCTTCTGTTCGAGAAGGTCAAGGACCCCACCGCCCGCCTCTGGTACATGCGGCAGGCGATACAGAACGGCTGGAGCCGCGCCGTCCTCCTCGTCATGATCGACAACCAAGCTCACGATCGTCAGGGGAAGGCGGTTGCCAACTTCGCCGATCATCTTCCGCCACCACAGTCCGATTTGGCGATCCAGGCCCTCAAAGACCCTTACATCTTTGATTTCCTTACCCTTGAGGAGCCGTTCCACGAACGGGAACTCGAAACG
>CAYVTY010000120.1:0-1638 GCA_964454995.1 uncultured Methanoregula sp.
TACGGGTTTGGTCATTGATGACGAAAAGACAGACGTGACGCCAGGCACGACTTTTACAAGGATGCTTTACCCAGGTGTTCGTCAGCCTCTCATTCCTGGATATCCACCGGATGTTACCAATCGCAATATCGAGGTCACCTGCAAGTTGCACTTTCTGAAAAGTGGCCGTAGGCCGCTTGGTCTTCAAAATTGATTTGGGAATGAAAATGGCTCTTCCATCACCAGACGTTTTCCACGACGCAAGTGATGGGAGAGCCACGGATGACAGGGTCGAAATGTTGTTGGCAGTCCCCGGAAGATTGGTCCCAGTGGAGCCAGTGGCTGGCGGCGGGGCTGCATGCCCGCAACCGCTGGCGTCTGCCGGTCTTGCTCATGGGCATTCTCTTCGCCCACGGACGGCGAACCGTGACCGCTTGGCTGCGGGCTGCGGGAGTCAGCGCCGATTACCAAGACTATTATTACTTCCTTGCGGCCCTTGGGTGCAAAACCCATGCCGTCGCCACGCAATTGTTGTTGCTCGTGCTGCGGACCGTGCCGCTTCCCGATCGGCTCCTGGCCGTCCTCGACGACACGCCCACCAAACGGTATGGTCCGAAGGTCGAAGGGGCCGACATCCACCACAACCCCACGCCCGGCCCGGCCGATCAGAAATATCTCTACGGGCATATCTGGGTGACCCTTTCGCTGGCCTTCCGGCATCCGCGTTTTGGTCCCCTGGCCTTGCCGCTGCGGGCGATGCTCTACGTCCGCCGCAAGACGATCGCCAAGATTCCGCCATGGCGCGACTGGAAGTTTGCCACCAAGCTGGCGCTGGCCGCCCGGCTGGTCGAGTGGATTGCCCCGATCGTCAAACAGGCCGGAAAAACGCTGTGGATCGTGGTCGATGGCGGCTACACGAAAGCCCCTTTCCTGCGACGCGCGTTGCGTGCCGGGGCAACGGTCATCGGACGGCTGCGCAAGGACGCGGCGTTGCACGACCTGCCGGGAAAGCCGCGTCGAGAACGGCGTCGCGGTCCTGGCCGTCCGCGCAAGTATGGCAAGAACAAGCTCAGCCTGGCCAAACGTGCCGCCCATCGCCACGGCTGGGAGACGGCCCAGTGTACGGTTTACGGCCAAACCGTCACCAAGCTTTACAAAACCTTCCTGGCAACCTACCGGCCGGCGGGCGGAGTGATTCGCGTGGTGATTGTGGAAGAGGACCACGATTGGTTCCCGTTCTTCTCGACCAACCCGAACGCCACGGTCGTGGAGATCATCGAAGCGTTTGCCGACCGCGCCACGATCGAGCAGGACTTCCACGATGTGAAGGAGGTCTGGGGCGCGGGTCAGCAGCAGGTACGGAACGTCTGGACCAACGTGGCGGTCTATCATCTGAATCTCTGGATTCATACCCTCGTGGAACTCTGGTCTTGGAACCGTCCCCACGCCCAGCTTTGCGACCGCAGCCAATCGCCCTGGGACGACGCCCTGCGCCGTCCGTCTCATGCCGATCGTCGCAAAGCCTTGCGGCACAACATCCTACGGACCGAATTATCGCTGATTACAGCCGCTTGGTCCTTGCCGCGAAAAATCCTCGGGCTGGCTTACCGCCTCATGGCCTTGGCCGCCTGAACAATGCCCTCTATTCAGAAAGTGCAG
>CAYVTY010000121.1:0-1624 GCA_964454995.1 uncultured Methanoregula sp.
GCGACTGGCTTAAAATCAATCCGCCGATGATCGCGATCCCCAGCGGGCGCCGCAGCTCGGAACCCGTCCCCGTTCCCACCGCCAGCGGCACGGCGCCCAGCAGCGCGGCCATGGTTGTCATCATGATCGGACGGAAGCGGAGCAAACAGGCCTGGTAGATGGCCTCAAGCGGGGGCTTGCCCTCCTGGCGCTCGGCTTCCAAAGCGAAGTCGATCATCATGATTGCGTTCTTCTTGACGATGCCAATCAGCAGCACGATGGCGATGATGCCGATGATCGAAAGGTCATAACCGAAAAGGCGCAACGCCAGCAGCGCGCCAACTCCCGCCGAAGGCAGCGTCGAGATGATCGTCAACGGGTGAATGATGCTTTCGTACAGGACGCCCAATACGATATAGACGGCCACAATGGCGGCGATGATCAGCCAGATCTCGCCCTGCAGTGAGGACTGGAACTCCGCCGCCTCGCCAGCAAACAAGCCCTGCACCGTATCGGGCAGCCTGATCGCCTGCTCGGCCGCATTGATCACCTGCACGGCGTTGCTCAGCGATTCCCCCGGCGCCAGGTTGAACGAGATCGTTACCGAGGCGAATTGGGCCTGGTGCGTGACCGCCAGCGACGAAGTTTTGCGGGTGAATTTAGCGAACGAGGACAAGCGCTGCTCCACTCCTGTGGTGGAAGGAACGTAGAGCTTGTCCAGGCTTTGCGGCCCAAGCTGGAAATCGGGGCTGGCTTCCAGGATGACCCGGTATTGGTTAAGCTGCGAATAGATGGTCGAAACCTGGCGCTGGCCAAAGCAGTCGTAGAGCGTGTCATCCACCGTCTGCGGCAGGACGTTCAGCAGCGAGGCCTGGTCGCGGTCCATATGAATGTCGGCCAGCAGCGCGCCGTTCATTTGGTCGCTGGCCACGCCGTCTAGCACAGGCGAGGCTTTAAGCCTGGCCACCAGCCTCGGCGCCCACTCATTCAATTCGGTTTTGTCCGCGTCCACGAGAGTATACTGGTATTGAGTGCGGCTGGCGCGGGAACCGATCTGGATATCCTGGACCAATTGCAGGCTGACCGCAAGGCCCTCCAAATGGCTGAAAGCCTCATTCAACCGGGCGATAGTCGCGGAGACCGGCTCGTGGCGTTTGTTGTGAGGATTCAGCGCCATAGTGACGTGGCCCGTGTTGGGAGTGGTGTTGATGGTTCCGGCGCCGATGAAGCTGTCCACGCCAGCCACCTCGGGATCTTTCTGCGCAATCGCGGCCACCTTGGCCTGCAATTTTATCATCTCGGGGAACGAAACGGACTGGTCGGCATCGAGAGTGGCGATCAGCAGGCCGGTATCCTGCTGGGGCAAAAAGCCTTTGGGGATGCTGATATAGAGCCACACGGTCAGCACCAGCATCCCGATTGCCACCAACAGGGTCAGCGTACGCGCCTTTAGCACCAGCTTCAGGCTCCATTCATAAGCATTCAGCATCAGTTTGAAGAAACCTTCGGTCAGGTGGTAAATCAGGCCGTGCTTAGGCGGAGCTTCCTTGTCCTTGGGTTCTGCTTTTAACAGGTGGCTGCACATCATCGACGTCAAAGTCAGCGAAATGACCGCCGAAACGACTATGGCGAAGGTCAGGGTCAT
>CAYVTY010000122.1:0-1603 GCA_964454995.1 uncultured Methanoregula sp.
GTGTAGGTAAGATAGCCCGCATACACTTCCATGAAGCGCGCATAAAGCTTCTGCTGATCCGGCGTCAGCTTGTCCCAGGCCTTGACGTTCGGGTTGCGCTCGGGAAGTATCGCATTGGCGGGAATCACGCCAAGTTTCTTCTGACGTTCGAAGACCTCTTCGCGAAAGGCATCCCAGCCCTTGTCGAACTTGCCCTTGTATTGATCGCTCCAATATTTGTCGACCATGTGCGGAGCATGCGTGGCGGCGGGCGCGTAGTAGAGGAAGAACGGTTTATCCGGCGCGGCCTTCTTCTGGCGGTCGATATAGAAGATCGCCTTGTCGGTGATCTGGTCACTCAGGTGGCGGCCATCGGGAGTCACATGCGCTTGATCCTCTACCAGGTCCGGCTTGTATTGGTCAGTCTGCGAACCAAGGAAGCCGAAGAAGTGATCGAAGCCTTTTCCGGTCGGCCAGTGATCGAAGGGGCCCGCGTCGGTCCCCTCATCGTTAGGAGTTATGCCATACTTGCCGACCGCAAAGGTGTTGTAGCCATTGTCGCGCAGGATCTCGGCGATCGTCCCGGCCGTGGAAGGCACGCGGCCATCCCAGCCGGGGAAACCCGCGGACGAGGTAACGTCTGAAAATCCGGATTCATGCACGGACGCGCTGTTGCGCCCAGTCAGCAGCGCTGAGCGGGTCGGAGCGCAGATCGCGCAGGTATGGAAGTTCGTATAGCGCAGACCATTGTTGGCCAGGCTATCAAACGTGGGAGTCTGGATCACCCCGCCGAAGGTTCCGGCAGCGCCATAGCCCACATCGTCGATCAGAATCCAAACTACGTTCGGAGCGCCGGCAGGCGCTTTCACCGGCTCCGGCCACCATTCTTTTGACTCGGCCAGGGTTCTCCCGACGACTCCTTGGTAGGGCTGCGCGGTTTGCGCATGCAGTAAGTGTCTCGCGCTCACCGCAAAAATTAGCGTCGATGTCAACGCCTTCAGTACGTTTTTCTCGTTCATAAATCTCCTGTTTGTTTAAGTCATTAAGAGACGACTTGGGTAACCCAAGTATGAAGCGGCACAACCGCGGACGTTCAAAAAATGAGCTGTGGCGTGGATCAACAGCGGAGGCTGCTACACGAGAGCGGGTGCATGTGCACTTCTCCTCGATGCAGAGCTGGCACGGAGCGGACCGTCGGACCGGGCCCACTCCATCACTCGCGCCGGCGCTCGATCCTGCTTCAGCTCTTCTGACATGAAGCGCATGTACGGGTCAATGTGATGAAAGAAATGCTTGTATCCGGCGCAGAGATAGTTCAACCCATATTCACCCGCAGCCGTCTTCGTGAAACGGTGCTTGGGGCACTCGCCGTTGCAGGCAAAGCGCACGTCGCATGTCTGGCAATCGGTGGGAAGCCCAACCGATTTGTTGTTGCCGAATCGTGTCTGCTGCGGCGAAGACACCAGCGAGTCCAATGATTTTTGCATCAGGTTACCAAGGCGATTGTCGGGATAGACAAAGTGGTCGCAGGAGTACACGTCGCCGTTATGTTCCACCACCAGTGCGCTCCCGCAGGTAGGAGCGAATACGCAAAGGCTCTGAGGCACGCCATGCCACGACTCCA
>CAYVTY010000123.1:0-1595 GCA_964454995.1 uncultured Methanoregula sp.
ATGGATCGGGCGAAGCCGCATAGCTTGGCATTCGATCGTTCGCCTTATTGTAATAATGCGGGTCGGCCGGATTATGAATGATGCCGGCGATCCATTCGGGCGAGCCGTAGCCGTCCAAAACCGGGGCACTGCCCGTTGGGCCTTTGCCGTGGAACTTGTGGCAATCGGTGCAGCCAAAACTTTCGCTCAATGCCTTACGGCCCTCTTCGATCCGCTTGGCATCTTTCGCATCCAATTCGCGTTGGCTCGGCAACTTGGCTTCGGCCGATAGCGCAATGACGGCCTTCTTGAGATTCTCTTTTTCGGTGGCATCGAGTTCACCGAGATTTTCTTTCACAAAACCAGCCATTTTGCCGCTGTGGAATTTCGTCCCGCCGAAGTACTTTGGGCCGATGATTTGTTTTGCATCCAACAGCCCGGTGAGCCATTCGCGGCTGGCAAAACCGGCCAAATTCGGCGCCGACGACTTTTCGGCCTTGATGTCATTGACCGCGTCTTTGCCGTCGGCGTGATCGTGGCAACTAGCGCAGTTTTGCGTAAAGAGCCGCGGGCCTTGCGTTTTCGGATCGTTACGCAAAAGCGTCAACGCGCCGGTCGGCGGAATGCCTTCGTGGCTCGCAAGTTCACACACGCGATCGGCTTGCAGTTTTTCGAGGGCGATCGCTCGCTGATGTGATTCGTTGGCACGGTCCTTCGCAAGCGAGTAGTAAGTCATTCCCACCAGGGCAACGAGCAACGCCACGGTAAACAACACGTTCAGGGCTTGGCCGAACGGTATTTTGGCCACGAATGGCATGACTAGCACAATGAAAACCAATAGGCCCGGCACGATGAAAATCGGGATGATCGCCAATTCGCCGGGGAACATGTGCGAAAATTCATACACGCCAACCAAAAACCATTCGGGCCGGGCGGCGTTATAGCCGTTGGCTGGATCCGGATCGGCGGGCGAAAGCAATGCGACGCCGGCGTGTGGCTGCGAAACACCGTGTTGACAAGCCAGTGCCAAGACGATTGCCATGACGACCAAACATGCAATGCCGCCGAAAAAGGCTTGGTTGGGCCAATAGGGAATGGCGTCGCCTTGGGCAGCGACAGTTTCGGCCGCGCGACGGGCCAAAACATAGCGGATGACCAATAGCACGATGAACCCGGCGGCGAATACGCCAACATGCAACGCGAAAAATCGCGTAATGGCATGATGTCCCAATGCGGGGCCGGGGCCGCCGATGGCAAGTCGCAACAAACTATCGCCGACGATCGGCAGGAACGTCAAAAATCCGGTGCGGGTTTTGGTCGAGGCATAACCGTTTTGGTCCCACGAGAGCAAGTCACCGGTGAGAACTGCGGCCAAGGCGAAAAGCCCGAGACCGACGACGACCCAAAATTCCAATTCGCGCGGGGCGCGATATGCCCGGGTAAAAATGCTTTGCACAACATAAAGAATCAGCAGGGCGAGCATCACATGGGCGGAATAATGATGAATCGCCCGCAAAAGCCAGCCGCCAGCCATTTCATGTTGCACGTAATAGACGCTTTCCCAAGCCGTTTGTGCGCTGGGGCTATAAAAAACCCAGAGAAAAAATCCGGTGATG
>CAYVTY010000124.1:0-1586 GCA_964454995.1 uncultured Methanoregula sp.
TCAACGCGGGGGGTCATGATCTCCCGGGCAGTGGTGTCCCCGAACTCGAGCACCGAATAGAGCATCTCTTTCTCGTCCTGCTCGATCGTACCCTCTTCCTTACCCACATCGATCCATTCCTTGATTTCATCTTCCGTTACTGCGGGTTCGGTCGCGTCCCTTCCGATGCCAAGGGACGGGCTCACCCGGTCGACAACCCAGAGAACAGGTGAGAGAATGTGCGAGAGGAAAAGGATGATGGGCGCCACGGTCCGGGGGAATGTGTCCGGGGCCCGGCTGGCATAGATTTTCGGGCCGATCTCGCCAAAGATCAGGAGGACGATCACGACAAACCCGGTGGCGATCCCGACACCGATACTGCCAAAGACGCTGATTGCAATCGCGGTTGCGATGGCAGCGGCACCGATGTTGACGATAGTGTTTCCTATCAGGATCGTGGTCAGGAAGTGATCCGGGTTCTCCTTTAAGGTAGCAAGGGCAAGGGCGCCGGGCTTGTTGTCGTTCACGAGCGTCCGCACCCTTGCTTTGGTGATCGAGATCAGGGCGACTTCCGAGCTGGAAAAAAACGCGGAGAGCAGGATGCAGACGATGAAGAGCAGCAGATAAAAAAGATTCTCAATCATCCTGTTTCACGCCGTGTAAAAACACGCCAGCATCTTTGGTTCATAGTCGTTCTTATACATCAGCTATGGGAAATGTGATTAAATAAAACCAACGGACATCGGGGTCATTTTTCGTCCGGATCCATACATTCCCTCATAAACGCATTATCCCTTGCGAGGATCGCGCACTTCTCCTCAGCCGGAAGCGGTCTTTCAAAATTGAGGTCATCGATCTCAAGCATCAGGCCACCTCGGTAGTGGTGGTCGAGGAGCTTCATGAGGATCCGGTCGATGACCGGGCTCCGGTCCAGAGGGAGATGGAGCCTCCCGTTTTCAGCACGGCTGATGTGCACGTTTGCAAGCCGGTCTGCGCAGAGATCGATATACTGCATCACAGTCTCCTCGGATGCCGCGAGCGCATGGGAGGTATCGAGCGTGAACTTAAGCCATGGTTCAGAATCGAGCACGTCCCGCATCCGTTCTGGCGTGCAGATCAGAGAATTGATGGCAGGTTCCATGTTTTCAAGCGCTACGGTGATCTTGTCCTTGAAGGCGGCTTCGCGGAGCGCCGCGATATAGTGGTCGAACCGGGCGAGATCCGCCTCGCCCGGGGGACGTTTTGCCGTCCTCCGCCCGGGGTGGACCGTGAGGACGCTCGCCCCCAGTTTCTGCGCTATGTCAAGAGACCGGACTGCGTAGGCAACCGATATCTCTGCGACGTCGGGATTGATAGAACAGGGATTCAGGTCGAGAACCGGCGTGTGGACGGTGAGCGTAACGATCTCTGAATGGGCCCGACGGCAGGCGATCACCTCGTCTGCTGGGAGATCTCGAAGCCAGAAATGCGGTGTCTCCAGCCAGTACTCGACCCCGTCAAGACCTGCCTGTGCAGCAAACGAGAAGATCTCCTCTGATGTATATTCGTGGAAGAACATGCTCGAAACGCCGTAGGCAGTCATGATAATACTAATTGATAAGCGCTTT
>CAYVTY010000125.1:0-1531 GCA_964454995.1 uncultured Methanoregula sp.
ATCGAGGCCCTGGAGCGTTACCCGCAACGCCGCAGTGCCTAACGACTTGTCTGGTGGGGACTGTCCCGAATTTTCGTTCGACGAAAATGGGACTGTCCCCTTTGGAAGTAACGGAACCATTTGGAGAGTCTCATCGTTTGCGTCGAGTTTGCGGGAATTCGGCGCTACCCTTCCCTCCTTGGGTAGGAGCAACAAACTCGCCGACTGTTGGTTACTGGGTCAACCGCGTTGGCGAGAGCTTCGCGATGAGATTCTCGACTGAGCGCCGGGGCGGCGCAACCGCGTCGTCCCGGCAGCTCAGGGATTAGGAAAGAGTGTTCGGTTTTCGGTTTTCGGTTTTCGGTTGCTGTGACCGCCATACCGAAAACCGAAAACTGAAAACCTTCTTTCATGCTCCTCTGGCTCTTCCACATCCTGGCGTCGATTCTGCCCGAGGCGGCACGTCTGTTGCAGACGCCCGCCTTTGCGAAGATCACGCTGCGCGCCAGCCTGGCGGCCATCGTCAGCTTCGCGGTGGCCGTGCTCCTGGGACCACGCCTGATCGGCTGGCTGCGGCGGCGATTCCGCGAGCCAATCAAGGGCGATTCGCCGGATGTCTGTCGCCTGCATCAAGACAAACAATCTACGCCCACCATGGGCGGCTTGTTCATTATCGCCGGGCTGATCGGCGGCACGCTTTTGTTTGGCGACCTCTCGAATCGCTACATACTGCTGGCCCTGTGGGTCGTTGGCGGGTTGACACTCGTCGGGGTCATCGACGATCTGGTCAAGCTGCGCACGCCCGGCAACGGCATATCGCCGCGCGCAAAACTCGCTGGGCAACTGCTGGTGGCCCTGGTCGCCGCGGTCGCAATATATCCCGATCACGCCGCGCTGCCCGACGGACTGGTCCTGCCGCCGCCGCTCAGTGGCTGCGGCATAAGCCTAGGGTTGTGGTTCATTCCGCTGGCGGTGCTGGTAATCGTCGGCGCGTCAAATGCGGTAAATCTGACCGACGGCCTGGACGGTCTGGCGGGCGGTTGCTTGGTATGCGCTACGGCCGCGATGACGCTTGTGACTTATGCCGCCGGTCACGCCCAATGGGCCGCCTATCTGAGCGTGCCGCACATTCCCGGCTGCGGCGAAATGTCGGTGCTGGCGGCCGGCATGATTGGCGGCATGGCCGGCTTCCTCTGGTTCAATTGTCATCCGGCCCAGGTCTTCATGGGCAATACCGGCGCGCTGCCCTTGGGCGGGCTGCTGGGACTGCTGGCCGTAGTCGCCCGCCAAGAACTGCTGCTGCTGGTGGTGGGCGGGGTGTTCGTGGTCGAGGCCGGCAGCGTCATCCTGCAAGTGGCCTTCTACAAATGGCGGCGGCGGCGGTTGTTTCTCTGCGCTCCGCTGCACCATCATTTCCAGTTTCGCGGCTGGCCGGAAGACAAGATCGTGGTGCGTTTCTGGATCGCGGCGGCCCTCTGCGCCCTGCTGGGCGTGGCAGGGCTGAAACTCCATGTCCAGGAAGACGCTCCGCCCCGGGCCGCCGGCCTGGCAG